>DFLB01000048.1:10685-89784 GCA_002373995.1 Bacteroidales bacterium UBA3630 | reverse complement strand
TAGCCATAACCGTAGCCATAACCGTAACCATAGCCATAGCCATAACCGTAGCCATAGCCACCATAGCGCTTCTTGATGAGCGGCACATCGGTGAGGATGACTGCCATGTTCTTGAATCGTCCCTTGTCGGACATCTCCTGGATAAACGGCAGGGAGGCTTTGTTGAGGTGCCCGATACGCATAACATAGGTTGTCAGATCGGCCACACGGTTGATGATGGCAGCGTCGGCAACTATTTGGGCGGGCGTCGAGTCGAAGATGATGTAATCGTAATGCTCTCTCAGATAGGCCACCAGTTTATCCAGTTTGTCACCCATAAGTAACTGGGTGGCATTAGGCGGGGTCTTCTCGCAAACGATATAGTCGAGGTGGTCGCTTGTCTCGCTGTGCGAGATATATTTCTCAAAGTTGTCCTCCGTGTCGAGCAGGTAGTGGATGAGACCCATGCGGTTATGGCGGTCAATGGTCTTGGAAAGCGAACGTTTGCGCAAGTCGAAGTCGGCCAGCAATGTGCGCTTGCCAGTGTAAGCCAGGGAGAGGGCAAGGTTCAAGGCGGTATAGCTCTTGCCTTCGCCAGGCACAGTCGAAACGGTCTGTATCACTTTCTCGCCATCCTTGAGGAAGAAAGGAATGTTAGAGTGAAGCAGGCGGAATGCTTCTGTGACCACGTCTGTTCCGTTGGCCGTGACGATGATTTCATCGTTCTTACGTGCCTCAGGCTTCTCCGGTATCTCACCCAGGATGGGCAACGATGTCTGACGTTCCACGTCGGTTTTCGAACGCAGCTTGACATCAAAGAAATTGATAAGGAACATTACAACAGCCGGTAACGCCAAGCCAAGCACCAGGCCTACAAGGGCGAACATCGACAGGCGCGGGGCTGTCGGGGCGACGATGGCTGGTTCCACCACCTTGGCGTTGGCCATTGTGATTGCCAAGTTCATAGCTGTCTCTTCACGCTTGCTCAACAGGTAAAGGTAAAGTTCCTCCTTGATCTTCTGCTGACGGCCCACTTCCGTAACGGCCTTGGTCTGAGTCGGAATGGCGGCAATCTGACCACGGGCTCTGGCCTCTTGGTTGCGCGCTTCGCGGAGCCGCAGTGCCGTGGCCTGCAGCAGGTTGTCTATCGAAGTATTGATGGCGGCCAGCTGAGCCGTCATCTGCGACTTCAGGTTGCGGACCTGCGGGTTGTTGGCACCGGCCGAGGTCTTGACCTTATGGTACTGACTGACAAGCTGGTTGTAAGAGGAAATCATGCTCTGTGTGGCACCGTCGTCGACAGCAACGTGAGCGGGCAGCAACTGCTCGCTGTTGGCGGGGTCTGAAACATAATTCTTCACAAACTCAATGAGGCGATATTCCGCCTCGAGCGCAACCACCTGCTCTGAATATCTGGTGGCTGACTGGAGGATCTGACCGGCAGACCCTTCCGCATCTGGCAGATTGGACTGCTTTTTCAGCTGTTCCACCTCGGCATCCACGTCGCCCAACTCGCCCGATATGAGGGCAATGCGGTCGGCAATGAACTCTTCCGTCTTCTGGGCCACCTTGTTCTTGTCATTGACGGCGTCGTCGTTATAGACGGCAATCAAGGTGTCCACAATCTCATTGGCACGGCGGGGATTGCTGTCCTTGAACGAGATGGCAAGTATGGTGGCCATCTTGTTCACACGAGTGATTTCAAGCCTCTTAATCATACTGCGAGCCATCGGTAACGAGGGCGCCACTCCGACACGCAACTTGACTCCTTCAAAAGCGTCTTTGTAATATGGCGTTTTCTCCAACATGAAGGACACTGTGTCGTCAAGGTTCACCAACTCGTTGAAGTAGGCTTCCCCTTTTATCTTGGCGTTCTTCCAGACTCCCTCGTAAGAGTATTTGTTGTTGGCCTTGATGTCCACCTTGAGCGACACGCCCACATGCCGATCCTCTTTCTTGTCTTCAACCTCCAGGCGCACAGGGGCATCCTTGTAGTAGGTCTCCTTGCGGAACAGGTCGTTGCGGTTGCAGAAATGGTTCAAGTCCAGTCGATCCACCACCTGCGACATGAGCCATGAGGAACGCAGCATATATATCTCATTCTCAATGGAAAGGCCGCTGCCCTCCATCCCCATGTTGTTGAGGATGGCATCCATGTTGCGCGCCGAGGATCCGGCACGCTTGTCGTTGTCGCGCACCAGGATGGTCCCCGTCGCAGTATAGGTCTTGGGTTGGGCTTTATAAACAAAAGCCGCCGCCACAAGGCATATCACCACCGAGGCCACAAACCAGTACCAATTGTTCAGCACCAGAAACACTATATCGCGAATAGAGATCGTGTTCTCTGTATTCTCGCCGGTGTTTTGGTTTTGAAGATTGTTGTTCTCCATAGTTTTCAGTATATTGCTTCAGGTTTTAACTTCTGTTTTTCTTTAGCTGCGATTGTTATAGTATTTGGCCATAATATAGTAGTAGAACACCGAACTCAGCGTCGACACTATAGACAACCCAGCTGATATATAGGTCATTATCATCGGGTCGCGCATGGCGGTCTTTTTCTTTTTCATGTTGGGCTCCACATACACCACATCGTTCTGATGCAGATAGTAATACGGCGAATTGAAGACCTCCTTCGACGACAAGTCGAGCTCGCCGATGGTGCGCACACCGTTCTCCTCGCGCAGCACGGTGACGTTGCGCCGTTGGCCATAGATGGTCATGTCGCCCACCATGGCCAGCGCCTCGAATATCGTCAGGCGCTCACCCGTAGCCATAATCTGCCCCGGCCTCGCAACATCTCCCAACACACTGACCTTGAAGTTCATAAGGTTCACCGTCACCACGGCATCATTGATGTAGCCCTGCTCACGCAGGCGACGCTGCAACTCGGCCGCAAGCTCGGCATGAGTCATCCCCAGCACCTGTATCTCGCCCAGCACGGGAAAGATAATCGTGCCGTTGTTGCTCACCAAGTAGCCGCTGACGGCCGACGCCCCGGGGTTCATCACAGTGCCGTCAGAGACAGCTATCTTGTTGGTTTCCTGATTGAAAGGAACCGTCGCAAGCGGGGTCTCGCTCTCGACATAAATCTTCAACAGGTCGTTGGCCTGAATGCCCTTGGTGAACTGGCCCGAGATGGCCACCGCACTGTCGCGTACGGCATCGCTGACGTAAGCGATCTCTTCCGTCGACGTGCACGAGGCAAAAAGCATCACTCCTGCGGCAATCGCCGCAGCCATCAGCCTCCCATGGTTCTTTTTCTTCATATCTGTTCTAAGCTTTATTTCCATACTAACCACTCTATACCAGCACGTTACATACGCAAAGGCATAGCATATCGTTCTGCAAAGATACGTTTTTATTATAAATCAGCAAAATAAAAATACCATCATGTGCAGACATTTTCCCATTCACCCTGTCGAAACCAAAACAAACAGATAGCCGTTAGCCGCCGTCTGCCCATCTCCCCCACCCCACGCATCCCGCCGCCGCACCGCCTCCGGGCCGCCGCTCGTCCGGCTTTCATCGGACCACCCTCGGACCATCCTCGGACCATCCCCGGACCATCCCCGGACCAAGAAGCCACAATCCACTATCATTCAGGCCACTACGCAGACGCGATAGTACACCCCATGAATTTCAAACACTAACCCACTGAAAGTATGCAACATACACGGTCTCCTCATCGCTTGTTTCACCCCAACACATAATACCTCCGACGGCGCAAAAGATGTTTTGATACGTACACCACGAAGAACCAAAGCACTGACTACCGGCACATAACACTGCATATCAGCAAATTGTACAACAATCGCCATTATATCTGTTTTTTTTCGTATATTTGCCGCTTGAAATATGCCCTTCGTACCTGACATACTGCAACATCGCAGCCTCTCCATCGTCGGCCTTGAAAAGAACACCGGCAAGACGGTCTGTCTCAACTATATTCTTCATAGATTGAACGAGTTACACGTACCGGTAGGGGTCACCTCCATTGGCGTCGACGGCGAACAAATCGACTCCGTTTTCGCCACCGCCAAACCCGAAATCATACTCTACGAAGGCACCCGTTTCATCACCTCCGAACAGCACTATCTCAAGCGGCAACTGGTGAGCTGCATCGAGCATGTCGACAGCCGGCGCACTGCCCTGGGGCCCTTGGTCACAGCCCGCGTGCTGGTGCGAGGCAAAGCACTCCTCTCCGGAGCAGCCACCACAAGCATCCTCCGCCATCAGATAGAACAACTTGATTCTATGGGATGTAGACTCTCCATCGTCGATGGAGCACTCTCGCGTCTGAGCCTCGCCTCGCCCACCGTCACCGAGGCGCTCATCCTCGCCACCGGTGCCGCAGTCTCGGCCAATCTCAAACAACTCGTCGCCCGCACCCGCTTCCTCCACGACCTCATCTGCCTTGACGAGGTAGAACCCACCCTGAGAGAGAGACTTAATACCATAGAATCAGGCATTTGGGGCATCGGTGGCGACGGCCTTCCTCACGACCTTGGCATCGCTTCTGTCTTCTTGATCGACCAGTCGTCTAACAACCTCCTTCGCTTCGGCACACGCCTTTTTGCCGCCGGTGCCGTCAGCGATCGTCTACTGAAAGCGCTCTCCTCCTGCGGGAAAGACATTTGCCTGATAGCAAGGGACTTTACGAAGCTTTTCATCACCCCTGAGGCCTACCATGAATTCCTTCGCCGCGGCAACCGCGTCATGGTGCTGCAACGCAGCCGTCTCATCGCCGTCACCCTTAATCCCACATCTCCGCAGGGCTTCCTGCTCGACTCACACACAGCCTGCTCCGCACTCTCCGATGCTCTGCAGACGCCTGTCTACGACGTTATGAAGATATGAAAATAAAAGAACTGATAAAACGTGACACAGGGTTCCAATACGTCATTGATAACATGGAACTTATGTCATCTGCCGGCCGCCGGGCAATGCTCGACACCATCCTGCTGACAGACCGTCCTCGGCTTGAAGCCGAGTGGAACCGTCTTGAAGCGGCCATCCATGCCACCCAAGACACTGATAGCAAGAGGTCTTACAACGATCTGCGCCACTGTCTCATGCAACTGCATGACATTCAGGGCACTCTCGCATCACTGTCTGCACACACAACCCTCAACGAGGTAGAACTATTTGAAATCAAGAACCTTGCCTCAATCAATAGCAAAGCTCGTGAAGCCCTTGTTGCCTTGCGTCTCGACCAGGCCGTCTGCCTTCCCGATCTCACGGAGGTATTCAGCCTGCTCGACCCAGACCATACCGGCATCGCAAACTTCTATATCTATGACTCTTATGATGAACGCTTGGCTCCTCTGCGCCACGAACTGAAGGCGCTTCAGGAGCACGATGGCGATGTCACACGCATTGCGCAATTGCTCGCCGAGCAAAACGAGGTGCAGCAGCAAGTTTGCCTACACCTTAGCGACCGCCTGACCTACCACCACGATGCACTTGCAACGGCTTTGGAACAAATGGCTTATGCCGACTTCCTATTAGCCAAGGCCGACCTATCCATCCGATGGTCGTTGACACGGCCCGTTATAGGCAACCGCATAAGCCACACGCTGCTCGTCAACCCCCGCTTGCGCGACCGCAACGAGCAACTCGGCCTGCGCTATCAGCCTGTCAGCCTGTCAGTAGCCCCCGGTGTCACCCTCATCACCGGCGCTAACATGGCCGGCAAGACAGTGCTCCTCAAAAGCATCGGCACAGCCCAAATGATGATACAGTGTGGCTTTTATTCCCCAGCGCAAGCATCTGAGACCATGCTCTTTAGCGACATCGTAAGTTCTATCGGCGACGACCAGGACGAGATGAACGGCCTTTCGTCCTATGCCTCTGAGATCATCAAGATCAGCGACATATTGCGTCGTAGCCGCACTGAGCAGATGCTCGTACTGATAGACGAACCCGCTCGCACCACCAATCCCGTCGAGGGCAAGGCCCTCGTGCAGGCTCTCATCAGCCTGCTGCAGCAGACATCCTCTGTCAGCCTCGTCACCACCCACTACAGCGGCCTGGGCGCGGCCTGCCGCCGGTTGCGTGTTCGCGGCTTCGTCGAGGATATGGAGCATGTTCCGCTCACTCCGCAGAATATCAACCGCTTCATCGACTATTCCCTCACCGAAGACCTCTCCGACAATGTGCCCCACGAGGCCCTCCGCATCGCCGCTATCCTTGGCTGCGACCCCGAGCTCATCACCCTTGCAAAACAGAATATTAACCAATAAACACCATACGTTATGTTAGTTACAATCATCATTGTGGCAGTCGTCGTACTGTTCATCATCCTGGTTTCCTACATCAAAGCCCCTCCTTCGGTGGCTTACATCGTTTCCGGTCTCAACCGCAAGCCGCGCATCTACATCGGTAAGGGCGGCCTCCGGGTTCCCCTGCTCGAGCGCCTCGACAAGGTGTTCCTGGGGCAAGTGACGGCCGACATCCGCACCAGCCGCTCCGTCCCCACCAACGACTTTATCAATGTCAATGTCGATGCTGTGGCCAAGATACAGGTTATCCCCGACATCGACGGGGTGCGGCTGGCCGCCAAAAACTTCCTCAACATGTCCGGCGCCGACATCTCCAAGCAGGTGCAAGACTCCCTCGAGGGCAATATGCGCGAGGTCATCGGCAGCCTGTCGTTGCGCGACATCAACATCAACCGCGACAAGTTCTCCGACGAGATTATGTCCAAGGCCCAGAAGGACATGGAAGCCCTCGGCCTACGCATCATCTCGTGCAACATCCAGAACGTCACCGACGAGAAGAACCTCATCGAAGACCTCGGTGCCGACAATACCTGGACCATCCGCAAGCAGGCTAAGATCAACAAAGCCAACGCCGAACGCGACATCGCCATGGCCGAGGCCCAGGCCCAGAAAGAGGCTAACGACGCCCAGGTCGACTCGCAGACGCAGATTGCCATCCGCCAGAATGAGCTCTCCGTCAAGAAGAGCGAGCTGACCATCATTGCGCAGACCAAGCAGGCCGACGCCGACGCCGCCTACGAAATCCAGCGCCAGGAGCAGCAGAAGACCATCAACACCAAAACCGTCGACGCCAAGATCGAGCAGACCATGCGCGAGCAGGTGCTCACCGCCGAACGCGTCAAGATCCGCGAAAACGAGCTCGCCGCCGAAGTGATGAAACAGTCTGATGCCGACAAATACCAAATCGAGCTCAAGGCTGCCGCCGACCTCGAGCAGAGCAAGCGCGAAGCCGAAGCCCAAGCCTACCGCGCCGAGCAGGAGGCCCGTGCGCAAGTGGCTCTGGCTGAAGCCAAGAAGAAAGCCATGGTGCTTGAAGCCGAAGGTATCAAGGCCAACGGCGAAGCCGAAGCCTACAAGATACAATGCGCCGGCGAAGCCGAAGCCATCGCCATCCAGAAGAAAGGTCTTGCCGAAGCCGAGGCCATGCAGAAAAAAGCCGAAGCCTACGAGCGCTACGGCCAGGCAGCTATACTGGACATGATGGTTAAGATCATCCCCGAGGTGGCGCAGCACGTCTCCGAGCCCATCGCCGCCATCAAGAACATGAACGTCTACGGCACCAGCGGTGCCGACGCGGCGGGCATCAGCGGCGCCGTGCCGGCTGTCATCAAGCAGAGCTTCGACGTCATCGAGAGCGCCACCGGAGTCAACATGACCGACATCGTCCGTGCCAACAGCATCGAAGCAAAAGTGACCCGCAACGTCAACCTCGACAGCGACAGCGCCGTCAAGGTAGAGACCCCAGGCAAAGCCAAATAGCCGGCAGCCTGCAGCAAACAGTGGGTAGTGGATCGCGGGCATCGCATGGCCCCCTCCGCCACCCACTTTTTATTTGTCAAAGAGAGGGGCCCCGCATAGCGCAGATTTTCAGCACCTTGCATCCAAAACGGGGAGACAATCGCACCGTCACAACTTATTAGCCTGAACAACAGCTATCTATAGCTTCTTGGTCCGGGGATGGTCCGAGGGTGGTCCGAGGATGGTCCGGAGATGGTGCGATAAACATCGGACAAGCCCCGGTCCGGAGGCGGTGCGGCGGCGGGCTGCTTGTTGTGGCAAACACCTTAAAGGGAGACAGAAAAACGTGCCGGCTGCTTGGATGGCAGCCGGCACGCACTTTTATCCGAGCGCTGTCAGGGGGCTAACGCGTCCTGACCACACGCTTCAGCGTGGTGCCTCCCGCATGGCGTATGCGGAGGGTGTAGGTGCCGGCATCAAAGGGGGTGAAGTCGACACGGTTGGTGTTCTCGTAGACAGCCACCTTGCGGCCCACCAGGTCGTAGACCTCGACCTCGACCACCGCATCGGCCTCGATGGTGACGACGCCGCGTGTCGGGTTCGGATAGAGGCGTACATTGGTGCCAGCCACATCGCCAATGCCCACATACTCAATGGTTAGCACAAGGGTGACGGTGCTGTCGCAACCGGCCTCGGTGATGCCGTTGTAGGTGTAGGTGCCGCTCTCGGTGAGGGTGTCGCCGTGCCACACAAAGCTGTTGGTAGCCGTCTCCTCAAGCGTGACATCAGTGCTGTAGTTGATGGTCAAGCTGAGAGTGACCGTGCTGTCGCAGCCGGCGGCGTTGGTGGCGGTGAAGGTCGGCGTACCAGAGGTGGTGTAGAGGGTGCCGCGCCACTCGAACTCGTCGCAGGCCACCGCAGCGGTGTCACCCGTGCTGCTGTAGTTCACCGTCAGGTGCAGCGTCGTGGTGCTGTCGCAGCCGGCGGCGTTGGTGGTGGTGAAGGTCGGCGTCTCGGTCGAGGCGGTGTAGGTCGTGCCGTGCCACTCGTAGCTGTCGCAGGCCGTCATCGTCTCGGATCCCGTGTTGCTGTAGTTCACCGTCAGGTGCAGCGTCGTGGTGCTGTCGCAACCGGCGGCGTTGGTGGCGAGGCGGGTAGCCGTGTCGGTCGAGACTGTATAGGTCAGGCCCTGCCATGCAAAGAGGTCGCAGGCTGTCGCCACGGTGTCGCCCGTAGTGCTGTAGTTCACCGTCAGGTGCAGCGTCGTGGTGCTGTCGCAGCCGGCAGCGTTGGTCGCGAGGTAGGTGGGCTCGGCAGAGGCGGTGTAGGTCGTTCCGTGCCACTCGAACTCGTCGCAGGCCGTCATCGTCTCGGATCCCGTGGTGCTGTAGTTCACCGTCAGGTGCAGCGTCGTGGTGCTGTCGCAGCCGGCAGCGTTGGTGGTGGTGAAGGTCGGCGTCTCGGTCGAGGCGGTGTAGGTCGTACCGTGCCACTCGTAGCTGTCGCAGACCGCCACGCTCGTGTCGCCCGTGTTGCTGTAGTTCACAGTCAGGTTGAGGGTAATAACGCTGTCGCAACCGGCGGTCGTCAGCAGTTCGCGTGTGGGGGCGGAAGTCGATGCGGTGTAGGTGATACCGTTCTGCCAAGTGAGGCTGTCGCAGACCACCTGGTAGTCAGCGAGGTGGTAGACGGGGTTCACCCGCAGGTCAAGGGTAACAATAGAGTCGCAACCCATGACGGTGTGCAACGAATCGACGTAGGAGTCCTGAACGGTCAGCGAACGGCTACCGAAGGAGTAGCTGTCGCCGGCGCAGATGGCGCCAGAGAGCGGTGTGTACACGGGAAAGTTTTCCTGTATCTTACTCAGCACGAAGCTCTTCTCGAAGGAGAGGCCAGTGATGTCGGTGGTACGGACGCGGACAGCGTACTGGCTGCGGCCGTCGCAGTTGTAGAGACCGTCCGTGACGAGACGACCGTCGGCGATAGCAAACAAGGCATTGTCGTTGTCACCGTCGCCCTCAACAAGTTCATAGGAGAATGGGAGGGTGATGTCGTTATCGATGGTGGCAAGGCGGCCGATGACGGTTGCGGGCTGAGCGTTCTCGCGGAAGGAGGAAGCCGTGAGGAGGATGTCGGTGGGTGCCGTGTTGTTGTTGATCATCGTGTCGGGCACAATCTTGAGCTCCTCGCGGTTGCCCACATGGTCTACGGCCACGGAAGAGAAGCGGTAGAGGATGCCGTCGGCGAGCGCAAAGCGGAGGCTGCTGTCGGGGTGGGCGGAGGCGAAGTACTCGTAGCTGCCCTCGTTCTGCGAGACGAAGAGTTCGACGTGGTCGACGCCGGAACCGCCATGGTCGTCGGCAGCGCTGAAGGTGAAGATGCAGTAGTTGGAGTCAGAGGGCGAGAGGGAAGCATGCAAAGATGAGGTGGGAGGGACAGCATCGAAAGTGTTCTTCCATTTGTTGGTGGCGATAGGCGCGTTGTCGTCGAAGACGATGGTGGCATCAACGACAACGGTGTCGCCGGTGCTGCGTCCCGTCTTGGGGGCAATAAGGAAGCTGACGTAGCCCTCGCCACGGCCGAGGGAGTCGTTGACAGGGAGGAAGCCCATCTGTGAACTGGCTGGTTCGAAGCCGGTGGCGGGGTCGATGCTCTGGAAGATCCAGAAGAGCTGGTTGTTAATCACATCGATACCGGCGGTGACATCGACCCATACGCCGAGATCATCGCTGACATCGAGGCGTTTGGAGAAGGTGGTGCTGCCGTCGGGCACAGAGAAGAGGTGGTTGCCGAAGCCGAAGTCGGAGAGTCGGAAGCTGGCGATGTTCTGACCTTCGGGAACAGGGTAGGTAATAGATACGCGCGTGGCGGGAGCGGTGGCGAAGTCGGGATCATTCTCGAAGCCAATGGTGTAGTTCATCTTATCGGTAGCGGCCACGAAGCGAAGATCTTCATTATAGCCCTCGGGTCCTTTGATTTCGTTGGGGTCCTGCGAGCACTGGAGCCCTTTGAGGTAGATTTCCTGCGTGCCGTAGGCCACGCGTCCCTCAGCATCGACCACACGGCAGCTAATCGTGTAGCGGCCCGATCCTGTAACGGTATGGATGCGGTTGGCCCAACTATAGGTGTAGGGCGCGATGCCACCCACAGCCGTTACGAAGCTCTCGACAGAGGGCGTGGAGCAGACATCGGTGTGGCAAGTGCTGTTGATGAGCACACGCAGTCGGTTGCAGGTATCAATCTTGTCCACATAAACATAGTCCTCATAAGCGACAATGTTGGTGTCGGCGACGGAAAGCATACGCACACGATAGCCGCCGGTAGCGAGACCCGTGACGGTCTGCGTGGTTCCCACCGGCATACCGGCGGCAGTAGTCCAGCGGAAGAGGTAATCGGTGGCGCTGACATCTTCGGGCAAACGCACCGATACCACGCCGTCATTACCTATCACACAGCCTTCGGCCTGTTCAACCACAGCCGTGATCTCAGACAGGGGGGCGGAGGGAACAAAGTCAGGGGTATACCCATACGTCTGCGTGGCATCCTCTACTCGCGTGATGGTAAAGGTCAAGTTGTCAACCGTACTGACATAGACGTTGGTGAAGCCCGCCGTTCCGGGACGCAACAAGCCGTCCACATCGCCGGCAATCTGCAACGGAACACGGATTGTCGTGTTGTCCAAGGCCAAGCCGTCTGCCGTCAAGGAGATGGGCGTAGAGGCTATGCTGCTGATAACGACAGCGGGATCAGTAATATCCGTGTTTCCGACATTGCCGTATTCAAGCATAGCGACCACCGTACGGTTGGGCCGCGGCGACTGCGGGAAGATAAGGTTTGTGTATAGGTTTTCTGGCGTGCCTGCCACGATTCGGAAAGCATCTTGGAGGGTTGATGTTTCCTCACCCGACTTGACGACGCTGACGCTATATGTGCCCACCGTCTTACCTGACAGATCAAAGGTAGCAAAGGCCTTATAATAGCTGTCGTACTTGATCTTCTCGGGCCTGATAGTTTCGCCCTGTGCATTGTTGAGCAACACCTGCATATCGGCACTGAAACGCGAGCCGGTGAGCATCACCGTCACACGACCTGTATTACCACCCTGCCGCGGAGTCACATCGCGCAGTTCGAAGGGCAAGATGTCAGCACGGATGACAACTTCCTGGCTGGCAGCTGTCGGTGTAGAGCCTTGCAGGTTGATGCCGTAATAACCTTCCTCGGTTGCCGGGATATAGATTTCAGGATTGTGGGTGAGATGGTCAATCGACGCAAAGTCGTAGCCCAACGAGCTACCGATATTATTATGTGACACATACAGCGTATTGACGGCACCACTGGTCTCATCCTCAGACTGGAGGTGTATACGAACAGTCTCGTCAATATTGGTGTCAACCACCACCTTATAGTCATTCGCCAAGTTATTGTAAAGCACATCGGCAAGCGGAGTGTTGAACGGCAGTTCACGCACTGTCAACGTGAAGGGATAGGCGGAGCAGGACGTATTGTTTTCGTCATCAACCTCGTTGAACATATTGCTAACATCGGTCTTGACAATCACATAATAATCGCCCTCTGGTATACCGGCAATGCGCGCTGCAAGTTGCTGATCCATTTCACCGCCGGGGATGATATTCACATTGTCAGAGCCAACGCTACCAAGCAGACGATCATTCGCATCAAACGAAGTGTTGGTGGAAAGGTAGGTCAAACTGCGGAGTCCGTTGCCTATGAGTGCATTGGATCCGACATTTTTCACCTTCCACGAGAGTTGTAGCGTGTCACCCGAAACAACATTGCCACTGAAAACAATATCGTCAACCACAAGGTCGCCAGGCTGAGGCAGAGTGACATTACACTCTGCCGAAGCGGTATTGTTGGCAGTGTTGCTCTCATAGAAACTGCCCGCATTGTTGGCTCGCACGATGAGGTACACCGTACCATTCTGCGGCAGCGGCACACGGAAGATAGCCGTATCGGTATAGGAAGCTCCGGCAGCAAGCGACATGTTGTACTTGGTCGAAGTACCTACCTCTACATCGGTGGCATCGAATGTGTTGTTGGACGAAAGGAATACCTTGTCCGTCCATGTGGCACCATCTATCGACTGCTCACTAATGTTGGTAATAGTATAGGCTATGCGAGCCAGCTGTCCACTGAAGACCTGTTCATCAACAACCTCAGCATTGGTCACTGCGAGGTCTGCCGTAGGAACGCTATTGACCGTTACAGCCTGAACAAGAATATTGTTAGCCGTATTGACATCAGGATTTCTGCCTTCGGGATCAGTAAGGGCTATCAGATATGCTGGTGAAGTATAGCCATACGGCATCTTGAATGAGAAGTTGACCGTGTAGCTGCTGTCTTTTTGCAATTCCTCACGGCGCAAGACATTGCCTATTTGAAGGTCCGTGGCCTGTAAGACTTCATCTTGCGAGAGGAATAAACGGTTATCCCAATAGCTTGCCAGTGACGGCACTTGTGAAAGGTTCGCCACCGTCATGCTGACAGTATATGTACCGCCCCAGTCAAGCACATTTACACCGTTAACAGAGGTCACTGCCATATCAAGCGGATAGATACTAATCTGAGTCTGCTGGCTACGGGTGGTGTTATTGTTTTCGTAAACATACTCATATACGACATCTGTTGCATCAACAACGGCATAGACATAATAGCTGCCACTGGTAAGAGTGGTGGGCACCCGCACAGAA
Source organism: Bacteroidales bacterium UBA3630 (assembly GCA_002373995.1). Classification (GTDB taxonomy): domain Bacteria; phylum Bacteroidota; class Bacteroidia; order Bacteroidales; family P3; genus Colimorpha. The sequence goes on along the minus strand of DFLB01000048.1, from coordinate 76,355 downwards.
GCGCTGTAATCGTTCTGAAGACCAACAGCCATCCTCATAAGCCTGCTGTCGTCGCCAATAAGGGTAGCTGTACTCTTGCTGAAGACGTTATAGCGAGAAATGTAGAATTGTGTGGTAATAGTCTTGCCATTGAGATCGCCTGTGCCCTGGTTGGATATGCTGTAATTCAGTGTAAATGCCTCTCCAATATTAAGCGCCAATGGTATCTCCACCTCAGTCACAACCAAATCTGGGTAGGGAGAAAGCATTACCTCACGCTGGGCAGATATTGCGTGGTTAGATACAGCATTGACGCCCTCGCAGACATCACCATCGGCATTGACAATCTGATGCACATAAAGTTGGCCTTGTACACCATTGGGGACAGTTATCTCGAATGTTTCAACAATGCTCTGACCAGCCGGCAACGTCACCCGACGACTGATGTTGCACATGCTATCAGGACTATTGTAGGCAGTGGCATCGCCCAGATAGAAACGATCAGTCACAGTGGCATCAACATCAGCCAATCCACTGTTGGTCAATATCCAGGAAGCAGTCACGGTAGTACCGCTCCACAAAGTGTCAGGCAGGGTAAGATTGCTGACACTAAGGTCAGGATTTGCAACAGACAGGGCAACACCAGTGCTATTGTTCTCATCGGTCTCATAGAGAGTGTTATTCATATCGGCCTTTGCATACAACGTAACCTCATCGGACGCACGGCAGGGAAGCACCAAAGAGTCTGTATACTCGATGTACTCACCTGTGGCAATATTCAACACGTCGTTGTGTGTTACCAAGTTTTGGCCGTAAGACGTAAGTCCATTGCGCACCCTTCTGTTAGAAACCTTGCCCTGTCCTGTATTTACCACCCGCCACACAAGTGTGACAGGCTGGTTGGAGACAACCATTTGAGGAGTGCTTACCCAAACTGTCTGGAGGTCGGGCGAATAGATATGGAGTGGCGTTTCCATACGAAGCACATTGTTGTCCTCGTAGGTGTATTCAAAGACGTGATCATCGGCATCTGTCACAATGTACAGATAACGGATGTCATTGATACTGTCAGGAATGGTGATCGAGATAGAATCCGAGTAGCTCTCTTCTATCCCCAGACTGCGACCGTAATTGTAACGACTACCAATTTGGCGGGCAGTCTGGCGATCGAATGTGTTGCTCGCCGACAGGTAGGCCACATCACGCCAGTGGCTGGCTGAGATAGCTCTGGCCCCCACGTTTTTGACACTATAGTTTACCATATAAGAGGAACCTGCCGAGAGATGCGCTCCATCCATCGTGATGGCTGTCACCTCCAGGTCAGCCGGAGGCGACATGATGACATTCATAGTCTGATTGGAGGATTCAGTATTATCAGCCTCATAAATGCTTTCATAGAGAGCGTCCTGTATATCAGTGGATATGAATACATAATAGGTGCCATTGAACTCTATCGGTAATTCCCCACTGATGGTACCGGTATAGCTGGCACCAATATTGAGCGTGCCGTCATGATAGTAGGTACCCATCAGCAGAGCCGTACTGAAGTCCAATTCTTCACTTGCAGATAGATACACTGCATCCGTCCAGCTACCGAGTGCAGCAGCATCACCCTCATTGGTCACTTGCCACTGGATGACAACCGTATCGCCCGAGTAGGCATTAAGCGGGTGTGTGGTTGAGGTCACGTGCAGGTTGGGTGTCGGGGGTGGTAGGATGGTCTTCTGGATATAGAAGAAGTTGTCTGTCTCAACCGATTCCAGCATCTGACTGTAGATATACCAGCTGGGGTAGCTTGTGTTCTGCGACTGTAGATAGGGATACGGCGTTCCTGTAGCACTTGGGGTATAGGGCAGCACGATTACGGTATCGCCCGTAGGAGAGTAGTCAATGTTATTAGCCGAATACTGGTCCGCGAAAACAAAGAAATAGTAACCGCCGATATAGTCCTGTGGCAATTGCACTTCGACACTATTGGTGTAGCTTTCGCCCGGGGCAAGGGAACGAAGGTTGGGCACTGTAGCAAGTAGTTGCTCATCAACATTGTAGAGGAATCCTCCACCTACGCCGTTATGCCCCGTAACCCAGATATAATCGTTCCATGTAGCGCCTGGAGGAGTGGAGCCCTGTCCGTCATTGACGACGGTCCACGAGATGGTAACAGTCTGATTGGCAGCTATACGGTCTGGCAATGTAAATCCGCTGACATGCAGGTTGGGCAGATAGGCTTCCTGCAGGGTCATAACGGGGCTGGTGCGACTGATGCATTCGTTCCAAGCCACTACTTTCCAATAGAACACCGAGCCGTGGTTATTGGCGTAGTTTGGTATCGGGAAGTCACTGACACCTGCCGTGGTAAGCCCACGACGGGTGGGCGTAGTGGGCTCGCTCTCACCGGCTTTCCAGAAATAGAAGTCGTATGAGGTAGCCATAGGCATTGATGTCCAGGCAAAATCAAGTGTAGTGGTGTAAGAGACAGTGTTGTCCGCAGGCAGCATGGAGGTAAACTCGTCCAAGGGGGTGAGCTGAGATTCATCGCATTGTGTCGTGAAGGCCAAGGGGATGGAATAGAGACTGACGCCCCCGGTATCGCACAGGGCGCGTACGTAAACGGTATATGTGCGGTTCAGTTGCAACCCGTCAAGTACAACAAGAGTATCGGTAGCATTGAAAGTAGAGTCGGTACCGCTCTCCTCCTGAAGCAAACGGACGCTCCAGGTGTTTTCCTCTCCCATAGGCATCCACGAGATGGTGGCGGAAGAGCTGGTGACGTTGGTGGCCGCAAGACCGACAACAGAAGGACAGGATGTATTTACATGAGTCTCATAGGCGCCAAGGTCAACGGTCAAACCCACAAAACGTGGATTTCCTGTAAGGTCTGTTTCGGGCAAATAATAAGCCATGAGGCTATCACCGTAGTTGATGGCAGGAGAGGAGACATGGAGTGAATAGTCGCCGTGCTGCGGATCGGAAAATCGCGGGTAGAATTTATTGATATCCGTGCCGTCATTGGAGGACTCAAGATTGATAATCATGATGCTGTCAACAATGCCGCCTTCAATGGCATTAAGGCCATACTTACCATTGGTGCCACCCACATTGCCGACGTAGTAACCTTTCTTATTGTTCCATACAATGCTGTTGTCCAGACGACCACTGCTGTTACTACAGTAGTAACCACCGGAGGAATAATTCTGTGAGGTATTGCCGACGATGGTGGCGTTGACGACATAACCGGAGGTGTTGTAGACACCACCAGCGTAGTTATTGGCGGTGTTACCGGCGATGAGGCTGTTGGAAATGAGGCTGTTGGAGTTAAGATAGACTCCACCACCATTGGAGGAGGCGGTGTTGTTGATTATCTTGCAGTTGAGGAGGCGTGTGGAGAAGTTGCGGTACTGGCGACCATTGACATTAACGGTGGTATAGGAGCCGGAGAGGTAGACACCGCCGCCGTTCTGTGCAGTATTGGAGGTGAGGACGCAGTTCACAAGGCGGGCACCATATCGCAGATATGCGCCACCGCCGTACTTGGAGTTGCTGTTGTTGAGAACATTACCATTGCGCAATGTAAAACCGTTCCACTCGACGTATTGAGCAGAGTTGTTGATATTATCACTCTGGTAGAGCACACGGCGTGTCCCGCCACCGTCAAGGATGGAGGTATGGTTTTCGAAGTCACGCTGAGCAAGTTCATGGTTTTCAGGCTCCGTCCCTTCAAATCCACCATAAACGCTGACGGAGGGGACGATGGAGAAGACACCGTTCGCAGCCTCCGGATTGCCATAGTAGAGACCTTCTGCAACCCAAACAAAACGTATACCGCGGGAGGCAGCAATCATCTGGGCGAGGTTGATGTCGTCGATGGCGTTGTTCCATGAGGAGCCATCGCCGGCACCCACTGCAGAGGGTTTGACATAGACAATGTTGCCATACTGTGGCATCGGGATACTATCGAAGGAGGTCTCATAGCAACCCAGATCGACGCGGCCATGCTGCACACGGGGGTCTCCCTGAAGGTCGGTCAGGGTGTTGACGTAATCGTTGTTACCTCTTCCTACAGAGATAGCACCGCTTTGGAGGTGCCAGTTGCCGCCGGTATAGGTAGCGCCAACGCCTTCAGTAGGCATCACAAACATGGGGGCGTAGGCTCCTGTATTGCTGCCGGCAAGGGGGATGTTGCCGCGCGAGGCGGAGAAGCTCATTCCTTCGACAGCGGTGTTGTAGACATTGTCAGAGACTGCCATTTGGTCAGGCCCATCGGCGTTGCGGTTGCCCCAAACGATGCTATTGTAGATATAGTTACTGTAAGTGGATCCGTTGTATATGCCGGCCACGTTGGTACTGGTGGTGTTGGCGTAGTTGTTCACGACTGTCACGTTGGTCACGACACAGCTGCCACTAATGTAGAGACCACCTCCGGAGGAGCGGCTGCCGTTGTTGCTGACGAGCACGTTCTGGAGGGTGGCTCTATAAGCATAGATACCGCCGCCACTACTGGTGGCGCTGTCACCGGTGACGATGGTATTACTGATTTTGACATCGGAATTGTTGCCGTAAGCGTAGATACCGCCGCCCGAAGAGGCGAGACAGTCGGTGATTTTGAAGTTGTTAATACTCAATCCACCGTGCACCAACAAGCCACCGCCGGATCCAGAGGTTCGACCGTTGCGGATAGTGAAACCGTCCCAGATGGCGGTGTCGAACGTGAAATCGGAGAGCTGAGTGAGGACGGTCTGGCTGTTTTGTCCGTCAAGGATAGTGGCGTGGGCCGACAGGTCGCGCTGGCGGATGTCATAATCGGCAGGTTCATTGCCGGCGAAACCGCCAAAGACGTTGACGCCTTCTTTGATAACGAAACCGCCAAACCAGGTTCCCGAAGCGACCCACACCTCTACTGGATTGTGGTAGAGGTTGTAGTTGATCTCTGCGGTGGCGAGCACCCAGCCGAGGTCAGGGGAGGCTTCGTTCCAGGAGGAGCCGTCGCCGGTGCCCTGAAGGGCCACATAGTAGCGAGAGAGGTGTTTGGGCGGGGTGGTGAAGGTGACAGAGCGCCAAGCGGAGGTATCGCCAGGGGCGCAGACTGAGCGCGTGCGAACGGTATAGGTGGTGTTCTGACGCAGGGGTTGCAGCACCTGACGCTGCAGCGGCGGCAGGGGGGTAAACGTTGTACTGTCGGCGGCACGATACTGCAGTTCAACCGAGAGACCTGCGCTTACCTGGCAATTTATGACGGCCGACGAGTCGGTCACATCAAGGACGGCAAGCAGAGGTCGCGGGCATCCGGTGTTGCCGCAGTGCTTGCTGAAGGACACTATGTTTCGCTGGTTGCTGACGTTGTAGGACTCGGTTGCAGAGATGCTTATTTTTGAGCCGTCGCGGTAGAGGTAGAGCACCTTATTGTCAGGGGTCTGCGCGGTATAGAAATAAGCATAGCTTGAATATGTGCCAGTAGAATCGAGCACTGTAAGGACGAGGTTGTCAGCACCATTGTAATCGAAAGCCTGAAGCAAAGGCACGATGAGCCAGCCGTCTGACGGCATAGCGAGATTGAGCAGTCCGTCGTAGACAAGTTGCATCTGATCCGAGAGGATGATATCCGAACTTCCTCCAAAGGCGTTCTTTGCAGTATGGCCCATGTATATCTTCACTTTACGGTTATCAGTCGAGCCGGTGCGTTGCTGGAAGCGGATGGTGTCGATGAGGCCACCGTCGCCAATCTCGGAAGAGAGGAATATCTGCTGCGAGAGGCTATAGTTGTAATAGTTCTCCAATGGCAGATAGGACAGATCGTTAGAGCGGCTTGCGCTGTCGCCAACGACGACGATGGAGGAACCTTCGGAGCACTCGGTCATAAAATTCTTGACGGGTGAATAGTTGCTGGCAGCCTCCTCGTCGCAGGATGTGCTCATGCGATAGTGGTAGAGCGACTGAGGCTGCAGGCCCTCAATCATATAGCTGTTGCCGGCGAGGTTATCGGCCACAGTCCAGAGGTCGGTGCTATCAGCACGGTACTCGAGCCTTGAGGAGATGGCCCCGCGGGGGCGCGTCCAGCTGACGAGGGCGGCGTCGGTGCTGGTCTGAGCCGCCAGATTCGAGGGGAAGACACATATCTGGGTTCCATCGTTCTCGAAGCACCCGATGTCAATATGAGCTCCGAAGCGCCGTGGGTTGCCGTTAGCATCCTTGTTGCTCCGACTCACCTCCGTATCATCTCCGGCATCGATACATGGTGACTCCGGCATGAGGCGGAAGTCGCCCTCATCGGGCGAGGCGAAGAGGGGGTAGCGTTCCGATGGATCGCTGCCGTCATTATCGGAAGCGAGTGCTATGTTACCCGTGCCGGCATAGCCGCCTTCGACAGCGCAGTAGCGCATTGAGTCAACATCCGATTGAACGGCCGACGCATTGCCCAAGCTCTTGTTGCCCCAGACAATGGTGTTGACGACGGTGTTATAGTTGTTGTATGTACCATTGCGCATCAGTCCCGCCACGGAGCCACTACCGGTAAGGGTGTTCTCCACGATGTCGCACCCGACAAAGGTAGAGCGATAGGTGCTGATGGCACCCGAGGTGGTGGCAATGTTGTTCCACACCAAGCAATTCTCGAAGTAAGAGTTGCGTGCGACGACGGCAGACATATAGGCCGAATCACAGATGAAGCGGGAGTTTATCACCGTATCTGACTCGGTGTAGATACCTGCACCGCCACTGGAATAAGTTATCTTACAGAAGGAGGCCTCGACGTTCTCCAGACGGCTATACTGAGCATAGATACCGCCGCCTTCATAACTGGACTCGCATCGTTTTACGACGGTGTTCTCTACCACCGAACCGGCGTAGGCATAGATACCACCACCGGTCTGTGCCCGGCAGTCTTCGATGGTGAAATGATTGATGCGGAGTCCTCGTCTCATATAGACACCTCCGCCATTAGCGTTGCTGGCGTTCAAGACATTACCGTTGCGCAACGTAAAGCCATCCCACAGGGTAGCGGTGGCAAAATCGAGGTCCGGCTGCGTCAGCACACGCTGTGCGCCTTCGGCATCGATGACCGAGGCATGCTGGACGAAGTCGCGCTGGGCGAGGTCGAAGGTGTCAGGCTCGTTGCCGGCGAAGCCGCCATAGACGTTGATACCCTCCACCACCGTGAGGCTCCCGAGGTAGGTACCTTCTGCCACCCAGATGTCCACTGGTTGATGGTAGAAAGCGCGTGAAGCGGCAGCCGTGTTGAGAGCCCACTCGATGCTGCCAGCAGCGTCACTCCACGAAGTACCGTTACCCGTGCCCTGTGCCGCCACATAGTAGCGGTTCTGGGCTTTGGGCGGCGTGGTGAAGCGAACCATACGCCAACGCGATGTGTCGTCCTCAGCGCAAGTGCTACGGGTACGTACCACGTAAGTGGTGTTCTGGTGCAGGCCTGTAATCGTCTGGCTCTGCTGCAGCGGCAGGGAGGTGTACTCGTAGTCACCGAGAGCTTTGTATTGCAATTCCACGCCCTCACCGGTCTGGCATACCACCGTAGCCGACGAGTCGCTGACATCGCTGACGGACAGCAATGGACGGGCGCATCCCTCATTGCCGCAGGTCTTACTGAAGAGCATCACATTGCGGCTGCCACTGGTGCTGAAGTAGTTGTTGTTATCAATGGTGATGGGGCTATAGCTGTTGGTGTAGAGAGAGCGGTTAAAGTTTGAGGAGGAGACATAGTATGACGGTGAACTGTAATAGTAATTTGCCGGCGAACTGTCTACCACCGACAACACCAGGTTGCCGTTGCCACTGTAGTCGTAAGCATTCTGAAGGGCAATCGTCAGCCATCCATTCTCTCCGGTGAAGTTCACCATGGTGTCGAAGACCAGTTCCTGGCCATCGAGCAGAATCACATCGTTGCCGGAGGTGTAGCTATTCTTACTCGTTGTACCCATGTAGATCTTGAGATGGCGGTTGGCATCGTAGCCTGAAGCAAGTTGAAAGCGCAAGGTGTCAATAATGCCACCCGAGCCCAGCTCTTCTTGCATGAAGAGCTGCTGCGAGAAGGAATAGTAGGAATATCGCATATAGTTTGGCATACTGCTGCTGGTGATGCTTCGGGCGGCGGTGTCGCCCACGGCCACCACGCCGCTGCCCGTCGAGCACTCAGTCGTGAAGGCCGTCACAGCAGAGTAGCCACTGGTCTCGCCGCCAGCGCACAGGCTCTTCATGCGGACTTGATATGCTGTCTGCGGCAGCAGGTTGTCCAGCATGATGCTGTTGCCCGTAGGGTTTTCAACCACAGTCCATTGGTCGCTGTCGGCGATGCGATATTCAAGCGACACCGACTCGGCGCTCATCGGCACACCCCATTCGACGAAGGCGGCCGTAGCACCTGCTTGGGCAGTCAACCCGAACGGCGGTACACAGAAGACCTCTCCGTGGTTCTCGTAGCAGCCTATATCCATGTGTTCGCCAAACACGCGGGTAGCACCTGCCAGGTCTGTGTTCCAGCGGGCCACACTGTCAAGGGCGGCATCAATACATGCCGACTCGCCCATCAGACGGAAGTCGCCTTCCTCAGGTGCTACAAAGGCTGGATAGAAGTAGGTGATGTTCGCACCGGCATTATCGGACGAAAGTGTGATATTGCCCTCGCCATCATAGCCGCCTTCGATAGCGCTATAGGCGGCGGTGACGTTCGAGACCTGCACCCCGTCGCCGCTAAGAGAACGGTTGCCCCACACAATGCTGTTGACCAACACGCCGCCCCCGATGGCCGTCGTGCCAACGTTCTGACTGACGGTGTTCATCACCACGTCGCAGTTCACATAACTGAACGCTCCGTTGCCGCAGACGGAAGAATTATTCGTGTGGTTGTCGTAAATAAGGCAGTTCTCCAGCACAGCCGGGCCACCGACGAAGATGGAATAGTAAGCGGTGTCGTGCATGATGCGGCAATTTACAAGGGTATCGTTGATGCTGTAAAGAGTTCCATTATAGGCCGTGTTGCTGTTCCACTGCGAGGGGTATCCGCAGTTGACAATATCGCAATTGTAGAAGCGGTTGCCGTTGGAATAAATGGCAGCACCTTGGCGTGCCGTGCAACTGTCAATCACAGTGTTGCGAACGGTAGAACCTTGTGAATAGAAATAGATACCGGCGCCATAGCTGTAGTAGTTGTTGCCACCGTAGCAATGCTCAATGCGGCAGTTATTGACCAGCACCTGATAGTCCACATAGAGACCTGCACCCTCGCTATTCATACCACCGCGCAGCGTGAAGCCGTCAAAGACGGGTGTCTTTTCAATCCAATTATTGTTGAAGTGGTTCAGCTTGACCACACGACGCTGGCGCTGACCGTCGAGTATGGTGGCGTTCTGCGTAAAGTCACGCAGAGCAAGGTCGAAAGTGTCAGGCTCGTTGCCGGCGAAACCACCGTAGATATCAACGGGATCCTGTATGAAGTAAGCATTCTCCGCACCGCTGGTGTCGCCATAGTAGATGCCAGCCGCCACGCGGATGTCGGGATAGTAGCCGTAAGCTTGGTAAGTGGTGCGAGCCATCTCCACGGCGGGATTGATATCGTTGAAGGCATCCGCCCAGGTGCTGCCATTGCCCATTCCAGTGGCATCAGCCTTGACGTAGATGTGCTCATAGCGCATTGGCGCCGTGGTGACTTCGAGGCGCGCCCACTGCGAAGTGTCGCCCTCGCCGCAGATGCAGCGCAGGCGCAGGGTATAGGTGTAGCTTCCGCGCAGATTGGTGATGTGGTAGAGTGTGGTGGTGTCCTCGACACCGGCGAGCGCACTGTATGTGGCACCGCCGTCGTCGCTGATTTCAAGCACAGGTGTGCCGTAGATGCGGCTCAGCAGGAGGCTAACCGTATCCTCGGCAACCATAGCCACACTCATGCGCGGCCGCGGGCAACTGCTGAGGTCGCAACCACCATTGAAATAGATATCGGGGCGTGATGTTGTGGAGTACGGTCCGTAGAAGTTACTCGTCCCGTAGCCATAATAATAGAGCGTGTTGACATTGGCCTCGGTCACGCTGAAGTAGCGGTTGTAGCTCGACTGCGAACCCGTCGAGTCCTGCACCATAATGACGAGGTTGCTTTGGCCGTCGTACTCGTAGGGCTGCTGGAGGGGCATTCTCATCCACCCATTGCCGGTGAAGCTATAGTTGCCCTCAAAGACCTCCTGCACCGCTCCGCTGTCAATTGCGCCGAGGGCCTCAGTGGTGAGATTGTCAACGCTTGTGGCGGCGATGGCAATGCGCCAGTAGCGGTTCTCCGTACTGCCGCTGGTGTAGCGGAATGCAATGGTATCGATGGTGCGCGACTCACCGCCCAGTTCCGACGCTTTGACGAGAATGTAGCTGCCAGAATAGGGATATCTCATGTTGACAGGCACCTGCGACCAACTGTTGTAGGAATAGTTGTAATTACCCAAGGTGACGCTCTCGATGGGGTTTCGGCAGCCGCTGTTGAACATCACGGTATCGCTGTATCCAGTGGGAGCACCGCCGCATACCGCGCGCACACGAACCATATAGTTTGTATATTCTGCCAGTCCGCCAAGCACATAGTCTGCGGCTGACAGGTTGTCGACCGTCATCCAGTCGTTGGCGTCGACCGTCTTGTAGCTCACCTCGTAGGAGTCGACCATCGCCTCCGACCATATGAGGCGCACCGAGCCTGGCTCGGTCACGCGGGCCGCCAAGTTTGTCGGTGTGAGGCAGAAGAGGGTGCCGTCGTTCTCGAAGCACCCCATGTCGGGAGCGTCGCCGTAGACGCGGGCATTGCCGCCGAGGTCGGTGGCTGACAGGCCTGCCAGCGATGTGCCGGCGTCGATGGCGGCCGAACCGCGGTTCAACCGGTAGTCGTCTTCTGCAGGCAGGACAAAGTTGAGGTAGTTCTGCTGAGCGTCGCTGCCGGCGTTGAGGGTATCGACACTGATATTGCCCGTGCCGCTGACAGCACCGTTGAGGGCGCTGTAGCTGACCCCGTCAAAGGTGTTCACCAGGCCAGCAGTCATATAACTCGTCACGCCGGTGTTGCTGTTGCGCAGCGCGTTCTGGGCCACGATGCTGTTCACCACCGTAGCGCCGCTGCCGGAGAGCTTGACGGCGTTGGTGTTGCCGTAGTCGAAAAGGTCGTTCACGACCACATCGCAGTGGCGCAAGGCACCGCCCACGCTCAGCTCGACAGCGGCCGTCGCTGTGGTGTTGCGGAAGATGAGGCTGTTGTCGATGCGTGCGTTCTCCACATAGATGACACTGCCGAAGCTGTTGCCATACTGCATGGTGCAGTTCTCGACGGCGGTAATCACGTCGTCAGGGTCGCCCTCGATGCTCATCAGGCCGTGGCCGGTCATGCCGTTGCTGCGGCTGTTCTCGATGATGCAGTTGCGCAGCACGGTGTGGGCCTTGAGGCTGACACCACCGGTGCCGTTCGACACCTGACCGCCACCAATGATGAAGCCGTCGAAGACGGTCTGCGTGGCGGCGGTGAAGGGCTCGGCCTGCGTCAGGCAAGCGCCGTTCCACGAGCCGTCGAGGACAGAGTGGTGGGTCCTCCAGTCGCGCTGGCTGACATCATAGTTGTCGGGCTCGTCGCCCACGAAGCCGCCATAGAGGTGCTGCGAGGGATAGACCTGCAGGTTGCCGTAGTAGGTACCCTCGGCCACCCAGATGTCGGGGTGGTTGCCGTAGAGACGGCCCTGCTCGTCGGCACACAGCTGTGCCTCGTCGACGCTGTGGAACGCCGTCGCCCACGATGTACCGTCGACGGCATCGTTCTTGCCTTGGTTGACATAGATTCTATGGATGATGCCCCTGGCGGGGGAGAATACCACACGGCGGAAAGAGGAGGTATCCTCGCCGGCGCACACACCGCCCACACGGGCATCATAGATTACCCCACTGAAAAGGTCGTCGATTATCAAGAAGGTGTCCATCACCATGACACGCGTCACGGTGTCGTTGTTGTGCGTCCCGTATTCAACCAGGTAGCGCTCGGCGCCGGTGCTGCTCCAGCTCAGGCGCACACGCGTCGAGTCGAGAGCCTCGGCCACAGGTGCCGGGGCGATGCAGGTGGGGCAGGTGTAGTCGATGCTGTCGAAGTATTCGGCGCTGAGGTCGAAGGTGTCGAAGGTGTACATACGCACCGTGTCGCCGTTGGCGTCAACAACCGTCAGGCTCAGGGCACCGTACCACGTGTTGGTGTTGCCCGGCACCACCTTGAGGTAGAGCCTTTGGGGGCTGTGGCTGATGGTCTGCTCGTAGCGACGATAGTCGGCCGGCATGTCGGGGAAGCGCAGCGTGTCCATCGCCACGCCGGAGGCGTGGCACACCAGCACCTTCCATCCCGAGAAGGCGTTGCTGTATTCGTCGGTAAGCACCATGGTGTAGGGGCATCCCTCGGCTAAGTCGGCCGTCACGAAGCTGCGCACAGCGTAGCGGCTCGTGTCGCCCTCGCTGCAGACGGTGCGCACATAAAAGTCGTAGGCCGTGTTGGGCTGCAAGTTGTCGACCGTCAGCGTGTTGGCGCTCTGCAACGATGCGGCGGCGGCCGACGGATCGAAACCGTGAGGCACGCAGAGGGTCTGCCATTGCACGCCGTCGCGCTGGTCCCAGGCCACGCCGAGGCTGCCCGCTGCGACGCTGGTCAGGCGCAAGCCTGTGGGTTTGAGGCAGCTGGGGCAGTTGCTGACGAAGGTTCCGAGGCCGAGCGTGTCGCCCGTTTCGCCATACTCCATGCTTCCTCCCTCGCGGGAGAAGAGCACATTGTCGTCGGCATCGACGAAGGCGAACGAACACTCGTCATCATATTGCCCGCGCCGCCAGAGCAGACGCACCTCGTCGGCAGCCAGCATGAGGGTCTGCACCGCCTCGCGGCCGCCGTCAAAGGTATAGACACCCACGATGGTGTCGTACTGGTAGACCTCCAGCTGGGCTCCGTTCCACCCGTCGCCATACGAGTCGTGCATAGTGAGCGTCACTGTGCACGAAGGCGGCGTATTCTGCGCCCGCAAGGGCACCATAGCAAACGTCATGGCCATCAACATGATGACAGCGCAGAGGGAATACTTCTGTTTCATGGTTATTGTGTTTTATTATACTTGTTTTTTTCTTCTCGTTATCGCTCGCGCGAGGGGGTGAAAAGATAGTAAACGCCATCCGGAATACATGGATATTCAGCACCATAATACTCCTCAGAGAACTATATTTCAATAGATTAACACCCCGTCAACCGCTCGCTTCCAGTTACAAAGGTAAGCATATTATTTGGAACGGCAAAATTTTTTCAACACATTGTTGATAAATTTTCCTCGCCACCCCAACATCCTCGCCGACAGCCCTGCGGGGCCCCGACGCTCCACCTCCGCAAACCATCGGACCACCACCGGACCACCATCGGACCATCCCCGGACCATCCCCGGACCAAGAGCTTAGGATAAGCAAAAGAAAAAGTGCCGCAGGGCAAAACACCTGCGGCACTCATGCTTGCGGAAAGGAGGGGATTCGAACCCCTGAAGCGCTGTTAACGCTTACTCGCTTTCCAGGCGGGCCTCTTCAACCACTCGAGCACCTTTCCGAAATCGGGTGCAAAAGTACTACTTTTTTCACAATTGGCAAAAAAAATGTATTTTTGCCTCAACGTAAGCAGGAGACAAATATCCAAAACATTCTAATAATGAAAAAGTTAATTACATGCCTTATGGCCGCGACAATGATTTTGGCCGCGGGTTGCCAGGGGAAGAAAACGGTCAAAGACTGCACCCCCGATCCCGAAATTCAACAGAAAGTGAACGAGTATGCCGAGTTCGAACTCCGCTCTGACCTCATCGCCACCCTCTCGCCCAAGGAGAAGGAGCTGGTGAAGATTTTCATCGAGATAGGCCAGGTGATGGACGAAATCTACTGGGACGAGTACTTCGGCTACGCCAACCGCGAGAGCCTCGACACGCTGTGCGACCCCGCCATGCGCGCTTTTGCCCGCATACAGTACGGCGCCTGGGACCGTCTGGACTCCGAGAAGCCCTTCCTGCCCGGCTATGGCGAGCGCCCGCTGGGGTGCAACTTCTACCCGCAGGACATGACGGCCGAGGAGTTTGCCGCCCTGGAAGACCCGCTGAAGGATGACCAGTACAGCGTCATCCGCCGCGCCGACAACGGCTCGCTCTACGTCCTGCCCTACCACGAGGCCTACAAAGGGGAGCTCGTCAAAGTCGACGCCCTCCTCGAGCGAGCCATCTCGCTGGCCGAAAACCCTGGTCTTAAGAAATACCTCGAAGCCCGCCGCGAGGCCTTCCGCACGGACGACTACTTCGAGAGCGACATGGTGTGGATGGACATGAAAGACAGCAAGCTCGACTTCGTGGTGGGCCCCATCGAGAACTACGACGACGGCATCAACGGCCTGAAGTGCTCGCACGAGGCCTTCGTGCTGGTCAAAGACGAGCAGTGGAGCAACGACCTGAGCAAGTTCGCCGCCATGCTGCCCGAGATGCAGAAACTCCTGCCCTGCGACCCCAAGTATAAGAAAGAGGTCCCCGGCACCGACTGCGACATCAACGTCTACGACGTGGTCTACTATGCCGGCGACTGCAACGCTGGCTCGAAGACCATCGCCATCAACCTGCCCAACGACGAGCGCGTGCAGCTGGCCAAAGGCAGCCGCCGCCTGCAGCTGAAGAACGCCATGCAAGCCAAGTTCGACAACATCATGGTGCCCATCGCCGGCCTGATGCTCTGCCCCGAACAGGTGGACAGCGTGACCTTCAACGCCTTCTTCGGCAACACCTGCTACCACGAGGTGGCCCACGGACTGGGCATCAAGAACACCGTCAACACCGGCATCCCCTGCCGCCAGGCCCTCGGTGCACAATACAGCGCCTGGGAGGAGGCCAAGGCTGACGTCTGCGGCCTGTTCCTCACCGAACAGCTCATCGAGCGCGGCGAGATCACCAACACCACCGTGGCACAGAACTATATCACCTTCATTGCCGGCATCCTGCGCAGCGTACGCTTCGGCGCCACCGAAGCCCACGGTGTGGCCAACATCATGTGCTACAACTACTTCAAGGAGCACGGAGCCTTCACGCGCAACGCAGACGGCAAGTACGTCATCGACGTGGACAAGGCTCGCGAGGCCGCCCGCGGCTGGGCCGCCATCATCATCGCCATGGAAGGCGAGGGCGACGCTGCCGCCGCCAAAGCCTACAGCGACCGCAACGGCAAGATAAGCAGCGAGTTGCAGGCCGACCTCGATGCCATCCGCGATGCCAATATCCCGCGCGACATCGTCTATCGCCAAGGTGCCGACGTGCTGGGGCTCTAAAACGACCGACCTACAGCGCCGACAACGCTTTTTTCATACCCCGCCAAAAATATTTGGCAGGGTATGAATTTTTTTATATCTTTGCAACATCTATCGCGCGCACGCGACATACCGCTTGCGCCTGATAGACAAAGGGTTGCGGCAATACTCCTGCGATAGGAGCATCCGAAGGTCAGACCATCCAAGCCCGCTGACGAACCCCGAAGCACTCCACGCAATGCGCTGGAGGAGAGGGAGAATTGCGCTATGACGAACGAAGAACATTGGTACGCCATGAAGGTGTTCTACAACAAAGTGCAGCCGCTGATAGCCGTATGCAAGGAGCGGGGGATAGAGTTCTTCGCGCCGACGGACGTCATCAAGTCGCTGCTCTTTGTGCGCAGCACCGAAGAGACGGTACTGCGGATGGCCGACGACCACTGGCAGCAGGCCTGGCTCTACCGCCGCCTCGACAGCCGACGGCCGGCCACCATCAGCGACCACGAGATGGAGGTATTCCGCTTTGTGGTCACGGCAGGCCGTGAAGGGCTGGAACTGCTGGGCGACGACCGGCCGGCATACCACGAGGGCGACCGCGTAGTGGTGACAGGCGGGCCCTTCAAAGGAGCCGAAGGCCATATCAAGCGCATCAAACGCGACCGCCGTCTGGTAGTGACCATCAGCGGCATTGTCGCCGTAGCCACAACATACATCCACCCATCCCTGCTAAAGAAAGTGGCACAATGAAGAAAGGGCTTTTCAGACTACAATACGAGATAGACCCTGCACAACGCTACACCGAGGCCGGCAGCGACCGTGGAGCAAAGATTGTGTCGAGCGAGGTGCAGAGCGAAAAGGTACGCCGTATCCTTGAGGCCACGTCGCAGATGGGCTACAAGGAGACCATCATGTACCTGCGCACCCTGCAGGAGACAGAGCCCCGCATTGCCATCGTGCCCATCACCACCTACACGCCCGAAGCATTACACTACCGCCTCGACGGACGCAATCCGAGGTTGACCTTCGTCTCGCGGCCGCTACACACCATCCACAAGCTCGACGACTACCTCTACTCCGCCAATCAGTCGCTCGAAGAGGGGGCCTACCTCTGGTGCCACACCATGACGGCAGCCCTCAAGAGCAAGCTGATAGAAGAGCGCTACCCGTGGGGGATACGCAAAGTGGTGGTAGCGTGGGACTACCTGTGGAACCGCGTGTGTCCAAAACTACGGCTGACACACAAGCTCTACTTCGCCCTGACGGGCGGCAAGAGCCGCACCTTCACGCGGGTTGAGATTATCGGACGGCTATACCGCGCCGGTTTCGAAGTGGTAGACGAGGGCTTCAGGCAGGGCGAGTTCTTCGTGCTGGCACGCAAAGTGGGGTTGCCGGTGGACGATATGCCGCCCACCGGGTCGCCCATCATCCACCTGAAACGCATCGGTCTTGGCGGCAAAAGCATCGTGGTACACAAATTCCGCACGATGTACACCTACTCGGAATATGTGCAGCCCTATATCTACCACTACCAGAGTCTGGAGCGTGGCGGGAAATTCAAGGACGACTATCGCGTCAATTTCTGGGGACGATGGCTGCGGCGCGTATGGCTCGACGAGCTGCCGATGGTGTGGAACCTGCTGCGTGGCGACCTCAAACTGGTGGGTGTACGTCCGCTGAGTCGGCAGTATTTCAACCTCTACAGCCCCGAGGTACAGGCGCTGCGCATACGCACCAAGCCGGGCCTCCTGCCTCCGTTCTACTACGAGGAGCATACCCCCGAGACCCTCGACGAGGTGCAGGCAAGCGAACGCCGCTACCTCGAAGCCTACCTGAAAGCACCGCACAAGACAGACTGGCGCTACTTCTGGGGCATCGTGGGCAATATACTTTTCCATAAAAAACACTCAGCATGAAAGAGAACGACGACTGGACAACCGTCATCAAACCCAAAGAAGGGCTGCTGCGGGTAGACCTGAAAGAGCTATGGAGATACCGCGACCTGTGCAACCTCTTCGTCAAGAGAAATATCACCACACAATACAAGCAGACCATCCTCGGCCCGTTATGGTACATCATCCAGCCCGCCATGACGGTCATCATGTACATGGTGGTCTTTGGCGGCATCGCCAAGATACCCACCGACGGTCTACCACAGCCGCTGTTCTACCTCAGCGGCATCTGCCTGTGGCAGTATTTCAACGATTGCCTTACCAAGACCTCTAACACCTTCACAGCCAATGCCAGCATCTTTGGCAAAGTATACTTTCCGAGGATGATAGTACCCCTCTCGACAGTCATCAGCAATCTGCTGCGGTTCGGCATACAGTTTGGCTTGTTTCTGGTTGTCTACGCCATCTACCAGATCTTCATCATTCCAGGCCAGATACACACCAACTGGTATGCCCTGCTCTTGCCGGTGCTGGTGCTGATGTTGGCGGGCTTAGCCCTGGGGTTCGGAGTCCTCTTCTCGAGCATGACGACCAAATACCGCGATATGTCGCTGTTGCTCGACTACTTCGTCAGGCTATGGATGTATGCCACGCCTGTCATCTACCCCCTGAGCACCATCACCAACGAGAAGCTGCGCTTCGTCATGAGCCTCAACCCCTTGACAGGCATCGTGGAGGCCTTCAAGTATGGCTTCCTCGGCGAGGGACAGTTCAGCTGGGGGCTGCTGGGCTACAGCTTCGCCTTCATGGTGGTGCTGCTTTCGGTAGGGATCGTGGTCTTCAACCGCGTGCAACGCACTTTCATGGATACGGTATGACCGAGATACACATAGCATACAACCTGCTGCGTGCAGCGCTGACGGGCGAGAAACCCGATGCTGCCACGATGGATGCATCGCAATGGTGGAGCCTCTTCCGCCTGTTGCAGAAAAACCATGTGGCAGCCCTCTGCTACGAAGCCACTGCATCCACAGGGGCTCCGCGAGAGGTACTGATGCCCTGGTTGGCTGAGCACGAAAAAGCGATTGGATGGCATCACTACCAGTATGAGGTGCAGCAAGATATCACAGACACAATGGCGAAGCACGGCATCGACACCTTGGTGCTAAAAGGGACCAACACCGCTCGCCACTACCCTGTTGCGGATGAGCGTGAGTTTGGCGATCTGGACCTATACTTCTACGACCGGCACGACGACGCCGACCGTATAGCCCGCGAGGTGCTGAAAGTAGAAATCAGCAACGATGCCCATCACCACTCGAAATACAACTACCGCGGCGTAACGGTGGAGAGTCACTACGACTTCCTCAACGTACACTATCCACCCAGCAACCGGCACTACGAGGCGATGCTGAAGGAGATAGCCCCCTCCCCCACCTTCGAAGTGCTATTCCTGTTACGCCATATGGCCTGCCACTTCGCCGCCAGCCGCAACACACTTCGCGACCTGGTGGACTGGACGCTCACCTGCCGTGCACTACAAGAACAAGTAGACTGGGACCATGTGCAAAGCACCATCTACAACTATGGCATGGCACCATTTGTTAGCGCCCTAAACGGTGTCGCCGACAGTCAGCTGGGCTACCAGCCACCAATCCGTTTGCAGGGGGGACCTGACGATGTCGAGGCCACCAAACGATTAGAGCACAACATCGTCTATGGCGACGTTGCCGACAGCAACCATGATGGCCTCGGGCGCCTTACATGGAAACTACACCGCTGGCAAAACTCTGGTTGGAAACGACGAATGGTCTATAATGAGCCGTCAGCCCAACTGCTGTTGGCCAGTATCACCTCACATGGTTTAAAACCGCAAAGCATCCTTCACAAAATGTAACACGCATGCCTACCGCTATAGAATTCAACAACATAAGCAAATTATACCGGTTAGGAACCGTCAGCACAGGAACATTGGCACACGACCTGAAACGCTGGTGGACCACGAACATACGAGGCAAAGAAGACCCCTACCTCACCATCGGCGAAACCAACGACCGCAGCAGCAAGGGCAACAGCGACTACGTCTGGGCGCTGAAGGACATCGACTTCAAGGTGGAGCAGGGCGATGTGGTGGGCATCATCGGCAAGAACGGTGCCGGCAAGAGCACCCTGCTGAAGATCCTCTCCAAGGTCACCGCCCCCACCACCGGCACCATCCGTGCCCGCGGACGTATCGGCTCGCTGCTCGAGGTCGGCACCGGCTTCCATCCCGAGATGACCGGCCGCGAGAACATCTACATGAACGGCGCCATCCTGGGCATGACGAAGCAGGAAATCAGCAAGAAGCTGGACGAGATAGTCGACTTCAGCGGCTGCGAGCGTTATATCGATACCCCTGTGAAGCGCTACTCCAGCGGCATGATGGTGCGCCTCGGCTTCGCCGTCGCCGCCCACCTCGACCCCGAGATATTGGTTGTCGACGAAGTCCTCGCCGTCGGCGACGCCGAATTCCAGAAAAAAGCCATCGGCAAAATGCAAGACGTCAGCAAAGGCGAAGGCCGCACGGTGCTGTTTGTCAGCCATAATATGGCCGCAGTGCGCAAACTATGCCGACATGGAATAGTCCTTCACAATGGTAGCGTCGACTATATTGGAAGTGCCAACGAGGCCGTAGATTATTATATCAGTTCAAAAAAGGCAGACACCCCACTTCATATTGACTTTAAAGGTGGAAATGATTCAAAAGAAATAGAATTTCTCTCCGTACGTTTTGCCGAGAATCGGAACTCATTTGCTTCTAATGAGCCCATTGATTTCATTTTTAAAGTAAAAGCCCACCAAAATACACCTAACTACAGAATCAATACCACTGTTTTCAGCATGGACGAGACGGCCATTGGGTCCGTTTCCAATACTGAAACTCTTGACATCAAAAAAGGCGAGGAACGGGAAATACTTTTTTCCCTATGTAATCATCACCTCGCTGCAGGGAAATACACCCTTGCCTTTTCTATCGGTATAGGAAATTATCTTTCAGCACAACGAGACTTCGATTATGTTCCCAACATATTATCATTTACCATAGAAGATGCAGACAAAGACAATAGGCAAAATTCCGCAATCACACAATGGGATAGTGGCTGGGGACATATAATGTTTAAAGCGAAATTAGCATATATTTAATCATGCGAGCATCGTTAATAAAAAACATATTGGTCAATATTCGGGCGTTCTTTACCACTAATATTAGAAAGCAGTTAAACGAGAATACTGCAAAAATAGCCCGGTTCGAAGAGATTGTGGATTCATTGGATCAAACAATATCGACGAAATTTCATTATCTTAATTTGTTGGATTATTATGCACGCCATCAGGAAGAAGCCGGACCTTATCAAAAGGAGCTGAATTATCTAAAGCAACATGGCGAATATTGTTGTTTCCCTTACAAGACAGCCCCCTCACCAGTACACATTGAGTTCGGTTTTGACCCAGAATCACAATTGCCCTATGTAGTCCATGATAACAAAAAACTTTTTTTTAAGGCGGACCAGTCTCCTACTGAAGCACTTGAGTCATACAAATACTATCTACAAACAGAAAGACTATTAGGCGACACAGAGGCCGAGGACACTCCTCATCAGTACCAGTCACCTTGTGTTCATGTAGTCGAGGGAGATGTGGTTTTTGATATTGGGGCTGCTGAAGGACTATTCTCTCTGGATAATATTGACAAGGCGTCCCATGTGGTGATTGTAGAGAGCGACCCCGAGTGGATTAAGCCTCTAAAACAAACATTTGCATCATACGGTGATAAGGTAACTATAATTCAAAAATTCGTCTCTGCAACAAACACAGAAACAACAATATCGCTGGAGAAAATATTATCAAGTGTTGATTACAAATCAGCTTTTGTCAAAATGGATATTGAGGGGTACGAATTGCAATCCCTTTCTTCAGCCGAGCGTGTGTTGAGACAGAAGAAGGGTACTAAACTTGCCGTTGCATCGTATCATAAGCAACATGACGCAGAAGAGATGAAATACTTTTTTGACAATATTGGCTATAATTCCGAATTCTCTAAAGGGTATATGCTCTTCCATTTATACGACACCCCCATGCCGCCATATTTTAGAAAAGGGATTATACGAGCAAAATCCATATAACAAATGCTTTCTGTTGCACTTTGTACATACAACGGCGAACGATATATCCGCGAACAACTGGAGTCTATTCTAAACCAGACCATGCCGGTGGATGAGATTGTGGTGTGCGACGACGGGAGTACGGACAACACCCTACAAGTTATTGGAACAATAGCTAGCACCACCGACATCAAAATAAATGTTTTCCGGAACGAGAGTCAATTAGGCGTTTACAATAATTTCCAAAAGGCAATTGACATTTGCAGAGGAGAGATAATATTCCTGTCTGATCAAGATGATGTCTGGGAACATGGCAAAGTTGAAACCATCATTTCCTATTTTAACGACAACAAATCGATACAGGCAATTTTCACAGATGCTTTATTGATAGACCAAAATGGAGAGCCAAACAAGATAATTCCAAATAATTTATGGAGTTATCATTTCAACAAAAAGGATAAAAAAATCTTTGACAACGGCATACAGCTGGAACCGTTTCTGAATGGGGGAAACCATGCGACAGGAGCGACTATGGCATTCAGAAAAGAGTTAGTCTTAAACAGGCCAATAACTAATATTTGCCAATATGGAGAAGTGCTACATGACTATGCATTAGCCATATACGCGGCAGAAAACAATGCACTCGGATATATAGATGCCCCACTTATCAGGTATCGCATCCACAATGGGCAAACCTGCGGTTTGATCAGAGGACACGCAACCATAGATTACCAGATGTATGTAATCAACACCTGTGTAATACCGTATCTCAAAAACCCCCAAGCCGTTGAAATTGCCAAGTTTACGAGCTATCGTTTACGGCAAACCAGGAAGGTACATGGTTGGCTTGGGATAATTCGGAATGTCAGAAAGTACAGACAACTATATAACAAAACAGCACTAAAAATCCTGTGTACAGATATCTCTACATGGTGCAAAACCATCATTGGTCGCCTTTAAAGTACAGTTATTTTTCAAAATGAAAGAATATGATTTTCTAATCGTCGGTTCTGGTCTCTATGGGGCCACCTTCGCCCATTTAGTGAAACAGGATGGAAAACGGGTCCTTGTTATTGACAAACGACCTCATCTGGGTGGGAATATATACTGCGAAAACATTGACGGCGTCAACGTTCACAAGTATGGCGCTCACATTTTTCATACCAACAACAAAAAGGTGTGGGACTTTGTAAACTCCTTCGTAGACTTCAATCGCTATACCAATTCACCCATCGCAAATTTCAAAGGGAGATTGTTCAATCTTCCCTTCAACATGAACACCTTCCACCAGATGTGGAATATCAACACACCTGAAGAAGCGCAACATATAATAGAACAGCAACGGAACGAAATTCGCCGTCGTCTGAGCAACGAAGGCATCGCCGCACCGCGCAATCTAGAGGAGCAAGCACTAATGCTTGTCGGAACAGACATCTACGAAACCCTCATCAAAGGCTACACCGAGAAACAATGGGGGAGAAAATGTACAGAACTGCCTGCATTTATTATTAAACGGCTACCTGTACGCTTCGTGTTTGACAACAACTATTTCAACGACCGCTATCAAGGAATCCCTATTGGTGGGTACAACAAACTAATCGAAGGCCTTTTGGCCAGTGTTGAAGCAATTACAAACACAGACTTCTTCGACAATCGCAGCCATTGGGAGAATCTAGCTGATAAAATCGTTTATACAGGACAGATAGACGAATTTTTCAACTATCAACTTGGCCACCTTGAATACCGGTCGGTACGGTTCGAGCAAGAGTCCCTCAACATTCCAAACTATCAAGGCAATGCCGTTGTGAACTACACCGATGCCGGCGTTGCCTATACGCGGATTATCGAACACAAACATTTCGAAATGTTTGGAGACGACGTTGCCAGATGTCCTCATACTGTAATATCCAAAGAGTACAGTACCGAATGGCATCCCGGCATCGAGCCCTACTACCCCATCAATGACGAACGCAACAGCCGTCTCTACGAAGAATACAAAGCCCTTGCCGCCCAAAGACCCGATATCCTTCTCGGAGGGCGGTTGGCAGAATACCGCTACTATGATATGGCTCCAACCATAGAGCAAGCCATGTCCGCTTATAAAACACTATCAAAACAATAAATATGATGAACATAGATGTCGTTATAGTCACTTACAACAGGCTTTCCAAACTTAAGAAAACTCTTGAATGCTACCAAAACCAAACCATTCAATTCCGGAACCTTATAGTTGTGAACAACCATAGTTCCGACGGGACCGAAGAGTATCTGAAGGAATGGGAAAAGACTGACACTCCATTCAATAAAATTATCATTCACACCAACGATAATCTTGGAGGTGCCGGCGGATTTTATGTCGGCGAGAAAAAAGCCGTTTCCCTGCAACCCGATTGGATCTTCATCGCCGACGACGATGCCTATCCCGAGCCCGATCTGATAGAAAAATTCCTCCTTTTCTCCGAACAACATCCCATAGACAAATATTCTGCCATTTGCGCTGCCGTGCTTACCCCGGATGGCAACATCGACATTTCACATCGTAGCCACTATACCATAACGCCCAACAACCATTTTATATGGGATGCTTCAACCCTCGAAGAGTATCAGAAACCCTTCTTCAAAATCGACTTCCTCTCGTATGTCGGCCCATTCCTTAATGTTTGTGCTCTCAAAGAAGTCGGTTTGATCAACCCCAAATTCTTTATCTACAACGACGACTCCGAACACAGTCTGCGGCTACAACATTACGGCGATATCATCTGCGTCCCGGATATCAGAATAACCCACGACATAAAAAAAGTGGGTCAGGTGAAAGAACAAGTAACTGACAGTACCATTGCCGCCACATGGGGAGACTACTATAGCAACCGCAACGAGATGGTCATGATGAAAAAACACTTCCCCAAAGTGGCAAGGAAACGGTTCAAATCCGCCCTCAAACGACACCTTAAAGGGAAAGACAAAACCCCATACGAGAAACTCGTTTGGATTGCCATTCGCGACGCATGGCTTCATCGCATGGGCAAACATCCTGTCTACAAACCCGGATGGTCTGTAAAGAATAGCTAAAAACATGTCTCCAATAGTCTCCATCGTACTGCCTTGCTATAACGGGGCGGGGTTTCTGGCGCAGTCTATCGACAGCGTCGTGGGGCAGACGTTTACTGACTGGGAACTCATCATTGTCAACGACTGTTCCAAAGACAACTCATTGGAGATCATGCAGGGCTATGCCTCCCGCGACAGGCGCATCCGTATCGTCAACAACGAGGTCAACCTCAAGCTGCCCGGAGCGCTGAACCGGGGATTCCGTGAGGCAAAAGGCAAGTACCTCACCTGGACTTCGCACGACAACCGCATGGCGCCTACGATGCTCGAAGAGTTCGTGGCCTACCTGGACGCCAACCCCGACAAAGGGCTCGTCACGGCCTGCTACGCCGCCTTCAGCCTCGCCACAGGCGAACAGCTCTACGAAGTCCACCACCCCGACCCCCAGGTGCACCTTCCACTCTACAACTGCGTCTGCTACGCCTTCATGTACCGCCACGAGGTGCTGAAGACCGTGGGCGACTACGACACCACGCTTTTCCTGGTCGAGGACTATGACTACTGGGTGCGCATCTGGCAGCGCTACCCTATAGGCAAGATATACAAAGTACTTTACTACACTGGCGTCGGCGACGACACCCTCACCCTCTCCCGCAAAAAGGAGATTGCGCAAAAGTTGGTGGAGATGCGGTTGCGATACTTCGACGACTTCGACCACGCCCTCGCCCCCCACCCCGACCTGCAGCGAAAACTTTACAACTCCATCGCCGACAACCTGCACGGCATTCCTCGCCTAAAATTCACCTTCCTTCGTGGAACAGGTTTTGCAGCCTTCTACTGGTTCCACCTTCGTCCCCAAAAATTCCTTGGTAAAATAAAAAGAAGAATGTGCCATATTTGGTGCCTATATAATCAAAAATGAACTACACCTCATCCTTCGACATCTTCGACACCTGCCTAATCCGTTCTTGTGGGCCATCTTCAGCCCTATTTGACATCTTGGCATCAGAAGCCTTTTCTTGTCCAGTATCTTACGCTATTAGACATGAATTTATTATTGCCCGTATAAATGCGGAATCTCATAATAACTTACAATCCATATATACCAACATAGAGTTTTCCCATGAACATCTTCTCCCTGTCAATAAGTTAATTGAAAACGAATTATCAATTGAAGATAGTCTACTTAAACCATCAAAAAAAATACTTGCCCTCGTCAATCAATGTAGGATAAAAGGCCACCGGATTATTTTCATCTCAGACATGTATCTCCCAGGTTCATTTTTACGCAAGCAACTGGCGAAATGGGGATTCTGGAAAGATGGGGATAAGTTATACGTATCTAATGAAATCAAAAAGACTAAGTCGTCTGGTGAGTTATTCTCATATATCGCTCAAAAGGAGAGTTTAAGATTTAAGAAATGGCACCACTACGGTGACAATTTGCAAAGTGACGTTATTATACCACACAAATACGGTATAAAAAGCACACAGATTAAGTCAGGCTACTCCCTATACCAAAAAAAATGGATGGACACCACCATCTGTACACAATTCCAACTTGGCCCCATTTTGGCGGGTTTATCTCGTTCCATTGCTCTTTCTGAAGTAGAAACTAGCCAGACTGCCATTACTCTTGATATAATTGCACCTCTTTTAGTCTCTTTTGTCTGTCGAATTTTCAACCACGCAAGATTGCATGGCATAACACATTTGTACTTTTGCGCTCGTGATTCCAGAACTGCTTTTGAAATTGCTAATCAAATCAATCATTTATTTCAGGACATTACGGTACATTATTTATATATTTCTCGACAAGCATTATACGATAGTGACGAAAAAGATGTGCTTTCGTATTTCAAGCATGTCGGACTAGCCACACAATCAGAATCTGTAGCAATTGTCGACATGCGTACAACTGGCAAATCTTTGAAATACATAAATAGTCTACTGCAGAAATACGAATTTAATCCTGTATATGGCTATTTCTTCGAGATGTTTTGCACAGGAACAGCTATGCCTAACATGCCGCCTTACTACTGCGAAATAAACTCAGTATATAATAATCATGCCAATATACCTACTCGAGCGCTGTCTTCACTAGGGATATTACTCGAGATGTTCTTTTCCATACATAAAGAGCCTAAAACAATAGGATACAATATATTTCAAGATGAGAACACTTACCCGATTTTCTCTAATTTACCAGACGAAGAAGATTGCTCGACCAAAAACACAAACGAGGTTGTCCGTATCCGGGAAAGCCTCATCTTACGCTATACAGAAGCCTTTATAAAACTCCATTTACATGAACACGCCGACGACTGCATGAATCAAATAGCTTTACCCACGCTATCTCGCTTTCTAGTTTATCCAGAGAAGAACTACTTAGCGGCATTGACAGACTTTCATGTTCGAAACGAATACACCTCCAAATTACAACCATTTATTGAAAAACTATCCCTATTGGACATTTTAAGACGGAAGAAGGGGCTATCATGGAGAAGAGGTTCTATGGCATGGACTCTTCCCTCATGGTTATATAGACTACATTATAAATTACCCCAATAAATATAATGGTGGCAACGGATAGGCTTCAGCCTCCGGCGCGGCTTCAAATACAGCTCCTTCTACTGGTTATACTACAGGGTCAAGAAGAACATCAAGAAGGCGCTGCGCGCAATCAATCAGATTTTTTCTCAATCAGATTGTAAAAGATTGTAAAAGAAACACATCCCCTATAGATTCTATCTCTTGTCATTATTCGCTTAAACACTATTTTGTATTTCAATCAGATTTTAAAGGATCTCAAAAGAATCATGGACAACGAATTAACCTATACAATCATTGGATGTGCGTTGAAGGTTCATTCCAAACTTGGACCTGGATTGCTGGAATCTGTATACCAAAAGGCCTTAATGATTGAATTGGACAATGAGTGTCTGTTAGCAGAAGAGGAGGTTCCGCTGGAAGTAATATATGATGGCTATAATCTCGGAGTTGGTTTCCGAATGGATATTTTGGTAGAAAATGAAGTTGTCCTTGAACTAAAATCAGTGTCCTCATTAGAAAAAGTACACTTCAAGCAGTTGCAGACATATCTCAAATTAGCCAATAAACCCATTGGATATCTCATCAATTTCAACAGTGAAAGTCTCCGCATCGGGCATGAGATAAACAGAATCACAAACGTCAACTACCACGAATAATTCTTTTATAATCTTTTAAAATCTGATTGAGACATAAACAAGGATATGGCGAGAGTAACGGTGCTGATGCCGACATATAATGTGGGGCCGTGGGTGGAGGAGGCTGTCCGGAGCGTACTCCGACAGAGCTACCGCGACTTTGAGCTGCTGGTGGTGGACGATGCTTCGACGGATGAGACGCTTGAGGTGGTGAGGGGCATTGATGACCCGCGCATCCGCGTGGCGTCTTTTCCCAATAATGTGGGGCTCTCTGAGAACTTGAACCGCGGGCTTGACCTCATCGGGAGCGAGCTGGTGGCGCGCATGGACGGCGACGACATCGCGGAGCCCGACTGGTTGGAGACCGGCGTCAAGGTGCTCGACAGCCACCCCGAGGTGGGGGTTTGCAGCTTCGGGTTCCAGTTTTTCGGCGCGAGGAGCTCGCTGGTGAGGTTTCCCGAGTGGCACGAGGACTCGAAAGCCCAGATGCTGTTTGGCTGCACGGTCATCGTGCCGGTGTTCCGTCGCGCCATCATGGCCGACAACCACCTGCGCTACAGCACCGAGGCTTTCCCGGCAGAAGATTATATGATGTGGGCCGACGTGTACCGCGTCACGCAGGTCTACAACGTGCAGCGCACCCTCTTCCACTACCGCACCCACGCCACGCAGATTTCCACCTCGCGGCGCGAGGCACAGGTGATGAAGAGCAACGAGGTGAGGTTGAAGATGTTGGAGTGGCTCAATCCCGATTTCGACGACGAAGAGAAGCGATATTTCCTTGAGCGCTTCGTACCCGGAAAGATGGAGAGCAAGGGGGAGATTGAGGAGATGAAGCGGTTCGCCAGGCTCCTCGTCAGCTGCAACACTGCGGGTCACTACGACAGCGATGCCCTGCGGCGTAATTTCAAATCCCATATCGGCTACGGGGTCTTGGAGTATGTGGAACACAGATACTTCCGCACCCGGTATACACCCATTGCACTCATCAATCTTCTCGCCAGCGGACTCTATTCCACTCTTCCCGGCAAGAATCGAATAAAAATCGTTGTCAAGTGTTTCTTGCAAAAAGCAAAATGAGCAATAGAATTACATGAAGACGCAATCCAAAGTTTTATATTTAGATTACTTGCGTTTGATTGCAACTATAGCCGTAATAATGTTGCATATCTCGTGTTCGGCAATGGGTTCTTGCTCGACACATACGTCATACACTATTGGATTGGCTTATGATAGTATATGTCGTTGGTGTGTTCCTATTTTCGTAATGATAAGCGGCTCAATATTCTTGAGAAGAGAAAAACAAATCACAATTTCTTCCCTCTATAAAAAATACATCTTACGATTATTCATTGCTCTTATCTCGTGGATGGCAATTTATTATTGGATATTTGATCCTGTTTTGCATGCCATTGTACACGCACCAGTAAAAATAATTAGCATAATTGATGTTCTCAAATACCCATTTGAAAATCCATATCATCTATGGTATCTTCCAATGGTTATTGGATTATACGCCATTTTGCCTTTGTTAAAAGTGATTACAAGTAATGAAAAAATCACAAAATATTTTTTGATATTATGGTTTGCATGGTCTGTTTTTACATCTATTCCCAATAGTTTTATACTTCAAGGGATCGGATATTTGAAAATGGAAATGGTGGTAGGTTATAGCGGGTACATGATTCTTGGGCACGTACTTTCAAAAACTGACTTTCATATCAAAACAAGTATTTGGTTAGTGTTATTCTTGTTTTTTTCTGTTTTAATATTTATTGCGGCAACATACGCACCAAATGTTGATATTGCTTTCCAATATTTAAACCCAATAGTAATTATAATGTCAATAATCGTCTTCTGTTTGATGAAGAATATTATTGCAAAATATGAGGAGCGGAAATACATACGTAAAATAGATCTAATTATAGATGATTTATTCGGAGTTTACTTAATTCATCTCTTTTTTATTAAACTGTTTTTTCGGCCGCATTTCTATGGACAATTACCTGTTGTGATCAGTATACCATTGTTTACAATTATCGTCTTTATTGCAAGCATTCTCACAATAAAAGGCTTGAGAAAAATCCCTATAATTCGATATATCTGCTCCTAATAATGGGCAATAGATGTGTTATATATAGAAAGCTCCACAACCTCACCCACCCCATGTTGAGTAGCATTTTGATGCTGCACCGAGTGGTTGAGCAGCGCAGCGACAGCCACTCGCAGCGTGAGCTGGAGGTTACACCCAACTTTTTGGAACAAACCATCAGTGACTATCGTCAGAAGGGATACACTTTCATATCCATTGACGAACTGTCATCGCTACTCACGACACACCATTCGCTATCAACTAAAAAAAACGTCTGTCTCACCTTCGACGACGGCTACCAGGACAACTACGACATTGCCTATCCCCTGCTGAAACGTCTCGAAGTCCCCTTCGCCGTCTATGTTACCACTGGTTTCATAGACAACCGCCTCCCCATGTGGTGGTACCCAGGCGAACATCTGGGAATCAATACCGAATCTCTCAAAATACTGGATGCAGACCCCCTCTGCACCATCGGTGCCCACACCGTCAGCCATCCCCGTCTTGATACCTTATCACCAGAGGAACAACAAAGAGAAATATCCAAATCCTGTCAGAGCCTGGAATCCCTTCTTGGACATGCTGTCCTCCACTTTTCCTACCCACACGGAGCATATAATGCAGATACGCTCTCTATTGTGGAACACCAACCCTTTTTAACAGCCCTCTGTGCATGGGGTGGCACTGTACGCCAAGGAGTCAACCCATTTTTAAT
The DNA here is from genome assembly GCA_002373995.1 of Bacteroidales bacterium UBA3630. Taxonomy (GTDB): domain Bacteria; phylum Bacteroidota; class Bacteroidia; order Bacteroidales; family P3; genus Colimorpha. Next base: position 46,004 of record DFLB01000048.1, on the reverse strand, counting down.
GCCGCGCATCGAACTGCGACAAATATAATATATTTTAACATAATTATAGATTATGAAATATGCATACGTTACCTTCTGCAATACGGCCAACTACTTGGAGGGCTTGATGGCCACATGGCTCTGCCTACGCGATACCGGCACAAAGATTCCCTTCTATGCGATGTTGCCTACGAAACTTATTCAGGAAAGACCCAAAGAGGTGGCAAATCTGAAGAAGGAAGGTATCAATATTATTGAGTATTCCAAACCTGTAACGGTTCCTCAGGTGTTAATCGACAACAACACCAAAAGCGGGAATCTCCGCGGGAACCAATGTTATGACAAGCTTCTGGTGTTCGAACAAACTCAGTTTGATAAGATTGTATATATTGATACTGACATCTATATACTTCAGTCTCTCGACCGGTTGTTCGACATGCCGCACATGGCTGCCATGATTGCCGGCAAAAGTTATCCCGGCAATGAAAGCTGGGTTGACCTCTCTGCAGGTATCCTAACCATTGTTCCTAAGCAGGGCATGGTCGAGGAATTTATGAAGGTAATTCCAACCGTGATAGAAAACAAAGGCGCCTTAGGCGACATGAGCATTCTACAGACCTACTACTCCGACTGGCCTAATCATCCCGAATTGGACATGGGTGAGAAATATGGCGTCATGTCCTATTACGCCCATTACTTTGAAGAAAAACTGGGTTATCATTACAACAACGATGTAACCGATCCCAAGTCGGTGGCCATCATACATTATGCCAGCGAGAAGAAACCGTGGATGCAGCAGTGGTCACCCCTGTCAGTACTCAAACAAGAGCTTCAGCTACTGATGCTGAGAATTATGCATAAACGCAATACCGACGCAGTCCTGCTGGAATACAAGAAGCTGGTTCGCAAAGCAAGAAAACTCCTTTATCGTTAAGACCAATCGTGATACCTGCCAGATACGACATCTTTCAACAGCCAAGCACAAGAGCTTGAGCATAAAAAACTTAGGTCAATCGCGAATATCGCAACGCGCTGAACACCATGGCCGAAGCCATCGTCTCCATCCCGATGAAACTCTCCATCATCATACCTGCTTACAACGCCGAAGCCTACCTGCCACAATGCCTCGATAGTATCCTTGCGCAGGAACGTCAGGGCTGCGAGGTCATCGTCGTCGACGATGGCAGCACCGACGGCACTGCGGCCCTGCTGGAGCGTTATCCCGACGTGAAGGTAATCCACCAAGAGAACCATGGCATGAGCACTGCCCGCAACCGCGGCCTCGACGAGGCCCGGGGCGAGTACATCCTCTTCGTAGACAGCGACGACCTCCTCACCGACGGCGCCCTTGCCACCCTCGTCGTCGAGTTCTCAGGCGAAGACATCATAGCCTTCAACGCCAGAAAACTGCACGACGCCACTGGCGAACAGACCTACCACCCCACCATCCGCGAACCCGAAACCACCGACGGCTGGAGCTACTTCTGCCACCACCGCCTGGAGGCCACGGACATCCACTTCGTCTGCATCTGGCAGCGGGCCTACCGCCGACGGTTTCTCGTTGACAACAACTTGCGCTTTGCCGACGGCCTGCGCCGTGCCGAGGACGACCTCTTCACCACCCAGGCCATGCTGTATGCCAAGAGCGTCAAGACCATAGCCAACTGTCCCTACACCTATCGCGTGCGCCAAGGCAGCATCACCCGCACCGCCGACCCATCCCTTGAAGCCGATAGTCGGCTGGCTCACCGTATGCTGGAAGAACTCTTCCAGCCGATGGAGGACATTGACAAGCGAGCCATCTATCAGGTGCTGGCATCCAACTATATCGCACGCATTGCCAAAGGTGACACACTCACCTCTGACGAGTGGCATCGCTTCCGGCAGGAATGCGTCACGCCTCGTCACAGGCGTCTCTACCGACTGGCACACTTGCATCCAGCCTTGTTGCAACTATACAGCAAACTATGCTCTTCACTTCGATAGAATTCTTCCTCTTCCTGCCTCTCACTTTCGCCATCTACTGGCTGCTGCGCAAGAAGGTGCGCTGGCAGAACCTGCTGGTTGTTGTCGCGAGCTATGTGTTCTACGGCTGGTGGGATTGGCGTTTCCTGCTGCTCATTGCTTTCACCACCGCCTGTTCCTATGTCAGCGGCTTGTTGATAGGACAACAGAGATGGCGCAAAGCGGCTCTTTGGGGCAACATCGGACTGAATCTCGGCATCCTGGGGTTGTTCAAATACTACGATTTCTTCGCCTCCGAGTTGGCTCGCCTGTTGGGATGCAGCGGCGACAGCGTGATGCTGAATCTGATACTGCCCGTGGGCATCTCGTTCTACACCTTCCAGGCGTTGAGCTACAGTATCGACGTCTATCGGGGCAAAATAGCCCCGACGAAAGATGTCGTGGCCTTTTTCGCCTACGTCAGTTTCTTCCCCCAGCTGGTGGCGGGCCCCATCGAGAGGGCCACGAACCTGTTGCCTCAGTTCCTAAGGGAGCGGAAGTTCGACTATGCGATGGCCGTCGACGGCGTGCGCCAGATGCTGTGGGGATTCTTCAAGAAGGTGGTCGTGGCCGACAACTGCGCCGTTTTTGTGGACAAAGTGTGGGGCGACATCGGAGCCTATGGTAGCCTGGACCTCGCCGTGGCCGCAGCATTGTTCTCCATCCAGATCTACTGTGACTTCTCAGGCTATAGTGACATAGCCATCGGCTGCGCCAAACTATTTGGAATCAAACTGATGCGCAACTTCAACGTGCCCTACTTCAGTCGCGACATTGCCGAGTTCTGGCGCCGCTGGCACATCAGCCTCACCACGTGGTTCCGCGACTACGTATACATCCCCCTCGGGGGTAGCCGTGTGGCGAAATGGAAGGTGGTGCGCAACACGTTTATCATATTCCTTGTCAGCGGATTCTGGCATGGCGCCAACTGGACTTTCCTGGCCTGGGGTGCGTTCCACGCCTGCCTCTTCCTGCCCCTCATCCTGTTGGGCAAGAACCGCAAGTACACCGACACCATCGCCGAAGGACGCCTGCTGCCCAACCTCAAGGAGTTGGGGCAGATGGCCCTGACCTTTGTGCTGGCGGCTCTGGGCTGGGTGCTCTTCCGCAGCCAGAGCATCAGCGAGGCCATGGACTTCTACGCAGCCATGTTCGGCAGCGGATGGCATGGGTTCCACCTGCCGATGCGGGCCGTGGTCTTTGTGGCCGCGATAATGTTGGTGGAATGGTTGCAACGCGGACGCGCTCACGGACTGGACATGAGCGGCGTGCGCAGCGGCGTGGTACGCTATACTTGCTACCTGGCTGTGCTGGCGGTGATATTTGTGTACGGCGTGTTCAACGAGACATTCATCTACTTCCAGTTCTGACCCATGAAACAATTTCTGATTAAACTGAGCATTACCGTTGCCATGCTGTTGGCCGTTGCCTATGGATTGGACTGGCTGATAACCAAGAACCTTAGACATTCCGATGCGCGGATGTTCCACACCTACAATGCCATCCTCGACGACAACCTGCAGTGCGACGCCTTGATCATGGGCTCGTCGCGCGGACAGGTGCAGTACTCCCCACGGATTATCGACAGTATCACCGGACTCAACAGCTACAATATCAGCGTCGACGGCCGTTGCATCGACGCCGAGGTGACCATCTATAACTTCTACCGCCGCCACCAACCCAAACCGAAAGTCATCATACAGAACATCGACTGGGGCACCCTACAGATGTCCAACGGCTACGAGCGCGAGCAGTACCTGCCCTATCTGCGCAAGGACAACGACCTCTACCGAGAGATAAAGGAGCGCGAGGACTTTTCGTGGGCCGACCACTACCTGCCATTGGTGCGCTATGCTGGATACCACGAAACAATAAAGGAGGGATTGGGGGTGAAAGCCAAGATGGCACGCCCAAATAATATCGACTGTGGCTACATCGCCATGGACAAAGCCTGGGACGGCAACACTTTCCGCGCCATCGACTCCATCAGCTTCACCGTCAACGACGAGGCCGTGGAGATTTTCGACCGCTACCTGCAACGGTGCAAGCAGGAAGGCATCGAGGTAGTGATGGTCTTCGCCCCATTCTACATCGGCGCCACTGAGAAGATGGGCAACGATGTCGACACGATGTTTGCTCTCTACCAAGGATTTGCCGACAAATATGGCTACCCCATACTCAACTATACCTACGACAGCGTCAGCTACGACACCCTCAACTTCTACAACGCCAGCCACCTGAACCGCCGCGGAGCGGAGCAGTTCTCGCTGAAGTTGGCACAGGATTTAAAGAACCTATTGCAATGAAAAAGATACTCCTTGTTTTCGGCACCCGGCCGGAGGCCATCAAGATGGCACCGGTGGTGAAGGAACTCCGCAACCATCCGGATGAGTTCGACACCCGCGTCTGCGTCACCGGCCAGCACCGCGAGATGCTGGATCAGATGCTGGATGTCTTTGATATACAGCCCGACTATGACCTGAACATCATGCAGCCGGGGCAGGACCTCTACGATGTATCGTCGCGCATACTGCTTGGCATGCGCGATGTGCTGGCACAGGAACGGCCGGATCTGGTGCTGGTGCATGGCGACACATCCACGTCGACCTTCGCGGCGTTGGCCTCCTTCTACCAGCACATACCCGTGGGGCATGTGGAGGCAGGGCTGCGCACCGGCAACATCTACAGTCCGTGGCCCGAGGAGATGAACCGTCAGCTGAACGGACGCCTCTGCACCTGGCACTTCGCCCCCACGGAGACCGCCCGACAGAACCTACTGCGCGAGCATGTGGACGAGAGACACATCGTCGTGACGGGCAACACCGTTATCGACGCGCTGCACTGGGTGGTGGCATCGGGCAAGGCCGTGGCTCCGCAGTTCGGCCGCGACGAGCGCCGCCGCATGGTGCTCATTACCGGTCACCGCCGCGAGAACTTCGGCGACGGCATGCGGAATATCTGTCAGGCCATCAACACGCTGGCCGGGCAGTTCGAGGATGTGGACTTCGTCTACCCCATCCACCTCAACCCCAACATCCGTCGTCCGGTACAGGAGATTATCGACGGCAGCCGGAAGAACGTCTACCTACTGGAGCCGTTGTCGTATCTGGAGTTCGTGGCCATGATGCAACAGAGCACCCTGATACTCACTGACAGCGGCGGCATCCAGGAGGAGGCTCCCGCCTTTGGCAAGCCCGTGCTGGTGATGCGCGACACCACCGAACGCCCCGAGGCCATCGAGTCCGGCACCGCCCACTTGGTGGGTACAGACCGCAGCACCATAGTGGACGCCGTAACCGACCTGCTCACCAACGAAGAATCCTACCACACCATGTCCCACGCCGCCAACCCCTTCGGCGACGGCCACGCCGCACAGCGCATTGCCGACCTTATTGCCACGCATGAGTAATAAGAAAAACATCTGAGTCATAACTCTATGAAAGAATGACACGCTTCTCCGTCATCATGCCACTCTACAACAAGGCGCCCTACGTCCGCAAGGCCGTGGAGAGCGTTGTGGAACAGACCTATCAGAACTGGGAGCTGATAGTGATCGACGACGGCAGCACCGACGGCGGAGGCGACATCGTGACCGCAATTGCCGACCCTCGTATACGGCTGGTGCGGCAAGAGAATGCCGGCGTGAGTGCCGCCCGCAACCGGGGTGTAGCCATGGCCGGCGCAAGCGCCGGCCCACAGGACAAAAGCCACACCTCCACCGCGCCCGCCCCGGCAACTGCAGAACCTAACGAGGAGGCCGCTTTGTCGTGTGAGGCGGCGCAAGCGCTGCCCTACCTCTGCTTCCTCGACGCCGACGACTGGTGGGAGCCCACCTTCCTTGAGGAGATGGCCGGGCTGATTGAGCGTCACCCCGATGCAGGCATCTACGGCACAGGTTACTGGATTGTAAAGAACGGAAGACACCGACTGGCACCTATCGGAGTGGAAGAGGGCTTTACGGAAGGCGAAATCAACTACTGTCGGGTCTATGCCCGGACGCTCTGCATGCCGCTGACTTCCATAACAGTCTGCATACCCCGCAGGGTATTCGACGAGGCAGGGGGATTCCCCTTGGGCATCACCCTCGGCGAAGACTTCCTGCTCTGGCTGCGCATAGCCCTAACACACAAAACTGTGCTGCTAAACAAACCCCTTGCCAACTACAACCAAGACGTGGACAACGCCCATCGCGGCACCCACCGCCTGCATGCACCGGACAGGAACATGCTGTGGCACCTTGGAGAATACGAGCCCTTGGAGAATAGCAATCCCGACTACAAACAGTTCATCGACAACCTGCGCTGCTACAGCTTGATGAACTACCTGTTAGACCGCCGCTATCGCGATGCTGCCCGCATTGAGCTGGCCAAGGTGGACTGGAGCCGCCAGCCCGCCAAGACGCGCAGGCTGTACCAATATCCCATTTGGATGCTCCAACTCAGGCAATTTATACTGAAGACGGGTTCTCGCATCAAACGACGGCTCATCGCTCTACGGTAATTGTGGGTGTTTAAGTCTACGGAGGATTGGAGGGTTGGAATTTACTCCTTTACTCCCACACTCCGTAGAAAAAAATAAAAAATGATACCACGGGATTATACATATCGACTACTTCACTGTGCCTATGAAGTGTACAATGAATTAGGTCCGGGTTTGCTCGAGAGCATCTACGAAGAAGCACTGGCAAAGGAACTGACTAAACAGGGCTTTACCGTGGAGCGTCAGGTGCCTGTTCCCGTTCACTACAAAGGCGAGCGTCTTTGTAATGACCTTCGGTTAGACCTGATTGTAGACAACAAAATCATCCTTGAACTGAAGTCGGTAGTGGATTACAGGACGCTATTTGAAAAACAACTTTACACCTACCTGCGGCTTACCGGTTGCGAGCTGGGATATGTTATTAACTTTAACGTGGAGCACCTACAGGCGGGAATCCATCCTGTCGTTAATCGTTCCGACAACTAATGTCTACGGAGGATTGGAGGGTTGGAATTAAATCCTTTACTCCAATACTCCGTAGAACGAAATATAATCCATAGGAAAACAGTCTCTTCAGAGGCAAAACGAGATATGATACCTAAAACAATACACTACTGTTGGTTTTCTTCTCAAGGGCACGGCGAGATGCCGCAGCTGGCCAAGGACTGCATTGCCTCGTGGCACCGGCACATGCCCGACTGGAGCTACAAGCTCTGGAACGAGGACAACTTCGACGTGAACTCCACGCCCTACACCAAAGAGGCATACGAGGCTGGGAAGATGGCATTCGTGACCGACTATGTACGGCTCTATGCTTTGGCCACCGAGGGAGGCGTGTACATGGACACCGACGTGGAGATACTGAAACCCCTCGACGACCTGCTGCACCTCAGCGCCTTCACCGGCTACGAGGGCAGCAAGCACAAGCCGCCCGTCACAGGACTGATGGCCAGCGAAGCCGGTGGTCAGTGGGTGATGGAGCAGCTGCATACCTACGACGGAGCACACTTCCGCCGCGAAGACGGCACCCTCGACACCACCACCAACACCCAGCGCATCAGCGCCCTCATGAAAGCCAACGGTTTCGTCTGCGACGGCAAGAAAAGCCAATACAAAGACCTGACCGTATTTCCTGCAGAATACTTCTGTCCACGCCAAACCACAGGAGAATATCTCTTAACGACAAACACCTACTGCGACCATCACTTTATGGGTTCATGGAACGAAGGTAAGGGAGACTGGAAAGACCGCCTGCGGAGAATTGTGGGGCAGAGGAAAATGACACATCTGATAAAACTAAAACGCAAACTGATAGGATGATACCGTACTTTCCAAAACAGATAGCCTCCAAAGGTATCTATCTTTACCTTGGCTCGCTGACCGCCGTTTCGCTGCTATACTTCCACTACGCCATGTCGATAGAGTTTATCCTCATCGGCATCATGTGGGTAGTGGGGTTCTTTTTGCTCTCGACGCTATGCACAAAAAAGTGGCAAGACATACAGCCAAAGCACTTCATCCGGAACATTTTTCTGGTGGCTGTCGGGCTACGTGTGGCCTGGGCTATATTTTCATATTTCTATTACACCGTCAAGACAGGCATGCCGTTTGAATTCAACAGCGGTGATGCGATTTGGTACTACGAAGAGTCGATGGGCAACAGGCGCGCCAGCATTGCCGACATTTGGAACTACCTCTTCGTCAACACCGACTCCATTTCTGACTCAGGCTATGTGTTTTACCTCTCGCTGCTGAGCAAGTTGACCGGCGAGAGCATTCTGCTGCCCCGATTAGTGAATAGCATCTTCAGTGCTGCGACATGTATTCTATTGTACTTTTTAGCCAAACGCAACCTCAGCGAGGAAGTGGGGCGCATGTCGGCCGTTTTTGCATGTTTCATGCCCAATCTCATCTACTACTGCGGTCTGCACCTGAAGGAGACCTTCATGATATTTCTTCTGGTAGCCTTTTTAGAACGTACCGACTACCTGCTACGCAGCAAGAAATACAACATCCTTACAATTGCATTACCGGTTCTGCTACTGGTCAGCCTATTCTCGTTCCGGACAGTCTTAGGCGAGGCAGCAGCATTCTCGGTGGTGACAGCGTTGGTGTTTACCAATACCCAAGTGGTTGGCAAAGCCAAACGATGGATACTCATTGGATGGGTAGCATTAGCGATAGGGATTCTGACCGGCGGCACCATCATGGCTGAGATAGAGTCGACATGGGATGACCGCGAGACCAACCAAACAGCAAAACGCAACTATCAGACATCAAAAGGAAACCAGTGGGCCAAGTATGCCACCGGGACGGTGATGGCACCCATCATGTTCGTGATGCCGTTTCCGACCATGGTGGACGTAGACCAACAGTACAACCAGCAGATGATCAGCGGCGGGAACTACGTCCGCAACTTCTTTGGCGGGTTCGTCCTCCTCGCCATTTTCAGCGCCATATTCATTACCAAGAACTGGCGCAACCTGTCGCTCATAGGTTCCTTTGTGATAGCCTACTTAGGTATTATTTCCGTCAGCGGATTTGCCAACTCGGAGCGCTTCCTGCTACCTGCCCTGCCGGGGCTGCTCATCATGGCGGCCTACGGCATTTCGCTGCTCAATGCCAAGAACTACAAGGTGGTAAGGCTATGGTACTATGTCGTGCCGGTGATGGTCATTGCCTGGGCGTACTTCAAACTCGGCTCTCGCGGACTGTTCTAAAGCTTATTACTCAATCAGAACAAAAAGAACAATTAGAGGATGGTTAAATATAAGATTCTGCTGATATGCAACTATAAGCCGGGAGTTGGGGGAATCTCAGGGCAGGTGGAGATACTGCAACGGAAGCTGCGGGAGGAAGGTCACACCGCCGACATTTTCTCTACCAAAGGGTCCTTTATATGGCGGCTGGGGCTGTTCTGTCGGCTTAGTAGAACAGCGAGACTCTACGATGTACTACATATCCACTGCTGCTCCGGCTGGGGTTTCCTGCCGGCGGTGGCAGGCGTAGCGGTAGGCCGCAGGCTGAAGAAGCGCATCGTGCTGACCTACCACGGAGGCGGCGGCGAGCGATTCTTCGGCCGCCATCCGAGAATGGTGCGTCACTACCTGATGCGTACCGACCAGAACATTGTCCTCTCGGGATTCCTGGCGCAGGTATTCGTCCAGCACCGAATACCCTATATCGTCATCCCCAACATCATAGAGCTGGACGGAGCGCACTATCGGGAGCGCACTACCCTGAAGCCCAACTTTATCTGTGTGAGAGCACACGAGCCGCTCTACAACATACCCTGCATCCTGCGGGCCTTCCGCAAGGTGCAGTCCATCTGCCCCGAAGCCACCCTGACGCTGGTGGGCGACGGCAGCGAGCACGCGAACCTCATGCGTATGGCGGAAGAACTTGACCTGCAGAACGTCACCTTCACTGGCCGAGTGGACAACAGCGAGATATACCGCCAGCTCGGCCGTGCCGACATCATGCTCTCGGCTCCAAAGGTGGACAATATGCCGGTGTCGCTGCTGGAGGCCATGAATGCCGGACTGTTGGTCATCTCGTCGCGTGTGGGCGGGGTGCCATACATCGTTGAGGAGGGGGTGACGGGATTGCTCTTCGAGAGCGACAACAGCGAGCAATTGTCAGAGAAAATGCTTTGGGCGATAGCGCACCAGCCCACCGACATTGTTGCCCATGCACACACGCAGGTGCGCAACTATCGCTGGGAGAACATCAAAGAACCACTTTACATCGCCTATGGCATTCCTTCATGAACACATCATACTGCCGCTGAGCGACATTGTGCGCGGCGAGCACGTGCACAAATACCTGCGGCTGCTGCGTGAGGCAGAGGGCTGGGGAAGAGAGAAGATGTCGGCCTTCCAAAACGACAGGCTTCACAAGTTGTTTGCCTATGCCGCCAGCGAGGTGCCTTACTACCAAGATTGGTTCCTCGACCATTGCATAGACCCCGCCACGGCGTCGCTTGAACAGCTGCCCGTCGTGTCGAAAGGCATCATGCGGCAAGAGGGCATTGAGCGCTTCGCGGCAGCGCACTTTCCCGCCAAAGAGCGAATAGCATCGCGCTCCAGCGGGTCTACTGGCGAACCCTTCACATATTTCGTTTGCCGCGAAGCCGAGTCGGTCAACACCGCAGCGAAGCTGCGCACGTGGTATCAGGGAGGCTATCGCTTGGGCGACCGGTACATGAAGATTGCCAACGGGTCGCGTCACGGCAGACTCAAAAGGCTGCAGGACAAAGTGAACAACTGCCTCTATGTGCCGTTCTACTCCCTTGACGACGAGGCACTACATGCGATACTGAGAACCATAGAGAGGGAAAAGCCATTGTTTATCAGGGCCTACCCCATACCGCTATATCTATTGGCACAATACCGAAACAACCATCCGGACGGTTTCCGCTATCATCCGAAGCGCGTCTTCACCACCGGCTCTACCCTGCCCACCACCTACCGGGAAGAGATAGAAAAGGCTTTCGGATGCGACATCATAGACTCATACAGCTGCGAGGGGACACCCAACACCTATGAGACACCTGCCCACGATGGATATCACGTAACGGACTATTACGGTATTATAGAAGTCTTAGACAATGACAACCGTGCCGTCAGCGACGGTATAGGCCGTGTGGTGAGCACAGACCTATGGAACCTGGCGCACCCTTTTATCCGATACGACACGCAAGACCTCGTGGAGGTCAAGGGCGGTAAGATACAGCGCATTATGGGTCGCGAAAGCGAGGTGCTGTGTTCCGCGGACGGCACGATGTATACCAACCACAATTTCAGCCGCTATTTCACACATGAAATAAGCGGCATCGACTCATACCAAATCATCAAGCATCGCGGAGGCGGTATCACCTTCCGGCTGGTGGTCAACAATCAATATGCACCCGAAAACGGGCGACGCATCATTGACCACTGGCACCAGTATCTGAAGATGGCTGTCAACATAGCGATTGTGGACGGAATACCGCTGATGCATAACAATAAGCGACTTACCATCATCAATGAAACTACTGACTGACGCCGCAGATATTGACCGCACACAATGGCAGGCGTTGGCTGACCGCTCGCCGGTGGCAAGCATCTTCCAGACACGCGAGATGTACGACTTCTATAGTGGACTTCAACTATACGACACCCACGTCTGCGCAATTGAAGAGGAGGGAATCCTCAGGGGATTGGTTCTATGCCTGATACAATCGGAGGGGGAGGGCATCAAAGGGCGGCTGACCACACGCGCCATCATCAACGGAGGCCCGCTGCTCGACACCGATATCAGCACCGAGGCACTCCAGGTCTTGCTCAAGGCCACTGCCCACACTCTCCGCCGGCGATGTATCTACATCGAGACCCGCAACCTGAACGACTACTCCCGGTGGCGCAACACATTCGAAGCATGCGGGTTCCAATACTCGCCACACTATAACTTCCACATCGACACCAGCGACCCTGCACAGGTCGACAAGCGCATAGACAAAAGCCGGCGCCGGCGCATACGCCGCGCCACCGAAGCCGGTGCCGTCATCAGCAGCGACAACACCCACCTGCCAGCCTTCTACAACATATTGGACAATCTGTACCACAAAAAGATACACAAGCCGCTCCCCCCCTATGCCCTTTTCGAACGCCTGACCGCGCTGCCCTTTGCCCGCTACTTCTTTGTCCTCAGCCCACAGGGCGAAGTCATCGGCGGACAACTCATACTCATGCTCGGCCAACGCGTAGGCTATGCCTGGTATTGCTGCGGATTGGACCGCGAACAGCACGACCTCAACCCTTCTATCATGGCCAACTACGCTGCCATCCGCTATGCTGCCGACCACGGTTTCGTCCGCTACGACATGATGGGGGCTGGCAGTCCCAAAGAAGACTACGGCGTGCGCGACTTCAAAGCGCAGTTCGGCGGAACACTGGTCGAACATGGTCGTTTTTTGAAGATAAATAACGCTATAGTGTACCATACAGGACGATTGATGATAAAGGTCTTGAATAAACATTATTTTTGGCATTAAAGTCTAACAGCCATCCTGCCAAAGTTTTATAAGACAATCATATCAAATGAACATACTGATTGACATAGGGCATCCGGGGCATGTGCACCTGCTGCATCCGCTGGCCGAGGAGCTGAAGGGGCGGGGACACCGACTCTACTATTCGGTGCGCGACATACCGGTGGCCAAACGGCTGATGGAGCACTACGGGATGAGCCCTTGGGTGGACCTGGGGGGGAAAAAGGATTCCCTCATAGGGAAGGCACAGACGGTGCTCAGCCAAGACTTGCAGCTGTTGCGTTTCGTTCGCCAGAACCATATCGACTTGGGCCTCAGTAGCGGCCTGGTGCTGAGCCATGTGGCGCAAGTGAGCAAGATGCGTTCCATCGTCTTCGACGACGACGACGATGCCGCGGAACCGCTGATAACAAAATACGGGCACCCGCTGAGCGACGTGGTCTTCACGCCCGACTGCATACGCCGCAAGACCAAACACGCCGTGTACTATGCTGGCACCCATGAGCTTGCATACCTGCACCCGAACCGCTTTTTGCCCGACCCATCGGTGCTGCAACATGCGGGGTTACAGGAAGGAGAGCGGTTTTTCGTCATGCGATTTGTGGCTCTGAAAGGGCACCACGACGTGGGACAGGCAGGGCTCTCGTTAGAGCAGAAGAGGGCTTTGGTCGACCTGCTGAAATGTCACGGTCGCGTCATCATCACCTCGGAAAGGGCGGTGGAACCCGAGTTTGAGCAATACCGACTGCCGGTGCCGCCGGAGGAGATACATTCGCTGATGGCCTACAGCGCGATGTTTGTGGGCGACAGCCAGACGATGACGTCGGAGGCGGCTGTGCTCGGGGTGCCGGCGCTGAAGTGCAACACCTTTGCCGGACGGCTGTCGGTGCCCAACATGCTGGAACAAAAGTATGGGCTATGCTATGCCTACACGCCGGATAAATTCGACGATATGTTGGTGCAAATACGCAGTCTATTAGATATGGATCCGACGGTATTGCATGACGAATGGCAGAAGAAACGGCAGCGTATGTTGCAGGAAATGATCGACCCGACGGGGTTCTTCGTTACACGTATCGAGCAATTTGCAAAAGAAAGCTCCTGACGGAGCAATAAAACCCACTTTGAATGACCGATAGCTATTGAAAGACAGGCCCTACGGGCCATTGCTCTGTCAGGGACCCATTTCCAATAGAGACACAACATACAATCGCACCTGATCAATTGCTCTGTTAGGAGCTCCCTTTCAATAGAAAACATCACAACACACAACCTTAATGCTCCGTTAGGAGCTCACCCTCAGATATGAAACCTTATCTTGAACTGAAACGGCAACCGTTGCCGCATTACCGGAATTTGGGGTTATGGCGGGCCATGCGGAGGTCGGCACGGCAGCATGGATACCGGTCGGCGCTATGGTTCGGCATCGTGCGCTGGAAAGACCATGTGCTGAACCAATGGGCCCAGCGGTGCCCGTGGAACAGGTTTAGAATCAGGATGCAACGGTGGCGCGGCGTGCAGATAGGCAAGCAGGTGCACATAGGGCCCGATTGCATCATCGACTATGCCTATCCATGTTTTGTGCGAATAGAGGACGGGGCTTCACTGGCGGGTGGCGACTATGTGCTGGCGCACAGCACACCGATGGAATGCCACGCGAGGAATGTGGAATCGTTTGTGGCACCGACTGTTATAGGACGCAATGCGTGGGTGGGGGTGAATGTGACGATACTGCCCGGGGTGACCATTGGCGAGGGCGCCATCGTGGCCGCAGGAGCGGTGGTGACGCACGACATACCCGCATGGACAGTGGCGGCCGGCGTGCCCGCAAAACCGATAAAGGCATTGAAACATTGACGGTATAAAAGAAAGCATCATTAACAAAATTACCACAATCCCTATTGAAAGAAAGGCCCTACGGGCCATTGCCTATCAGGACATGGGGGGTAGTCTATTGAAAGAAAGACCCTACGGGTCATCTCGGTGTGGGGCATTATTTCTCTATTGAAAGAAAGGCCCTACGGACCATTGCCTATCAGGACATGAGGGGTATTCTATTGAAAGAAAGACCCTACGGGTCATCTCGGTGTGGAGCATTATTTCTCTATTGAAAGAAAGGCCCTACGGGCCATCCTATTAGAACAAAAAACAATGCATTCTATTGAGAGAAAGGCCCTACGGGCCATCCTGTTAGAACCAAAAAAACAATGCATTCTATTGAGAGAAAGGCCCTACGGGCCATCCTGTTTGAACAAAAACAATGCATTCTATTGAAAGAAAGGCCCTACGGGCCATCCTGTTTGAACAAAAACAATGCATTCTATTGAGAGAAAGGCCCTACGGGCCGTTGCTCCGCCAGGAGTTTCCTTTCAATAGAAAACGGCACAACCAATGCATGTCCATTGCTCCGTCAGGAGCTTCCTTTCTTCACATACATTAACGACAATAATGCTCCGTTAGAGTTTTTTTTCAATACATTATGGCCAATACCTATTCCCAGATTTATATTCATTTGGTCTTCGCTGTCAAATACCGAGATGCAGCCATCAACAAGTCATGGCAACAGGAGTTGTATCAATACATCATCGGTGTTATTGACAAACGAGGACACAAAGTTTACGCCATAGGGGGCACATACGATCACATCCATATCCTGGTCAGCCTGTCGCCCAAACAATCTATTTCCGAATTAGTAAACGAAGTAAAAAGGGCATCGACATTGTGGATCAAAGAGAAAGGGTATGTAAGATGTAGGTTTGCCTGGCAGGAAGGATACGGAGCCTTTTCGTATGGGCCATCACAAGTTAAGAACGTATGCAGATACATTGAGCAACAAGAGCAACATCACGGAAAGCATACATTCCGTGACGAATATATAGCATTTTTACAGTTGTTTGGTATTGAATATGACAAGCGGTATATATTGCAGGAACCAGAAGAAAGGCAAGGAATCGAATAGATTTTGAAAGAAAGGTCCTACGGACCATTGCCTATCAGGACATGGGGGGTAGTCTATTGAAAGAGAGACCCTACGGGTCATCTCGGTGTGGGGCATTATTTCTCTTTTGAAAGAAAGGTCCTACGGACCATTGCCTATCAGGACATGGGGGGTGTTCTATTGAAAGAAAGGCCCTACGGGTCATTGCCTATCAGGACAGGAGGAGGGGTATTCTATTAAAAGAAACCCGATGGGGTCAATTATAAAAACAACATAATCCATAACAGAAAATGCCCGACGGGGCAAATAATCACGGAAAAGAGACATGGATTTCACAATTGAAAAGTACGGGGAGTTGATAGAGGCGCTGAAGTGCCATAAAGATCATAGAATCAGGCATGATGTGGATTTGAGGCCGGAGTTTGCGCTGCGGGTGGCGGAGGAGGAGGCCAAAAGGGGGGCAAGGGCGACGTATTACTTTCGTTCCATGCACTTTACGAGCCATGCGGAGACTATCAAGGCGATTGTTGCGTTGGGGCACGAGGCGGGGTATCACTATGAGAGCCTGACGACGACGCACGGTGATGTGGCGGCGGCATACGAGGATTTTTGCGAGAACCTGGAGCGGTTGAGGCGGGTGGTGCCGGTGAGGACGGCTTGCGCACACGGGAGCCCCCGGTCGCCGTGGAATAGTCAAGATATTTGGAATCAGTATGATATACACTCGCTTGGGATTGACTATGAGCCGATGATGGATACGGATTTTGACAGGACGTTGTACCTGACGGATACGGGTCGGCGATGGGACGGGTACAGGATGATTGTGAGGGACAAGGTGGAGGGGTATCAGGAGGAGTGGGAGAAAGAGGGGCTGACGTTTCGCAGGACGGACGATATAATACATGCTTTGAGGGACTTGCATCATGCGATACACGGGAGGGGGTTGCTGATTAACAGCCATCCGCAGCGGTGGATGCCTATGGGGGCAGCGTGGGTGATAGAGGCCGGGGTGCAGTGGTGGAAGAACCAGGCGAAGAGGGTTGTTGTGGCGATGGGGAGGCGGTGAGTTTTTGGGGGGGATTATCCACATTTTCACAGATACAGGGCAGCGTTTCTTGGCTCCATGAAGCCGCCGACCACGGTTCGAGATGCTGATACGAGCTTGATTTTCAATACGCACAAATCAGTATGGGGTTGTGATGGGGTTGATGGGGTTGATGGGGTTGTGATGGGTGTATGCTTGTGATATGCTTAGGATGTGCTTAGGTAATGCTTAGGATGAGCTTAGGAAGGGGTGGCGAGTCGGGGGTGACGGGAGGTGCGGATGAGTGACCGGGAAGGAGGGGGGAGTGTGGTCGGAGGAGGGGAGTTTCAAAAAAAGTCTATATTTTAACATTTTTTAACCAGCCCCCCCCTCGAAAACACAATAAACATGGAAGTTAGGCGTTGTTTTAGCCTATATAATATACACGCGCATGATTGTAAAACATAATAAAATATGGGTTTTGGCGATGGTGATGGCTGTTGCGGCGACGATGACGTCGTGTGTGACGGCGCGGAGGGTGAATTACTTACAGGACATGACGCAAGGGAGCCAGATAGAGATAGAGAACCGTTTTGAGGCGGTGATAGCGCCGTATGACCAGCTGGCGATCAGGGTGATGTCGGCGAACGCGACGGATGCGGGGTTGGCGGAGCCTTTCAACGACAAGAGCGAGGAGGGTTATCTGGTGGATGTGGACGGGAATATAGAGTTGCCGACGCTGGGTGTGGTGCCGGTGGCGGGGTTGACGCGGTTGCGGTTGCAGGATACGCTGACGCATTTGCTGCGGACGGGGGGATACATTGCGGAGCCTTACGTGTCGGTGAGGTTCAAGAGTTTCAAGATATTTGTGCTCAACGGCGGCAAGGGACAGGTGTTGAATATTGACAACGAGCGGTGTACGTTTTTGGAGGCGATAGCGATGATGGGGGGTCTGGATGTGTATACGCGGAGGGACCAGATTGCGGTGATGAGGGAGGTGAACGGGAGGATGGTGATGCGGTATCTGGATCCGCGGTCGAGCGATGTGTTCAACGACCCGTTTTTCATGTTGCAGCAGAATGATTTTATCATAGCACCGACGTTGAACAGTGGCACGATGAGGAGCGAGATGAATTACTGGACGGGTCTGGCGAGCACGGTGATATCGCTGACGTCGCTGGTGACGACGATTATGCTGTACAGAACGCTGATGAAACAACAATAAAAGACTGAAAGGGAGTCATGGCGGACGAAACACACAAGAAAGACGAGACCTCGTTTCTGGACGAGAAGGGCGTGACGAAGATACACGTGAAGGATGTGCTCTTTGTGGTGCTGAGAAATCTGCACTGGCTGGTGTTGTGCGGGGTGCTGGGGGCGGTGATAGCGGGCTATTCGGTGCGCCACCAGAACAGGGTGTATGAGAGCAATGCGCGGTTGCTGATCAAGGGATCGTCGACGAGCAGTGGCGACAACACGTTGCGCGAGGCGTCGGTGAGGAACATGTTTTCGACGCGGACGCTGTACAACAGTTCGATCAACAACGAGATGATGATACTCACCTCCAAGTCGGCGATGATGGAGGTGGCGCAGAACTTGAAGCTGAACGTTTTCTACACGACCAAGACGCGCATAATAGGGCGAGAGAAGGATTTGTACGGGGAGACGCCTATGACGGTGGACTTTCTGGACAACAGCGATGAAGAGTACACGACGCTCACGCTGACGGCGAAGGACGAGGAGCATGTGGATATCACGCTTGGAGAGGACTTTACGCCGATACGGGCACGGTTTGAGGACACGGTGGCGACGCCGACGGGCCGTATAGTGGTTCACAAGACGTGGTTCTTGAACAGCAGCGTGTTTGATACGCCGATTCGCGTTGAGCATCAGGGGATGAGTGCTGTGGCGGAGAGGTACAGGGCGATGCTGAACGTGACGAGGAACGACGATTTCAATACCATCATCAATATCACGATTCACGATGCGTCGCCGATACGTGCGGCAGAGGTGATCAACGAGGTCATCAGGGTGTACAACGAAGACGCTGTGAAGGACAAGCGGAGGATAATAGCGTATACGTATGACTACATCAACGAGCGACTGAAGCTGCTGCAGACCGACCTGGGTATACAAGAGAATGCGCTGGCGGGCTTCAAGCGCGAGCACCAGTTGCTGGACTTGTCGTCGTTTGGGCAGAACTACTTGGCGACGAGCATACAGTCGTCGGAAGAGATAGAGCGGTTGCGGAAGCAGCTGTCGATGGCGCGATACCTGATACAGAGCAACGAGAGCAGCGAGGAGGATCACCTGATACCGCCGAGCAGTGTGCTGGACGACGACAACATCATGAAGCTGATAAGTCAGTACAACAGCTTGGTGCTTGAGTTGGAGCACTATGACAGTCCCAACAATCCGAAGGTGAAAGCGAAACAGGCTGAGCTGTCGACACTGAAGGCCAACATGAACCGGTTGCTGGATGTGTATATCGGGGTGCTACAAGAGCGCATTGCCGAGGCGGAGATAGTGGCCTCGACCGCATCGAACAAAATGAGCCAGGTGCCTCAGCAACAGCTGTACTTAGAGAACCTGGAGAGAATACAGAAAATCAAAGAGGAGTTGTACTTGCACCTGCTAAGCCGCCGCGAAGAGCTGATGATCAGCCAGCCCTCGATAGAGCCCAACGGCAAGATACTGGATCCCGCGCGCATAAACCGCACACCCATAGCACCCAACGAGCGCAAGAGCACGCTGATGGGGTTGGTGATAGGTTTGCTGGTGCCGGTGGTGGTATTCTTCCTGAGGAGGCTGCTGGATACGAAGGTGAAGTACTACCACGACGTGATGAAAGGCACCTCGGCACCGTTCCTGTGCGAGATACCCGCACGTCCGAAAGACAACATGAACGACATAGTGGTGAGCAGCGGGGAGCACGACGCGATGACGGAATCGTTCAGGCTGCTACGCACGAAGGTGGACTTCCTGGGTACCCCTGGCACCGAGGAGGGTCGGGGACGGGTGATCATGGTCACGTCGCTACAGGCCGGCATGGGCAAGACCTTCATATCGTCGAACCTGACAACCTCGTTTGCCATCGCTGGCAAGCGGGCGATAGTGATAGACCTGGATCTGCGCCGCGGTTCGCAGACGCGTCAGTTCTACTCGCGCAAACACGCCGGCATGTCGAACTATCTGGCGGGCAAGGTGGACAACTGGCACAACATTATCAAGCACGACATTGTAGCCAAGGGAGTTGACGCCATCTTCACCGGCCCGATACCGCCCAACCCAACAGAGCTGATGGGCAACGGACGGCTGGCGAGCATGATAGAAGATTTGAGGAAAGAATACGAATACATCGTCCTCGATACGGCGCCCACCGGAATGGTGGTGGACACCGACCTGCTGAAGCGCATGGCCGACATCACATTGATGGTGGTGAGGGCAGGCAAGTTTGACAAGCGCGACCTGGCAAGCATAGAAGAGATCTACCAGACGAAAGAGTTCCCGAATATTTCCATCGTGCTGAACGACGTACGATACAAGAAGCTGCTGCCGATAGAGCGTAAATACGGCTACGGGTATGGTTACGGGTACGGATACGGATATGGCTACGGGTACGGATACGGGTATGGTTACGGGTACGGGTACGGCTACGGCGACGAGGACAACGAAGAAGACACAAAACAGCCAGAAAAAGAAAATAAAAAAGGCTAACTAAACAATAAAAAGCAGAATACTAAAACAAGATGAAAAGGATAATCGTAATACTTGCTTTACTCATTACTACAATCAGCGTATCGGCACAGAACTTCGCGAGACGAGGATTCGCTCTCGGTGCAGACCGCGATACATTGCTATACATTATTGCATCGCCTTTTGACAACTGGTATATCAACTTGGGTGGCGGCATACAGACCTTTATAGGCAACGAAGTAGAGTCTTCGGCGCGCCATAACAAGCTGAACTACAACCTCAGTGTCGAAGTGGGCAAATGGATCATCCCCGACTTGGCTGTTTCCGCACGACTGAGCTTCATGAGCGTTGACGGCCAGTCGCGCTATCCGTTACAGCCCTTCATCGACTTCACCGGGGTGCCCACCCACAAGGAGGGCGACATCCCCTATTACGACTATCAGCCCTTCCACGCCCATGCCCTCACCCTGATGGGCTTCGTCACATTCGATTGGACTAACTTCCTCAACGGCTACGAAGCAGGCCGCCGCAACCGCCTGCACTGGTACACACCTATCGGCCTCGGAGCCTCCATGCTCTATGGCCCCCAGGAGAACCCCATCGGCGACCACGAGTTGGGGGCCTTCCGCCGCAACTTCGAGCTCGCCTACTCCTTCCGTGTCGGTGCCGAATATACCTTCACCGAACATCTGGCCGCCAACGCCAGCCTTGAGCTCTTCGGGTCTGAATCCACATGGGACTGGTCGCCCTACGACAACTCACGAACAATCTTCGACATCATCCCGTCATTCAACGTTGCCATCAAACTGAACCTCTTTAAGTCCGTCACCAAGTACAACCCCTACACCCGAACCTCAGCACGCGAGAAAATCAACCACGAGTTCCTCGCCTACGGGACGCGGCACACGGTCAGTACACTCACAGGACGTATCGAGAAGCTGAACGAACTCATCGACTCGGTGCAGAACCTATCGGACCAGAAGGGGCAACAAGACTCGGCGACCATCGCCCAGATGACCGAAGAGCTCAACAACCTGCAGGCGCTCCTCGACTCGACAGAAAGCCAGCCGCGCGGAGACTACCGCCCGACCAACGTAATGGACGAGCTCATCAACATGATACCCGTACACAACCTGCCGGCAGCAATAGTCTACTTCCAGCTCGACAAATACGTCATTGACTACAACGGACACCGCCGCCTGCAGAACTTCGCCAAGGAGCTGGCCCAGATGGACGACACGCTGGAATTCTTCGTCATAGGAGCAGCTGACTCTGCGACGGGTAGCATAAGGCACAACCAGTGGCTGTCAGAACGCCGCAGCGAGGTGGTGTACAACGCGCTGGTCAACTACTACAACGCAGACCCGAACCAGCTCACCAAGGTGGCCGTGGGTGGTATTACCGAGTATGAGGTGAAGGAGAACAACCGTATGACGCTGGTTATACTGCGCAACAAAGATACAGAAGCCGTCATCCAACGCTGGATGAACAAAAGGTAGAGGCACAATCCTCCGGAAGAATTAATCCGGGGGCATCAGTAGCTGCCGTTTTAGGGATATTCTTCCACTGCGGGGACACTGATGCCGCACCGCCGGCGGACCGAGGATGGTACGACTTTTGCCGGACCATCCTCGGACCATCCCCGGACCACCACCGGACCAGCATCGGACCTAAAGCTTCGGATGCCTATCGTTCAAGCCAACCGACCGTCGTCTGTTTCACAGCAACAATCAGTCCCACCAACGGAGAGAGACAATACAGGGAACAAAAGCAGAGCGGGCTGCCCGAATGGGCAGCCCGCTCTGCTTTTATGTTTGCGCTTTTTAGAGGCCCAGCTTGCGCTTGACAAGCGGCATGATGTCCTCACTGTCTTGCGAATAGAGCAACGCTCCTGTACCCGAATCAAGGATATAGGTATAGCCACCTTCACGGGCCACGTCCTCAATAGCTTTCTTGGCGCGGTCGATGATGGGCTTAAGCAGCTCGGCTTCACGCTCTTGCATCTGCTTCTGAGCATTCTCCTGGAACTCCTGTATACGGGCACCCATGTCTTGCAGTTCACGCTGCTTGGTCTGGCGGATAAGGTCGGTCCAGCCCTGCTGGTTCTGCGTGTAGTCATTGTAACGGCTTTCCAGCTCGCTCTGCATCGCTTTGAAAGTGTTTTCAATGTCGGTCACTTCAGCCTGAAGGACAGCCTGCGCCGAGTCGCGGCCGGGCATAATCTGCATCAGCTCGTTCGAGTTAATGTGTCCGAACTTCAAGTTTTTTTGTGCCATAGCGCTGCCACCCATAGCGAGCAAGCCCACGGCGATTGCTACTAATACTTTTTTCATTTTTACTGTATTGATTGTTTATTTCTTCTGTTTCCAGGATTGGTGGAACCGAGCGGTGTAACACCACGATCGAGACTACGGCCGCCTGCCGCCGGAGATTTCATCTCCGGATTGGACGGTTTCTTCGTCGGCTTCTCGTTCTCTACGTTGCCACCTTGTTCATTATTCTTGGCACCAGGCTTATAGCCCAGGAGTTCGAGTACTTCGTCGCTAATATCGTACTTCTTGTTGACAAAGAGCAATGTAGCACTGCCCGACTTGTCGAAGACGAAGGCATAGTTTTTCTCGTGAGCCACACGCTCTATAGTGCTGTAGACACGGTCCTGCACCGGTTTCAAAAGCTCGGCACACTTCTTGTCGAGATCGCCACCCGCTCCAAAGCGCTGTTGCTGCAGGGCTTTGATCTCCTGTTCCTTCTCTTTGATTTCCTCCTGACGGCGTTTCTTAAGGTTGTCAGGCAAGAGGAAACTCTCCTGTTCATAGTCGGCACGCAGGGCATCCAGTTCATCCTGTTTGCTCTTCAGTTCCGCCTGCCAATCAGAGACATATTTATCCAACCGTTTTTGCGCATTGTTATAATCAGGGATTGACTTCAGCACATAATCGGTATTGACGCAGGCATACTTCTGTGCCCACGTCGCCGGGGCGCTGAGTAGCAGCAGGAGTACTATGGCGAATAAACGTTTCATTTTTAGTCAAGGCTTTGTCCGATAGAGAAGTGGAACTGGCTACCGCCCGTGATGCCGTCGAAACCATAGCCCCAATCAACGCCTATCAACCCCAACATCGGCATGAAGAGACGCACACCCACACCCGCTGAGTTATACATCTTGAACGGCTGGAACTGAGAAATGTCGCTCCAGCAGTTGCCACCCTCCAGAAAGCCCAGTACCCAAATGGTGGCGTTGGCGCTTTCGACAATCGGCTGGCGCAACTCGAGCGTGAAACGGTCAAAGACCGAGCCGCCTCCCGTGGTGCTGGCACCGATAGAGTTGTTTTCGTAACCGCGCAGCGGGATGATTTCACTACCATCAATGTTCCACGACGAGAGGCCGTCGCCGCCGAGCATATACCGTCCGAAGGGCGAGTAACCTATATCCTTGTTGTAATAGCCCATGAAACCAAAGCGGAAGCGTGTGCTCAGCACAACGTCACCCACAAGATTGAGCATCCACGAGCCACGGATATTCACCTTGTAGTATTCCAACCACTTGTATTTCTCCTGGTCCGTAGCCGCAGAGAAGTCTTTGCCGCTCAACAGCGAGAAAGGCGGGGTGATATAGGTGCTCACACTCACCTCCGAACCACTGCGGGCATAGATGGGCGAGTCGAGTGAATTGCGGCTCAAAGTAAAACCGTAGCTGACATCGTTGGCTATGCCATCAGTGAAGAGGCCAGAATTGAGATTCCAGTTGTTCAGTACATAGTGCTTGAATGTCAATCCATGTGAGGCGATAAAGTAGTCATCGGGCCACTTGAGGCGACGCGAGAAACTCACACCGGCTCCTGTAATCTGCAGACTATAATAGCCGGCATCGTCTTTGCTGTACCACAGGCCGTTGCTATATAGATTATGGTAGACCGTCCCCGTAAGGCTCTGGGGTCTATGACCACCGAGCCAGGGTTCTGTGAACGAAGCACTGACAGCATAATAGGCCTTGCCATTGGTGACAGCGTTGAGTGACAGTTTCTGTCCATCGCCGGCAGGCAACGGCACCCACGCGTCTTTCTTGAATATATTGCGGACACTGAAGTTGTTGAGTTGTACGCCAATCTGCCCAATCACCATTCCACCACCATATCCACCCTGGAGATTCAGTTGGCTGGTATTACCCTCTTCCACTTTGTAGACTATGTCCACCGTACCGTCTTCCTCGTGCGGGCGCGGCACTGGTTCTATCTTCTCCTGTTTGAAGTAGCCCAGCGTCACCAACTCACGCTGACTGCGTATCACAGCATCGCGGCTAAAGAGGTCACCCGGACGGGTGTGCAACTCGCGCATAATGATTTTGTCGTTCGTAATAGTATTGCCCTCGACGGTGACGTTGCGTATCCGAGCCTGTTTCCCCTCCACGATGCGTATCTCGATATCGATGGAGTCACCCTCGACAGCCACCTCGACCGGTGTCGCACGGAAGAAGAGGTAGCCATTGTCCATATAGAGCGACGTAATGTCAGTGCCTGAAGGGTTATAGGTCAGGTTCTGCTGCAACGTCTTTCGATTATAGGGGTCGCCCTTGTTGATACGCAGCGAGCGGGCCAGTAACTCATCACTATAGACAGTATTGCCGGAGAAGGTGATGTTGCGGAAGTAGAACTTCTCGCCCTCGTATACTTGCACCTTGATTTTCAATCTCTCCTGCTTCTGTTTTTTCTTGTTGCTGATAGCCAGTTCCTCCTGTGGAACATCCCATACCGTGTCGCTTACGATACGCGCATCGCGAAAGCCTTCCTCGTTATAGTAGTCTATCACCTTGTTGAGGTCTTCTCGAAAGTCGCTCTCAATGTAACGGCTCTTCTTCCAGAAAGCCTTGGTGAAGATGCGCAACTTCCACGGTTCCTTGTCCGAAGACCACAACCGCTTGCGGTAGTGCACGTCATGCGTTTTTTCCATCTTGCTCTGGAGCACCTCCATCGGCAACTGCTCGCACCCGGTGAACACCAGCGAGTCAATCTTCACCTTTTTGCCGCGACGCACGTTAAACGTTACCGTGAGGCGTCCTGTGCTGTCGGGCTCGGTGGTAGGTTCCACCTCCACACGCGTATATCCCTTGTCGATGTAGTAGCTTTTGATTTTGTTAGAGGAGGTTCGCAGCAGGTTCTCCGTAACCACATCGCCCGTTGTGAGGTTGATCTGCTCGCGCAGCTTGTCAGCCTCGCCCTTCTTCACCCCTTTGAAAGCAAATCTATCGAGACGGGGTCGCTCTTTAAGCACTATCTTCAGGAATGCGATATTGCCCTGTATGCGTGTGACGCGAATCTGCACATCCTCAAACATACCCTGTTTCCATAAGTTCTCTACCGCTCCAGAAATCTTATCCCCCGGTATCTTCACACGGTCTCCCACCTGTAAACCGGCCACCAATTGCACCACGCGTGTGTCAAAGTTCTCGGCACCCTCAAACGTGATACCACCTATCTCGTATGTCTTGGGAGTCAAATAGTCAAAGTCATATCCTTCTCCGTCACCCACAACCACTTGTGCACGAGCACCCATAGCACTCATACACAGCAATATCGCGAGTAGTAACAGTCGTTTCGTTCGTTTCATCTGTAGTTACACTTAACCCATTAATAACTCACAACGCGCGATATTATTATATACCCGCAAATTTTTTTTTCAAAAAAACACGGTTACGGTAATCCTACTGCCCCTCTTCCACCTGTGCTTCTGTCTTGCCGAAGCGACGCTGGCGGCGCTGATAATCAAGCACTGCAGCATAGAAGTCCTCATGTCGGAAGTCAGGCCATAGCTGCTCGCTGAAGTAAAATTCTGTATAGGCCATCTGCCACAAAAGGAAATTGGACACCCGCAACTCGCCGCCGGTGCGTATCAACAGGTCAGGATCAGGATAATCACGCGTAGCCAGATAGCGCCGCAAGGTCTCTTCGTCTATCTCCTCAGGACGCAACCCCTCGCGACATATCTGCCTCAGCGCTTCAG
This sequence comes from Bacteroidales bacterium UBA3630, assembly GCA_002373995.1. Taxonomy (GTDB): domain Bacteria; phylum Bacteroidota; class Bacteroidia; order Bacteroidales; family P3; genus Colimorpha. The sequence continues at coordinate 19,856 of DFLB01000048.1, read as the reverse complement.
CCACCTCCCACCGCGAACTGTAGCTCAACGCCAGGATGAGCGTTGTCGATGTGTTTCCGGCAGTCTCGTCTATGCACTCTTGCAGCTTGCTACGCGACCGTTCGGGAATGCGACTGATGTCGCCGATGGTCTGCAACCTCACATTATTGTCCATCAACGTCTTAGTCTCATCGCGCACCGCTTTAATGAGCAACTCCATCAAGCCGTCAATCTCGGCCTGGGGACGATTCCAATTTTCGGTACTAAAAGTATAGAGAGTCAGGTACTTGACTCCCAATTGCACCGCCGCCTCCACCGCCTGACGCACCGCCGTCATTGCGTTCTGATGTCCGAACAGGCGCTCGTGTTTCTGCCGCATGGCCCATCGGCCATTCCCGTCCATAATGATGGCCACATGCTGCGGCACCCGCGCCCTGTCTATCTGTTCCAATGTACTCATATCCATTCTGTTTTAGTTTCTACATCGTTTCGAACGCATCCACCCCAACATCAACTCGAGATTCACACCGATTGTGACATTGAAGTAACTGTACCAGTCATCGAGCGAGTCATCACCACGCTTGATGCCCACAGCATTCGGCTCGGCGCTTCTGTCGGCCATCGCCGCCGCCACCACGCCGTTCTGCACCTCGTCAGTCAGCAGCGCAGCACCGACGTATGTGGTACTGACATCATCCACGTAGTCCGTCCATGTCTTCCTGAACCCATACTCGGCTGAAACCGACACATATTTTCCCAGCCGCATCCTCACCCCCACCCCGAATGGCAAAGCCAGTTGGATCAGCGCATACGGCCGCCGTTGGGGGTATAGCGATGTACCCTGTCCTTCAGTGCACAACGGCTGCAACTCGACCCACTCCGCACTGCCGTCTGCACGCACATACTCGCCCATCGGGTTGAAGTGGAACAACCCCAAACCTCCAAAGATATAGGGTGTCCACATGCTCTCCGTGGCACCAGGGCCGTAAGGCCTGAAATCGAACTCGGCCACCAGCGATGCCTCGTACAGGTGAGTGCGGAAACTGAGGTTGCGCGACGGCAGCCAGTCTTTGGTGGCCGACAGCGAGCCATAGGTCAACCTGCCACACACTGACCATCGGTTGTCTATCCGGCTTCGCAGCCCTATGCTACCCGTCAGGTTCACCTCGCCGAAGGCGCTCTGGTTGTTCAGGTCGCCGATATATGTCATGCCGCCACCTGCCAGCACCAACTCAGTCCGGCTCAGGAAGTCCCGCCCCTGCGCCGCCGCATGGTTAAAGACCGGCAGCAGGAGACCCGCCACCAGCCAGATGCACCACATCATCCTGACTATCTGCGCCATGTGCTTCATGACTCTCATCTCAGCTTCCCGTTATCAGTTCACCGCTGGCCACTCTATCGAGTTGCAGATGCCCTCCACCTGCATCAGATAGTCGCGCTTGTCGAACCGCGGGCAGTACACATATCCCGTAACCTCCACAATCTGTGTACCGTCAGGCGACAATACGCTGTAGCTCACAAACGGGCCTCCCATAAAATCACCAAAGGTACGCCACAGACCACGTGTCTCGATGCAATACTTGCTCCCCGCATAGTCGTACCGGCTGTGCACAATCCCCACACGTCGCTCAGTACCCATGTAACTGCCCTCGGCAGGTGCCGTCATGTGGCGACGCATGAGGGTGTCGAGCCGATTGTCGATCTTCGACACTTCAAACTGGTTCTCAGACTGGTATGGCATTGTATGTATCATGATACCCAGGCTGAAGTCCTTTGTCTCCTTGTGTATCCATGCAAAGTCGGCATCCTCGTCGCCCCACACGAAATCTTCGCTGAAAGTCATCTTGAAGCCGAACTTCTTTTCGACACGCTGCATCAGCTCAACGTTTCTGATATTGTAGAAAGCATTGATAATGCGCTGGTGTTCATCGCGATAGATTTCCTGTTTGATCCTCTTTTCGTAGCGTCGAAGCAGGTCGCGCAACGACGCGTCACTCTTGGCGGCAATGTCAACCATCGTCTGAGGTGTAGCCCACTTGTCGTGGCTAATATACACTTTGTCAGGGTTCTCCGGGTTGACGTCGCACAAGACAATGTTGCGATGCATCTGGAACATCTGCGTGTTGTGGAGCGAGCTGACGGGGATATTCACCAGGTCGAACCTCGGCTCAGCCTGTGGCAACCCAGGCTGTATCTCGCGGAAGATAGAATCGATAAGTTCCTTGGTATCACCGCTATAGGTACTCTTATCGGCTGCCAGCAGCACCTCGCAGGTCTTGCCCGACGACGATTTCTTCAGTATGGCCTCGTTTTGCCGACTATGGCAGGCGCCACAGAGCAAAGCCACTGATAACATGATGATTGCAATACGTTTCATATACGTTGTTTTATTCCATTTTCCTCCCTCCAGCGGTAGAAGTCGGCTATTGACTGCTCCAGAGGGGTCTCGTTCATTTTCAACTCGTTGATAGCATGACTGTTGTCATAGTATTCCCGCACCATCAATTGCCTGACGTTGCGCGTGGAGGCCTCTGTGCGGATGCCCAGCCGACGCAACCCGTCGCCCAGCAGTCCCACAAGGCTCAGCAGTCCGTCGGGCACACTCAACACCCATTGCCTATAGCCCGCCACACGTGCCTGCATCCGGTACAAGTCGCTGATAGCAAGACATCCACGGCTATTGACTGCAATATATCGCTCGCCGTTGCGCCCCTTCGTCAGCGCGTTGACTACAGCCTGAGCCACATCGCGCACATCGACAAACGCCTTTCCACCCCTCGGTGCCAGCATCACCCTTCTTCGATAAGCGGCCAGCAACAGACGGCCTGACGAGGGCTTAACATCCATAGGCCCAATCATATACCCTGGATTAACCACCACCAGATGCCAGTCTGTGTGTTGCCGCGAGGCCGTGAGCAGCGCACGCTCTCCATCCATCTTGGTATCAGCATAGTAGCTGCTCAGGAAAGGTTCCTGCATCGGAGACTCCTCCGTGGCGGGGCTGGCAGCCGTGCCGTTGCCGATGGTATTGGTTGTCGAGACATGTACCAACCTCCTGATTCCATGATATTTCATCACCTCGACTAAGCGTGAGCACAACGTGCTGTTCACCTCCACATATTCCTCGCGATGCAGCAGGCTCATATCCGTCACCCCAGCACAGTTCACGATGGCCTCAACGCCCTCGGCCGCAGCCTGCAGCGTAGCGTCGTCGGTCAGGCTGCCCACTAACGTTTCCCATCCGCCTTCGTCCATCCTCACCGCGTCGGCGCGCCGCACCAGCACACGCACCGCGTGTCCGTCGTCCAACAGACGCCGCAACACGTTGTGCCCCAACAGGCCCGATGCTCCAAGCAGCAACACCTTCATAGTTTTCATAACGCGCCCCTGCCGCAAATATTGTACATCTCCCCTATTTTCATCCCCTGCGGCCTCTCAAACTGCCATTTTTTTGACGGCAATCCCTCCGCCCCCACTCCGCCTCCGGACCGCCTTTTGTCCGACTTTTATCGGACCACCCTCGGACCATCCTCGGACCATCCTCGGACCACCACCGGACCAAGAGCCTTGGATGCACCCTCTTCGAGTCAGGGAAAAAAACACTTATCTCAGGGGAAAAAACACATATCTAAGAAAAAAAATGTACAGATATAAGAAATAATTCATATATTTGCAACATGACTATATTGGGGAGACCACACATAAACAAATAAATATCAACACATTAAATATTTAAACACCATGAAAAAAAGATTATTGGCTATCGCCACAGCCGTGGCCTGCATGTTTGGATTCACCTCCTGCGACGGTATCGAAGGTTTGGAGAACCTTATAGAACAGACCGACCTGATCGGCCACATGACGCTGACGGCATCGAACGCTGTCGGTACCCAGGCCTATAACTCGGGCGACACGTTGCACTTCAAGTCAGCCGTCGCCAACGTCAAGCTGGACACCATCTTCCTTGACGATCAGGCCACCGTCGGCAACATCAACGTCGGCACCCTGATGGTTGGCACCCGCGACAACCTCATCACCGCCGATTCTGCCGACCTGCAACCCCCGTTCCTGGGCATCAACCTGCGCGACACCACCACCGGCGTCTACCAGATTTCCTGCCCCATCAACGACATCGAGTTCTTCCGCTACCTCAGCGAGCAGGACATCTCGGCACTGATTTGCAACGGCATCAGCTTCGACAACGCTGTGGGCAACCTCTTCGCCATCGCCTACGACATGGAGCACTACTACATCGGCCATAGCGGTACGGTGAACGTGACCACCTTCGGCAACGACGGCGGCCAGGTGAAAGCCAACGTCAACGTCAACGCCATCTACGTCAGCGACAGCCAGCTCGAGGCCATCGTGAACGGTCAGCTGGATGTCAACGAGCTGCCAACCATCACCTTCTCGGGTGAAGTGTCCAGCCGTCGCGCCAATATTTCGGCTGTTATCAACGCCCTCGATGCGATGGAATAAACCATCGCGAGCCTGGCTCCTCGCACTGGCACTGCTGGCTCCGGCCACAACAGCCGCACAGTTCGACCACACCACCCATCATGCACGCCACAGTGCTATGGGTGGTGTGTCTTTATACGACCTCGACCAGCGCAGCGCCACACTCTCCTATCGTGCCAACTACATGCTCGGCGCCCTGGCCAGCAAGGACATAAGCCTCGTATGGCCCACCGGCAGCAGCGGCACTGCCGTGGCAAGCTACCGGCACCACGGCAACCTCGACTACCACGAGCAGCAACTCGCTGGCGGATACGTCATTCGGGCAACACAATGGCTTCTTGTCGGCGCCAAGATACGCTACCTGAACCTCGGCACCTCGGACAGCCGCTACCAACCCCAACAATGGCTTGGCGCCTCACTGCTCCTGCATGCACAGCCCTGGGGCAACACCCTGCTGGCACTCGAAGCCGGCACACGTCCCTGGGACCCACAACGCCCCTACCGTTGGCACCTCGCGGCAGGCTATCGTCCGCTATCACAGCTGCTTACCATAATTGAAGCTGAGAGCGAGGAACGAATGAGGCTCCGTTTCGGCATGGAATACAGCTACCATGAGCTGCTCCATGTGCGCACAGGGTTCTCGACCCACCCGCTGGTGCTGACCTTCGGCCTCGGGACCCAATGGCGCCAAATGGCCATCGACCTCGCCGTCGAGGTACACGACGTGCTCGGCATCACACCCCACACCTCACTCACCCTATGGTTCTGAAACACTGGCTCATAATATTCATTCTGTTGCTGCCCCTAACAGCCGCCGCACAGGTAGACGAAGCCGTGGAGCAGTGGCTGGAGGAGACTGACGACGAACAGGCCGCCGGCGACATGAACGACCTGCTGCTGCAACTCAGCGCGCAACCGGTGAACGTCAACGACACCGCAGCCCTGGCTGCGCTGCCGCTCATCAGCCCCTTCCAGCTACAGGCGTTGCGCAACTACATCATCCTGCACGGCCAGCTGCTAAGCCTCAAGGAACTGCGATTCATCCCCGGATTTGACAGCAGCACAGTGGCCCTGCTGGAACCCTACCTCACCGTAGCCCCCTGCCAGCCCCGAAAACGATGGCACCCTGCCGATGGACGCCACAGCCTCGTGGCTGGCATCGGCGGCACTGCAGAACAAGCTGAAGGCTACCGCAACGGCCACTACCCTGGCGACAACCTGCACGCACTGCTCTGCTACAGATATCAACTCTACAACAACATCGACCTTCGGCTCACAATCGACAAAGACCCCACCGAAGAGTGGGGGAAAAACAACTACTACGGCTATCATCTGATTGTAAACGACATAGGGCCACTTGAACGGCTCATCCTGGGTCGCTATAACCTGCAGTTTGGACAAGGTCTGACGCTTTGGACTGGACTGCGCCCATTCAACCTCACCGGCGCCACGCCGTTGCGCTTCGGGGCCGGTGTGCGGCAGGCAGCCGCCTTCTACGAAGAAGACTATCAGGAGGGTATTGCGGCACGCATCCGCCTGGGGCGCGGCTTCCATCTCTCGGCATTCGGCTCGCGCACCGATGGCGAAGTGTTGGCAGGAGGGCATCTCGACTACCGCCACGGAAACCTGATCCTCGGCCTGACAGCCGCCTACACTCTGCTGGACGACAGCCTTGAAACACGCGACTATCTCTACAATCAAAACCGCTTCATCGGCCGATGGCAAATGAACACCGGCATCGATGCCGTCTACCAATGGCACCGCACGACGCTTTACGGCGAAGTGGCACTCGGCGAAAACCTGGCTCCGGCTTTCATCGGTGGGCTACAAGTGAAGGCAGACAGCCGCAACCGCTTTGATATCAGCTATCGATACTATCACCCCCAATACCATAACCTGCATGCACAAGGCTACACCATCGGCAATACACAAGGCGAGCAGGGAGTAACCCTCGATGCCGAAAGTCGCTTGCCACTGGGCATCACGCTTTTGGGCAGCGTTGACCTGCACAGCTTTGCCACGCTGCGTTATGCCGACTACACTCCCTCCACGGGCGACTGGCTACGCCTGCAAATCAGCAAAACCCTGGGACGATATATCAGCGGCATGCTTCGCTATACCTACCGAATGAAAGAGCGCAATATACCCAATGTGGACAGCACACTGTACCTGGGCGAACAGACTGTGAAACAACAACTGCAGGGCGAAGTCAAAGCCTCGTGGCATCGCTGGACTCTCGGTGCAAGAGCCATCGGCTCACTGTTCGAGAGCGAGAACGGCATTATGCAGCGCGGGTGGCTCGCCAACATTACAGCACGCTATGACTACCGCCAGCTGCAAGCCACAGCAGCTGTAGCCTGCTTCGACGTAGGGGGATACTACGCGCGCATATACCTTAGCGAAAGCAACATACAATATGCATGGAGCATGCCTACACTCTATGGTCGGGGGGTAAGGACACACTTACTGCTTCGCTACCGGCTGAACCACCACTGGGCAATGGCGGCAAAATACACATTGACCTACATGCCCGAGCAGGAAAACATAGGCAGTGGCGACAATCGTACCGAAGGTCCCGTCAGGCAAACGTGGTTCGTACAGCTGCGTTGCTCCTTCTGAAAAAGAAAGGCAGGATACCTACGCACCCTGCCTTTGCTTTTCAATTTGCTTAAGCGATTAACGCTCCTTCTCGGCCGACATAGCGGGAGCATTGCCAACCACAAGGTCTTGATACTCGCGCATACCTGTACCGGCAGGGATAAGATGTCCGACAATGACGTTCTCCTTCATGCCCATCAGCGTGTCGCGTTTGGCATTAATGGCAGCCTCGGTAAGCACCTTGGTGGTTTCCTGGAAGGAGGCAGCGGAGATAAACGACTTAGTCTGCAACGAAGCGCGGGTAATGCCCTGTAGCACCTGACGGCAGGTGGCGGGATGGGCATCGCGGACGCTGACAAGTTTCTTATCCTGACGGCGCAGAGCTGAATTCTCATCGCGAAGTTCACGGGCGGTGACAATTTGCCCCACCGAGAGCACGGTGCTGTCGCCGGCATCCTCGACCACTTTCATGCCGAATATGCGGTCGTTGACATCGTTGAAGTCGAGCTTGTTCACCAAATCGCCCTCGAGGAAACGGGTGTCGCCCGGGTCGAGAATTTCAACCTTGCGCATCATCTGGCGCACAATGACCTCAAAGTGCTTGTCGTTGATCTTCACACCTTGCAGGCGATAGACCTCCTGAACCTCGTTGACGATATACTCTTGGACCTTCATCGGGCCCTTGATGGCGAGGATATCGCTGGGCGTGATGGCACCGTCCGACAGAGGCGTACCCGCCTTGACATAGTCGCTGTCCTGGGCAAGAATCTGCTTCGAAGTGGGGATAAGGTAGGAGCGCTGCTCGCCGGTCTTGGAAGTAATGGTCACTTCACGATTGCCACGCTTGAGCTTCTTGGCAATAGAAACGATACCGTCGATTTCTGCCACGATGGCAGGATCGCTGGGATTGCGGGCCTCGAACAACTCTGTGACACGAGGCAGACCACCCGTGATATCACCAGCCTTGCCAAAGGAACGAGGAATCTTCACCATGATATCACCAGCATGAAGTTCCTGACCCTGCTCAACACCAATGTGGGCACCAACAGGCAGGTCGTAAACCTTGAGGATGTTACCCTCAGCATCGACAATATTGAGAGTGGGGTTCTTGGTACGCTGACGGCTCTCGATGACGACCTTATCCTGCAGACCGGTCTGAGCATCGCTTTCAACACGGTAGGTCACATTCTCGATGACATTCTCAAACGAGACACGACCAGCCACATCAGAGATGATGACAGCATTGTAAGGATCCCATTCGGCAACGAGGTCGCCCTTCTTCAACAGGTCGCCAGAGGACTTGTACAACTTGGCACCATAGGGAAGCAACGAAGAGAACAGCGTGACATCCGTATTGGTATCGACGATGCGCATTTCGGCCGAACGGCCCATAACCACATGGTAGCTATTGCCTTCGTTGTCGGTATAAGGCACCGAACGGAGCTCATCGATAATGAGACGGCCTTCGTACTTGGCCTGAAGGCTGGAAGTGGTACCAATATTGCCACCGGCCACACCACCCACGTGGAATGTACGCAACGTCAACTGAGTACCAGGCTCACCGATGGCCTGAGCAGCGATAACACCGACGGCCTCACCCTTCTGAACCATTTTGCCGGTTGCCAGGTTGCGACCATAGCACTTGGCACACACACCGTGCTTCGACTCGCAGGTGAGGACGGAACGGATTTCAACCTCCTCGATGGGAGACGCCTCAATCTTCTTGCAGATCTCCTCGGTGAGTTCTTCGCCGGCACGAGCAATGAGTTCGCCGGTCTGGGGATGATAGATGTCGTGCACAGAAGTGCGACCCAGGATCTTCTCGCCAAGCGACTGGACAATATCTTCGCCTTTTTTCAGGGCTGTAGTGGGCAGGCCGCGCAAAGTGCCGCAGTCTTCCTCATTAATGATGACATCGTGAGCCACATCGACAAGACGACGAGTCAAGTAACCAGCATCTGCCGTCTTCAGAGCGGTATCAGCCAAACCCTTACGGGCACCGTGCGTAGAGATAAAGTACTCAAGCACTGATAGGCCCTCCTTGAAGTTGGACACAATGGGGTTTTCAATAATCTCATTACCGGACGAACCAGCTTTCTGGGGCTTGGCCATCAGACCACGCATACCGGAGAGCTG
>DFLB01000048.1:9654-10639 GCA_002373995.1 Bacteroidales bacterium UBA3630 | reverse complement strand
CGGAGAGCTGACGGATCTGCTCCTTAGAACCACGAGCACCGGAATCATACATCATGAAGATGGGGTTGAAGCCTTGGTTATCAGCCTTCAACTGCTTCATCAAGGTTTCGGTGAGTTGGTTGTTCGTATTAGTCCAAATGTCAATGACGTGGTTATAACGCTCATTATTGGTGATAAGGCCCATCGCATACTGCGACATAACCTCCTCAACCTCTTCGTTGGCCTTCTCTATCAAGGCATCTTTCTCAGCGGGAATAATCACATCGCCAAGGTTGAACGAAAGACCACCGCGGAATGCCTGACGGTAGCCCATATTCTTGATGTCATCAAGGAAAGTGGCAGTCACAGCATTGCCGCACTCTGTAAAGATGTCACCGATAATGTCTCGCAAGGACTTCTTGCCCATCACCTGGTTGATGAAACCATACTGGGTAGGCACAACCTGGTTGAAGAGCACACGTCCAACAGTGGTACGCAGACGGTTTGTCTTGATATAATGACCATTGGCATCAACAATAACATTACCGTCCTTATCACGTTTCACTTCGTATTCCGTCCGACTATGGAGTGCAGTCTCAGCAGGCGTTGCACAATCCATGTCTGTCAAAACGTTGCCCTGTTTGTCCTTGATCACTTCCATAAAGGTCTTGTCACTCTTGATATATGAGTATTCGTCCTGACCTTCAGGTATAGGCAGTTGGACATTGATACAGGCGTTAAGATCGACACGCTTCTCGTTGTAAGCGATGATTACTTCCTCGGGAGAATAAAAGCGTTGTCCCTCACCATGAACAGTTTCGGTGGCAGTTGTGCGACGCGGTTTTGTCATATAGTAAAGACCCAGCACCATATCCTGCGACGGAACAGTGATAGGAGCCCCATTGGCAGGATTGAGAATATTGTGCGTGGAAAGCATCAAAAGCTGCGCCTCGAGGATAGCAGCATTGCCCATGGGGACATGGACAGCCATCTGGTCACCATCGAA
>DFLB01000048.1:0-9606 GCA_002373995.1 Bacteroidales bacterium UBA3630 | reverse complement strand
GTCACCATCGAAGTCAGCATTGAATCCGGTACACACAAGGGGGTGCAGGCGAATAGCCTTACCCTCGACCAAACGAGGCTGGAAGGCCTGAATACCCAGTCGGTGCAGCGTAGGAGCACGGTTAAGCAGAATTGGGTGTCCCTTCAGTATATTTTCAAGGATCTCCCACACAACAGGTTCCTTACGATCAACAATACGCTTGGCACTCTTAACCGTCTTCACCAGACCACGCTCCAAAAGTTTCCTGATAATATAGGGTTTGAAGAGCTCAGCAGCCATGTCTTTAGGAAGACCGCACTCATGCATCTTCAGCTCAGGCCCCACAACGATAACCGAACGACCGGAATAGTCAACACGCTTACCCAGCAGGTTCTGACGGAAACGGCCTTGCTTGCCCTTGAGAGCATCGGATAGCGATTTGAGAGCACGGTTGGATTCGGATTTGACACTGGAGACCTTGCGGCTATTATCGAACAGGGAATCGACAGCCTCTTGAAGCATTCGCTTCTCGTTACGCATAATAACCTCAGGGGCTTTGATTTCAACGAGACGTTTCAATCGGTTATTACGAATAATAACACGGCGATAAAGCTCATTGACATCAGAAGTCGCAAAGCGGCCACCATCCAGCGGCACAAGAGGACGCAGATCGGGCGGAATCACCGGTATGATATTCATAATCATCCACTCGGGACGGTTATCCATTCCACGGGCCTGCATCTCACGCTGCGATTCACGGAAAGACTCTATGACATTCAAGCGCTTGAGAGCTTCTTGTTTACGAGCAACTGCAGTTTCTTTAGAGGCCTTTGCACGCAACTCATAACTCAACTTGTCCAAATCGAGTTCAGAGAGCAATTTGTACAAAGCTTCGGCACCCATTCCTGCAATGAATTTGTTAGGATCCGAGTCGGGGAGCTGGTCGTTACCCTCAGGCAGAGAGTCCTGAATGTAGTAATACTCCTCCTCGGTCAACAAATCGAGTTTTTGTACAGGCATCTCGTTGAGAACCGCCTTGCCAGGTTGCAGGACGATGTATTTCTCATAATAAATAACCTGATCCAGTTTTTTGGACGGGATGTTCAGCAGCATGCCAATTTTGTTCGGCAAAGAACGGAAGAACCAAATATGGGCAACGGGAACGACCAGTTCAATATGACCCATACGTTCACGACGCACTTTTTTCTCGGTTACTTCAACCCCGCATCGGTCACACACAATACCCTTATAACGAATGCGTTTATATTTACCACAATGGCACTCCCAGTCACGTGTCGGGCCGAAGATACGTTCACAGAACAAGCCATCACGTTCCGGTTTATAGGTACGGTAGTTGATGGTCTCGGGCTTCGTCACCTCACCATAGGAACGGCGTTTTATCGACTCTGGCGATGCCAGACTTACGGTAATCGAATTGAAATCAGTCTTTAACTGAGACTCTTGTTTAAAAGCCATGTTCTTTTTCTTCTTTAATTAATCAAACGTTACCTCAAGACCCAAGCCACGCAACTCGTGGACAAGGACGTTGAACGATTCCGGAATGCCCGGTGTTGGCATATTGTCACCCTTGACGATTGCTTCATAAGCCTTGGCACGACCCATCACATCATCTGATTTGACAGTCAGTACCTCCTGAAGCACATGAGAAGCGCCGTAGGCTTCAAGCGCCCATACCTCCATTTCACCAAAACGCTGACCACCAAAGTTAGCCTTACCACCAAGTGGCTGCTGTGTAATCAACGAGTACGGACCGATGGAACGGGCGTGCATCTTATCGTCAATCATGTGGTGCAGCTTGAGATAGTAGATATAACCCACTGTTGCAGGTTGGTCAAATCTTTCTCCTGTCTCACCATCATACAGATACGTGCGTCCATTTTCGGGAAGGCCAGCTTCCTTCATATAACCATTGATCTGTTCCAGCGTGGCACCATCGAAGATAGGAGTCTTGAAGCGTTTGTTCAACTTCTTGCCTGCCCATCCGAGCACTGTTTCATAAATCTGACCCAAATTCATTCGAGAAGGCACACCCAGAGGATTCAGAACAATATCAACGGGGGTTCCGTCTGCCAAGAAAGGCATGTCCTCTGCACGGACAATCTTCGACACAATGCCCTTATTACCATGACGGCCAGCCATTTTATCACCAATACGCAATTTGCGCTTCATGGCTATATAGACTTTTGCCATTTGTACAATACCACTCGGCAAATCGTCGCCTACCGTCAAAGCAAATTTATTACGGGTGAAACGACCAGATATCTCACGATACTTAATATTGTAGTTGTTCAACAACTCCTTGATAAGAGCATTGGTCTCTTTATCCGTGGTCCATTTGTTCGGGCTTACCTCCGTGTAATCAATTGTTTTCAGCGTTTTAGCCGAGAACTTGACTTTCTTAGGAATCAACTCTTCCTTGTGGTTGGAGTACACTCCATTAGAAACCTTGCCATTCAGGAGGATCAGGAGTCGGGAGATAAGCTTGTCCTTCAATTCCTCGCATTCAAAGCGATACTCTTCCTCTGGTTTGGCGAGCAGTTCCTTCTCCTTGGCGCGAGCCTTACGATCACGGATAACACGTGCAAAGAGTTTCTTGTCAATCACAACACCATGCAACGAAGGCGGCACCTTCAACGAAGCATCTTTTACATCGCCAGCCTTATCTCCGAAGATTGCACGAAGCAGTTTTTCTTCAGGAGTAGGATCCGACTCTCCCTTGGGGGTAATCTTGCCGATGAGGATATCACCCTCTTTGACCTCGGCACCAATTCGGATGATACCGTTTTCGTCAAGATCTTTCGTAGCATCATTACCCACATTGGGGATGTCACGCGTGAGTTCCTCGTTTCCGCGCTTCGTCTCGCGGACCTCCAGAGTAAATTCCTCTACGTGGACTGACGTAAAGATATCCTCACGGACAACACGCTCCGAGATTACAACGGCATCCTCAAAATTATAGCCCTTCCAGGGCATAAAGGCGACCATCATGTTTCGTCCGAGAGCAAGCTCACCACCCTGTGTGGCGTAGCCTTCACACAAAACCTGGCCTTTCTTAACCTTGTCACCCTTCCGAACAATCGGGCGCAGATTAATGGCTGTAGAATGGTTTGTACGTTGATATTTAGTTAGATGGTATTCTTTGACATCATCATCAAACGATACCAGACGTTCTTTTTCAGTCCGGTTGTGGCGAATGACGACCTTTGTCGAGTCTACAAACTCCACAACACCATCAGCTTCCGCATTGAGCAGAACGCGACTATCATGGGCCACAGCTTCCTCGATGCCGGTGCCCACAATCGGGATCTCCGGATTGAGCAGAGGAACTGCCTGGCGCATCATGTTCGAACCCATCAGTGCGCGGTTAGCGTCGTCGTGCTCCAAGAACGGAATAAGAGAAGCTGCTATTGAGGCAATCTGGTTAGAAGCAATATCAATAAGGTCAATCTCTTCCGGAGAGACGATGGGGAAGTCCGCCTGTCGGCGAGCCTTAACACGAGATTCAATAATATGACCTTCTTCATCCTGTGGTGTAGTGGCCTGAGCGACGGTCTTGTTCTCTTCTGCTTCGGCAGAGAGGTAAACCGGAGCCTCGTTCAACTGAACCTGACCATTGACAACGCGTTGATACGGGGTCTCGATGAATCCAAGATTGTTGATTTTAGCATATACACACAGCGAAGAAATCAGACCGATATTCGGGCCCTCCGGGGTTTCAATGGTACATAGACGGCCATAGTGTGTGTAGTGAACGTCACGAACCTCGAAACCAGCACGTTCGCGCGACAGACCACCAGGGCCTAACGCAGATATACGGCGTTTATGAGTAAGTTCAGCCAGCGGGTTGGTCTGATCCATGAACTGGCTCAACTGATTAGTTCCGAAGAATGAATTAATAACGGAAGACAGCGTCTTGGCATTGATCAACTCCGTTGGCGTGAACACCTCATTGTCGCGCACATTCATACGCTCACGTATAGTACGGGACATACGGGCTAAACCTACACCAAACTGGTTGGACAACTGCTCTCCCACGGTACGGATTCGACGATTTGACAAGTGGTCAATATCATCCACTTCCGCTTTTTGGTTTATAAGTTCAACCAAATACTTAATGATGGAGGTAATGTCCTCTTTCGTAAGAACCCTGACATTATCAGCCACATCAAGGTTCAATTTTGTATTGATTCTGTAGCGACCTACGTCACCCAGATCATACCGTTTCTCCGAGAAAAACAACTTTTCAATAATGCTTCTGGCGGTCTCCTCATCAGGGGGTTCCGCATTACGCAGCTGCCTATAGATGTATTCACAGGCTTCCTTGGCATTATTGGCAGTATCCTTCTTCAGGGTATTATAAATGACGGAATAGTCAATGCCGTCTTTATCTTCGACCTTAATCAGGATGGATTTAACATCCAGGTCGAGTATCTTTTCAACATGTTCCTCGGTGAGTTCGACATCACGCTCAATAACAACCTCTGTACGCTCCATCGAAACCACCTCACCGGTATCTTCATCCACGAAGTCCTCTGTCCAAGACTCCACGACACGGGCAGCCAACTGTTTACCGATTACCTTTTTAAGGTTATTTCGGGTTGCTTTGACTTCCTCTGCCAATTCGAAGATGTTAAGGATATCCTTATCCGTTTCATACCCTATGGCACGGAGCAGCGTTGTTATCGGAAGCTTTTTCTTACGATCGATATAGGCATACATCACGTTATTGATATCGGTCGTAAACTCCATCCAAGAGCCCTTGAAAGGAATGATTCGTGCGGAATAAAGCTGCGTGCCATTGGAATGGAACTGGGTTCCGAAGAAAACACCTGGTGAACGGTGTAACTGCGACACAACCACACGCTCAGCGCCATTAATAACGAAAGTACCCTTGGGGGTCATATATGGGATCATCCCCAAGTATACATGTTGCTCAAGCGTCTGAAAATCCTCATTTTCGGGATCCTTGCAACTAAGCTTCATCTTGGCCTTCAGCGGCACACTATATGTGAGACCGCGCTCGATACACTCCTCTATGCTATAACGGGGAGGATCAATGTAATAATCCAAGAATTCAAGTTCAAAATTGTTTCGCGCATCCGTGATGGGGAAGTTCTCCTTAAAAACTTTGTAAAGGCCTTCATCCAGACGGTTGTCAGGATTGGTCTCTATCTGGAAAAAGTCTTTAAACGACTTTACCTGAATATCGAGAAAATCCGGGTAATCAAATTTGCGTACCGACGCGAAATTTACTACGGTGGGGTCTTTTTTTGCCAAGGGACTATAAATTAATTTTTAATATAACTAATCGCGGGTTAAAGAAGAGTAGCCCATTTGTCGGGCAATCAGCGGGAGGGACTCAGCTGTAACAAACCAAAGTGGTTTCCACAGCAACAAGGAATAGGCACTCCGGATGTAACCGGAGGCCCTATTCCTCGTAGGTGATAGTAAGCAGGTAACCTTACTTGACCTCGACTTCGGCGCCAGCCTCTTCGAGGGCTTTCTTCAGGCTCTCAGCCTCGTCCTTCGAGACGCCTTCCTTGACGGTCTTGGGGGCGTTGTCGACGAGTTCCTTCGACTCCTTCAGACCCAGCGAAGCCATATCCTTGACGGCCTTCACAACGGCCAGCTTCTTGGTCATGTCGGGAACACCCTTCAGGATCACATCGAAGGAGGTCTTCTCCTCAGCGGCGGCGGCGGCACCACCAGCGGCGGGGGCGGCGACTGCAACAGCAGCGGCGGCGGGTTCAATGCCGTACTCCTCTTTCAGGACGTCAGCGAGTTCTTTAACTTCCTTAACGGTAAGGTTAACCAGTTCTTCAGCGATAGCTTTAATGTCTGCCATGACTTTATTGTTTTTTGATTGTTTTACTTTATTGATTTAACTTTTTTGGTATTTTTCATCAGGTATACCACACCTTCTTTTTTTTTTTGCGTGGAGCTTTTAGGCCTCGCGCTCCTCCAAAGTTTTCAGCACACCAGTAATGGTATTGCCAGCCGACTGCAACTGCGACATCACATTCTTGATGGGCGACTGCAGCAGAGCCACGACATCGGCGATGAGCTCGTTCTTCGACTTGATGTTGACAAGTTCGTCGAGATGCTCGTGTCCGATATAGAAGCACTCTTCGACATAGGCACCTTTGAGCACAGGCTTGGCTGCGTTCTTATCAGCGGCACGGTAGTCTTTTATGAGTTTGGCAGGGGCATTGTTGGTGTTGGAAAGCATTATGGCGGTTTCACCCTTAATCACAGGGAACAGCTCGGAATAGTCGAAACCGGACTTTTCGAGGGCCTTGATGAGAAGGGTGTTCTTCACGACTTCCAACTTAACCTCTTTACGGAAGGCGGCACGACGCAGCTTGCTGGTCTGCACCGAGTTCAGACCTCCGATGTCAGCGATGTAGAGACTCGGATAGGCCTTAATCTCCTCGCACAGAGAGTCGATGTGTTGGTCTTTCAGTTCTTTTCTCATAATGTTTCTTTACGTTTTAAAGGTTACAGAGTGGCCGCTTTGGTATCCACCTTGACACCAGGGCTCATGGTGCTGCTGATAGCGATGCTCTTCACATAGGTACCTTTGGCAGCGCTGGGTTTGAGCTTCATGATCATCTGGAGCACCTCGCGTGCGTTCTCCACGATCTTCTGGTCGTCGAAAGAGCATTTGGCAACAGCGGTATGGATGATACCAAATTTATCGACCTTGAAGTCGATCTTACCGGCCTTAGCCTCTTGGACAGCCTTGCCTATTTCCATAGTGACAGTACCTGTCTTGGGGTTAGGCATCAGACCACGGGGGCCGAGGATGCGACCCAGGGCGCCGATTTTGGGCATACAGCTGGGCATGGTGATGATGACATCAACATCCGTCCAACCGCCCTTAATCTTGGTGATGTACTCGTCCAGGCCGTAGTAGTCGGCACCGGCGGCTTTGGCTTCCTCCTCTTTATCTGGGGTGCAAAGTACGAGGACGCGAACCGTCTTACCCGTGCCATGAGGCAGGGTGACGCTGCCACGAACCATCTGGTTGGCCTTGCGGGGGTCAACACCGAGACGCACGTCGATATCGACCGAAGCATCAAACTTGGTAAAGGTGATTTTCTTTACAATGCTCACGGCCTCTTCGAGCGAATAGACTTTGCTGCCGTCAAATTTGGCGATAGCCTCTTTCTGTTTTTTTGTCAGTTTTGCCATGTTGGTCTTTTTTTGTGGTCACCGCATATCACGAAGATATGCTACCACGTTTTCTGATTTTTTTACTTTTTCAGAGGGTTTTCACCCGTAACGGTGATACCCATGCTGCGTGCAGTGCCTGCCACCATGCTCATAGCGCTCTCCACAGTGAAGCAGTTGAGATCCGGCATTTTGGCTTCGGCAATCTGGCGCACCTGCTCCCAGGTGACTGAGGCGACCTTCACACGGTTGGGTTCACCGGAACCCTTCTGTGCCTTGGACATCTCTTTCAGCTGGACAGCGACAGGAGGAGTTTTCAGTACAAAGTCGAAGGACTTGTCCGTGTACACAGTGATGATGACAGGTACGATCTTACCGGCCTGATCCTGAGTACGGGCATTGAACTGCTTGCAGAACTCCATGATGTTCACACCCTTGGCACCCAGAGCGGGTCCGACGGGAGGAGCGGGGTTAGCGGCAGCGCCCTTGATTTGCAATTTAATCAATCCTGCAACTTCTTTTGCCATTGATGTAAATTTTATTAAGGTTAATTAATCGTTTACTGTTCTTTCTCCACTTGCGAATAGTTAAGTTCCAGCGGTGTGCGGCGACCAAAAATCTTGACAGTTACCTTCAGTTTTTTCTTGTCGTCGTTCACTTCTTCGACGGTACCCGAGAAGCTGTTGAACGGGCCGTCGATGACCTTTACCGATTCGCCCACAATGAAACGATCCATTGCATCGATGCCGTCGACCTGTTCATCCATCTTGCCGAGGATGCGGTTAATCTCCGACTGACGCATAGGAATCGGCTTACCCTCACGTTCACGCAAAAAGTCGAGGACATTGGGCAAGTTCTGGATAACGGGGATAATCTCGTCGCGCAGGTCAGCTTCGATGATGACATATCCGGGGAAGTAATTACGGTCTTTTACGACCTTCTTACCGTTGCGGATAGAGACCACCTGTTCGGTAGGGATAAGCACCGTGGGCACATCGTTGCTCCAGCCACGCTTGGCCATTTCGCTTTCAATGTACTCCTTAGCCTTTTTCTCCTTGCCGCTGATTGCTCGAACGACGTACCACTTTTTCTCCTGCTGTTCCATTGTATTGTTTTGAAAAGGACAGTGAAATATACTTACATCCCGATATCGAACCGAACCGTAGCCGCCGTGAGTCTCAAAATAATTTGGGAAGCAAGACTCCGCATATTGCCACGGTCTTTTTTCCAGTTTATCCGAATATCTGGTAGAAGTATCCAAGCAAACCCTTCCATCCCCAACCCTGAACGCCGAATACGACATCCATGAGGAAGACTACGAGGGCAATAACCAAAGCTGCGACAGCGACCACAACGGCACTGCTTTGCAGCTCTTTGAACGAAGGCCACGACACTTTGTGCACCAACTCGTCGTAGCTCGACTTCACATATTCACCAAACTTTGACATCTCTGTTTTGTGTTTTTCTTTGGCAGGGGCAGAGAGAATCGAACTCCCAACCACGGTTTTGGAGACCGCCATTATACCATTTAACTATGCCCCTGTAAGGGCCGCGGTGTACACGGCCCTATCGGATTGTCTCGATCGATTATTCGAGGATCTTGGTCACCTGACCGGAACCGACCGTGCGGCCACCCTCGCGGATAGCGAAGCGCAGGTTCTCGTTCAGAGCGATGTCGGCGATCAGCTCCACAGTGATCGTCAGGTTGTCGCCAGGCATGACCATCTCGCGGCCCTCGGGCAGGGTGATGGTACCGGTGACGTCAGTCGTACGGAAGTAGAACTGAGGACGATAGTTGTTGTGGAACGGAGTGTGACGACCACCCTCTTCCTTCTTCAGGATATAGACAGCAGCCTCGAATTTGTGGTGAGGTTTCACGGAGCCGGGCTTGGCGATAACCATACCACGACGGATCTCGTTCTTGTCGATACCGCGGAGCAGCAGACCCACGTTGTCGCCAGCTTCACCCTCATCGAGGATTTTGCGGAACATTTCGACACCGGTCACAGTGCTCTTCAGTTTCTCGGCACCCATACCAATGATGTCGACGGGGTCGCCGGTGTGGACAACACCGGTCTCGATACGACCCGTGGCGACGGTGCCGCGGCCAGTGATCGAGAAGACGTCCTCGATAGGCATCAGGAAGTCTTTATCTTTCTGGCGGACGGGCTCGGGGATCCAGTTGTCGACGGCATCCATCAGCTCTTCAACAGCCTTGACACCGCTGGCTTCGCCGTTCAGGGCGGCGAGGGCGGAGCCACGGATGATGGGGATATTGTCGCCATCGAAATCGTAGGAGCTGAGGAGCTCGCGGATTTCCATCTCGACGAGGTCGAGCAGTTCGGGATCGTCGACGAGGTCGCACTTGTTCAGGAAGACCACCAGCTGGGGGACACCGACCTGACGGGCGAGCAGGATGTGCTCACGGGTCTG
>DFLB01000060.1 GCA_002373995.1 Bacteroidales bacterium UBA3630 | reverse complement strand
TTGGTAGTTGGTAGTTGGCAGTTGGCAGTTGGGGGAGTGGATAATGTATAATTTATAGTGATGAGATTTAGAGGAATTGTTTTATTGTTGGTGGTGCTGACGGTGACGGCGGGGGTGCAGGCGCAGCGTGGTTTTACGGTCAGCGGCACAGTGACAGACGGACGGAGCGGCGAGACGCTGATAGGCGCCACGGTGTTGGACACGCGCAGCGGCAAGGGAACCGTCACCAACCTGTATGGTCACTACTCGTTGACGCTGAAGGGCGACAGTGCCAGTCTGCGGGTGACATACGTGGGCTACGAGCCGCAGCATTTCGACATGAAGCTCGGAGCCAACCGCGAGCTCAACGTGCGGCTGAAGCAGAGCGTCATGCTGGACGAGGTGACCATCACGGCGGAAAGGACGGGCGACGTGCGGTCGTCGCAGATGAGCGCCATGGAGATGCCTGTGGAGAAGATCAAGGCGGTGCCGGTGCTTTTCGGCGAGGCCGACATCATCAAGGCGTTGCAGCTGATGCCCGGCGTGCAGAGCGGCAGCGAGGGCAACAGCGGCATGTATGTGCGCGGCGGCGGTCCTGACGAGAACCTGTTTCTGCTGGACGGCATAGCGCTGTACAACGTGAGCCACCTGGGGGGCTTCTTCTCGGCCTTCAACACCGACGCCGTCAAGAACGTGACCCTGTACAAGGGTAGCTTTCCGGCGCGGTTCGGCGGGCGGCTGAGCTCGGTGCTCGACGTGACGCAGAACAACGGCAACGACCAGCAGCTGCACGGCAACGCCTCGGTGGGTTTGATCTCGGCCAAGTTCAGTCTTGAAGGGCCCATCATCAAAGAGAAGACGACCTTCAGCCTGTCGGCGCGGCGCACATACGCCGAACTTTTCGTCATTCCGTTTGTGATGTGGATCAACTCGCAAAGCCAGGAAGTGCAAGGGCCTGCGGTGGTGCAGAATGCGGACCTGGATGCGGGCTACTGGTTCTACGACCTGAACGCCAAGGTGACGCACAAATTCAGCGACAAGAGCCGGCTCTACGGCAGCTTCTATATGGGGGACGACAAGGTGTATGGCAGCATCAACACCGTCAGCTCGTTGGGGCAGAATGTAAACCTGGGGTTCGAGAACATGTGGGGCAATATGGTTGGGGCGCTGCGGTGGAACTACGAGATGAGTCCGAAGCTGTTCCTGAACCTGTCGGCGGCGTATACGCGCTACAACAACAGGCTGATAGGCAGCATAGTGGACCTCAGTAGCCGGTATGACACCAACGCCACCAACATCAAGGGCGACTATCGGTCGGGGATACAAGACATCACGCTGCGGGCGGACCTGGACTATGCGCCCAATCCGGACCACAACGCCAAGTTTGGCGGTTATTTCGTGCGCCATATCTTCTCGCCCGAGGTGGCAAAAGGCGAGATCAGTTTCTACGACCCGATACAGATGAACGGAGCCTACAAAGATACTATAGATCTTCCCCGCAGCAGCGTGCTGGCCAACGAGATGGTGCTGTTTGGCGAGGACGACTGGTCGATCACGGAGAGCGTGAAACTCAACTACGGCCTTCATGTGAGTGGTTTCAAGGTGCAGCACTCGTTCTATCCGTCGGTGCAGCCGCGTGTGTCGGGGCGGATCATGATAAGTCCCGACCTGTCGTTCAAGGTTGGGTATGCGTGGATGAGGCAGTATGTGCACCTGCTGAGCACGACCAGCATCACGCTGCCCACGGACCTGTGGGTGCCGGTGACGGACCTGGTGAAGCCGATGGAGAGCCACCAGGTGGCTGGCGGGTTGTTCTACAGCCTGAGCAAGGTGGCCGACTTCTCGATAGAGGGCTATTACAAGTCGATGAACAACCTGATAGAGTATAAAGACGGAGCCACCTTCTTTGGGTCGAGCGAGAACTGGGAGAAGCTTGTGTATGCCGGGAGGGGGTGGAGTTATGGTGTGGAGGTGCTGGTGCAGAGGGAGATAGGGAGGCTGACGGGATGGATAGGCTATACATGGAGCCGGACGATGAGGCTGTTTGACCGCGAGAACCAGGTGATCAACGACGGGAAGCCGTTTCCGGCCAAGTATGACCGGAGGCACGACTTGAGCATCGTGGCGAGCTACAAGATCAACGACCGCATCGACGTGAGCGCGACATGGGTGTACTCGACGGGCAACACGGCGACGCTGGCGATGCAGACGTATGCTGTGGCGTCGGAAGACCCGGACGACTATGACAACACGGAGGGGCGGCGCACGTTGGGGACGCTGACGCACTACGAGGGTCGCAACAACTACAGGATGCCGGTGTATCACCGGCTGGACCTTGCGGCCAACTTCCACCGGGAGTTCAAGGCGACGAAACGGGGCTACCGACCGCACCGGACGATCAACGTGAGTGTGTATAATGTGTATAACCGCCAGAACCCGTATATGATATACCAGAGCCACACGGTGGGGTATAACGGGTATCCGACGTCGTTGCGGCAGCTGTCGCTGTTTCCGATATTGCCGTCGGTGGCGTATACGTTGTATTTTTGATGGGTTTGATGGGGTTGATGGGTTTGATGGGTTTAATGGGTTTGATGGGTTTGATGGGTTTGATGGGTTTAATGGGTTTGATGGGTTTAATGGGTTTAATGGGTTTGATGGGTTTAATGGGTTTGATGGGTTGATAAGAATTAATATTATATGAGAAAGATTGGTTTGATTTTAAGGATTGTTCCGGTTGTGGTGTTGGTGACGGTGGGGCTGGCGTCGTGCGAGAAGACGATCGATGTGGAGCCGCCGGCGGAGAGGGAGCTGGTGCTCAACGCGGTGCCTGCGGCAGGGCGGCAGGCGTTTGTGTATTTCGGGTATACGAGGTTTTTCCTCGATACGGACAACGACCAGCCTGTGGGGGACGCCGAGATGACGTTCAGGGTCAACGGCGTGGCGCGGAACCTTGATTCGGTGCGGAGGAGCAAGTATTTCTTCGACCATGTGCTGCAGGAGGACGACACGCTGAGCGTGGATGTGCGCGTTGGGGAGAAGAGGGTGCATGCCGAGACATACGTGCCGAAGTATCCAGCGGTGAGCAATGTGTCGAACATCTACATGGCGAGCAGTACGTTCAACTTTGTGGTGTCGAGTTTCGATTTGAGCGACCATTCCGGCAGGTCGGAGTACTACAATGTGACGGTGACGGAGCGAGACAGCGGAGCGCGTCGCAACGAGTGGACGGGCAAGATAGACACGGTGGATACGGTGCATTCGGCGATGTTTTTGGTGCCGTTGAGCGAGGAGATCACCTCGTCGGAGGTGGCGTCGTATTCGCCGATGGGCGGACGGCTGATGTTCTTAGACCGCAACATAGAGGGCCAGACCTACAAGGTGCCGCTGTGGATAGTGTACCTGAAGGATACCACCGAGGTGGCGCCGTTCAAGCATGAGTTCAAGGTTGAGATAGAGAGTGTTACGCCGGCGCGGTTCAGGTATATACTGTCGGCGTCGTCGCAGGGCGGGTTGACGAGTTTCTTTGCGGAGCAGGGGCGTGTGTATAGCAATGTGGAGGGTGCGCTGGGTGTTTTTGCCGGCAGCGCGAAGCGCGAGTACAGTTTTTCGCTGGATACGATATTGCCGACGCCGATGCCGAGCACGCTGCCTGCGGAGGTGGAGATGATGAGGATAGGGAGTGAAGGGGGAGTGAAGGGGGAGTGAGAGGGACGATAGTGGGGGTGATGGGTTTAATGGGGGTGATGGGGTTGATGGGTGTTTTTTTTGCCTGTGTTATGCTTAGGATATGCTTTGGATGAGCTTAGGATGAGCTTAGGATGAGCTTTGGGAGTGTTTTGGGAGTGTTTTGGGTGAGCTTTGGGTGAGGGGGGTGGTTTGAGGGTGGTTTGAGGGTGGATGGAGGGGGTGGGGATGAAAAAAATGAAAAATATTTTGTCGGAATTGGAAAAAGTTGTATTTTTGCAATTCCATTTCGAGGGTCGGAAGGCAGTAGAAATGGTTGGAAAATATTAAAAAACAAATAGATAACAAAATGTACGCAATCGTAGAAATCGCAGGCAAGCAATTCAAGGTCGCCCAAGATCAGAAGATTTTCGTCAACCGCCTCCATCAGGACGAGGGTAGCGAGGTATCTTTTGACACCGTGATGCTTAAGGACAATGATGGCAAGGTTGAAGTGGGCAAACCTTACATTGCAGGAGCCAATGTCAAGGCCACGGTACTTCGCCACCTGAAGGGCGATAAGGTTTTGGTGTTCAAGAAGATCCGTCGCAAGGGATACCAGAAGATGAATGGTCATCGCGACTATCTGACCCAGATCAAGATTGAGAGTATCAACTAAGAGGTTGGTCGTTAAACGGAGTTAGTAAACCAAAAAAACAAAGAGATATGGCACACAAAAAAGGTGTTGGTAGTTCCAGCAACGGTCGCGAGAGCGAGAGCAAACGCTTAGGCGTCAAGATATTCGGTGGGCAGAAGTGCGTGGCCGGCAATATCATCGTGCGTCAGCGCGGTACGGTTCACAACCCTGGCCAGAATGTGGGCATGGGCAAGGATCATACGCTGTATGCGCTGGTGGACGGCGTGGTGAAGTTCCACAAAGGCCGCGAGGATCGCAGCTATGTGAGTGTGGAAGCCGCCGAATAGTCAAGAAGGAATTTTCAAAATGTTTGGGGAGAGCCCTGCCGGATGGTGGGGCTTTCTTTTTTTGTTGATAAGATTTTTTGGGGGGGGTAATGGGGTTAATGGGGTTAATGGGTTTAATGGGGTTAATGGGGTTAATGGGTTATGTGGGGTTAATGGGTTTGATGGGTTTTGTGGGTTTTGTGGGTTTAATGGGTTTTGTGGGTTTAATGGGTTTTGTGGGTTTAATGGGTTTTGTGGGTTTGATGGGTTATGTGGGGTTGGTGGGGTTAGGGGTTAGGGGGGTGGGGGGTTGGAGTTGGATGCGGACGCTTTCGGTGTGTATTTTGTCGAGGAGTTGTTTGGTGAAGGAGGTGTCGAGGCCGAGTTTGCCGGCTTGTGAGAGGCGGTCGGCGATGACGGCTTGCCAGCGGCGGGGTTGGTAGACGGGGATGTTGGCTTGTCGTTTGACGTCGGCGATGCGGCGGGAGACGGCCATGCGTTTGGCGAGGAGGTTGAGGAGTTCGTGGTCGATGGTGTCGATTTGTTCGCGGAGTGGTAGGAGCGCTGGGTAGTCGGAGTGGGCGTTGTGGGCTGGCGGGAGGATGTCGAGGAGGGAGGCGAACTGGAGAGGGGTGAGCTGTTGTGCGGCGTCGCTCCAGGCTTGGTCGGGGGAGGGGTGTACTTCGACCATGAGTCCGTCGTAGTCGAGTTGCATGGCGATGAGGGAGAGTGGTGTGACGAGGTCGCGACGGCCTCCCATGTGGCTTGGGTCGCAGAGGACAGGCAGGTCGGGTCGTTGCCGGCGGAGTTCGAGAGCGGCTTCCCACATGGGTGCGTTGCGGTAGCCGCGGTTGTTGTAGAGGTTGAAGCCGCGGTGGATGGCTGTGATGTTGTGGATGGAGGCTGCTTCGAGTCGTTCGATGGCGCCGAGCCAGAGCTGAGTGTCTGGGCAGACGGGGTTTTTGACGAGGACGGCCATATTGGTGCCGCGCAGGGCTGAGCACAGTTCGTCGACCATGAAGGGGTTGGTGGTGGTGCGAGCGCCGATCCATACGGTGTTGATGCCGTGCTGGAGGCAGAGGTCGATGTGTTCGGGGCGTGCCACCTCGCAGCAGTAGTTGACGTGGTATTCTGAGGCGAGTTCCTGCATCCATGATAGAGCCACAGCGCCGAGGCCTTCGAAGGCGCCTGGTCGTGTGCGTGGTTTCCATACGCCGGCGCGTATGAGAGAGACTTGCGGGATGCGAGAGAGGGAGCGTGTGATGGAAAGCAGCTGGTCGCGGCTTTCGACGCTGCAGGGGCCTGCGATGATTGTCTTGCTCATGGTCGAGAGTGGAAAAAGAAAGTGCAAAGATACACAATATTTTCGATATAGCGTCGTTAATGGGTGTATGAAAGTAAAATATTTGCGATTGAAGAGTTGGCTGATAGCGACGCTGATGGGTGCGCTGGGTCTGTCGTCGTGCGAGAGCCATCGGCAGGCGGCGACGCCGAAAGCGGATCCGGAGCCTGCGGTGCGCGGGCGCGAGGAGATGAGGTTGATGTACGGTGTGCCGACGATGAACTACATGATACGCGGGCAGGTGAAGGATGCGCAGGGGAAGCCTGTGAAAGACATCAGGGTGAACATGCTGGAGCGCGGTATGGAGGCTACGGCGGACACGCTCTATGGCGACCCCGAGCGCGTGAAGGAGTGGCTTGAGGAGAGTGCCGCGGTGACAGACAAGAAGGGCCGCTTCGAGTTGACGGGCCGCGGGACGCCGCAGGAGCAGGTGAGGCTGATGGTGCGCGACGTGGACGGCCGGAAGAACGGCGAGTACAAGAACCAGCTGCTTGAGGTGAAGGTGGAAGAGGGCGATGTGGACCGGACGGAGGCAGGCGGATGGTATCAGGGTACGTTCAGGAAAGACCTGGATGTGAGGATGGAGAAGAAAGACTGAGCGCGGAGGAAGGAGAGAGGGGGAGGAGATTGAAGGGATAGATGGACATCAGGCAGAAGGTTGGATTAGAGTTGCAGCGCCAGTTGCGTCACACGCAGGCGGAGCTGCATCCGTTGAGGACATTGTTCTGGGAGTGCACGTTGCGGTGCAACATGGCGTGCCGTCACTGCGGGAGCGACTGCAAGGTGCAGCCTGAGGTGAAAGACATGCCTGCGGAGGATTTCCTGCGGGTTGTGGACTCGCTGACGCCGCATGTGAACCCCCATGAGGTCTTTGTTATCTTCACCGGCGGCGAGGCGTTGCTGAGGGATGACCTGGAGCGGGTGGGGATGGAGCTGTATAGACGGGAATACCCGTGGGGGGTGGTGACCAACGGTTTCCTGCTCGACGAGCGGAGGTTGGAGAGCCTGATGGCCAGCGGTATGCACTCGATCACCGTCAGTCTGGACGGGATGGAAGAAGACCATAACTGGATACGGAGGCATGAGCAGTCGTTTGCGCGTGCGAGCGAGGCGATAAGGCTGCTGGCGAAGCGGAAGGATTTGCTGTGGGATGTGGTGACGTGTGTCAATCCGAAGAACTACAAGCACTTGAGGGACATCAAGGATGGGCTTACAGAGATGGGTGTACCGGCGTGGCGGCTTTTCAGCATCTTTCCCATGGGGCGAGCGGCCCGCGACCCTGAGCTGCAGCTCACGGATGAGCAATTCAGGGGTTTGTTGGACTTCATCAAAGAGAGCCGCGAGGGAGGGGGTGCGATCAACGTCAGCTATGCCTGCGAGGGTTTTCTGGGCGACTATGAGCAGCGGGTGCGCGACTACTTTTTCTACTGCCGCAGCGGGGTCGAGGTGGCGAGCATCAGATGCGACGGTGCCATCAGCGGGTGTACCTCGGTGAGGAGCCACATGGACCAGGGCAATATCTACAGGGATGACTTCTGGGATGTGTGGCAGAATCGGTTCCAGGTGATGCGCGACCGTCGGTGGGCGAAGAAAGGGATGTGCGGGGACTGCAAGGTGTGGCGCTACTGCGAGGGCAGCGGTCTCCACCTCTACGACGACGACGGCAGGCTGCTGACCTGCCACTACCGCCGATTGCAGGCATAGTGCATAAAATCAGCGAATTAAGTGTTGCGCTGAGCGGTGAGGGAGAGTGCGTTTTCAAGGCGGGAAGCAGACGTATTTTTTAACTACCTGGGAAACAAACGACTAAGGTGTCTTGGTCCGGGGATGGTCCGGGGATGGTCCGAGGATGGTCCGAGGGTGGTCCGAGAAAATGCGGACCAAGGGCGGAGCGGAAGCGGTGTGGCAGCTATGAGATAGCAGAGGGAAAGGCATGGATGAAACAGGGGAGAGCCGTCTGAAAACCTACAGCGGGAAGAATAATCATTGCGGTATAGTTTTTTTTTCGTACATTTGCCGTCACTTTCGGGGGGCTAAGGCGCTTCCTATGCTTCACATAGATAACTCGTTAAACTGAAAAGATGAAAGCAAAGAAAATGATGAATTGGAAAGAAGAATACAAGCGCAAGGTGTCGAAGGCGGAGGATGCCATCAAGGATATACATGACGGCGACTGCGTGGTGCTGGGTCATGCGGCGGCGGTGCCGAAGGTGGTGCCGCAGGCGATGGCCGACCACTGCGAGGACTATAACGACGTGTTGATATTTCACATGACCACGCTGGGCGACAATCCGTTGCTTCATCCGCGCTGCTATGGGCACTTCCGCCATGTGAGCAATTTCCTGAGTGGCAATTCGCGCGAGGCGGTGAACCATTTGAATGGGGACTTCTTCCCAGCCTACTTTCACGACGTGCCCGAGATGATTGGTGACGAGATACCGTGCGAGGTGGCTGTGTTTCAAGCCACTCCGCCCAATGATGAGGGCTATTGCTCGTTGGGGGTGAGTTGTGACTACGCGCTGGCTGCCATCCGGCGGGCCCGTTCGGTCATCATCGAGACCAACGAGATGATGCCGTTCACCTATGGGAACACAATGATCCACGTGTCGCAGATAGACCACATCATACCGTGCGCCTATGCGTTGCCCGAGTTGCATGGCGATGCGCCGAGCGAGGTGGAACAGGCCATTGGCCGCCACTGTGCCTCGCTTGTTACCGACGGGGCGACGCTGCAGTTGGGCATTGGTGCGATACCCAACGCTGTGCTCTCGGAGCTGGCCGACAAGAATGACCTGGGTATCCACAGCGAGATGTTCAGCGACGGGGTGGCCGAGCTGATGCGTCGCGGCAACATCAACGGCAGCCGCAAGACGTTGCACAAGGGCAAGGTGGTGGCCACCTTTATCATGGGTACCAGGGATTTGTATGATTTTGTGGACGGTAACGAAGCCATCGAGCTCTACCCCGTGGACTACACGAACGACCCCATCGTTATTGCGCAGCAGTACCGCATGACCTCCATCAACTCGTGTTTAGAGGTGGACCTGATGGGTCAGGTGGCCAGCGAGACCATCGGTATGCGTCAGTATAGCGGTATTGGAGGGCAGATAGACTTTGTGCGCGGGGCGTCGATGGCCCGCGAGGGGAAGAGCATCATTGCCATGCCGTCGACAGCGGCGGGTGGTACCATCTCGCGCATCAAGCCCTTCCTCACCCCTGGTTCGGCGGTGAGCACCACGCGCAACGATGTGAACTACCTCGTTACCGAGTACGGCATTGCCCGTCTCAAGGGGAGGACCTTGCAGCACCGTGCGGAGGACCTGATACGCATTGCCCATCCCGACTACCGCCCGATGCTCATCGAGGAGTATGAGCGGCGGTTCCAGTGCAAGTATTCTGAATAGCCGGGGAGCGGGCTATAAGGGAGCAAAGATACAAAGTTTTTCTCCATGTGGGAAATATTTTGTATCTTTGCATTTGCAAATGTGGATAGATTTGTAATGATTGCAACCACTTGAAAAAATGCTAAAGCGTTGTTCAACTGCGACTTCATTCTCAAATCTGTTACATTTAGAATACAATATCAACAAGCTAAAATGTAACAAAAATGAGTTATTTTTTCACAAGTGAGAGTGTGAGCGAGGGGCATCCCGACAAAGTGGCCGACCAGATTAGCGATGCCCTGCTCGACGAATTTCTGCGTCACGACCCCGAGAGCCATGTGGCCTGCGAGACGTTGGTGACGACGGGGCTGGCCGTGGTGAGCGGCGAGGTGACGTGCAACGGCTACGTCGACGTGCAGACCACCGTGCGCGACGTCATTCGCGAGATTGGCTATACCAAGGGCGAGTACAAGTTTGAGGCCGAGAGCTGTGCGGTGCTCAGCGCCATCCACGAGCAGAGCCAGGATATCAACATGGGTGTCAGTCGCAAGGCCAAGAAAGACCAGGGGGCGGGTGACCAAGGCATGATGTTCGGCTATGCCTGCCGCGAGACGGACGAGCTGATGCCGTTGCCCATCACGCTGGCGCACATCATACTGCAGGAGCTGTCGCGCATTCGTCGCGAGGGTAAGCAGATGAGGTACCTGAGGCCTGACGCGAAGAGCCAGGTGACGGTGCAGTACAGCGACGAGGGGCGACCCGAGCGAATCGACACCATTGTGGTCAGCACGCAGCACGACCCTGACGTGGACCAGGGGCAGATACGCGCTGACGTGGAGAGGATCCTTCTGCCGCGCGTTGTGGGGCGCCTGCCCGAAGAGACACAGAGACTGTTCAAGGTGGGGGGTGGAAACTATCGCCTTTACGTCAACCCCACAGGGAAGTTCGTCATTGGAGGGCCTCACGGGGACACGGGCCTCACAGGGCGCAAGATCATCGTAGACACCTATGGCGGGCGCGGTGCCCACGGCGGCGGTGCCTTCAGCGGTAAAGACGCCTCGAAGGTAGACCGTTCGGCGGCCTATGCCACGCGCCACATTGCGAAGAACCTGGTGGCGGCGGGAGTCTGTGACGAAGTGCTGGTGCAGGTGGCCTACGCCATTGGGGTGGCGGAACCGGTGGGCCTCTATGTTGATACGTATGGCAGCGCGCATGTGAAGATGACGGACGGCGAGATTGCCGAGCGGGTAAAGCGCCTCTTCGACCTGCGCCCCTACGCCATCGTGGAGCGCTTTGGGTTGAAGAACCCCATCTTTCGGCCGACGGCGGCCTACGGTCACATGGGGCGCGACCCTTACGAGGGAGAGGTTATTGTCTACGAGGATGGCAAACCGCAGCAAAAGACTGTCCAGTTCTTTGGCTGGGAGCGGCTTGACATGGTGGATACCATAAAGAAAGAGTTCAAAATAAGATAGCCCTATGAAAATCAGTTCTCAGCTACCAACTTTCAGCTACTGGATACTCCCTCTCCTCCTCCTCGGAGCATGCACCACAGGCAGGCAGAAGCCGACCGGGTGGAACGACACCATACCCGTGAGGTACATCATCGTGGGCAACGTCGAAGCATCGGCAGGGCGCAACTATGTCGGTGCCATCGGGTCTGAACGTGAAGTGTCGCTATCCTTCCCCATGGGGGGTGTGCTGACTAAAGTGTGTGTTCGCAACGGTCAGCACGTCTCCGCCGGCCAAGTTATTGCCGAAACCGATGCCACCTCTGCCAGAAGCCTGCACGATGCATCACTCGCCACCCTGCGCCAGGCTGAGGATGCCCACCGCCGTCTGGAAGCCGTGCATAAAGAGGGAGGTATAAGTGAAGTGCGGTGGATGGAGATGGAGACAGACCTGGAGAAGGCTCGGCAAGCCGAACTCAGCTCGCGCAAACACCTCGAAGACTGCACTATCAAAGCCCCCTTCCCCGGCGTGGTGTCCTGTGCTGACCATCATGTCGGTGAGGAGATGAAACCTGGCGAGCCATTCTGCCGTCTGCTCGATATGGAACGGCTGCAAGTAAACTTCTCCGTTCCCGAGCAGGAAATCGCCCTCATCTCCATAGGCGACCAGGTTACGGCCATCGTGCCTGCACTGCGAGACAGGCCTCTGCGCCTGCGAGTGGCAGACAAAGGGATGACGGCAAACCCCATGGGCCATACATATAGAGTGCACGCCTCCGTGATAGGTGGTGAACGAAAAGACTTATTGCCTGATATGGTGACAAAAGTGCAGGCCACGCTGGGAGAAGCCGATGGAATGGCTATACCCATCGAATGTGTGCAGACCATGCCGGAAGGCACCATCGTGTGGGTCGTGAAGAACGGTCGTTCGGAACAGCGCCGTATCGAAGTGGGTGACTTCTATTACAACGGAGTCTATATCAAATCCGGTCTTTCCGTCGGTGATACAGTAATTGCAGAGGGACGGCAGAAACTCTACACCGGAGCTCCCGTAAAACCAATCCGATAGCAAAAATGGCACGCAGAAGCAATCTGATAGAGGGAACCATGAGAAGCTTCCCCATTCTCGCTTTCACCCTCGTTGTGATAGTCTTGTTAGGTACATATGCGCTACCACACCTGAACAAGAATGAGTTTCCTGCAATGACACTGAAGCAGGGGGTTGTGGCTGTTGTGTATCCTGGTGCTACGGCGGAAGAGATTGAGGAGCAGGTGGCAGGACGGGTGGAAGAATATCTTTTTACATTTACCGATGTTGACAAGACCAAGACCTATTCTTACAGTCAGAATGGGATGCTGTATGTATTTGTGACATTGGTGCCTACGGATACGGATACCAAGATTACATGGTCGCGCATACGCGAGGGGTTGTCTCTATTCCGACTTACTGACCTGCCTCAAGGTGTCGCTGCCACAGCAGTGGTTGATGACTTTGGAAACTCGTCGTCGCTGCTGTTAGCCATTGAAAGCACTGAGCGGTCACCACGCGAATTGGAAGCTGTTGCCAAGCAACTCTCCACGAGGTTGCGTAGTATCAAGGAAATGGGTAAGATTAGTGTTGTTGGTGCACAGAAAGAAGAGATAGCCGTCTATATGGATCCCATGAAGCTCACGCAGTATGCCATCTCACCTTCGATTGTGACAGCAGAGTTGGCTGCACACGGGTTCCGAACGGTGTCGGGAAAGGTAAGCAATGACGAAGGAAGTGCCATTGTACATGTCTCGATACCTTTTGGTAACATATACGACCTAAATGAATTAATCATTTTTTCTGACCCTGCTACAGGTCAGACGCTCCGTTTACGTGATGTGGCTACCGTAGAATCGCAATATGAAGTGTTGAAACCACACATCAAATATAGTGATTCTGCCTCTTTGGGCAGTCGGTGTGTTATGCTCTCGATAGAGATGCGAACAGGAAACAATGTGGTGGACTTCGGTAAACGGGTGGAGAAAATTATTAGGGAATATGAGAAAACCATCACTCCTGACATACACATACACCGTATCACTGACCAGCCCAAGATAGTGGATCGTTCGGTCCAGTCGTTTCTTAAAGATTTGCTCGAAGCCGTGCTGGTTGTCATTATTGTGATGCTATTACTTTTCCCGCTACGCACTGCGTTGGTGAGTTCGACATCGGTGCCGATATGTATTGCGGCCACATTGGGTATTATGTATTTCTTGGGATTCGAGCTAAATACGGTCACTTTAGCCGCGTTGATTGCTGTGTTGGGGATGGTGGTTGATGACTCGGTAGTGGTCATAGATGGTTATTCCGACTTGTTGAGGGTGGGACATTCGCGATGGTATTCCGCGGTTGTCTCGACTACGAAACTTGCGGGGTCGATGTTGTTTGCCACAATTTCGATTGCGGCGATGTTTTTCCCAACATTATCCATTATGAAGGGTGGCATGATGGGTGAGTTTATCAGGTTGTTCCCTTGGACCATTCTCATTGCATTGGCATGTAGTTTCCTCTATTCGGTTCAGGTAATTCCGTTCCTTTCGTCAAGATTGATTAGCAGACAAGTGGGAAAGGCACCCAGTGCTTTTGAAAAGGTACAGGAGGGCTTCTTCGGGTGGCTACAGCATGGCTACGAGAGGCTGCTCCGCTTTTGTTTCCGCCACAAAACACTTACTCTGATAAATGGAGCAATCTTTTTGCTGCTCGGAGTATTCCTTTTCACGCAGTTGAATATTCAGATACTGCCTAAAGCCGAGCGTGATAGTTTTGCGGTGGAGTTGCACCTGTCGGCGGGTTCCTCGGTTGACGAAACAGAAAGGGTGGCTGACTCGCTGACATCGATAATGCTCAAAGACCCACGTGTGAAGAGTATCACATCATTTGTGGGTATGTCGTCGCCGCGTTTCCATATTACGTATGCACCTCAATTGCCGTCGGATAACTATGCCCAGTTCATTGTTAATACCGTAAATGACGAGGCTACCAAGGAAATTATC
Organism: Bacteroidales bacterium UBA3630; assembly: GCA_002373995.1. GTDB lineage: Bacteria > Bacteroidota > Bacteroidia > Bacteroidales > P3 > Colimorpha. Next base: position 7,975 of record DFLB01000060.1, on the reverse strand, counting down.
GCTGAATATGCTCAGCGCTACGAGAACTATTTCCCTCAGGCCCAGATTAGGTTCAAACAGATGGATTACCAGCCAGCGGCATCACCGATTGAGTTCTATATCCAGGCTGAAGATTATGCCAAGATAGAGCCGGTGCGCGACTCTCTGTTGCGTATCATGAAACAAAACCCCAACCTGTTCTATGTCCATTCTGACTATGACGAGACACAGGCTATGGTGGATGTGGTATTGAAAACAGATATTGCCAACAGGCTCGGTATCACTCAGTCCACGCTGTCGGTGTTCCTTAGTGGAGCCCTGTCGGGCACCAACCTCACCTCGCTATGGGAGGGTGACTACAGTATTCCAATTGCAATATACTCAGAAGGTAAACAGCAAATTGACTATGCTTCTTTGGGTGATATGCTTGTGCCGGGAGCACAACCGGGCGCATGGGTACCATTGCGTTTGGTGGCTGATATCAAGCCTCATTTCCATCATAATAACCTTCCTCACCGCAATGGCATAAGAACCGTTACTGTATCAGCAGACGTGATGGCGGGCGCGGGACAAATGCGCGAGTTCCGCAAGATAATGAAAGAACTGGACAAGATGGACATCCCGGAGGGTGTGACTATTGATCAGGGTGGTACCTATGCAGTGTCGAGAAGCCTTATGCCGGACTTGATGCTCTCCGTGGTGGCAGCGATAGGTGTCATGTTCTTGGTCCTCATCATTCATTACGGAAAACTCGGCATTTCGCTCCTCTCCATCTCCATGTCTGTGTTGTGTGTCTTTGGTGCTATCCTCGGTCTCTGGATGTTTGGACTCGACTTCTCTGTGACTGCCACGCTGGGAATAATATCACTGGTGGGTATCATCGTGCGCAACGCAATCATCATGTATGATTATGTGGCGGAGCTGCGCAACAAGGAGTTAATGTCTGTTCAGGATGCCGCCTTCACTGCGGGTATACGAAGGATGAGGCCCATTTTCCTTACTTCGGCAACCACCGCTTTGGGGGTCATCCCAATGATTTTGGCCGGAACCATGCTGTGGATGCCTATGGGGGTGGTCATCTGCTTTGGTACACTCTTTACCCTCCCGTTTGTTGTCACTATTCTGCCGGTGGCCTATTGTGTCGCTTTCGAGAACAAGAAACGCCAGAATTTCCGTCCATTTAAAGATCGTGTGAGGTACTAACCGGTTGAACTATAACATGTATTCCAATGAATAAAACAACATCTGTCTTCGTTCTTGTTTTCCTGGCATTGACCCTGTCGAGGGGATATGCCCAAACGCTAACCCTCGACAGTTGCCTCGCCTTGGCACGATACAACAATGCCGACATACGCACGTCTTTGCTGGAAATTGAGCGTGCACACGAAGTTAAAAGACAGGTCTTTACAAAGTTCTTCCCGCAGATGCGTGTGAGCGCTCTGGGATACTATGCGTCTGACCCTCTCATCCGATTTGGTATCAACGACGTGCAGTCCAACGACATGCGCGACATCCTTCAGTCGCTCTACGAACTGGTGGTGGAATCCGGAAGCGATGTGCGCAATGAGGTGTCGCTCATGAAGAATGGCAGCAGCGCTATGGCACTGGTGGCGCAGCCGCTGTTTGCCGGTGGACGAATCGTGACAGGCAACCGTTTGGCCAGGCTCGGAGTCGAAGCTGCCGAGCTGCAAGCTGAGGTCCAGATGCGTGATGTCCTGGAAGCTGTCGAGTCGTCGTTCTATCTGGTTGTAGGTCTGCAGGAAAAGGAGGCTACGGTGAGCGCAGCTTTGGCGCTCATCGACTCGCTCGACCATACCGTGCAGTCTGCGCTCGCCAACGGCCTTGTTACTAAAGCCGATGCCCTTCAAGTGCAGCTGAAACGCAACGAGATAATGGCCCAGCAGCAGCAGTTGGCCAGCGGCATGCGTCTCTCTAAGAGGCTGTTGTGCTCACAGATAGGTATAGCCTTCAGCGACAGCCTCGTCTTTGTGGCGCCGGAGTTGATGGATCTGCCTCCGTTGCAGTACTCCTTTGCCGCCAGTGGCGACAGCCTGCGGCCCGAGGTGCGCCTGCTGGAGCTCTCTGTCGAGGCCGAGCAACTCAACCGGCGGATGACTCTCGGCGAGGCGTTGCCGCAACTCACCCTCATCGGGTCGGCCTTCTATGGCAATATGATTAAGCAGGACCCTGCGGCCAACGCAGTCGTGTTGCTGTCGCTGTCAGTCCCCATCAGCGCTTGGTGGGAGACCTCGCACCGCCTGCATCAGCACGACATTCGCATCCAAGAGGCTGCCATCAAGCAGGAGCATCTGAACCGTATGATGTCGATCGAAGAGGAGAAGGCTTACAGCGACATGGTGGATGCCTATATGCTCATCCGTTCCGATTCGTCTGCGCTGGACATCGCTGCCGAGAATTACCGCATTGCCAATCTTAACTACACGGCTGGGGCAAGCACGCTCTCCGATGTCCTTCAGGCTCACGCCCTCCTGCTCCAGGCCCAGAATGCCATCACCGACAGGCGTACCACTTATATTATGGCCCGCCGTAGGCTGTCCGACCTGACTCGATAGTTGGCAGGCTACTGGCTGACCCTGACCCAATAGACGGTCTCGCTGATGCCGAGGAGGGTGCCTTTGATGCGCAGCCGCCCGTCTGAGGTGAACTCGGCTGTCATCTTGGCTTTCAGGCCGCGTTGCGGGTCGTAGATTTTTGTGTCGCCCCAGCGACGATTGCCGTTGTCGTATTTCAGCCCGGAGAACAGTATGATGCGATCGGCCGGTTGCGACCGAAGGCTTTTGTCGGGGTTCTTCTTGTCGAGGATTTTCTCGCCGTTGGCGTCGCGGTCGTGCTCCATCCATACGATCTGCCCCTGGTAGGTGCCGTCAGCCATTCGTGTGATGCGGGCTTTGAATACGTCGTCGCCCTGTTTGCTTTTGTAGGTGCCTACGATGTTGTCGCCTTTTGCGTTGAGCGTCTGTTGCGCTGCGATGGGGCATAGTACGCTCAAAATCAGTGCGATTGCGAGGATGGCTTTCTTCATGTTGTCAGTGGTTTGTGGGTGCAAAGATACGAAAAAAAGCTGATAGCTGGCAGCAGGTAGCTGGTGGCGGCTCCACCTCCCGTGTCGCTCCACTTGCGGTCCGATGGTGGTCCGTATTTTGTCGGACCATCCTCGGACCATCCTCGGACCATCCCCGGACCACCATCGGACCAAGAGCGGAGGAAGGGGGGGGTAGGTTGATATGTTGATAGGTTGATATGTTGATATGTTTGACGGCTATTTGGTTTTTTTTGTATTTTTGCAGCCGAATTTAATACCGATAGAACGATGACTAAGCTGAGTGTCAACATCAACAAGGTGGCGACGATACGCAATGCGCGTGGTGGCAACAGGCCTGACGTGCTGCGGTTTGCCGTGGACTGCGAGCGCTTCGGCGCCCAGGGCATCACTGTCCATCCGCGGCCCGACGAGCGCCACATCCGCTATGCCGACGCGCTGGCTATTGGGCCGCTGATAGGCGTGGAGTACAATATCGAGGGCAACCCGAAGGGCGTGTCCAAGAGCCGTCCCTACGGCTTCATCGACCTGGTGAAAGAAATCAAGCCCGCGCAGGTGACGCTGGTGCCCGACGCCGAGGGGGTGCTGACCTCCAACGCCGGCTGGGACACGGTCAAGAACCAGGACTACCTGCGCGATGTGGTCAAGGAGTTCAAAGCCTGCGGTATCCGTGTGAGCATCTTCGTCGACGCCAATCTGCAGATGATCGAGATGGCTGCCCGCACGGGTACCGACCGCGTGGAACTCTACACGGAGAGCTATGCCAGCCGCTACGCCGCCAATCGCGAGGAGGCCATCGCGCCCTTCGTGGCGGCTGCACGAACAGCCCGCGCCTGCGGCCTGGGCCTCAATGCGGGCCACGACCTTTCGTTAGAGAACCTGGCCTACTTCCGTCAGCAGATACCTTGGTGCGACGAGGTCAGCATCGGCCACGCCCTCATCTCCGACGCCCTCTATATGGGCATCGAGGAGACGATTCACCGCTATTTAGACTGCCTGAAATAGAGCAGGGTAGCCCCCCCCGCCTGTTACAGCTGCTGTACGGGGAAGGTGAAGTAGGTGTCGGGATAAGGCTCGTCGCGCAACGTGAAGTGCCACCACTCGCTGTCTAAGGGCTTGAAACCGTGGCTCAGCATGGCGCGGCGCAGGATCATGCGGTTGGCAAACTGCTCGGCTGTAATGCTGCGGCCGGCAGGTGAGGCGCTGTTGTCGCCGTTGTACTCGCCCGTCTCGGGGTTGCCGCAGAAGTCGGGGTGGCTCTCGGGACCGAACCAGTCGAAGGTGCCGCCCATGTCCACCTCCTTCTCGGTCCTCATGTCGAAGATGGTCAGGTCTACCGTCGAGCCGCGTGTGTGGCCGCTCTTCTCCATAATGTACTCCTGCTCGAAGAGCACGCTCTTGTCGAGGTCGGGATAGAAGTAGGGCTTCATGGCGGTATCGGCCAGGTCTGCCGCCCAGCGCACGAAGTGGTCTACAGCGCTCTGCGGGCGGTAGGCGTCGTAGATCTTCAGTCGGTAGCCCTGGGCCTTGAGGTCGTCGCTGACGGCGCGCAGGCTGTCGGCGGCCCGCCGCGTGAGCAGGGCTGTGGGCTGCAGGTAGCTGTCAATGCGGCTGCCTACGAAATTGTATGTGCCAAAGTAGCGTATCTCCAGTATCGCATCGGGCACGGCGGTGGTGAGGGTGACGAACTGGCTACTGTCCTCGGTGGGGTTGACGATGCTTTCCTCGCTCTCCGTTTGGCATGATGTTGCGAACGTCCCGCAAATAATTGCAAGAACGGCAACGCTAAACCACAGATTTGTCTTTTTCATGTTGTTGCTATTATGTGTTTAGTTATTGTTCTACAAGTGGTTAACCCATCGCTCTGCAAGGGCTGGCAGAGTGGCAAATTTACACAAAATAACCGGATTCAACGAATTTTTCCCCATAAATCGCTTAAAATATGTAATTTTGCAGTCCGAAAAACAGAACGGTAATAACGGATGAAACACTTTGTGACAATGCTCCTGCTCGTTGTGTGGGCAGCCTCGATGCCCCTTGTGGCACAAGAAGAACAACAACCCAACCTCGGCCTTATCCCCACGCCGCAGGAGGTGGATATGGATGCAAACGGCAGGGTGTGTGTATGGAAGAAGGCCAAAGTAAAGGTGCTGGGGGTGGACAACTACGAGATTGACATTCTCAAAAACACATACTTGCGCCATGTGCAAGCAAACGTGGATCAAGCCTATGTGCTTAACATAGAGCCCAAACGAATTACGATCGAATACTACAATCCTAACGGTGATGAAGGATTGAAGTACGCCTATATGACGCTGGAACAGATGAAACGCATATATGGTGATACGTTGCCTTGCTGCACCATCATCGACTGGCCGGCCTACCGCTATCGCGGCTGGATGGACGACCAAAGCCGCGGCCCCGTGCCACACGCCGCCTACCGCCAGAAGCAATGGCAGACGCTGCATGCCCTGAAGTACAACTTCTGCAACTACTACACCGAGCACACCCTCTACCAGCCCGAGTTCCCCGACCTGGCACCGGCCTACCTCGCCGATTGTACCCCGCACCCCGACGAGGTGATCAACCTCCAGCTCCTTGCCCACGCCGAGAAGACGCTCCGCGTACCCTTCTACGAACACCTGAAAGACTCGAAGGCCAACTTCGACCCCTCCAACCCCGAGGTCTACGACTTCCTGCGCAAGCGCATCGCCGCCGCGTATCATCGCATCCCCACCTCGCCCTTCTTCATCATCAACTGCGACGAGACCGAACAGCTCGGCACCGGCCGCGCCAAAAGGCTTGTCGACAGTATGGGTGCCGACCATGTGTATGTCGATTTCATCAACCGCTGCTACCAGATTGTTAAAGAGGAAAGTAGGCTATCAGCTACCAGCCACCAGCTCCCAGCTCCCAAAGTTGCCATGTGGGGCGACATCGTGGCCAAGAACCCCGAGATGATGCGCCAGCTGCCAGCGGACATGACCTACATCATGTGGGCCTACGAACCATTGGACAGTTTCACGCATTTAATAAAACCATTCACAGACCAAGGCAACCCCTTCTGGGTGGCCGCCTCGACGGGCCACAGCGCCACCATGACCTCCACGCCCCAGCGCTACATCAAGAACATCGCCAACCTCTACCGCGACGGCTTCCGCGACGGTGCCGAGGGCGCCATGCTCACCTGCTGGGACGACAACGGCGAGGCCCTCTTCGACAACAGCTGGCACGCCCAGTTCTGGGCCGCCGAGATGGCCTGGAACCCCATCAAAACCGACGACCCCGAGGAACTCCGCCAGCGTGAGCGGCTGTTCAACGCCAACTTCGAGCGGCTCTTCTATGGGGCGCGCAATCAGAGGACCGCGCCACAGGACAACTCCGTCGCTGTGAGTCGTCCTGCGGGCGAGGCTTCTGCCTCGCCACTCACCGACCAACTCTATTCCGTCGGCGCCCTGATGTACAACCCCACCGTCAGCGACTGGTACACCTCCGCCGCCCTCCTCGAACCCCTGCTCAACTTCAACCCAGACAACACCGCCCCCTCCATGGGCGAGCGCGTGGAGACGGTGCGCCACCTGATTGACGGCATCCACGTCGACTCCGCCGCCAACCCCCACGCCCTCTACGCCTTGCACCGCATCTGGCTCACCGCCGACAAATGCCGTCTGCGCATGGCGATACACAGCGCACTGGAGAACCCTGATATGTACTCCGACTGTCGTGGCTACGCCAAAGACTATCTGCAGGCCCTCTTCGACCTCAAGCGCGAATACCTCCGCCTGTGGGACCAGGAGAACGGCGACTACGAACGCTATATAGTGATAAATAGATTCGACGCGCTCGCGCGCGAGGTGCTCGACCTCGACCGCCACGTCTTCATGCAGGTCGGGTGTGATGCAACATCGTTGCATCCCCATGTCACCCTCCGCACCCTCTACAACGACCGCCCCATCTACTACACCCTCGACGGCTCCCAGCCTGACTCCACCGCCACCCTCTACACCGGCCCCTTCCCCCTGGAGCGCTCCGCCACCATCCGCGCCATCAGCTACAACGAATACGGCGAAGGCGTCATCAGCGAGCAGTACCTCCTGAGCCACCTCGCCATGGGCGCCAAGATAACCCTCAACACCCCCTACAGCACCTACAAAGCCATCTACAGCGGCGGCGGCCCCGAAGCCCTCATCGACGGTCAACAGGGCAGCAACACCACCTACGCCGACGGCCACTGGCAGGGCTACTGGGGCGACAGCATCGACGTGGTGATTGAATTCGCCGGCGAGACGCCGTCGCTCCACGAAGTCTCCATGCGCTTCATGCAGAACACCTTCGACTGGATCCTGGCACCGACGGAAATCCGCGTCTACATCTCCAACGACGGCTCATCCTGGCGCCTCTTCAAGAACCGGACGTTCCCCATGGACCCCCGCGAAACAGGCATGCGTCTGCGTAACTACCATATCGATCTGACGGACATCAGCAGCGGGAAGCCACCGATCACGTTGGGCTACCCTGTTGCCCGCTACCTCCGCATCGTCGTCCCCAACCCCGGCCCGCTCCCCTCCTGGCACCCCGCCCCAGGCCAACCCTCCTACCTCTTCACCGACGAAATCATCCTCCGCTAACCCCATCCTAAGCATATCCTAAGCATATCCTAAGCGTATCCTAAGCACAACCTAAGCACAGCACAGGCACCCCCACATTCTATACGAAAATACAATTTAATTGCTGGAAATCAATTAGATACGTAATTATCAACACCAGCCTCCCCGTCAGTCATCCCCAAAATCGCAATTTTCCTCCCCTCGCGCCCCACATTTGACCCACTCCATCCCTCCATTCCTCCCGCCGAACAAAAAAATATTAACATTTATTTCCCTGATAATCAACTGCTGGAAAAACAACAACGAAAAAAAACAAAAAAATATTTTG
>DFLB01000014.1:1255-18407 GCA_002373995.1 Bacteroidales bacterium UBA3630 | reverse complement strand
TTGAAGGGGAGCGGGTATTGGGTTATCTTGACGACAGGGTAGGGGCACTTGCCATTAGGAAAATTCTCCTGCAGGTAGTTGAAGGCGATGCCGGTGGTGATGATGCCGCGGCTCTTGTCCTCGCCGGGGATGTACTGGTTGAAGCCGCACTCCTCGCTCATCTTGGTGAACTTGGGCTGCTTGTCGATCAGGTCGCGGTAGAGGCGCTTGGCGTTGACGGGGAGCAGCACGTAGCTCTTGGGGTCGCTGGGGCTGCTGAGGGGGTTCTGGGCGCGAACGGGCTTGCGCTCGACTCCGGCGCGGCTGTGGGCCAAGCGGGTGGGGATGCGCATCAGGATGGGGGTGCCCAGCTGCTCACTGAGGTCATAGCCGGCGAAGACCATGTCGTAGGCCTCCTGCTGGTTGCTCGGCTCGAGCATGGGGATCATGGCCCAGTGGCCGTAGTAGCGGCTGTCCTGCTCGTCCTGGCTGGAGAACATGCTGGGGTCGTCAGCCACCACGATGATGACACCCTTGGTGCCGATGATGGAAGCGTTCATGAAGGGGTCGCCACAGACGTTGAGACCCACGTGCTTCATGCAGGTCATGGCGCGCTTGCCGCTGTAGGCCACGCCGATCGAGGCCTCGAGGGCGGTCTTCTCGTTGGCGCACCAGTTGGCCACCACGCCCTGCTCCTTGGCCTGTTTGCTCTTCATCACATATTCGGTAATCTGGGTCGAGGGCGTGCCGGGGTAGCTGTTGATGGCGCTACCGCCAGCGTCGATAAAGGCTTGTGCAATAGCCTCGTCGCCCAGTAAAAGGAGTTTTGACATAATGCTGTATTTTTGTTATTAATTGTTTAATGTTTAATTCGTGCAAAGGTAGTAAATAAATCTGAATCCGCCAAATATTTTTTGTAGCTTGTTGAATGTTAGCGTCGTATGTGCCTCTTCATGACGAGGATGGCCATCCACCCGAGGGTGGTGCCGAGGGTGTTGGCGATGAGGTCGTTGACATCGAAGCCGCGCCACGGCAACAGGTACTGCACCCCTTCGGTGAGTAGCCCCACTGCTACAGCGGCGAGCCACGCCAGCAAGAGCCGGTGCCGTCGAAAGAGGTCTATCGTAAACAGGGCGCACGGCAAGAACACCGAGGCGTGCAGCAGGTGATCGGTTCGCAGCCCGAGGATGTAGTTGTCAAGCGGTACCCCGAGCCCGTTGAGCGGAGCCCACATCAGGATGGCCAGCAGGCCGAAGTACCACGGCCGTAGCTCGTTACGACCACGGCGACCAAGCCAGCGTACGGCGACGTTGCGGAAGCGCTTGCGCACCAGTGCGCATCGGCTGAGGCACCGCCACGCGGCACTGTCGGTAGCCACGCGACGACCGTCGGGGCGACGCACCTCGACCAGCCGCGCCAGCAGGTCCGCCCGCGCGGCGCTTTCGGTGGTGTAGGCGTTGTCGCCTTGCAGGGTGTAGCCTCCGTCGTCGATGCCAACGATGCGGTGCAGGATGTGCCTGTGGCCATAGCGGAACAGCACCACATCGCCCACGGCGGCTTCTTGCCCATGCAACGGGCTGAGCACCAGTACGTCGCCCTCGCGTAACAGGGGCTTCATGCTGATGCCGCGCAACGGCAGGCTGACCTGCAGCCCGGCGGCAAGTTGCTCCTCCACAAGGGCAAAGTAGGCATCGTTCTCCAGTTCCATCAGTCGGGATATATAGTCTTGAAACTCAGGCGTGCAGCATCGGCATCCGGCAAGCATTGCAGGCGATAGACAGGCCGCGCGGTGAGCACGTCGGAGATAATGTCCGTTATCCGGTCGAGGCAGCGTTCGTCATGGGCCAAGGCAGGCGGGCACGAGGGCTGCAGGGCACCAAAGGCCTCAAGGGTGCCGAGGCGACGGATGCTGTTGTGCGGAGCCTGTTGCAGGCGCAGCATGGCGGCCACCGGATAGTGCTCGACGTGGTAGCAGTGCGTCTTGCCGCTCCAGGGCGAGCCGTGGAGCTGCGGTGTGCCGTCGTCGTCGAGGGCGAGGATGGGACTGTCGTCGTTGAGCAGGCGGCAACCGTCTATGTTGTTCAACCAGAGGCGTGTATGGGTGCTCTTGCCGGTCCCGCTCTCGCCAAGGCAAGCCACCGCCTTCCCGCGGCAGACGACCGCCGAGGCGTGGATGGGCACTTTCCTCTGCCAGAGGCCGACCAGCGCATACGCGGTCCACAGCGCAAAGCGCAGCAACTCCGGACGCGCCACCGGCGTACATATCACCTCGTCGAGCCGTCGGCTGTCGAAGCGCAGCACGCCATCCCCCCCGAAGGTGTGATAATACACCCCCTCGGCATCGATGCCGAAACGGGCCTCGTCCCCCGTGGCTTCCAGGTCGAAACGGTGCAGCCACCGGCACTCCGGCAGCTCGACGCTGCGGTCAAGCCCAATGTGTACTGGTCGTGAGGCATCCGTGGTGGAACCAAAAACGTCAAACCCAGGCAGCGCCTTGACTGCGCCGACCCCCTCGCCCCCGTCAAGCACCAGGTCCATGCCGCCGATGGTATAATATGCCTGCATGCCCATCGCGCTGTCAATCAACAATAAGGCCCTGCTCGCGCATACTCTTCACCCATTCTTCCGCGTCGCGACGCGCTGTCGCGGGGTCAACCTCGTATTGCGCCGTGAGGCACTCCACCGCATCGTCTACCGTGAAATCCCTCCCCGCCAGATCGCGATACAGCTGCATCGCGCTCTCGTTGAGGCCCACCACCTCGGTCATGTCGGCCTGCCCTTCGGCCACACGGATAAGGATGTGCTCACCCGACACATCGCGGATCTTCTTGCTGCTATCTATTCTCATAACTCTACCACAACGTCGCCGCGCCCCTTTTATTGTGCACCACCCGCCATTTCTTACCTTATTTGAGGCTTAAATCATTGTGTTTCAGCGATATGACATGCCTTTGTAGGCATAAGGTAGGCAAAAGGTAGGCATAAGGTAAGCAAAAGGTAGGCAAACAATAGGCATGGAAAGCTGAATTTGAGCCGCATATAATTTTTCTCTTGCAGGAATAAAAAAATATTCCTATTTTCGCAAAATTATAGAATGGCGCTTCATGTGCCGCAAAAGGCTAATAAATAAACGAATAGGTGATATGAAATACAACCGTGTTCTATTGAAATTGAGCGGCGAGTCCCTGATGGGTGCCCAAAGCTACGGCATCGACCCCGCCATGTTGAAGCAGTACGCCGACGACATCAAGGCCGTCGTCCAGCGCGGCTGCCAAGTAGCCATCGTCATCGGCGGCGGCAACATCTTCCGCGGCCTCACAGGAGCCGCCGGCGGCATGGACCGCGTCCAAGGCGACTACATGGGCATGATGGCCACTCTCATCAACAGCATGGCGCTGCAAGCCGAACTCGAAAAGCAGGGCTTGCGCACCGAACTGCTGGGCGGCCTGGCCATCGAACCCATCTGCAAAGCCATGAGCCGCCGCCGCGCCGTAGAAGCCATGCAGGACGGCCGCGTCGTCATCATCGGCGGCGGCACCGGCAACCCCTTCTTCACCACTGACACCGCCTCCACCCTCCGCGCCGTCGAAATCCAAGCCGACGTCATCCTCAAAGGCACCCGCGTTGACGGCGTCTACACCGCCGACCCGGAAAAAGACCCCTCGGCCCTCAAATACCAATCCCTCAGCTACAGCGAAGCCCTCGAGAAAAAACTCAAAATCATGGACCTCACAGCCTTCGCCCTCGCCGAGGACAACAACCTCCCCATCTATGTCTTCGACATGAACCGCCCGGGCAACCTCCTGCGCGTCGTCATGGGCGAGGAAATCGGAACACTTGTCTGTAAACAATAAACATCAAAAGATATGAACGAGTTATCGAAATCCTGCCTCGACGAGGCAAAAAACAGCATGAAGAGTTCGCTCAGCTTCCTCGACAAGGAACTGGCCAAAATCCGTGCCGGCAAGGCCAACCCCGGTATGCTCGACGGCGTCAAGGTCGACTACTACGGCACCATGACTGAAATCAGCCAGGTGGCCAACATCAACACCCCGGACGCACGCTCCATCGTCATCCAGCCCTGGGAGAAAACCATCATCGGCGCCATCAACAAGGCCATCCTCGACGCCAACCTCGGCTTCACCCCGCGACATGAAGGCGACCTCCTCCGCATCACCATCCCTCCGCTCACCGAAGAGCGACGCAAGGAACTCTGCAAGGCCGCCAAAACCGAAGTGGAAAACGCCAAAGTCAACGTCCGCAACGTGCGCCGCAAGGTGATGGACGAGGTCAAAAAACTCAAGGACAAATCCGTTCCCGAAGACGAAGTGAAGCAGGTCGAAAAAGAACTCCAGGACATCACCGACAAGAACATCGCCGAATGCGACAAGATCTACTCCGCCAAGGAGAAAGAGATCATGAGCATCTAACGCCCATAGCCCCTATAGTCTCTATAGCCCCTATAGTCACTATATCTATATGACAATCCTCTCCTTCGACTCCCTCGAGTCGACCAACCGCTACTGTGAAGCCCTCGACCTCGACCAGGTCGAGGACTTCTCTTGCTTTTGGGCGCTGGAACAAACCGCAGGCATCGGCCAGCGCGGCAACCACTGGCACAGCGCGCCGCGCCAGAACCTCACCTTCAGCCTCGTCCTCCACCCCTCCTTCCTCCCGGCCGACCGCCAGTTCAAACTGACCGAAGCCCTCTCGCTGGCCCTCTGCGACCTGCTCTCCTCTCTCCGCATTCCACAATCCTCTCTCATCAAGTGGCCCAACGATATCTTTGTCGACGGCCATAAAATCTGCGGCACCCTTGTCAGCACTCGCTTACAGGGCACTTCCATCGCCTCCGCCGTCTGTGGCATCGGCCTCAACGTCAACGAACTTCACTTCCCCGAATGGATCCCTCACCCCACTTCGCTCTCCCTGCTGACAGGCCTTCAGTACGAGCTGGAACCCTTGCTCCATCAACTGCTGGCCTGCATCGCAAAAAGATACAACGACCTCAAATCCGGCCTCGACCCCGAGCCTCAATACCTCGCACACTTGCTTAACCTCAATCTCCCCGCGCGATACATATATAATGGTGAGACAATCACCGCCACCATCACCGGCATCGACCCCCACGGACGCCTCCTCCTCACCGCCGCCGACGGCCGGCGCCTCTCCTGCGGCATGAAGCAGATTGCGCTCCTACTGCCCTGAGTGGTGCATGATCTTCTTGACCAGCAGCGTCACGATGGCGTCATACTGCTCCTCAGTGTCTGCACAGAAGACATAGACCGCGCGCCCAAGGTACGATATGCCCATGTAGCAACTCGCCGCAACATCAATCTGTTCTTGCACCACGGGGGCATTCTCGCTCGGATTGCTGCGGCTGCGGCGGGCGAATAGAACCACGTCGCTCCCCTCGCGCAGGTTGGCCTGCTGCTCCGGTGCCAGGTCGCCAATGTGAAACTCCCTCTTCATCCACTCCCAGCCTGCGTCGTCCTCGGCGGCAATGACCGTCACATCGACTTTCGAGTTGCTGTCGAGGGCAAAGTTGCTCACCGACGCCACCTTCACATCCGGCTGTGAGGCGTAGCGCCGATACAGGTCGGTCTGCGCTGTGGCGGACACCGATGCCAGCAGTAGAACCCCGAGCACCAATCTGTATCCCTTAACCCATATCCTATAACCCCAATTCATACCGTGAGAAATTTCCAGATATCGTTGATGACCGAGTCGGCCTCGCATTGGTTGTTGCATATCACCACGGGCTCTTCCGCAGGCTTGGCGATGCGGCGGCGCGGCGCGGGCTTGGGAGCGGCATGGACCGCAGGGGCTTCGGCGGCCGTTTGCTCGACGGAGGGCTCTGCTGTCGTTGTGGCGGCGTCCGGCACCGCGGCTTCGGCCACCAGGGGAGTCTCCTCCCCTGGTGGCAGCAGTGTCCATATTGCCGCTCCCGCCATCAGCAGCCCCGCCAGGGTGAAGAGGGCTGTGCGCCGACGGCGCACGATGCCGTCGGCGCGCCGACGCGCCGCAGCCATCACTTCGTCGCGGTGGGTCTGCCGTTGCAGCTCCTCGCGGCCGGCGTCGTCTATTGTGCCTTCGCGGTAGCGGTCAAGCAGTTGTTGCAGGTCTTCGGTTTTCATAGGCTGTTGTATATCGTTTTTTTCATTTTTCGGTCGGCGTTCGCCAGCAGGCGTTTGACGCTTGAAACGCTGATACCGAGTATCGCGGCAAGCCTCGCAAGGGTGTATCCGTCCTCGCGGTGGAACTCGAGCACCAAGCGCTCCAGCGGCTGCAGCTGCTCCTTGCTCTCGTTGATCACCTTCGCAATGCGCTCCTGCTCATACGAGGCCAGCAGCATCGTCTCGTTGATCTTGACGTGGCGCTGGCGCCGGCGCAGCAGGTTGATGCTCTCGTTGGCCGTGGCGCGTAGGCAGTAGGCGAAAGGGTCGTGTACCCCAATCCGCGCCAATGTCTTCGCAATGGCCTCCTGCACAGCATCTTTGGCATCGTCCTCGTCGTCGAGTATCGCCATCGCCCGGCTGTAGAAGTCCAGGTAATGTTCTACCAATATATGCTGCTTTTCGTCGCGTTTCATTTTACTTATAGACGCGGAAAGGGCCTCTTTTGGCTCACAATTTTAACATTTCTCACCGTAGCAGGGCAGCGACGGCAGGGAGCGTAGCGCGTGGGCCGCGTAGTCTATCGCTATCACTGCCAGCTGTTTGCCGTTGGTCAAAAGCAGATATGGCACCTGCAGCACGCTATTGTAGCGGCAGGCCTGGTCGCACACTTTCTGGCTGATGGGCACCTCGGGCTGCTTGCACTCGACGATGATGTAGGGCTTCCCGTCACGGTATACCACAATGTCGCACCGCCGCCGTAGCCCGTTGACGCTGATGGCCCCCTCTATCTGCATCAGTTCCAGCGGATAGCCGTATTGGTGGTGCAGCATGAGGATGGTCTGTTGGCGCACCCGTTCCTCTGGCGTCAGCGCCACCCACCGCCGCCTGACGGGGTCGAGCACCTCCTGCCGCCCACCATTCTCGCGTATTATAAGCTCCTCGCTATGCATTGTTCTCTGCCAGCTACCCACTAATATATAGTACTTTCGTCCCCTCCTTCTTCTTCTTCCATCTGCTGCTGCCGTTGCTTCAGACCGTTGTTGATCTTCCATGAGAAGCCGACGGTCACGGTGGGCGAGAGACGATGGTTTTTCACCACGCGATATAGCTCGACGTTGTCGGTGCGGTGGCCCCAGCCGCCGGTACAGAAGACGTCGCTCACGCGCAGGTTGATGGTGCCGCGCTTCTGGAGGACATCCTTCTTCACCGCCAGATCGAACCAGTAGCTGGGATCCATCGTGGCCTGCAGGTCGAGGCCCGGAGCACGGTACTGGCCGCTGAACTGGAGCGTCCAGTCGTTCGGCAGGGTCATGAACGAGTTGAGTTTGCCTCCGGCTTGGAACCCCTGCTGTACGTTATTGTTCAGCAGACTACTCCCTTCGATGCGCTCCTCGTAGAGGTTGAGGCTGAGGTTCACCTTCCACCAGCTGGCGATCTGCCAGTCGAAGATGAACTCCAGACCGTAGTTGTAGCTGTTGGCCAGGTTCTGCGGGCCGGCAGCCCAGTATCCCTCGTAGTCGCTGTTGTAGGGTTCCCACCAAGCATACTGTGCCACCGAGGCGCTGTCCCAGTAGAAGCCATACCAGGTGATGGTGTTGTTGCTGTGGCGAAAGTAGGCGGCGGTGTAGAGGTTCACCTTGTCGAAGCCCAGGTTGTAGCTCAGCTCGAAAGCGTTGGTGAACTCCGGGTCGAGGGTGGGGTTGCCGAAGCCCAGGTGACGCCCGTCCATCACATTGATGTAGGGGTTGAGGTCCCACATGTGGGGGCGGCGCACGCGGCGACTGTAGCTCAGCTGAGCACTCTGCATCTCGGAGATCTTGTAGGAGAGGTGCAAGGTGGGGTAAGGGTTCCAGTAGGGCTTGTCTACGGCCGGTGTGCCGGGATGGTTGACGTCATGGCCATAGGTGTAGGCGTACTCGCCGCGCAGGCCGGCTTGCAGCGAAAGGCGATTGGTGAGGTTGCCGCCCAGAGTGGCATAGATGGCGTGCACCTGGAGGTTGTAGTCAAAGTGGGTCGACGACAGCGAGTCGTAGTACTCGTAGAGGTCGTGCGCTCCACCCGTGTTGTCGTACACCGTGCGGTAGTAGTCGGCCTGCTGGTCGGGCCAGTCCATGCGGCCCTCATAGCCCGTCTCCAGCCGCCAACCTTCCATGCCCAGAAACGAATCCAGCGGGCGCAGGTAGTTCAACTTGATGTTCAACGCCTGATGGTGGTTCTCGGTGAGGCTGCTACGCAGGAAGTAGTGGTCGTAGTTGGCTGCCGGGTCGGCATAGACCTGTTCCTGCGAGCCAGTGCCCTGCACCTGGCGCGTGCTGAAGGTGGCGTCGAGGGTCAACTCCTCGTCTTTGCGGTCGAACTTGCGGGTGTAGAGCATGTTGAAGGAGTGGTTCAGGTTGCGGTTGTCGCCCTGGTTAACCTGATCGTAGCTCATCGAGTCGTTGTACAGCTGGTCGTGAGCGTAAATCCAGTTCTGGCGCTGACGGCTGCCGCCGCGCAGCTGATAGCTGAGCAACAGGCTGTTTTTCTCGTCGAAATAGTACTCGCCGCCCACCTTGACGCTCCCCATCAGGCTGGGGTTGAGGCTGTATTCGTTCTGCAAGTCGTGCAGATAGTCGATGCCATCCATGCGGTGTGCGATGTCGGTGGTGCCGTAGTGGCCGCGGGTGCGACGGCCCAGGTCGGCGTTGAGGAAGAGGTTGTACTTCTCCGTGGTATAGTTGAGGCTGATGTTGCCCATAGCCGTCGGGATGAATGACGGCAGCGAATCGGGCACCATGAAGGGCAGCGGGGCGCCGAAATTGACGCTGGCTACGCCGTTGAGGCCCAGCGCGCCGGCCGTGCGGTCTTTGAGTTTGATGTTGATGATGCCGCTCATGCCCTCGGGGTCATACTTGGCCGAGGGGTTGGTGATTACCTCCACGGTCTCCACTGTCGAGGCCGGTATCTGCTCTAACAGCGTAGCCAGGTCGCTGGCCAGCAGCTCGCTGGGGCGACCGTTGACCAGCACCTTGACGTTGGTCGACCCGCGCAGGGTGACATTGCCGTCATTGTCCACGGCCACACTCGGCACCTGCTCCAGCACGTCGGACGCTGTGCCTCCGCCGGCCACGATGTTCTTGTCTACATTCACCACCCGCTTGTCCAGCTGATACTCCACCATCGACCGTTCGGCCGTCACCTCCACCGCCTCCATCATCGTGGCCTGCGGACTGATGGCTATCTTGCCCAGGTTCACCGTGTTGCGGTCGGCACTCAGCACCACCGCGCTCTTGTGGTATTGCGCCTCGTAGCCGATAAAGGTAATGCGCAGCAGGTAGCGGCCGTAAGGAGCCTCTATGCGGAACGCTCCGCTCGCGTCTGTCACCGTGCCGCCCTTCAGCGTGCTGTCCGTGGGCGACAGCAGCGCCACCGTCGCATATTCCACGTTCTCCCCCGTCCGCGCATCCACCACGCGACCTTTCACCGTCCCTTTCTGCGCCACGGCGCAGAAAGGGAAAACAAAGAATGCCAGTACCATCAGCAGCGCCACATGTCGTTGCTGTTGTCTGGACGGCGCCGCCATCATCAGTGCCGCCTCCTTCATTGCTGCGGCTTGGGTTGGCGCACGAAGTGCGGCATTTCGAAGGGAATCTCTATCGAGTACTCGATGAGGCCGCCGAAGGCGCCGTCCTCCTTCCACCAGGGGGTCTGGTAGATGAGTTTCTTCACCTTGCTGCCGTCGGCCTGCGTCTTCTCGATGGTGTAGGCGTTGAGCTGCTGGTGCTCCAGCAGGCCGCGGAGTTTGGTCCGGGCGGGCTCGGGGTGGCAGTCCATCAGGTTGTTGCCGATGATCTTGTGGCCGTGGCTGTTGACGTCGGCGCTATGCTGGTTCATGTCCAGCACATTGCCCTCGGCGTCGCAGACGGTGATGGCGATGTTGTTCAGGTGTTCGAAATATTCTTGCATTTTACAAAAGGGGGTTGATGAAATAAAGGGAGTTAAAAGAAGTTAAAGGCAATAGTGGCTGTTGTGTTGTTGTACATTAAACCGACTATTGTCTTTAACTTCTAACGAGCAAAGCGAGTGATAACTCCTCTTAACTCCTATAACTACTTAGAAGATTTTATTTGCACTGCAGGGCGGCCAGGGCGATGCTGTAGAGCTTGGTCTTGGCGCTGTCGCCGCGGCTGGTGAGGACGCAGGGCACGCGGGCACCCATCACCATGCAGGCGAGCTCGGCGTGGGCAAACTTGGTGCAGGCCTTGTAGAAGATGTTGCCGCTCTCGATGTTGGGGAACAGCAGGCAGTCGGCGTCGCCGGCCACTTCGCTGGTGAGCTTCTTGGTCTGGGCGCTCTCCTTGTCGATGGCGCAGTCGAGGCTCAGGGGACCGTCGACCACGGCGCCGGGGATCTGACCACGCTGGCTCTGCATGCCGAGCCATGCGGCTTCGGCGCAGGCGGGCATTCCGACCGATACCTGCTCGGTGGCGGCGAGGACGGCCACTTTGGGTTTGGGGTTCTCGAGGCTCTTCGAGACCTGGATGAGGAAGTTCATGATGGCGGTCTTCTGCTTGAAGTCGGGGGCAGGGATGATGGCCATGTCGCTGCAGCAGAGCAGCTTGTGGTAGGCGGGAACCTCCATGACGGCCATGTGGGTCAGCATGTCGTTCTTCTTGCCGGGCATCAGGCCGCTCTCCTTGTTGAGGATGGCGCGCATGTACTTGTCGGTGCTGAGCAGGCCCTTCATCAGGAAGTCGCCCTTGCCTTCGTTGATGAGCTTCACTGCCAGGGCGCCGGCCTTGTTGTCGTTGGCTTCCTGGACCATCTCGAACTTGTTGGGGTCGATGCCCTCTTCGGCGCAGACCTTCTTCATCGTCTCGATGTCGCCCACGAGGGTGGCCTCGACGATACCGCGGTCGATGGCGGCGCTCACGGCGCAGATGGTGTGGCTGTCGTTGGCATAGGCGGCCACCAAACGTTTCTTACCCTTCGATTTGACCAGCTCAAGCAGGTCGTCAAGTTTTGTAATCATATTGATACTGAATTTGTTATTATTAATAATGCATTATCTTATAGGACTGCAAAGATAGGAAATATTTTGACATTCAGCAAACAATATTTTGCAGGTAGAATAATCGGGCTGATACTCAGCTGGTTCCAAGCTCTTGGTCCGGTGGTGGTCCGAGGATGGTCCGAGGGTGGTCCGGTGGCGGTCCGTCTACGGGCGGAGTCGGACCGGTGGTATGCCGGCGAGGGCAAAAACGAAGAATTATTTGCACGGGTCGGATTTTTTGTGTAATTTTGCACTTTGATTTAAATCGCACGAATATGTCTGACACACTGGTAATCACACCGACCTATAACGAGAAGGAAAACATCGAGGCCATCATCCGCAAGGTGTTCTCGCTCCCCAAGGAATTCGATATGCTCATCGTCGAGGACAACTCGCCCGACGGCACTGCCGACATCGTCAAGCGCCTCATGCAGGAGTTCCCCGAGCGGCTGCACATCCTGGAGCGCAAGGGCAAGCTGGGCCTCGGCACCGCCTACCTCGCCGGTATGCGCTGGGGGGCGGAGCACGGCTACGACTATATGATCGAGATGGATGCCGACTTCAGTCACAACCCCGACGACCTGGTGCGCCTCTACGACGCCTGCGCCAGCGGCAAGGGCGACGTGGTGGTGGGCTCGCGCTACGTGGGCGGCAAGGTGTCGGTGGTCAACTGGCCCATCGGACGCCTGCTGATGTCCTACTACGCCTCCAAATACGTCCGCATCGTCACCGGTATGCGGGTGGCTGACGCCACGGCGGGCTTCGTCTGCTGGAGCCGCCGCGTGCTGGAGAAGATGAAGTTCGACAAGGTGAAGTTCGTCGGCTACGCCTTCCAGATCGAGATGAAGTACACCGCCACGCGCCTGGGCTTCAAGGTCTACGAGGTGCCCATCGTCTTCACCGACCGTGTCCTCGGCACCAGCAAGATGAGCATGAAAATCTTCAAGGAAGCCTTCTTCGGCGTCTTCAACCTCAAGTTCCGCAACTGGAGTAATTATTGATATGAGAAATATATTTATGACTTTGGCGGTGCTGCTGATGGCAGGCACCGCTTTCGCGCAGAATAAACCCAACAACGACAAGCCCGTCCTGCAGTGGGACCAGCTGATGGACCGCAGCCTTTACCCCAAGCGCGAGGCCGTGAGTTTCATCTTCGCCCCCGACGGCAAGACGGTCACATACTACAAGGATGGCGAGGCCTATGGCTTCGACGGCAAGAAGGAGTTCCGCCTCTCCGAGGCCCAGCAGGATTGGCGCAAGCCAAAAGACAACGACCCCAAGCAGGAGGAGCGCGTGGAGACGAAGGAGGGCAGCCTCTATGTGGACGGCAAGCTGGTGGAGCGTGGCGACGGCTACAACATCGTCCTCGGCGAGAGCGTCCACCGCAACGAGTTCGGCATCAACGGCGGCCTCTTCTGGTCGCCCAAACAGTCGAAGCTGGCCTTCTACCGCATGGACCAGAGCATGGTGGTGGACTACCCGCTGGTCAACACCCGCGCTCGCGAGGCAGAGGTGATGCCCATCAAGTACCCCATGGCCGGCATGCAGAGCCACTGGGTGACGGTGGGTGTCTATGAGCCTGCTACCGAGAAGCTTGTGTATCTGAATACCGCCCGCGACACCACCGTCCACGAGCGCGAGATGTACCTCACCAACATCGCCTGGAGTCCCGACGAGAAGTATGTCTACATCGCCAAGGTGAACCGCGAGCAGAACCACATGTGGCTCGAGCAGTACGACGCCACTACGGGCGCCTTCGTGAAGGTGCTCTTCGAGGAGACCAACGCCCGCTACGTCGAGCCCTGCGAGCCGATGATCTTCCTGCCAAGCAACGGCAAACGGTTGCCTGGCGGCGACCAGTTCCTCTGGTTTTCCATGCGCGACGGCTACAAGCACCTCTA
The DNA here is from genome assembly GCA_002373995.1 of Bacteroidales bacterium UBA3630. GTDB lineage: Bacteria > Bacteroidota > Bacteroidia > Bacteroidales > P3 > Colimorpha. Next base: position 5,376 of record DFLB01000014.1, on the reverse strand, counting down.
CCTCTACAATGCCGACGGCAGCTTAGTGAAACAGGTCACCAAGGGCGAATACGAGGTCGAGGAGTTCATCCAGTTCGACAAGAAGGGCGAGAACATCTTCGTCTACGCCAACAAGGACAACCTCGCCGGCCGTGACGCCTACCGTGTGAACCTCAAGAAGGGCACCATGGAACGTCTCACCTCCGGTAAAGGAACCAATACGGTGGCCATCAACGACGACGGCACCCGCATGGTGTGTGCCTACAGCGCGGTCGATGTGCCTGCCGCCGCCTACTACCTGAACATCACCCCGCGCAAGTACCCTGAACCCCATTACTTCTATCGCTCCGAGAACCCCCTGCAGGCTTATGCCATGCCAGAGGTGAAGCTTGGCACCATCAAGGCCGCCGACGGTAAGACCGATTTGTATTACAGATTGATTACACCTCCCAATATGCAACAGGGAAAGAGATACCCGACCCTTGTCTATGTCTACGGTGGCCCCCACTCACAGCTGGTTACCGACAGCTGGCTCGGCGGTGGCAACCTCTATTTCCTGTTCCTCGCCCAGCAGGGCTATGTCGTCTTCACCCTCGACAACCGCGGCACCGACAACCGCGGCTTCGAGTTCGAGAGCTGCACGCACCGACGGCTCGGCGAGATAGAGATGGCCGACCAGATGGAGGGCGTCAAGTTCCTGCAGAGCCTTCCCTACGTGGACAAGGACCGTATGGGTGTCGAGGGCTGGAGCTTCGGCGGCTTCATGACCATCACCATGAAGCTGGCCCACCCCGAGGTCTTCAAGGTGGGCTGTGCCGGCGGCCCGGTCATCGACTGGAAGTGGTACGAGATTATGTACGGCGAGCGTTATATGGACACCCCGCAGGAGAACCCCGAGGGCTACGAGGCCACTTCGTTGCTCAACAAGGCCAAGAACCTTCAGGGGCATCTGCTCGTCATCCAAGGCGCCGAAGACAACACCGTGGTGCCGCAGCACAGCACCGAGTTCATCGAGCGCTGCATCAACAACTTCAAGCAGGTGGACTACTTCGCCTATCCCCACCACGAGCACAACGTACTTGGTCGAGAGCGCTTGCACCTGTACTACAAGATGTTCCGGTACTACGAGGACTATCTGAAGTAGGCGGGGAGAAGGTGGATTTAAAGAACGTCGATGCGGACGGTGCGCAGGTCGGCCACGCGGTCGTAGAAGCGCACACTTTCCGATTGGCGCACGCTGACCTCTAAGGTGCAGTCGTTGTCGAATTGTTGGTTCTCGGGCTTGAGGTCGTAGTCCTTGAGTATGCGCATCACGTCGTTCATTGTCTCGTAGGCGAAGGCCAGGCGGTAGCGGCAGTCTATGGTCTTCTCTACGATGGTAGCGTGGTCGATGGCATCGCGGGCGGCGGTCTTATAGGCGTTGGCCAAACCCGAGGCGCCGAGCAGTATGCCGCCGAAGTAGCGCACCACCACGATCAGCGTGTCCGTGAGGTCGGCCGAGAGCAGCTGGCCGTGGATGGGGCGGCCGCCGGTGCCGCTGGGCTCGCCGTCGTCGTTGGCGCGGAAGGCGTCCTTGCGTGGTCCGAGGATGTAGGCGTAGCAGTGGTGCCGCGCGTCGAAGTAGTCCTTGCGCAGCTGCTCCAGGTGGGCCTTCACCTCGTCGAGGGTGCGCACGGGATAGGCGAAGGCCAGGAACTTGCTCCCCTTCTCCTTGTAGAGCCCCTCCGAGGGGGCGGCGATGGTGCGGTAGGTGTCGTCGAACATAGTCTGTGAATGCGGGAATGTGTTATTGTGTCAATGTGTCAGTGCGGCTATGGCTCTACTACAATCAGGCGGCCGGGGGCTGTTTTCGGCACCTCTGGGGCTTTCAATCCTTTGCTGAGGTGCTGCGGACTGCGCAGGATGCGCACCTCGTCGTAGAGGTCGCTCTCGATGAAAGCGTCCAGCACCTGGCGTCCGCCCTCGACGATGACGCTCTGTAGCCTGCGCTCGTAGAGTTCGTGGAGGGTTTCCTCGATGGTCTGTGTGCGGAGGTGCAGCCAATGGCTTGGGACGTCGGCCAGGCGTCCGCGGCGGTCGAGGACCACGGGCTGCGGTGCAGGACCCAGGTAGTGGCGCGGAGTGAGGGTGGGGGAGTCCTTGAGGTAAGTCTCGCTGCCCACGAGTATGGCGGCCTCCTCGGTGCGCCAGCGGTGGTTCAGGCGGTTCTGCCGCTGCGTGCTGAGCCAATATTGGTGGGTTGTAACACTGTTGCAACATACAGAACCCGGTGCCATGAAGCCGTCGGCGCTCTCGGCCCACTTCAGGATGACGTAGGGGCGCCGCTGCTCCATGAAGGTGAAGAAACGTCGGTTCAGCTCGCGGCCTTCGGCCTCCAGCACATGCCTCGTCACCTCGATGCCGGCCTCTTCCAGCTTGCGAAAGCCGTTGCCGGCCACCAGCGGGTTGGGGTCGTCGTTGCAGCACACCACGCGGCGGATGCCCTTCTCGACGATGAGGTCGGCGCAGGGGGGCGTCTTGCCGTAGTGTGAGCAGGGCTCGAGGTTGACGTATAAAGTTGACAGTTGACAGTTGGCAGTTGACAGTTGGTTGCTGCGCAAAAGGGCGTTGCGCTCCGCATGCCATTCGCCATAGCATTGATGGTATCCTTCGCTGATGATTTGGTACGCAGGCAGCTTGCCTGCGGATGTTTCGGTGGCGGCAACCACAACACATCCCACCAGCGGATTGGGCCTCACGCGCCCCAGGCCATTGGCAGCCAGCTGCAGGCACCGCCGCATGTACATTATATCTATCTCTTTCTGCGTCATAATCGGCTGCAAAGATACGACAAAACAGCCATACGGCAAAAAATAATTTTGCCATGTCGCAGAAAGTGCATATCTTTGCACTGTCGTTTGCGAGAGTTGGCATCCGGCAAGAAGAAGCTCAATTGCCTTACAAATTACCACCTTGAAGATGATTAGTTCTTCACCTTATCCCTTATCCGTTGGGATGTTTGTGCTTTGTGGTACGGACACCCGTTGGATAAGGAAGGTTGTGGTAAACCTGTAAGGCAGACGGATGCATCCGTACCATTCTTCTTATTAAAAGAAGGCAATAATGCACAAAACCTTATAAAATTACCACAACAATGAAAAAAATCGTCATTCTGGCTATCGCATCAATGCTCAGCATTGCGACAGCAACCGCGCAAACCCTCCTTGCTCACCACGAGGACCCTCCTGCCATTTATCAGTCGTATAATAAGGATGTACAGACAGAGCAAGATGTTGTGTCATATTTTGAATCTGTAAAGGATGCTTCCTTCCCTACTGAAAAAGAAAAGCAAGTGATGATAGACCAACTATCCAACAACCCCAAACGAGTTGCGGCAGGTATTCTTAATATACTTTTGGGTGATTTCGGTGTTGGACATTTCTACACAGGTCAGACTTTGCGAGGTGTTCTTGATATTCTATTCTGCTGGACAGGCATACCTGCCATCATTGGATTGGTCGAAGGCATCATCTGGCTTTGCGATAGTGAAGAAGAATGGGCTGAAAGAGTTGCCAATTGGAATAAAGAATTACAAACTAAGACAAAGGAGTGCGCCCCGCAAATGCGGGGCGCACTGTAAGTGCTGCAAAATAGTCGCGCATTGATGCGGGATGATGAAACAGTGCTGGAAATGCACTTTGCAATGATGCGAGATTTGTTTTCTGTGCTGCAACGTGGCCTTGCAATGATGCGAGATGAAACTGCACAAAGAAAAAGAAAGTGCGCCCCGCATTCGCGGGGCGCACTTGTTGTTACATAGTGCCGACGGTTTAGAACTCGGCGGTCTTCGGGGTGCGGGGGAAGGGGATGACGTCGCGGATGTTGGCCATGCCGGTGACAAAGAGCAGCAGGCGCTCGAAGCCCAGGCCGAAGCCGGCGTGCGGGCAGCTGCCATAGCGGCGCGTGTCGAGGTACCACCACATGTCCTTCATCGGGATGTGGAGCTCCTCGATGCGGCCCATCAGCTTGTCGTAGTTCTCCTCACGGACGCTGCCGCCGATAATTTCGCCAATCTGCGGGAAGAGCACATCGGTGCCCTGCACGGTAAGGCCGGAGAAGCCCTGGCGCTTGCCTTCCTCCTCCACGTGGTCGTTGAGCTTCAT
>DFLB01000014.1:801-1197 GCA_002373995.1 Bacteroidales bacterium UBA3630 | reverse complement strand
TAGAAGGCCTTGATCTCCTTCGGGTAGTCGATCATGATGACGGGCTTCTTGAAATGCTCCTCGACGAGGAAGCGCTCGTGCTCCGAGGCCAGGTCGACGCCCCAGCTCACCGGGAACTCGAACTTGTGGCCCTTGGCGACAGCCTCTTCCAGTATCTTGATGCCTTCAGTATAAGGCAGCCGCACGAACTCGGTGTCCACCACGCTCTTCAGGCGCTCGATGAGGCCGTTGTCGATCATCTTGTTGAGGAACTCCAGGTCGTCCATGCAGTGGTCGAGGGCCCAGCGGACGCAGTATTTGATGAACTCCTCTTCGAGGGCCGTCAGCTCGTCCATCTGGTAGAAGGCCATCTCCGGCTCAATCATCCAGAACTCGGCCAGGTGGCGCGGGGTGTTG
>DFLB01000014.1:0-716 GCA_002373995.1 Bacteroidales bacterium UBA3630 | reverse complement strand
GGGGCCGAAGGTGTAGATCTTGCCCAGCGAGGTGGCGCCCAGCTCGCCTTCGAGCTGACCGCTGACGGTGAGGGCGGTGTACTTGCCGAAGAAGTCCTGCTCCCAGTCTATGGTGCCGTCTTCCTTGCGGGGCGGGTTCTCGGGGTCGAGGGTGCTTACGTGGAACATCTCGCCGGCGCCTTCGCAGTCGCTGGCGGTGATGAGCGGCGTGTGGAAGTAGAAGAAGCCGCGCTCGTGGAAGAAGGTGTGGATGGCCATGGCCATGTTGTGGCGCAGACGCATGACGGCGCCGAAGGTGTTGGTGCGCAGGCGCAGGTGGCCGATCTCGCGCAGGAACTCCATACTGTGGCCCTTCTTCTGCAGGGGGTAGGTGTTGGGGTCGGCCTCGCCGTAGACGACGATGCTCTCGGCCTGCACCTCGACGGCCTGGCCCGAGCCCTGGCTCTCCACCAGCTTGCCCTCCACGCCGATGCAGGCGCCTGTGGTGATGCGCTTCAGCTCCTCTTCAAAGCGGGCGGGGTCGGCCACCACTTGTATGTTGTGGATGATGGAGCCGTCGTTGACGGCCAGGAAGGCGACGTTCTTGTTGCCGCGCTTGGTGCGGACCCATCCCTTTACGCATATCGTGGTGCCCAGCAGGGCGCTCACGTCTTCTTTCAACAGATGCTTAATCTCGTAGCGTTTCATTGTATGTTGGTTTTATTTTTTGTCTATCA
>DFLB01000053.1 GCA_002373995.1 Bacteroidales bacterium UBA3630 | reverse complement strand
TGTCGAGTTTCTCGATGTAGTAGATGAGCTCCTGCTCGAGGCGGTTCTTGTCGTATTCCACCTCGGGAATCTCCTTCAGACCGTCGACGATGCGCTGGCGGATTTTCTCCACGCGCGACTTCTCGTAGGGTTCAATCTGCTGCAACAGTGAGGCGATATTGTCGATTTTCTCGGTGAACTTGCGCTGCAGGGCGGCACCCTCCTGACGACGGAAAGCCGCCAGCTGGTCCAGGGCCTGGGCGATGGCCTGCGAGGCGGCCTGCCACTCGGCATCGGTGAGCACCTCAGCCTCGGTGCGCGTGGTGACATCGGGCAGTCGCATGAGCGTCTGCAGCCAGTCCTGCGGCTCGGGAATGCCGGCCTGATCCACCAGTTGGCGCAACTGCTGGTAGTAGTTCTGCACGATGGCAGCGTTGATGGGTGTGGCGTCGGCGCCGGCATCCTTCTCAACCCAGATGGAGAAGTCCACTTTGCCTCGCTCCACACTCTTGGCCACCTGCTGGCGAATCTCCATTTCCTTCTCGCGATAGAGGGGTGCTATGCGCGTCGAGAGGTCGAGCTGCTTGGAGTTGAGCGACTTCACCTCGACATTGATTTTTTTGTCTTCAAATGCCACGACAGCCTTGCCGTAGCCCGTCATTGATAGTATCATAATGCTTTTTATGCGTTAAATTTCTGCAAAAGTACTAATTTCCGACGAAAAATCAGTAATTTTGCACTTATTTAAGACGAAAAAGTAAAATATGTCGACAATATTGCATATAGAAACGAGCACCGACGTGTGCTCGGTGGCCGTCAGTCAGGACGGAAAATGCATTTTCGAACGCGAGGAATACACAGGATTCGGCGGCAAACCCGCAGCCGACGCAACAGCCCCCAAGCACCGCGGCAGTGCGGTGACGGCGGGTGTGTTCGTCGACGAGGCACTGTCGTTCACCGACAGCCAGTTGCTGGACCTGGATGCCGTGGCCGTGAGTTGCGGTCCGGGCAGCTACACAGGACTGCGCGTAGGCACATCGATTGCCAAGGGCATCTGCTACGGACAGGACCTGAAACTGATCAGCGTGCCCACGCTGGAACTGCTCTGCGTGCCCGTGCTGCTGGCCGAGAAGGCCAAGGAGGAGAACGCCCTGCTGTGCCCGATGATCGACGCGCGCCGCATGGAGGTCTACGCAGCCCTCTACGACCGCGCCCTGCGCGAGGTGCGCCCCACGCAGGCCGACGTGGTGACGGCCGACACCTACCGCGAGTGGCTGGACGAGCGGCCCGTCTACTTCTTCGGCAACGGCGCGGCGAAGTGCATGGACACCATCGACCACCCCAACGCCCACCTCATTGAGGACGTGAAGCCGCTGGCTCGGTGGATGTTCCCGCTGGCCGAGCGCCGTTTCTTCCGTGAGCAGTTTGAGGACGTGGCCTACTTCGTGCCCTTCTACCTGAAGGACTTCGTGGCCAAACAGCCCAAGAAACTACTATAACAAAAAAATCATAGCAAGCCTGCGCCATCCCCCTGAAACCGGCAGGCACTCCCCTCTTTCGGAGGGGTCGGGGGAGGTTTCAAATGAAAATCGAAGGATTAGACTACAACACGCAGCGCGAGCATCTGGTGCTGCCCGAATATGGTCGAGAGATTCAGCGCATGGTGGACCACTGCCTGACGCTGCCCACTAAGAGCGAGCGCCAACGCTGTGCCGAAACCATCGTGAGCATCATGGACCGCATGTTCCCGCAGAACCGGCAGAACGCCGACTACAAGCATAAGCTGTGGGACCACCTGGCACTGATGTCCGACTTCAAGCTCGACATCGACTGGCCCTACGACATTCAGCAGGCCCACACCATCACGACGAAGCCCGAGCCGCTGGCCTACCCCATGAAGGACATTGCCGTGCGCCACTATGGCTACATGATGTTCGAACTGTTCGAGAAGCTGAAGCAGATGGAGCCCGGCAAGGAGCGCGACGAACTGGCTCGCGTGACGGCCAACCAGATGAAGCGCAACCTCGTGCAGTGGAGCCACGGCTCGTCGGACGACGAGAAGGTGGTCAGCGACCTGGCCCGCTTCACCGACGGCAAGATTCAGCTGGACCTCGACACGTTCAAGTTTGAGAAGGTGTCGATGAAGGACATGGAGCCGCGCAGCAAGAAAAAGAAACGCTAACCACCCAGAAAAGAACCCGATACTATAATATATGGAATCATTCATCATTGAAGGCGGGCGACTGCTCAGCGGAACCATTACCCCGCAGGGCGCCAAGAACGAGGCTCTGCAGGTGATCAGTGCCACACTGCTCACGAGCGATGCCGTGCACATCAAGAACGTGCCCGACATCCTGGACGTAAACAACCTCATACAGCTGCTGCGCGACATGGGGGTCAGCGTGACGAAGGAAAACCGCACCGACTACACGTTTCAGGCTAAAGACCTGAACCTGGAATTTCTGCAGAGCGACGAGTTCGTGCGCAAGTGCTCGGCACTGCGCGGCTCGGTGCTGCTCATCGGTCCCCTGCTGGGCCGCTTCGGCAAGGCTGTCATCGCCGAGCCCGGCGGCGACAAGATAGGACGTCGCCGACTGGACACCCACTTCCTGGGATTCAAGAAACTCGGTGCGAAGTTCGTGAGGGAAGAGGAACGCAACGTCTACGACATCGAGGCCCGCCGACTGAAGGGCTGCTACATGTTGCTCGACGAGGCCTCGGTGACGGGTACGGCCAACATCATCATGGCGGCCGTGCTGGCAGAAGGCACCACCACCATCTACAACGCGGCCTGCGAACCCTACATACAGCAACTGTGCCACCTGCTGAACGCTATGGGAGCACAAATCTCTGGCATCGCCTCGAACCTGCTCACCATCGTCGGCGTGAAGTCGCTGCACGGGGCCGACCACACCATTCTGCCCGACATGATCGAGGTGGGATCGTTCATCGGCATGGCAGCCATGGTGGGCGACGGCATCACCATCAAGAACGTCTCGCTGCGCAACCTGGGCATCATCCCCGATGCCTTCCGCCGACTGGGCATCAA
>DFLB01000042.1 GCA_002373995.1 Bacteroidales bacterium UBA3630 | reverse complement strand
GACAAAATATTTTTTCAAAAAAAATCGTTGCCGGTGCGCAATGTGCTGTCAACCAGCGTTGACGGAATGAAACTTTTTTTGCGTCCCGTCCAAAATACCCTTGCAAATCTTGCCCGCAGGGGCTTTCTTCGACTGTTTTGGGCTCCCGAAGAGGCGGAAATTGCAAAATATGTGTTGATAATTTAATATTGTGTTGATATGCAGTGTGTTGTGGTGTTTCGGCCTCCCCAAAAACATGGTTGGCTGTATATTAATGGTATACTTTATAAAAAGTGATGGCTGGAGGATTATCATATTGTGTACGATATTTCCGGTGCAGCGCCGGTGCATGTCCGTCGTTGCTCCGATATTTGTCGGACTACCATCGGACCATCCTCGGACCATCCCCGGACCACCACCGGAGGAAGAACTTGTTGTCCGCATGTATATCAGCCTAAAAAAACGGACCGGCAAAACATTTGCCGGTCCGAAAACAGCGGGGCTCATGGTAGCCTCCCCGGGGGAGGAATGGATTAGAGCGCGGATCCTGAGTTAGTCAATGCTGACTATGTGGTACTTACGACTGCCGAGGCCTATCTTTTCGGCGTGCTCGATGGTGTGGGTGCCATGCTGCTGGTCGATGCGAGATAGGAGGTCGGTGGGGTCGTTGGTGGCGGTGACCTGCTGGTTGTTGATGATGTCGATGCAGGCCTGGTCGAGGGCCACGGGGTCGGTGGAGGCCAGGATGCCGTAGTCTTCAAGCTTGACGGGTTCGGGATGGTCCACGCAGTCGCAGTCGATGCTCATGTTGTTCATCACGCTGATGTAGATAATGCCCTTCTTGCCGCGGAAGTAGTCGGTGACGGCCTGTGCGGCGGCGGCCATGCTTTCGAGGAAACCGTCCTGGTCGCCGATGAATTCGGGTGTCCAGAGGCGGGCGATGTCGAGCTTCTCCATCTTGCCGCTGGAGTGGATGTAGGCTTTGCCGTTGGCGCTTCCGCAGCCGATGGAGAGGTTCTTGAGGGCTCCGCCGTAGCCGCCCATGGGATGGCCTTTGAAGTGGTTGAGGGCGATGAGGAAGTCGTAGTTGGCCATGTGGCTGCCCACGATGTCGTACTTGAGGTGGGTGGTGTCGCGCACGGGGATGCGCATCTCGCCTTCCTCGTCCATGATGTCGACCTTGAACATGGGGATGAAGCCGTGGCGCTCAATCACCTTCCAGTGGTTGGCGGAGGTGGTGCGCTCGTCCTTCTTGTCCTCGGGGGCATCGCCGTAGGCGGTGTTGCACTCCACGATGGTGCCGTCGACGGTCTGCACGAGGTTCTTTATGAGCTCGGGCTTCAGGTAGTTGGGGTTGGAGCCTTCGCCGGTGCTAATCTTCACGGCTACGCGGCCTTCGGCTTTGACGCCCAGCGCCTCGTAGATCTTCACCAGTGTCTCGGGGCTGATGTCGCGGGTGAGGTAGACGGTGGCGCCCTCTTCGGCAGGCTCTTGGGCCTCGGCGGGCTGGTTTTGGTTTTTGCACCCGCAAAATAGCATGGTGGCTGCGGCAATCATCATAAATACTTTCTTCATATTATTTATTTCTAAATGCTGATTTCTAAGTGAATAAGTTTAGGCTGTTGATGTGTTCCCATAAACAATAACCTTTAGTTCATCAAGCGGCTTTCGCCCCAGTTGTATTGAGGGTAGGCTTTCTTGAGGTCGTTGGCAGAGCCGGTGACGTTGCTGCCGCCGCTGGTGGCGAAGACGTTAATCACCTTGCCGCTCAGGTCGTGGGCTTCGATGAAGGTGTTGATGATGGTGGGGGCGGTGTACCACCAGACAGGGAAGCCAATCCAGACGGTGTCGTAGTCAGCCATATTCTCGCAGCGACCCTTGATGGCAGGACGCGAGGTCTTGTCTTGCATCTCCTTGGTGGAGCGGCTCTGCTTGTCGCGCCAGTCGAGGTCGGCAGAGGTGTAGGGCACCGCAGGGGCGATCTCGAAGAGGTCGGCGTTCTTTTCTTTGGCCAGGCGCTGGGCGGCGGCCTTGGTGGTTCCTGTGGCCGAGAAGTAGGCTACTAATGTCTTGCTCATATTGGTTCCTTTCTGTTTTTGATTGTTTTCTTTTGGGGTTTGTGCACATGCCGTCAGCATCAAGCAGCAGGCGGCGAAGATTGTAATTAAACGTTTCATATTGCTGTATTTTTTTGTTAACGTGGGTCGATGGAAGAAAATTGTGTTATTATTTGACGCGCAGTTCCACCATAGGGTCAACATCGATGAGCTTCAGGCTGCGCACCATCTGGGCGGTGCCTTCCTTGTACTTCTTGAAGTGGGGGGGCTGGATGTGCTTTTGATAGGCGGCGCTGTCGGCGTAGACTTCGAGGATGTATATCTTGGCGGGGTTGGTTTTGTCCTGCATCGAGAAGAGGGTCAGCACGCCGGGCTCGGTGGCCATACTGATGCGGCCCACCTCGATGGCGTACTGCATGTAGGCTTCTATCTGTTCGGGATCCACTTCGATCTCGGCCAGACGGGTGATGCGGTCGACGTATCGGCGGATGGGGATGTCGGCCCCAAAGAGGCGGCGGGCGTTGTTGGTGAAGACATCCTGCGGGTCTATGCCATGCATCGGCAGGCGCCCGGCGAGCGAACGCTTAGCGGCTTCGAGCACGGTCTCAGCCACATAGGGATAGTCGGAGCCGTAGAGCAGGTGGTCGGGCGTGGTGAGGGTGAGGAGCATACGGATAGCCTCGTCGGTGGGGGCACCAGCCAGGTCATAGTAGAGGCGCGAGAGCTGCGCGTCGACATCGACGGGCTGCATGATGCCCTGCTTCACCATCACGGGCAGCAGCGAGCGGAAGCGCGGCATCGCCTCAGGCAGAAAGGAGCCGCAATGGGGCACCACGACCTTCATGTTCGGGTGGCGCACCAACGTGTTGTGGGCTATCATATTGAACACAGCCCGCGAGGTCTCGGCCAGGTATTCGTAACTGGCCAGCGGCACGTCGGCGATAAGCTGCGCATTGACGGCCGAGGGCTTGTGGGGATGCAGGATGACGACGGCGTGGCGCTCGTCGAGGTAGGCCATCAGCGGGTCCAACACCGGGTCACCGAGATACTGGCCGTAGGCGTTGGTAGCCAGCTTCACGCCGTCGGCCCCCAGCACATCAAAGGCATAGCGGGCCTCCTCGAGGGCCAAAGCCACGTCTGGCAACGGCAGCGCAGCGCAGAAGAGGAACCGTCCGGGATGGCGTGCCTTGAGCAGGGCGCACTCCTCGTTCCACTGGCGGCAGGCGGCGGCAGCCTCCTTGCCGTCACCAAACCAGGGTTGCGGCGCCGGCATCGTCAGCACCGAGGTCTCGATGCCGGCACGGTCCATAAAGGCCAGATGCTTCTCCACGTCCCAGCTGGGGATGGGGAACCCCTCGTCCATCTCGGCGTGGTGCTGTCTGACGAACGCCAAGTACCCCTTGGTGACAGCGTGGCTGTGGAGGTCGATCTGGGCGGCGAGCGAACTGGTGATGGCGGCCATAAGTAGCAGTGTTAATGTCCGTTTCATTTCAGCTTGCTGTACTGTTCGTCGTCGACGGGTTCGAGCCATTCGTTGCGGAAGCCGGGCTGCTGGGCGGTGAAATAGGCCAGGTGCTGCATCCAGCTGTCGGCGGCGGCACCGTGCCAATGCTTGGTGCCGGCGGGGACGCTGATGACCGTGCCGGGCTTTAGCTCGACGGGCTCTTTGCCCCACTCCTGATACCATCCGCGGCCGTTGACGCAGGTGAGCACCTGCACGGCATGGTGGTGCACATGCCAGTTGTTGCGGCAGCCGGGCTCGAAGGTGACATTGCACATACCGCTCACCGTGTCAAGCACGGCAAGATAGCTCTGTCCGATGAAATACTTGGCGTAGGCATCGTTGGGCTGTCCCAGGGGGAACGCCGAGGGCGAGGCGACCTGCTGCTGCCCTTTGACGGCGGCGATGGCGGCCTCGCAGCGCAGGGCTTCGGCGGTGAGTCCGGCCTCCTTCAGCGCCACGGGGATGGCGGCAAGCTGCTCGTCGGAGACACCCATATTGAGCGCACCGCGCACGTGGGCCTGCAGTTGCGGCATTACGCCTTCGAGTCCGCTGAGGGCGCTGACGGTCACCAGCTCGCGGTCGGCATGGCTCAGCACGTCGCGGGCGAAGATGTCGCCGAAGAGGTGCGCCTTGAGGTAGTAGTCCTCGGCGGGGCAGAAGTCATAGTTGAAGGGCTGGCCGCTGAGCTTGGTCTGCACCTCCGTTCCCTGCCGGAGGGCGTCGTAGCCCGCAGGCATCGGCGACGCCTCGGGCCCCATCTCGACCTCGCCGCGCTGCCCCATCACCTTTTGGAGGGTGCCGAGGGCGTTGAGCGAGCGCGGGAAGCCAGTGTAGGCGTAGAGTTGCGAGAGGGCCTCTTTCGTCTGGTTGGCGGTGAGCCCCTCCTCGAAGCCCTCGTGGATGGCGAGCGCCAGCGACGATTGGTCGCCGCGCGCCTCGTTGCAGGCGATGACGGCCATCGAAGCCGCCTGCCCGGTAGTAAATGTGAGTGTGTTCATATCCTTGTCTGTTTTAGTCGTGTTTCTGCCGCAGGCCACCGTCATTATGACCGCCACCGCGACAAATGCAGTTGCAAAAAAGCTCTTCATTTGTGTAATGATTTTGATATCAATATTTAATAAGCAATCAGCAACCGCTGATTTGTCTGCAAAAGTACAAACAAATACCCCATCTTCCGGTGTACAAATGTCGGCAATTATGTCACATTTTGCCGTTGGCTATCGGCTTCCCGCCACACAGCCCCTCTCTCCGTCGTGGCTCTATATTATTATCTCTTATGAGATAATAATTGCTCCACTTCTCCGTTATAACGAAAAATATAGGATAATCATAGGATAATTCTACCGTAATTCTATGGCAATTCTACATCTGCACCGCATTAACAAGTTGCTAACATATTAATATCAAGCCATTATCTGACCTATGTCAAAGATTGACCCCTCCGGTATGAAACACGGCAAACAGGGCGACAAAATCTATGTCGTCCTCCACGGACAGCAAATCGAGAAAGCCCTCTACCGCCCTTCAAACCCTCGCACGCCTGCCCAACAGAAACACCGCGCCAAACTCGCCTTTGCCAATCGCCTCTCTTCCCTCCTCTCCGAGGCCATTGCCCTCGGATTTTCCCGTGCCGCCGGTGAGCAACCGGGCCTCTCCCCCCGCAACCTCTTTGTCCGCACCAATTGGAACAACGGTGCCTTCCAGTGGAACGACGAGACCGCCCTCTGGCAGCTCTGCCCCGAACACCTGCTGCTGGCCATCGGGCCGCGTTACGTCTCACCCTCTATGTCTACCGCAATCGAAAACAACCTCCTGCTTGTCTCATGCCCCGACCTGTGCCTCGCCGAACGCTACGCTGCTCCCGATGACCAACTTATCCTAACTGCCTATCTATCAGATATCCAGTCTCTTGTGCTCTATCACGGTCCCTTGCGTGCCGATTCCGCACGGTGCGCCTTCGAACTCCCTGCCGCCCACTCCCAAATGCATCTCTACGCTTGGTTCCAGGCTACACGCTTCCACCGTGACACAGCCTCACACGCTCAGGTCCACCCAGCTCAGTCCAGTCCCAGCCTCTATCTCGGCACCTTCAGCCTTTGAACCCTCGCTCTCCGCGAAAGTCTTTCACACCTTCTTCCCCATCTCGTAGGCTTCCTGCAGCTTGGCGTTGCCGGCAATCTCGCCCGGGCCGCCCACGCCGCCGCAGAAGAGGTGGCCTTTGAGCGCCGACTTGCCGTAGCAGTCTATCCACCCCTGCAACCCGCTCTCGGCGCGCTGGGGAACGAACATCTCCTCTTCGGCGGCGGTGGTCAGCAGGTAGATGTCGCGGAAGCGGTAGTCCTTTGCATACATGGCGTTCATGCGGTCGATGAGGGTCTTCATCTGGCCGCTCATCTCGTAGTAGTAGATGGGCGTGGCCCAGCAGACCACGTCGGCATTGAGCACGCTCTCCATGATGGCCGGCACATCGTCTTTGAAGACGCAGGCGCCCGTCTGCTGGCAGGCGAGGCATCCTACGCAGAACCGTATTTCTTTGCCGCGCAGCGTGATGAGCTCCACCTGGTGCCCCGCGGCTTCCGCACCGCGGGCAAACTGCTCCGCCAAAGCGTGGCTGTTCGAGCCCGGGCGGAGGCTGGTTGATATAACGACTACTTTCTTCATAAACGTTTATAGGTTTTTATTAAAGAACTCTGCCAGCGTGTCCCAAGGGATGTAATTTTTCTCGCCACCGTCGTAGAGGTCGCAGTGGGTGGCGCCGGGGATGATGAGCAGCTGCTTGTTGTCGGGGTTGGGATTTGGTTTGCCGACGAAGTTGTAGCCTTCGGCTTTGCCTTCAACCATATAGTGATAGGCGGCCTCGCCAAAGTAGCGGCAGTGGGCCTTCTCGCCGTGCATGACGAGGACGGCGGAGCGTATCTCGTTGATATAGTATAGGAAACGGGCGTTGGCGTAGGCCTGGGTACCAATGGTGCGCCAGCCGTCGTTGCTGTTGCCGCTGCGCTTGTGGTAGCCGCGCGGGGTCTTGTAGTAGGCGTGATAGTCCTTCACAAACTGGGGTACCTCCTCGGGCAGTGGGTCGATGACTCCACCGGCCATCGCCATGGGGTCGGCGAGGCGCTGTTTGCCCATCGCCTCACGGGCAGCGTGGCGCGACTCCTCTTTGTCCTCGCTGTCGAAGTAGCCGTTGCCGTTGACGCGGGTCATATCGTACATCGTGGAAGCGACGGTGGCCTTGATGCGGGTGTCGGCAGCGGCAGCGTTGAGGGCGATGCCACCCCAACCGCAGATGCCGATGATGCCGATGCGCTCGGGGTCGACATTCTCCAGCTTCGACAGGTAGTCGACGGCAGCCATGAAGTCCTCGGTGTTGATGTCAGGCGATGCCGTGCGGCGTGGCTCACCGCTGCTTTCGCCGGTATATGACGGGTCGAAAGCCAGCGCCACAAAGCCGCGCTCAGCCATCCGCATGGCATAGAGTCCGCTGCTCTGCTCCTTGACGGCACCGAAGGGACCGCTCACGGCGATAGCCGCCAGCTTGCCCTGGGCATCTTTTGGGGTGTAGAGGTCGGCAGCCAGCGTCAGCCCATACTGTGTTTCAAACGTCACCTTGCGGTGGTTCACCTTGTCGCTCAGCGGGAACACCTTGTCCCACTCCTGAGTCAAAACGAGTTGTTGTTTCATATTGTTTTCTTCTTTTTGTTGATTTCCGTTGCTGCATCCGGTAAAAGCCAAGGTTGCCATAACAATGCTGGTGGCCAGCAGTTTGAGGTGTTTCATTGTCTGTGATTATTTGATTGTTTTACGGCTGCAAAAATACGACTGTTTCCCGAAACGGAAGCCATCACTCACCGTTTGGTGAGCAATTCTCAATGCCAAAAACCTCCTTGCGGTAGCCCTCGCCCCACTCCTGCATAGCAAAGATGACGCTAAAAAGACGCAGCCCCTGACGCGTGATGCGGTACTCGGCGCGGTTGGTGTAGCCGAAGCGGTCTGTGCGTTCGATGAGTTGCAAGTCGGTCAACTCTCGTAGGCCGCTGGCAAGCATTTTCTCCGAAATCTCGTAGAGAAAAGTCTTTAATTCCGAGAAACGGCAATGCCCTCGCGCCACACCGGTGAGGATTTCCACCTTCCAGCGCGAGCCGAGGATGTCCACCACATCGCGGATGGGCACAATGCCACTGGCCAGTTCGTGTTCGTCCAAGCCTTGTATGCGCTCCAGCAGGAGTTGTTCTTGCGGGGTGTATTCCATATTACTCTTTAACAATAGCCGACATTATAAAAAACGTCAGCGACCCTCAAATATTGTGCAGACCGCTGACGTAACCGTCTGTTCCCTTACCCCAAGGGACTATGCCTTGTTGAAATTCTCTTTTCCTTGGCGGCAGCGGGGGCACTTCCAGTCGGCGGGGAGGTCCTCGAAGGCAACACCGTCGTGCTCGGCGGGGTCGTAGACGTAGCCGCAGAGGGAGCAGACATACTTGCCGGAGGCTTTCTGCTGGCTGAAGTCCACCTCGGCGAAGACAGTGGGCACGGGGTGGTCGAGGTCCATCACGCGTTTGGCTTCGAGGTTCTTGTAGCCCTGCGGGGTGTGCGTACCGCAATAGACGGTGGGGTGATTGCGGACGAACTCGCGGACGCGGTTCTGCGTCTCGCGGGCGGCGGGCAGGTCGTCGAAGACCACGGAGAGCTTGTCTTCGTAGAGGGCCTCGTCGACGTAGGTGATGTCGCCGTGCAGCATATAGAAGAGGCCGCCGTTCTCGACGATGATGATGCTATTTCCCTTGGTGTGCCCTTTGGCCTTGACGAGGCGGATGCCGTCGGCGATGATTTGGCTTTCGGGGAAATTGTAGTAGGCGCCGTCGGTAAAGCTGACGGGCACCAGGTTCTGCAGACCCTGCAGCTCGGCAGCGTCCAACTCGTCGGCGTTCACATAGACCTTGGCGTTGGGGAAGCTCTTCAGCTCGCCGCTGTGGTCGCTGTGGCGGTGGGTGAGGAGAATCTTGGTCACCTGCTCGGGACGGTAGCCAAGGGCGCGGAAGGCCTCCATATAGGTGCAGATGTCCTTGCCGGTGAAGGCCGCCGAGTTCTCGTCGGGCACCTCCTCGGGCGTGCCGGCAGGGATGCCGGTGTCCACCAGGATCACCTCGCTGCCGGTGTCGATGAGGTAGTTCTGAAGGCTGCCGCGATAGCGGATGTTCTTGTCGAATTTGTCCATTCCCTCTTCGCCGCCCATCACAAAGGGCTGCGAGTAGAATCCGTCGGTACGGAATTTGACTGCTTTGATTTCCATGCTTTTCTTTATTTAAAAATGGGACGCCAAGAAACCATCTTAACGCCCCGTGAGCAAAAAGTTTGTCTGCGTCGTCGGTGCTGAAGCACCATCGATGACATGGGCTTAGCTTGCCGGCGCCCACTTGCAGCGGACGGGCGAGACAATGGCGCCCTCCTTCTTCAAGTCAGCAAAGGCCTTGTCGACCTCCTTGCGGTCGGCACACAGCATCTTGGTGACGTCGCCTGCCGAGACGGGTTTGCCCGCCTCACGCATAGCTTTTAATACCTGGTCTTTCATATCACATTACATCATTTCAATGAGGAAGTTCTCGTAGCCGAGTTTGTCGATGTAGTTGAGGTACTGCGCCTCCCATGCCATGTGATCCTTCTCGCCGTCGATCCACTTGTAGATCAGTTTCTGGGAGGGATAGTCGTCGGCAAAGGCGGCGGCCATCTCACTCATCTGCTTGATGGCTTCGGGGTTGTAGTCGCTCTCAATCTGCTGTTTCGGGTCGTCGTAGAAAGGGAACTCCATGGTCTTCATGGCCTCCTGCAGGTCGGCGGGCTTGCAGCCGAGCTCCACCAGACGGTTGAGTACCTCTTCGGCCTCGTCCCATTCCTCTTCGGCCTCTTCCTTCCATTTGTCGGCCAGCTTGTTCCAGCCGTTCAGACGGCAATATGCAGAAAAAGCAAAATGCTGTTTGCTGTTTCCGAACCATGCGGCGCCAAACATGGCGAACTGTTTCAAAGCTTCTTCTTTTGTCATTTTTCCTGTTTTTTTTTATGTGTTGATTATTGCGATTTGCTATGACATCTCTGTCCATCAGTTGTTTATGCAGTGTCGCCACCACTATTTACAAGAGTGCAAAAATAGCGCTTTATCCACATTCCGCAAAATCCGAAAACGCACAAATATTGTCCAAAAGCGAACATGCCGGAAAATATTTGTATCTTTGCACCCAAATATCATTTGCAATGTATAGCTTGAAAGAAGCATGGATCAAGATGCACGGCACGGTGCCCTTCCCCGGCTGGGACGGCAAATTGTACTGTGCCGAAACCGACGCCGCCATCACCTACCGCGCCAACATCACCCGCGGCTACATGGCCGCCTACACCTTCACGCTGATTCTCGAAGGAAGCCTGACAATCGTATACAACGGACATGAAATCGCGCTCCGCCCCAATGACCTCTATTACTACTCGCCAGGCATGTCGGTCGCCATCGTCAGCGCCTCGTCCGACTATCACGGCATCTGCCTGCTGGCCGACGAGGAGACTACCCTGCGCATCCCATCGGCCCGCGACCTCGTCAGCCTGGCCTACACACCCGTCGTACAGCTGCACGAACCCAAGGTCACCCTCGCCATCGATGCCGCCGGGCGACTGGCCGGCAGGATGCGCGAAATAGTCGCCTTGCTCCATTCCAGCCATATCTACAGAGAGGAAATCCTGCTGCTGCTCTATGCCGTCTTCCTGCTCGACCTGCAGGGCGCACAGGAGCAGGCTATCCGTACCCACACCGTCCCACACCGCACCGAGGAAATCTTCTTCGGCTTCATGCGCCTGCTTCCCCGCCACTTCGCCGACCATCACGACATCGGTTTCTATGCCTCACAACTCAACATCACCCCCGACTACCTCTCGCGCATCGTCCGCCGTGTGGCAGGCCGCACGGTGGTCGACTATATCAACCAGCTGCTCGTCATGGAGGCAACCTACCTGCTCTCAACGTCCACCCTCAGCATCAGCCAGATCGCCGACCGCCTACAATTTGCCGACACGCCATCGTTCAGCAAGTTCTTCTCCCGCCTCATTGGCCAGTCGCCGAAGGCCTATCGGGAAAAGGCAATGGAAACAGCACCGGAGTCGAGGGCTTCTTTGAGGTCTTCGGAGTTGGTGATGTGGCCGATGGGGGAATAACTGTAGGAGGTTGTGAAGGTTTCGTAGAAGACCACCACGCAGTTGTCGCCATAGAGCATAATATCGCCTGCGTGGATGGTACCCACTTCGGTGCGGTTTGTGGGGAGCGACTGGGAGAGGTAGTGGTATTTCTCGTTGCCGTTCAGTTCCTGCATTTCCAACGTCAAGGGCAGCAGGGCACGGAAGGCTTCGGCGGTGCTGTTCTGTTCCATCTTCGCCGTGAAACTCTGGCCACCGATGGTGAGCGTGATGTCTTCGAGATGGGATGACGACGGTGTGACAGGTTCGTCCTTGTGGCAAGCGGTGGCAAAGAGCATCATGATGGCGGCGATAATGGTTGGCATGGTTTTCATTGGTTGTCACTTTTCGGAATTAATGGGACGGATGACGCGTGCGGGACTTCCGGCGACGATCATGTTGGCGGGCACGTCTTTGGTGACAACCGAGCCGGCGGCGACAATGGCGTTCTCGCCGACAGTCACTCCTGCCAGCACCTTGACGTCGGCGCCCAGCCAGGCGTTGCGGCCGATGACGATGGGTTTGGTTAGCAGTGTGTGGCGCGCGGCGGGGTCCTCATGGTGATACTCGGTGGCCAGCACACAATGGGGACCGATGAAGGCGCCGTCGCCGATGGTGATGCCGCCAAGGGCCAGCAGCGTGCAGCCGAAGTTGAGGAAGCAATCGTCGCCGAAGCACACTCCGGGGCCGTAGTTGATGTTTATTGGCGTGAAGACGCGCACGGTGTCAGGCACTTGGCTGCGGGTAATCTCACGCAGGCAGTCGCGTACCTCGGACTCAGTGTGCCAGCCGCTGTTCATCTCGGCGCAGAGCCGCATGGTGCGCTGCACATCGGCGTAGAGTTCGTCGCTGCCGACATAGTCTTTTCCTGTGGGTGTGTTCAATGTCTTAAGGTTTTGGGGGGTGTTTCTGTTGGTACTTCTCGCGGACGAGGGTGTATGAGTTCAGTGTCAACTCCTTCAGCAGGGTGTCGGGAGCCGTCGTGGGGTCGACGCCAATCCAGTACCGGGGCGACTCGTTGAATGGTTTGCCAATGCAGGAGTGCCGCTCTTTCAGGTCTTCAATGCGGTCGGGCTGGCACTTGAGGGTGACAACACTGAAATTGTTGCAGTCGAAGAAAGAGAACATGTGTCCGCAGACATAGAATACCAGCACCTCGCTGGCGTAGCGGAAAGCTTTGAAGGGCATCCGCTCCTCCACGTCGTCACCCAGCGAAAGGCAGTAGTTGCGATAGTCCTCGATGTTCATAAGTCAAAGTCAATTATAATAAATAACGCTGCAAGGTGGGGAATATTGCCCACTGAGCAGCGTTTTGTCGGTTGCAAGGCCTAGTGGTGTGGATTATCTCGCTTTGGCCAGTGCGGCACCGGCGTTCCAGGCACGGCCCACCTGCTCGCCAGTGACGTAGTAGCCGTTCTGGAACTGGTCGAACATCAGCGCGTGCAGCTTTTCGGGGTCGACCTTGCCCTTTTCGTTCAGCACAGCCTCCTCGGCCTTCACGTTGACGATCCTGCCCACGATGCCGTCCACGTGTTCGGTGTGCAGGAACTCCAGCAGCTCGCACTCCATNNGTAGCCGTTCTGGAACTGGTCGAAGATAAGGGCATTGAGCTTCATTGGGTCTACTTTGCCGTTCTCGCTGAGGACGCTCTCCTCGGCAGCGACGTTGACAATCTTGCCCACGATGCAGTACATCGTCTCTGTCTCCACCACCTCGGCCAGTTCGCACTCCATGGCCACGGGGAATTCGTCGATGACGGGGGCATTGACTCGGCTGCTGCGGACGGCGTGGTAGCCCGTGCGTTCAAACTTGTCGGAGGTCTTGTTGCCGGTGGCAATGCCGAA
>DFLB01000016.1:1648-6171 GCA_002373995.1 Bacteroidales bacterium UBA3630 | reverse complement strand
AGAAGTGCTATGACGCCATGAACGACGACCTTGCCACTCCGCAGGTTATCAGTAACCTTTTCGAGGCATGTACCGTCATCAACAAGTTGGTAGACCACAAGGCAACCATCTGTGCCGACTGCCTGCAGGAGCTGAAGGACACCATGCACCTCTTCGCCGAGGACATCTTGGGACTGTCAACTGTCAACTGTCAACTGTCAACTTCGGGCAATGCTGCCCGTGAGGAAGCCTTCGGCAAAGTCGTGGACATGGTGCTGGAACTGCGTGCCAAGGCCAAGGCCGACAAGGACTGGGCTACGTCAGACAAGATTCGCGACGAGCTGGCTGCCGCCGGTTTTGAGGTCAAGGACACCAAGGACGGTGTCACCTGGAAACTGAACAAGTAAGGGTTAATACAGGTAGAAAATCCTGTCCATCATACGCCACTTCTCATCGGAGGTGGCGTTTTTGCTGCATTGCTGGAACTGAGCGACATACTCCTCCCATTCAGCCTGACGGGGTAGGGTGGCGAGGCGAGCCATCGCCGTGTCCCAGTCGAAGTCGAGAGGTGTCTCCACGATCATGAACAGGCGCGCCCCGAGGATGTAGATTTCCATTTCGAGAATGCCGACACTGCGGATGCCCTGCTTGATCTCGTCCCAGAAGTGGTCACGGTCGTGCGCCTCCTTGTATTTCCTGATTAACTCCGCGCTGTCGCGCAGGTCCATGGTCTGGCAATAGCGCTTCACGGGACCATGGTATTGCTGTACCTTGTAGCCTTCAGTTTTCATTGTTCGTATGCTGTTTTAGTCATGTAAATGGCAATCATATCCTCCCACATCTTGCTCACGGGCATGTACACCAAGCCTTTGTACGGGTCGTCAGAACCCCACGAGTTCTTCATCACATAGTAGTGCCGCTGCTGCTCGTCATGAGCCATTCCGACCACCTCCATGGCATGTCCGCGGCTCTCCCAGCAGACGGGGTGTCGATGGTGCAGAGCCCGGTCTACGTGCGCCTTCAGCGTGTCCAGCGGGACATTCAGCAAGCGGTTGTGCTCCCAATTGTCGGGCACCGGCACCTCCACCTTCTGATAATACGGCGAGTCCGGCCAGCACGTCAACGACAGGTACTCGTCGGGTGCACAAACCGAGTGGGCAAACTCCTGTGGCGTGTATTTCGCGCCGAGCATGAAGACCCATTTCGGCAGGGGCAAGTCGGGCGTGGCGTCGTCGGGCATCACGTCGTAGCCTACGATGCCATGGCGGCCTATCATGTTGAGCGCCGTCTGACACATGGCGCGGTGATTAGAGGTGAGAGGTGAGAGGTGAGAGGTGAGAGTTGAGAGCGGATAGTTGATAGTTTTGTAATCTTCCAACTTGCGCCCGACATAGACGGGTGACAGGTTTACCGAGTCGCCTCGCAGGATGTGTTCCGTCTCGATGGTAGCCAACATGGCGTACGCCCAACAGAGTTCCGACTTGCCCTGGTTCTTGACGGGCGTCATGGGCAACAGCACATCGTGGACAAACACCTTTGGCTGGCGGTTGGCGCATCCGGTGAGCAGCAATGCCACCACCATGAAGACAGCAGACCGTATTTTCATTCGGCGACGGGCTCCAGTTTGATGTAGAAGAGGTTGACGCTCTTATCTTTTGTCAGCTTATAACTGCCGGGCTCCAAGACTTGGCTGTATGTGCTGGCAGAACCAGTTATCTTCGTTCCGTTAATCTTGATGCTGGCAGTCTCGGTGTCAGCAAAGTAGAGCGTCATCTGACGCTTGTCAGTCAAGACGAACTTGATAGAGGTGGCGGTCTCCATTTTCAGGCAGGTGGTATATTCCACCCCGTCAACGGTAGCCTTTCCTTTGCTGTTAGAACCATTACCGACAACCGTAAAGAACGTGTTGGACGGAACCCCCGTTTTGTCGAAGGAGCATGTGATTGTTCCCTCCGGCGTGGGCGTGTCGCCACCCCCTTGTTCTTCCTCTGATGAGTCCTCTTCGCCAAAGATGCCCAGTAGACTTGTCTGATAGCTGTCAAGCAGGCTTCCCAGGGTGGAATCGTAGGCAGCGTCGGTGTCGTCGCTTCCCACATTGTCAGGGAAAGTGTAAGAGAAGTCGCCATGATTCATGCGGCCGGCACCATAATATCCCGTAACGAGGGCGGGAACATCGTCGGCAGCCACTGCGTCGTAGTTGTACATGCGTGCGGCATCGGTATCGAAGTTGTTGTAAGCGGTTGCTCCCTGCCTCGTCAGTTCCGTAGCAGGCACCTGTTCACTGCGTGCAGCCGTCTCGTAGGCATCGTAGCCCGTAGCAGCGGGATTGTTCTGGGTGTAATATCTGAAATTGGAAATAGTCTTGTCGAAATGATTGCCGTAAGCCTTGATCATTCCGCCGTCCTCACCCGAGAAGGTGCCGCTGCCCAAGGCATCCGTGCCCTGCATCGACGACAGGATGGGCTTCTTGGTTTTCAGGAAATAGTTGTTCTCCACAAAGACGCTGGAGCCGGAAGTAGCTCCCACGCCATATTTGGCTACGTTGTCGAAGTAGTTGTTCCAGACATGTACGGACATGGTGCGGACCCGCGGATGGCGCGAGTCGGAATGGTCGAACCAGTTGTGGTCGTAGGAGATAAAGTTAGGCCCGCTCTCGCTCTTCATGCCGAACATATTGGTCTTGCCCGTATCCCAGAAGCGGTTGTAGGAAACGGTGACCAGCTTAGAGTCAGACTTCACGTCGCATGAGCCGTCGCCCTTGGCGTGGTCGCCGCCCCCATTAGGCCCATAGAAGAAGTCCATGTGGTGAATCCAGATATTCGCGTTGTCCGTGTCGAGCGACAGGCCGTCGTCCATGCAGCGCATGATGCCGAGGTTGCGGAACTCCACACTCTTGCTGTTACGCACGAGGAATCCAAAGCCGTGAATGGTGGCATCGTCGCCGATACCCTCGAAGGTAAGGTTCAGTTCGGAATCGGCCTTGCGCCCTTTCACCTGAATGCCCTCTTCGCTACTGCCAATGGCGTCAAGGTCCGCCTTCTTGATAAGTCCGATGAAGCGGAAGGCAATAGGAGTCTTGTCTTCCCCTTTTTCGTAGGCAGCAATGATGGCCTGAAGACCCACACAGGGGTTTTGTGCAGCACCTGCCACATCGGT
Organism: Bacteroidales bacterium UBA3630; assembly: GCA_002373995.1. Lineage (GTDB taxonomy): Bacteria > Bacteroidota > Bacteroidia > Bacteroidales > P3 > Colimorpha. The sequence goes on along the minus strand of DFLB01000016.1, from coordinate 3,036 downwards.
GGAAATGGTCTTGGCATTGTTTTTCGTCACATACAGCACCTTGGCCCCAGCCTTCAGCGTACCGTCAGCCTTGTAGGCGCCCGGCTCATAACCGTCCTTGAAGGCAAAGCCCTGCCGACTGTAGCCCTTCACCTCCAGCAGTCCCGTCTCGCTGGCAAATGCGGTCAGTTCCGTGCCGTCGCCATTCACGGGCACTACCTTCAGCTGATAGTTGGCGGCAGCCTGCAGGCCAACCACGTCGGCGCGCCCGTAGGTGCCGTAGTTGCGCACCAGTTCACGGTCTATCTTGGTGTAGTCGGCATACTGTCCGCCTTTCACATAGACGTTGTAATTGCGGATGTTGCCACACACGCCGAACTTGACGTAGGCAGCCTCCAGCCAGCCCTTAGCCTCCTGGATGTTCACCCGGTCGGTAATCGCCTTGGCAAAGGAGATGGCAGCCACCGTGTTGTCGTATCGGTCCTGACCCGCCATGACCTTGCCGTTGTCGAAAGTCATCTCGTGGATGTCTGCCGTGTTATAGTATTTCGAGGTGCCGTCAGCGAGCTTCAGCTGTACCTGGTTCTTGGTGGCGTCCTGCTTGACGTCGTTCTGCGCCAGTGTGCCCGTGGCCATCATCAGGGCGAGCAGGGTGATGAGTGATGTGATATGCTTCATTGTTGGTTTCCTCCCTTATTTAATCAGAACTTTCTTGCCGTCTATCACGTAGAGCCCGGGCTCGAGACCGGCCATGCTCTTTCCCGCATACACCCCTTTCAGCGTGTATATCGCCTTGCCTTCCAGTCCCGCCTGTCGGGCGATGGTGATGCGCTCCTCGATGCTTGTGGCACCCTCGAAGCTGACGACCACCTCCGCCATGTCGAACGTGGCGTCGGCCGTCCCGTCGTTATACTTGACGGTCATCTTGTCGCCGTCGAAGGTAATCTTCTGTATTTTCATGCCGTCGATAGTGGTCTTGTCGCCATCGTCTGCCATGACGGCGGTGCAGAGCAGCAGGAGGCTGCCAGTCCATAGAATCTTCTTCATATTCCAGTAGTTTGATTTCGTCTGCAAAGGTACGCATAATATTCGGTTTACCGTACCATTCCGCCCGATTTCTTCGCCGAGGCGGTTCCTCGGGGGGTATAGTTTATTGTCATACCGGGGCAATATAAAGCCACGGGGTGGCAGGCTTATTTTCTACACGATTTACTATAAAGCCTCGGGTGGGGATGCTTATTTTCTACCCGAATTTCTATAAAGCCTCGGGTGGGGAGGCTTATTTTCTACCCGAATTGCTATAAAGCCTCGGGTGGTAGGCTTATTTTCCCCCCGATTTGCTATAAAGCCTCGGGGTGGCAGGCTTATTTTCTCCCCGAGTTGCTATAAAGCCTCGGGGTGGTAGGCTT
>DFLB01000016.1:0-1570 GCA_002373995.1 Bacteroidales bacterium UBA3630 | reverse complement strand
CGCCATAAAGCCTCGGTGGGTGATTTGTGGCAAAAATCCTTGGCGGTGTGGTGGAAAATGTGTAACTTTGCCCCAAAAACCAGAAATAGGAGGTAAGCGTATGGGGTATGATTCATGGTTTAAGCGGCCGCCGAGGAAGTATCAGGGCCAGCCACAGTGGACAGTGAACGATTTGTACATCTCGCCATTCACGGCGAAGCGGCGGTATGACGAGGAGGGTGAGGCGCACTACGAACCGATAGCGCGCAACCTGAACCCGACGGGCGTGAAGGTGATGGACCACTACCTGCGACGGCTGACGGAGGGCAAGGACGTGCTGAAGGATTTCTGCCCCATCTACGGCCTGCGCACCGAGGACATGGACTCGCTCATCTACATCCTGACGGGCATGAAGGGAGAGGACTTCCGCACCGCCTACCAGTTGCGGATGGCCGACGACCTGCTGCGCTACACCGACCTGCCCATCAAGGACGTTGCCCGCCGCTCGGGACTCGGGTCGCACTCCAACTTCTGCGTCTTCATCCGCCGCAATCGTGCGCAGTCGCCCACACAGCGACGCATGATACTGCAGCAGAAGCACGACGCCGGGCGCTATAAGTTGTGATTTCTGCCCAAAAAGCATGCGTATGTCCGCGTTATTTCGTAATTTTGCACCCATGAAAATGAAAGACTTTGAAATCATGGCACCCGTAGGCAGCCGCGACTCGCTGGCTGCAGCACTCAAGGCGGGCGCCGGCAGCGTGTATTTCGGCGTCGAGCAGTTGAACATGCGCTCGCACTCCGCCAACCACTTCACCATCGACGACCTGCGCGAGATCGCCGCCACGTGCAAGGAGCACGGCGTGAAGTCGTACCTGACCGTGAACACCATCATCTACGGCGAGGACATCGCGCTGATGCACCAGATTATCGATGCCGCCGTTGAGGCCGAGATAACGGCTGTCATAGCCTGCGACATCGCCGTGATGACCTACTGCCGCCAGCAGGGCATGGAGGTGCACCTGTCCACGCAGCTGAACATATCGAACATCGAGGCGCTGAAGTTCTACGCCCAGTTTGCCGACGTCGTCGTGCTGGCGCGCGAGCTGAATCTCGACCAGGTGGCCGAGATTCACCGACAGATTGAGCAGCAGCACGTCACCGGACCCAGCGGCGAACTGGTGCGCATCGAGATGTTCTGTCACGGCGCCCTCTGCATGGCTGTCAGTGGCAAGTGCTACATGAGCCTCGACAACACCGGGCGCTCAGCCAACCGCGGCGCCTGCATGCAGATATGCCGCCGCAGCTACATCGTCACCGACCGCGAGACGGGCACCGAGCTGGAAATCGACAACAAGTACATCATGTCGCCCAAGGACCTGAAGACCATCCGCTTCATCGACCGCATGATGAAATCAGGTGTGCGGGTGTTCAAGATTGAAGGACGCGCCCGCGGTCCCGAATATGTCTTGACCGTAGTACAATGCTACCGCGAGGCCATCCAAAGCGTGCTGGACGGCACCTTCACGGAAGATAAAAAGGATGTTTGGGACGAGCGACTCGCCACCGTCTTCAACCGCGGCTTCTGGGA
>DFLB01000040.1:3805-4040 GCA_002373995.1 Bacteroidales bacterium UBA3630 | reverse complement strand
TGAGGCTGGTCGTGATGTGGAGCGTGGTCAGGTGGTCGGCCATGTGGTAGTGGGCCGACACGTCGTCGCCCGTCAGGGAGCAGACGGCCGTGTCCAGTATGTAGTCAGGTCCAGAGGCATTCTCGGCAGCCGACTGTTGGGCAAAGACCATCGCGTCAAGGTCGGCGTAGGTCCACGACAGGTCGACTGCCTTGGCTTCTGTTTTGCCGAGGATGATGTTGACGAGGGCAGTGAC
>DFLB01000040.1:1619-3738 GCA_002373995.1 Bacteroidales bacterium UBA3630 | reverse complement strand
ATGGTGATGGCGCCGTCGTCGTTGACATCGGCCAGATGGTCTTTACGGCTGCTGTCCTTGCCGAGGAGGACGTTGACGAGGGCAGTGACGTCGGCAATGGTGATGGCGCTGTCGTCGTTGACATCGCCAATGGTGTAGGAAAGCGGCAGCTGCTCAATCTTCACATAGTCGACAAACAGCTTAGGCGTAGCGGCAGAGCCCACGTTGGCACAAGAGTAGCCGAGGTGGATTTTGCCGCTGGTGGCTGTAGGTAGGTTCAGATAGACGACCGCTTCGGTCCACTCGCCGCCGGGGAAGTAGGCCTCGGCATAGTGGCTGGTGCCGTCGTCGCTGATGAAGCCCATGGCGCTTGTGTAGTTGGCTGGGGTGTTGTCGCCAGCGTTGTAGACTCGGAACGAAAGGCGATAGAAGCCTTTGGGCAGCGAAACTGCCTGGCTGTAGCCCACGCTATTGGTCCAGCAGGCAGCCAGTCCCAATGCTCCGCCTGCGCTGTTGCCGTCGGCATCGGTGGCCGGCACCACATAGGCTGTTCCCGAGAGGCCGTAGCCCGAACCGAAAGCGAAGGCACCGCCCGCCTTCGCGTCGCCCGTGGCATCGGCAGTCCATGCCGTCACGGGTTGGCAACTGCTCACTGGGCCGTCTTTGGCATAGGTGTAGACGACGGAGCTGACGAAGTCGCCCTCCACGTCGAAGCCGGCATTGGAGAGGTAGAGGCTGGTGACATCGGTCTGGGCTGTGGCTGTAAGGAAACACAGCAGGAGAATGGCAGTGAGAAGGACCGTCAAAGTATTTCGTTTCATCATGAATGATTGGAGTATAAACCGATTTAGGCTGCTAAGTTACAAAAAATATTCTGTTCTGTCGTCTTTTTTCGTATATATTTTGTACTTTTGCAGTGGAAACTGGAAACTAGAAACTCGAAAACTGCATTTATGCTGAAGACTCTCTACCGACAAATAGGACAATATAAGTGGGCTGCGGTGATGACACCCTTGCTCACAGCTGCTGAAGTGGTGATGGACGTGCTCATACCGTGGGTGACGGCATCACTCATCGACAAGGGCATCAATGCCGGCGACATCGACCAGGTGTATCGCTACGGAGGGCTGATGTTGCTGATGGCGTTCATCAGTCTGGCGCTGGGCATTGCCGCAGGCCGCACGTCGGCGGTGGCCTCGACGGGCTTTGCCGCTAACCTGCGGCGGGCGATGTACAGGAACATCCAGCGCTTTGCCTTCTCAGACATCGACAAATACTCCACATCGGGACTGGTGACCCGCATGACCACCGACGTGCAGAACCTGCAGCAGGCGTTCCAGCAGATTTTGCGCATCACGGTGCGTGCGCCGTTCCGCCTGGTGCTGTCGGTGGTGATGTGTCTGGTCATCGACCCGCGGCTTTCGCTCATCTTCATTGTGGCAATGGTGGTACTGGGCGTGTCGCTCTGGCAAATCATTTCGAGAGTGTCGCGCCTGTTCCAGCAGGTGTTTGAGAAGTATGACGCGCTGAACGAGAGCGTTCAGGAGAACGTGGCGGGCATTCGCGTAGTGAAGGCCTTCGTGCGCGAACGCTTTGAGAACGAGAAGTTTGCCCGAGCCGCCGAGGGGCTATATAAACTATATGTACGCGCGGAGAGCCTGATGGCGCTGAACCACCCCGTGATGAATATGGTGGTGTACGGCTGTATGATTGCCCTGTCGTGGTGGGGTGCCCACTTCATTGTGGGCGGTACGCTGACCACGGGCGAGCTGACGTCGCTCTTCACCTACGTGATGTCGATTCTGCAGGCGCTGATGATGCTCTCGATGATCTTCGTCATGCTGACCCAGAGTGCCGCCTCGGCCAAGCGTGTCTGCGAGGTGATCAACGAGCAGCCCGACATCGTGAACCCTGAGAATCCTGTGATGGAGGTATCGGACGGCAGTGTGGAGTTCCGGGGGGTGAGGTTTGACTATACCTCCCCGGCAACCAGCAGACTCTCCCCCCAACAGACCCTCCCCCTCACCCCTCCCTATAGGGAGGGGAGTGATAACCCACAACAGATGGAGGGAAACAACGATAGTCAGTCAGAAAAAGTAATTACTCCCCTCCCTGATAGGGAGGGGCAGGGGGGAGAGTC
>DFLB01000040.1:1314-1451 GCA_002373995.1 Bacteroidales bacterium UBA3630 | reverse complement strand
GTGAGCCTCATCAGCCGACTGTACGACGTGGGGCAGGGCGAGGTGCTGGTGGGTGGCCGCAACGTGAAAGAATACGACCTGAAGACGCTGCGCCAGGCCGTAGCTGTGGTGCTGCAGCAGAACACGCTGTTCACGGG
>DFLB01000040.1:0-1144 GCA_002373995.1 Bacteroidales bacterium UBA3630 | reverse complement strand
GAGCAGTACGAGACCCGGATTGAACAGGGTGGTACCAACGTCAGCGGCGGTCAGAAGCAGCGCCTCTGCATTGCACGTGCGCTGTTGCGTCGCCCGAAGATACTCATTCTCGACGATTCCACCTCGGCCTGCGACACCGAGACTGACCGTAAGATTCAGCAGGCATTCCGGCAGCAGTTGCCAGGCATGACGAAGATCATCATTGCCCAGCGCATCTCGACCGTGCAGCACTGCGACCGAATCCTTGTGATGGAGGGCGGCCATGTGACGGGCTTCGACACCCACGAGCACCTGCTCGCCGAGAACCAGTTCTACCGCGAAGTGAACGAACTACAGAGCATGGGAACGGGAGATTTTGATAAAGTTGAGAGTTGAAAATTGAGAATCCTTGCCATTCGTGGTAGCGAAATCCATAAAAATGTAAATCAGAAAATCATCATCATGCGCCAACCCAATTTCAATAGAGGTGGAGGACCTGGGCAACGGGCTCAGGCAGGCTTCCAGAAGATGAATAAAGAACAAAGGTCAACACTGCTCAGGCTCTTGCGACTGGTACTGGAGCACTATAAGTGGATGGTGCTCACGGTGTTGGTGTGCATCGCTATTTCGTCTGTGACGTCGCTGGCCTCAACGCTGTTCACCCGTACACTCATCGACGACTACGTGGTGCCACTCACGCAGGTCGACAATCCTCAATATGCCTCGCTCCTGCAAGCCTTGCTGAAGCTGGGACTCGTGTTGCTGCTGGGCGTGATTTGTTCCTACACGTATAACCGGCTGATGATCTACGTCTCGCAAGGCACTCAGTTGCGACTGCGCAAGCAACTCTTCGAGCGCATGGAGCGGCTGCCACTCAGTTACTTTGACACCCACTCGCACGGCGAGATGATGTCGACCTACACCAACGACGTAGACTCGCTGCGGCAGGTCATCTCGACGAGTATGGCACAAGTGTTCAACTCGCTCATCACCATCGTCGTGACGTTCACCTCGATGCTCGTGCTGAGTGTTCCGCTCACGCTGGTGAGCATCTTCATTGCCGTGCTCATGTCGATTGCCACCACGCAGCTGGGCAAGTGGTCGCGCGGCTATTTTCGCACGCAGCAGGAGTCGCTGGCAGGCGTGAACGGCTTCATCGAGGAGA
>DFLB01000049.1:49914-50102 GCA_002373995.1 Bacteroidales bacterium UBA3630 | reverse complement strand
ATGAGCAGGTTGAGCGAGCCCACGTCGAAATAGGGGGGCTCTGAGGGGCGCAGGTACTCGTCGTCCCACCGCGAGTCGAAGCGGTATTGCCCGAGGATGTAGAGGTTGCCGGCGCTGTCGGTGAGCGACCCCTGGATGCGGCAGCCGCTCTCCTGCATCGACGAGCCGTACCCTTTGGCCCAATCAAA
>DFLB01000049.1:0-49804 GCA_002373995.1 Bacteroidales bacterium UBA3630 | reverse complement strand
CAAGCAGGATAACTGTCTTTTTCATGTCTGTATTTTTTTGCAAAAGTAGGGATTAAAAATGGAAGTTGCAAATTTTTTTTTCTTCAAAAAGATGCATGGTTTTTTGGGGGGGGGGATGGGGGAGTGATGGGGGAGTGATGGGGACGATAGTCGGGGTTGATATGTTGAGGTGCCTATGTTATGCCTATGTTATGCTTAGGATGTTCTTAAGATGCGTTTAGGATGAGGTGATGGTGGGAGGGATTTTTTTTGGAGAAAAAGCATAAAAATTTTGCCAGTTTGAAAAAAGGTTGTATTTTTGCAGCCGATTTGGATGCCCAAAAGTGGATTGTCGATGCTCTTTTTGCTTTGGGATTCAAGAGGTTAAACGAAAAGAAAAACAATAACAGCTATGGCAAAGAAAAATAAAGATGCGCGTGTGCAGGTTATCCTTGAGTGCACTGAGCAGAAGAACAGCGGTGTTGCGGGCATGAGCCGCTATATCACCACGAAGAACAAGAAGAACACTCCGGAGCGTCTGGAGCTCAAGAAGTATAATCCCTTCTTGAAGAAAGTCACTGTACACAAAGAAATCAAGTAAAAAGATAGGAGAACAGAACTATGGCAAAGAAAGTTGTTGCTACCCTCAAGACTTCGACCGGTAAGAGTTTCGCAAAGGTGATCCGTATGGTTCGTTCGGAGAAGACCGGTGCCTATTTCTTCAAGGAGGAGGTTGTTCCTTCGGACAGCGTTCAGGAGTACCTGAAGAAGAAATAAAGAGAAGAGATAATTTTTTTCATACGCTTTTGTTTTGGCCTCTGCTATACTGATGTATAGCGGAGGTTTTTTTTAGCGTGAGGATTGGGGGGCGGTGGTTTCGGCGACGCGGCTGTAGAGCTGGGGGAAGCGTTGCTGGAGGGATATGGGGCGGTTGTTTTCGAGGAAGCAGTGGGTGCTGGTGGCGGTGCATACGGTGCGGGTGCCGACGGCCATGGTGTAGGAGAAGGTGATTTTCAGCGGAGTGGTTTCGGCGACGCGGACGGTGATTTCGATGGTGTCTTTGAAGGTGGAGGGGTGCAGGTAGCGGCATTGGACGGCGATGACTGGCGATACGACGCCTTCGGCTTCCATGCGGTCGAAGCCGAAGCCGAGTTGGTCCATCCAGTCTACGCGTGCTTCTTCCATGAAGCGGATGTAGTTGCTGTGGTGGGTGATGCCCATGCGGTCGCATTCGTAGTATTTGACTTCGTGGCGGTAGGGTTTGGTTTCCATGAGGGGGTGTGGGTTTTCTTTGAGGGTGGAGGGGGTGTTGTTTAGTCGCCGAAGGCGATGCCGACGCCTTTGGCGGTGTGGACGAGGCGGCTGTCTGGTGCGACGAGGTTTTGTTCGCGGACGGCTTCTTCGAGGGGTATTCCGACGACGTCGGGGTGGTGGTAGGCTACCATCTGGCCGAAGCGCCCTTCCATGACGAATTCCATGGCGCGGACGCCGAATTCGGTGGCGAGGACGCGGTCGAAGGCGATGGGAGTGCCGCCGCGCTGGAGGTGTCCGAGGATGGTGTAGCGGATGTCGTGTTCGACGCCTGCGGCTTTCAGGTCGGCGGCCAGCTGCTCGCCTACGCCTCCGAGTTTGACGTGCTGGTAGCCTACTTCGCCGGTTTCGGTGCCGGTGACGGTGCCGCCTTTTGGCATGGCTCCTTCGGCTACGACGATGATGCAGTAGCCGTGGCGTTTGTTGTAGCGTTGTTCGATTTTGGCTTTTACTTTTTCGATGTCGTAGGGTATTTCGGGGATGAGGCAGACGTCGGCGCCGCCGGCGATGGCGCTGTGCAGGGCTATCCATCCTGCGTCGCGGCCCATTACTTCGAGGATGAAGACGCGGTTGTGTGAGGCTGCTGTGGTGACGAGTTTGTCGATGGCGTCGGTGCAGATTTGCACGGCGGTTTGGAAGCCGAAGGTGTAGTCGGTGAGGGAGAGGTCGTTGTCGATGGTTTTGGGGACGCCGACGATGTTGAGGCCTTTTTTTGCGAGGCCGAGGCTGATGCGCTGGCTGCCGTCGCCGCCGATGTTGATTACGGCGTCGACGCCCATGTACTGGAGTTTGCGGAGCATTTCGTCGCTGCGGTCGACGGTGACCCAGGAGCCGTCGGGTTGCTTGACGGGCCAGGCGAAGGGGCCGCCTTTGTTGGTGGTGCCGAGGATGGTGCCGCCTTGGATTTGGAGGCCTTCGACGGTTTTTTCGTCGAGCATCACGATTTCTGTCGGTTCGCGGAGGACGCCGTTGAAGGATTCGACGCAGCCGATGACTTCCCAGTCGGTGGTTTGAGAGGCGCGTTTGACGACGCCGCGGATGACTGCGTTGAGGCCCGGACAGTCGCCGCCGCCGGTTAAAACCATTACTCTTTTAAGTGCCATTATGTGTTGCTATTGGTTTATTATCAGTGTTTTGTGGGGCTGCTGCCCCGCAGGGGCAGCAGTACAAATATACTGATTTTTTTTATTATGCGAATTTTTTTTGCTTCGGGTGTGCCTTGGATATGCTTAGGATATGCTTAGGATGAACTTAGGATGAGCTTAGGATATGCTTAGGATGAGGTGTGAGGTGGGTGGGGGAGGGTGTAGGGGGGGGTGGTGTGTGGTGGGTGAAAAATTAGAGAAAGTGAAATTATTTTGCCAGAGTAATCGAATTAGTTGTATATTTGCATTTGCAATCCGAGTGAGTCGGATGGGTAAAATAATTGTAAATTAATCAATTTAGATGTAATGAAGAACAAGTATTACGATCTAATCGACCAGACGTTCGATTTTCCGCAGGACGAGTTCCGTACGGAGGATGGGGAGCTGTATTATCACGACATTCCGCTGATGGAGATTATCAAGCAGTATGGTACGCCGTTGAAAATCACCTATCTGCCAAAGATAAGCTCTCAGATACAGCGTGCGAAACGGTTGTTCAATGTGGCCATTGCGAAGACCGATTATCATGGGAGTTACAATTATTGTTACTGCACGAAGAGTAACCACTTTTCGTTTGTGTTGGAAGAGGCGTTGAAGAACGATATCAATCTTGAGACTTCGTCGGCTTTCGATATCAATCTTGTTCAGGAATTGCACTCGCAAGGGCTCATCGGGAAAGACAAAGTGATTGTCTGCAATGGGTTCAAAAAAGAGCAATATATAGAGAATATCGTCGAGATTTTCAACGATGGATTTAAGAATGTGGTGCCTGTTTTGGATAACAAAAATGAGTACTACACCCTTGACCGGACATTGCCGGATGGTGGCGAGCCGATGCAATTGGGTATCCGGATTGCCGCCGAGGAAGAGCCGAAGTTTGACTTCTATACCTCGCGATTGGGTATCCGGTATCATGACATTGTGTCTTTCTATGAAGAACAGGTGAAGCCGAATACCAAATTCCGCTTCAAGATGTTGCATTTCTTTATCAATACCGGCATACGCGACACGGCGTACTACTGGAACGAGTTGGCAAAGTGCGTGAATGTCTATTGCGACCTGAAGCGGGTGTGTCCGGAGTTGGACTCGCTGAATATCGGGGGGGGCTTTCCGTGCAAGGTTAGCCTTGCGAGCAACTATGACTACGAATACATGGCGGAAGAGATCCTGGCCCAGATCAAGGCCATCTGTGCGCTGCGTGGAGTGGAAGAGCCGGATATATATACGGAGTTTGGGTCGTTTACGGTGGGCGAGAGCGGTGCAACGCTTTACAGTATCCTTGACCAAAAACAACAGAACGACAGAGAGTTGTGGTATATGATTGATTCGAGTTTCATCACCACGTTGCCTGATACATGGGGTATCAATCAGAGGTTTATCATGTTGCCGATCAACCATTGGGACTGTGAGTACCAACGGGTGTTCTTGGGAGGGCTGACGTGCGACTCGGAGGACTATTATAATGCAGACAGTCATGCCAATGCCATCTTCCTGCCGAAGTTGCAGAAGGATGATCCGCTTTACATAGGCTTTTTCCATACGGGCGCCTACCAGGAGAGCATCGGTGGATATGGCGGCATACAGCATTGCCTGATACCGGCGCCGAAGCATGTGATAATAGATAAGGACGAGAACGGAGAATATACGACGAAACTATTCGCTAAGGAGCAGAGTTACAAGTCGATGCTTAAGATATTGGGGTATTGACGCCCTCTGGCGACAGTAAGAGAGAAGGCCGTGGGCTTTGGCCCACGGCCTTCTTTGGGTAAAGCTCCCAGGGGAGGGTTATTCCACGATTAGCTTTTGGAAGCTGATACCGGTGGCTGTCTCGGCACGGAGCAGATAGATGCCCGCGCTGAGAGAGCCGAGGTGGAGCGTGCAGCGGTTATCGGTGGCGCTGGCGGCCAGCAGTTGCTGTCCTTTGAGGTCAAGCAAAAAGATGCGTTGCAATCCGTCAGCTTCGACGGTGCAACGGCTGGTGGCGGGGTTGGGATAGATGGAAGGCTGTGTGGCAAGGGGTGAGCCGATGCCGACGAAAGAGGAGGTGCAGGCTTTGAAGAAGGGCTTGTAGCCCTGTGCGGTGATGGCGACGGAGCAATCGGAGAGTTGTGCGCCCTCGGGGATGGGAAGGATGGCCAGTCCGTTGGTGCCGGCGAAGACCGCCGAAAGTACGTCGTGGGTGGCGGTGGTGACAAGGGCTACGTAGGCACCAGCGACGGCGGAAACACTGAGGCTGGAGGTGTTGAGTTGGATGGCTGAGGCTTGGAGGACCTTGGCTTTGCCGAGCCAGGGCATCAGCGACGGGTCGCCCATGATTTCGTAGATCTCCCAATAGTACTGCTTGTTGGAGGAAGAAGAAGAGTTGACAGCCATGTTGCCCTGCATGACAATCTTGCCGGCAGTGATGGCATAATCGGAGAGGTCTTCGCCGTGGGTGTGGAAGAGACGATCGTAGATGCCCATGTTGGAGGCATTGTACTGGAGCGACATGGTGGCGCTGATGGAGCCGCGCACACCGACGGCCCAGTAGAAGTCTTCGTCCCAGATGGTGGAATTGGTGCCACCGATGTAGATCACAGCACCAGCGCGGTCGGCACGGCGGAGGAGGGCTTCGCCGAGGCAGGTTGCTTTGTCGAACTTGTTGGTCAGACAGCAGTTGCCAATCATGAATGACGGCATGTCGAAATTGGACATGGTGTTGACGTTGGTTACAGTGAAGGAGGGCTCGGCCCAGCAGTTCCAGTCGCCGTGGGCGCTGTAGTTGATCCATCCGGCGCCGGTGTTGTAGATGCTGCGCAATTGGGTGGCGGCGTTGCTGCTTTGGCTGCTGCCGGTGACGGTGACCCCGTCGGGAGCCGAAGAGGTATTGTTCTTGTAGTAGGAGAGTGTGTAGATGCCGTTGTCGCTGTTGAGGTAATGGTAGGCGACGTAGTCCATGGCCGGATCGGCATGGCTGTATCCAAAATTATAGTTGTGGTCGACACCGGCGATGAGTGCGGCACGAGTCAAGTAGTCGTCGTGAGCGAAGAGGTAGCGCTCGTAGTAGAGCGTTTTGTCGATAATGGAGCGCAGTGTTGTGGTGTCGGTTGCAGAAAATCGCCCCCAATAGCAGTCGGGGAGGTAGTCGCCATCGGTCCATGTGGTGTAGTAGAGGTCGGTAATGTGATCGTAGGAATCGTACCCGTAGCTCCAACCACCAGAGAGTTTGGTGGCGTGGGCGGGCATCTGACCACGGTCGCCGACGAGGAGGAGGTATGTGGGAGCGGGAGCGTCATCGGTGGCATCGGTGTACATTTGCTTCAGCTGGTTGGCGAGGGTGGTGGCAGATTGGCCGGAAGAGGCGTAGATGAGGTCAACAATCATTCCCTGCGAACGCTTCCAGTCGGCAAATTGCTGGAGGGCATAGCATTCCAGTGTGGGACCGGCGAGGATGACCATGCGCAGAGGGGTGGATGTGGTGACGCCTTTGGTGATTGCCAAATCGTTGAGAGTGGGACCGACAGAGAAGGCGGGTGTATGGTAGCGGTTATAGTATTCGGCAGTGCGGGCAGCGTCGGCATTGCGGAAGCGGATGGTGATATCGGCACTTCGGCATACGACGGCTTTGTTGCTGACAGGGTTGTAGCTGATTGGCGAGAAGGAGATCAGTGCCAGGTTTCTGTCGCGGGCGATGCCGAGATGCTCGACAGAGGCCAGCGGGAGTTGATGGAAATGATCAGAAGTGTATGTTTTCTCGTCATAGAACCACGTGACGGCGCTGGTATCGCTTTTGAAGCGAGAGGGCTGCATGGGTCGCAGCTGCACTGCGGTAAGGCTGATGGTGTCGTAGACAGCATTCGTTACGACAATATCCATGCCGTCACAGAACGGTACTGACAGCAGGCTACCCAAGACAGGCAACGAGGGTGTCCCTACGGCACCGCTCTGGTGATAGCCCGGAAGGTCGTAGAGGAAAAAGCCATCACCCTCGATAGTCTCGAGGCGGGGTGTACTGTAGTGGATGCTAAGCCTCTCCGTGGTGTTTTCCACCACTTGCTGAGTGTTGGCAGTGAGGCTTATGAGGAAAAGTGATGCGGTGAGAAAAATACGCTTGTGCATATTATTTTATATTAAACATTAATTCTATTTCGGGATTGGGAGCAGTGATTGTCATCTGTTGATGTGTGACGGGATGCTCGAAAGAGACGGAGTGGGCATGGAGCGAAATGCTGCCGTCAGGGTTGCTGCGTTCGGCACCGTATTTCAGGTCCCCCTTGATGGGACAACCTATATTTGCCAGCTGGCATCGAATCTGGTGATGGCGGCCGGTGTGGAGGTTGATGTCGAGCAGATGATACCCGCCGTTGCTAAGGGCTATATCACGATATTCCAGACGAGCCAGCTTGGCGTTTGGTCGGCCAGAGGAGACGACGTAGCTTTTGTTGCGTTCCTCGACTTTGATTAGCCAGTTCTCGAGTATGTCGGCAGGATGAGGGGGCGCGTTCTTCACCACAGCCCAGTAGTGTTTCTCAAAGTCGCGGGTACGTACTTTCTCCACCATACGGCTGAGGGCTTTGCTTGTCTTGGCCAGTAGTACCACGCCACTTACGGGCCTGTCGAGGCGGTGGATGACTCCACAGTAGACGTTGCCAGGCTTGTTGTCGCGCTCTTTGAGAAAGACCTTGACGAGGTCGGCCAGCGATGGGTCGCCGGTCTTGTCGCCCTGGGTAATCTGGCCAGGCAATTTATTGAGTGCCAGCAGGTGATTGTCCTCGTAGAGTATTTGGTCGGCAAGGGTCATATCTTAACAAAGAGAGTGAGGTAAACGAAGACGAAGGGCGTGGCGATGAGTAGACTGTCGAAACGGTCGAGGAAACCGCCATGTCCTGGCATGATGCGTCCGCTGTCTTTCATGCCGACAGAGCGTTTGAGCATACTTTCGACAAGGTCGCCGAGGGTGTCGATGACACTGCAGATGAGTCCCAAGACCAGCCAGTGGTACCACGCTATGTTGCTATTGAACAGTGGACCAATGAAGACGGCGACGAGGAGTGTGATAGCGATGCCAGTCAGGGTGCCCTCCCATGTTTTGCCTGGCGAATGACGAGGCCACATCTTGTGGCGGCCGTAGATTGAACCGCCCATGTAGGCACCATTATCGTTCATCCAAACCATGATGAGCACCATCACGAGAGTGTTGTAACTGATGTGAAGCAGAGGCATGAGACCCAGCGGGATGGCGGCATATAGCATGGGTACAAGGGTATAGGCGGCGTCACGGAAGGGCTGATCGCTATGACCCCACAATTGCGCAATGGCAGCTGCGCCAAAAGCTATGGGTAGCAGTGTCATACCAATGCCAAAGAACATATATCCCTGAACGCTGTTAAAGCAAGAAATACAGGCCAACGCTATAACGGTCAGTACAGTAAGGGTGTAGCCCAGTGGTTGGCAGGGTGTGGCACCTTGTTTGCCCACGATGCGGAAAAACTCGAAAGAGCATCCGCAGGCAACAAAAAGCAGGAATGCGGTGAAGATGATGCCGCCTGCGATGGGATTTTTCAGCAGAGCACTGCTGTATATGCATCCGAGGAAAAGGACTACATACACAATGGCGCTGACGGTGCGTGTCCAAAAGTTATTCATACCTCTTCGAAATCTTTGTTGGCGTCTGCTGAATCGGGCTCTTCTTCTGTCTCTTGCTCGTCTGATGTGTCGGGTTTAGTAGGGTCGGTGTTCTCCCATGGGCGAGGGCCATAGATGTGTTCCAGGTCTTCGCGGAAGAGCACTTCTTTGTCGTAGAGTTGGGATGCCAGTTGGTCGAGTTGAGAACGGTGGCTGAGCAGCAATTCCTTAGCTTTGGCATAGGCCTCTTCCACCATGCGGCGCACCTCTTTGTCGATGGTCTCTGCGGTCTTCTCACTGAAGGGTTTGGTGAGCCCCCACTCGCTTTGGCCTGTCGAGTCGTAGAAGCTGATGTTGCCCACTTCGGGGCTCATGCCGTAGTATGTTACCAGTGCCTGGGCCATTTTGGTGGCGCGTTCGATGTCGTTCAGCGCACCGGTGCTAATTTTCCCGTATACTATCTCCTCTGCTGCACGGCCGGCCATAAGGGATGTCATCTCGTCGAACATCTGTTCGTAGGTGGTTATCTGCCTCTCTTCGGGCAGATACCATGCGGCACCGAGTGCCTTTCCGCGCGGGACTATAGTGACTTTGACCAGAGGATTGGCCCATCGCAGTAGCCAACTGACCGAGGCGTGACCCGATTCGTGGTATGCAATAGTATGTTTTTCCTGGTCGGTAAGCACTTTGGTGCGTTTCTCAAGGCCTCCGACAATGCGATCCACTGCATCGAGGAAGTCTTGTTTGTCAATCTGTTTCTTGTTTTTGCGGGCGGCAACGAGGGCTGCTTCGTTGCAGACGTTGGCAATGTCGGCCCCTGAAAACCCCGGAGTCTGTTTGGCAAGGAAAGAGCGGTCTATATAGCCTTCGCTGTTTTTGTCTTTGTTGATTTTGAGGTTTTTCATGTGCACGGCAAAGATGGCCTTGCGCTCCTCGAGGTCTGGCAGTTCGACATAGATTTGGCGGTCGAAACGTCCGGCGCGGAGCAGTGCCTTGTCGAGCACGTCGGCGCGGTTGGTGGCAGCCATAACGATGACATTGGTAGTGGAGGAGAACCCGTCCATCTCTGTGAGTAGCTGGTTGAGTGTGCTCTCGCGCTCGTCGTTGCCACCGGTGATACCAGCACGTCCACGGGCGCGTCCCACGGCGTCGATCTCATCAATAAAGATAATGCAGGGAGATTTCTTCTTGGCTTCGTCGAAGAGGCCGCGTACGCGCGATGCACCTACGCCGACGAACATTTCCACAAAGTCGGAACCGCTCATGCTGAAGAATGGCACCCCGGCCTCGCCAGCCACAGCCTTGGCCAGCAGTGTTTTGCCGGTGCCTGGAGGTCCTACCAGCAGCACCCCTTTGGGTATCTTGCCGCCCAGCTCTGTGTAGTGTGACGGGTTCTTGAGGAAGTCCACCACTTCCATGACTTCTTCTTTGGCGCCAGCCAAGCCTGCCACGTCCTTGAATGTGACGTTGTTCTGCTTGGTGGCATCGTATTGCTTGGCATTGCTGCGGCCGAACCCGAAGATGTTAAATCCGCCGCTGTTTTCGCCACCCATCTGTCTGCGACCTATGGCACCCATGATCCAGAAGAAAAAGATGAACATCAGCAGTGGACCGAACCAGACGAGCAACTCGCGCCAGGCGTTGCTGCGGGTCTCGATACGGTAGCTGATGTGTTTTCCTGTGCGGGCTTCGACAACGGCCAATTCCTTGTCGAAGTGTTCCAGATTGCCGATGTTGTAGACATAGTAGCCCATCGGACCCTGTGTGCCGGCGATGGTGCGTGTCAGTATGTCGCGATAGGTGACGGTGTCGCGTCGGGCCACCTCGGGTTTGATGCGTATCTGCGCCACCTCTTGGTTGATGACGGTGATGCTTTCATAGTATTCATGTTCGAGGATGGGTTCCAGGCGTTCCCAGCTGATTTCGCGTTTCGAGCCGGAGTCGCTCTTGCCGCCAAAGAGCGACCACACAAGTAGCAGCATGATGACAAGGTAGACGATGTACATCACGCGCGGCCCTTTGGGTCGGTTGCCACGGTTGGGTTGTTGGGGTTGTTGGGGTTGTTCTGCCATGATGTTGTTAAGCTTTTGTGGTGAGAGGCATTTCTTCGCCGTCGCTCCATAGTTCATCAAGACGGTAGAAGGCGCGTTTGTCTTTTTGGAATATGTGGATCACCACGTCGAAATAGTCCATCAGTATCCATTCAGCATTGTTGTAGCCCTCCACCTTGTGGGGGGCCATGCCAGTGGCTTTCTTGACGCTTTCATACACTGCATCGCTCAGGGCCGACACGTGCGACGGTACGTTGCCGGTGGCGATGACAAAATACTCTGCCGGAGCGCCGTGCACCTTGCTTAGGTCGAGGATGCGGACGTCCTCGGCTTTCTTTTCATCCATTATCTGGGCTGCCAGTCGTGCCAGCACAAGGGATTCTTTATTGTTCATTGTTCTATTATGTTCGCGTTCAGTTGTCGTTTGCCGTTGGTCTCTTCTATCTCCACCCGCACGTAGTGCTCCGGAAGCAGTTCTTCCACCTTTTCTGTCCACTCGGTGAAGCAGTAGCATCCGCTGTAGAAGTACTCTTCATAGCCGATGTCGTAGGCTTCAGCGAGATTCTTCAGCCTGTAGAAGTCGAAGTGGTAGACCGGTTCGTTGGATGCGGTCGAGTATTCGTTCACGATGGCGAAGGTGGGGCTGCACACCGTGTCTTCCACTCCCAGCACATGGCAGATCTCTTTGATGAGGGTCGTTTTGCCTACGCCCATCTTGCCGAAGAAGGCGAAGAAACGCTCGTCTTTGAAAGAGGTGAGCAAATTCCGTGCCACCTCGTTCAGCTGTCCTATGTCGCTTATTTCAACGTTCATCGTTCAGCTATCAGGGGTTCATCTCAACCGGTCGGCGGCGCGCACGGTGGCTTCGTCTTTCTTGATGCCGCGATGTGCCAGCACGAGCAGCACGATGGAGGCCAGCGGTGCGTAGGCGCCGACAAACCATGTGACCTGCAGATTGCTGCCGCCCAGGGCTTGCACCACGGTCTTGCCGTAGTTGTCCACAGCCCAGAAGAAGAGCAGGAAGACGTAGACCACGTTCAGCAGGAAGCCCACGGCAACCACGCGCATCTGCAGCACGCGGTTCTTGAAGAGGAAGATGGCGGCGACGGCGATGCAGCCGGTCAGTGCTGCCAGCACGATGAGGGGCCATGTCTTGAAGCCGCTGGCGGTCTGGCTGTAGCCCACCACGGGGGCGATGGTCTGTATCTGGTCGAGCATCTCGGGGTTGTCTTGTGCGATGAGGTCGAGCCTGGCTTCGGCTTTTTGGCCTGTGGCGGCCATGTCGAGGCGGTACTGCGCCGTGGGAAACATGAAGCAGAGCGCCATGCAGCAGGCTGCCAACACCAGCCAGAAGGATTGAATTCTTTGTATCATTAATGTTTGTGTTTAGTGTTCAGTGTTTGAGTGTTCACTCTTTTATTCTCAGCTTTCCCGCTTTGCGGCCTTTGTCAATCACGGTGGCGTCCTTGATGAACATGAAACCCGGGTTGCCGCGCATCATGGTCTCGATGGCGGTGGCGTCGGCAAAGAGGTAGTCGAGCCCGCTGATGCCCTGCTCGTAGAGCCAGGCCTGTATCTCCTCGGGCAGCGCCGAGGTGAGGAGCACGATGCGGAGGTCGTTCTCTTCGGCCAGGCTGATGGCCAGCCTGAGTTCGCGGGTGCCTTTGTCGTCCATGTCGTCCAGGTGGTGGATGGTGGCGACGAGCAGGCCGTCCTCGGCGGGCAGCAGTTCCAGCGCGTGGTCGTCGCCGCCGATGTCCATCATCGAGAAGCCAGGGGCTTTGATCTCGAAGGGTTCGTCGCTGGTGGAGCGCAGTATCTCCCAGCGGCTGAAGTCTTTGTACTCTTCCGGCACCGAGGCCCAATCGCCGTTGCGGTAGTCCACCGTGCGTTCTTCGCCGGTCTCGATGTTGCGCAGGTCGAGGTGGTTCATGGCCTCGCGTTCTTCAATCATTCGGTTGCCTATCTTCCAGGGGCGGAAGTCGATGAGGGGCTCGTGCTGGATGTTGTAGTTGGCGAAGACCAGCATGGCGGCCAGCGAGACGATGAAGACGATGCCGTCGCGTTCGAAGCGGCGTTTGCGGCGCAGGTTGCGCGAGAGGACGATCCACACCGTCGGCACGTCGAGGGCTATGTTCTTCCAGAAGGTTTGCCAGTTGGTCAGTTTGATGGCGTCGCCGAAGCAGCCGCAGTCTGTCACCTTGTTGGTGAGGGCGTCGATGAAGGTTGTGGCGGTGAAGAAGAGCATCATGGCTGCCAGCAGCCATGCCGACAGGCGGCGGTAGGCGTTGGCGATGAGCAGCACGCCTACCAGGAACTCGGCGCATATCAGCGCCACCGACAGCACCCCCGCCAGGGGCAGTGCCCATTCGAAGGTGATGCTGCCTATGCTCCAGGCGGTCATGTATTCCTGCACCTTGAAGGTGGTGCCCATCGGGTCGACACCTTTGGTCAGCGACGAGAAGAGGAACACCAGCCCCACAATCCATCGGCAGACGACGTTGAGTGTATAGTTTGCTTTTGTGTCTTTTATCATGGCTTGTCTCCTTTTTTTCAGTTGTCGGTTTCCTGCTCTTCCGTCATGCGCACGAGGCAGAAGAGCGAGTAGTTGATGATGTCCATGTAGCCCCCCTCGACGCCTTCGCTGACGAGCGTGCGCCCCTGGTGGTCTTCAATCTGCTTGATGCGGCGGAGCTTCATCAGGATGAGGTCCACCATGGAGCTGATGCGCATCTGGCGCCAGGCCTCGCCGTAGTCGTGGTTCTTGTCGGCCAGCAGGTCGATGGTTCGGCGCATGTGGCTGTCGTAGAGGCTCATGGCTTCGTCTAACGGCAGGTCGAGCTGGCTGTTGGCGGCAGCTTCGAGTTCCTGTTGCATCAGGGCCATGACTGCGTAGTTGACCATGGCTACGAACTCGCCCCGCACGTCGTCGCCCACGTGGTTCTCGCCGCTTTCCTGTATGCTGCGTATGCGGTTGGCTTTGATGAATATCTGGTCTGTCAACGACGGCAGGCGCAGTATGCGCCATGAGGTGCCGTAGTCGCGCGTCTTCTTCTCGAACAGCAGGCGGCAGGCGCCTATCTCGTGCTCCAGCTCCTGCCGTGTATCGTGTGTGGTCGCATTTTTAGTCATAACTAACTGATAACGGCATCTCTTTATAATTATTGTATAGGCGAAAAAAATATTTGTCAATGTTTTTTCCCCGCTTGCAATCCCGTCGCCGCACCGCCTCCTGACCGCCCTCCGTCCGGCTTTTGTCGGACCACCCTCGGACCATCCTCGGACCATCCCCGGACCATCCCCGGACCAAGAACTTGCAGCTTGCTGTGGTTTAGGCTTTTACATTGCCGCGCAAAAACGTGCTCCGGCAGGGCATGCGGCGGGTGTCGGATTAAGTTGATTTCCAGATGTATAGCGTATGGGTCTGGGCGCGAGGGCTTCAGGGTGGCGAGGCTATGGGAGGTTCCGCCCCGAAGGGGGTGCCAACTTTTTGTTTTTATTATTAAGAAAATTTGTATTTTTGCAAGTTCGATATTGTGAATATGTAATTGGGTAAGTAATTGATGTTTAAGATAATATTAAGCCATCCACTATCCACCAACTGCTGAATTATGTCATACAAGGAATATAAACAACTGGATTTGACCCGTATCGGCGAGGAAGTGCGCCGCTACTGGGAGGAGAACGCTATCTTCGAGAAGGGCCAGCGCCTGGCCGAGGGCCACCCTTCGTTTGTCTTCTACGACGGCCCGCCGAGCGCTAACGGCAAGCCGGGTATCCACCACGTGATGGCACGCACCATCAAGGACGTCTTTTGCCGCTACAAGGCCCAGAAAGGCTATTTCGTCGACCGCAAGGCCGGTTGGGACACCCACGGCCTGCCCGTGGAGCTCGGTGTGGAGAAGAACCTCGGCATCACCAAGGAGGACATCGGCAAGAAGATCTCCGTCGACGAGTACAACCGCGCCTGCCGCCAGGAGGTGATGAAATACAAGGAGTTGTGGGACGAGCTGACGCGCGTGATGGGCTACTGGGTCGACCTGGAACACCCCTATATCACCTTCGACAACGAGTATATCGAGACCCTCTGGTTCCTGCTGAAGAAGCTCTACGACAAGGGGTTGCTCTACAAAGGCTACACCATCCAGCCCTACAGCCCCGCCGCAGGCACGGGCCTCAGCAGCCACGAGCTCAACATGCCCGGCTGCTACCGCGACGTGAAGGACACCACCTGCGTGGCCATGTTCAAGCTCTGCGACCGCGACGAGACCTACGCCATTGCCTGGACCACCACACCTTGGACATTGCCCTCGAATACCGCCCTCTGCGTGGGGCCCAATATTGACTATGTGTTGCTGGAAACCACTCATCCCTACACCGAGAAACCCTGCCGCATCATCATGGCCAAAGCCTTGGTAGGCTCCATGTTCCCCGAGGGTAAGAGCCCTGAATACAAGATCGTTGGCGAGTGTAAGGGCAAGGACCTCGAAGGTCTGCGCTATGAGCAGCTCATCCCCTGGGTGCAGCCCCACGAGGTCTCCGACCAGGGCTCCTTCCGCATCATCCTGGGCGACTACGTTACCACCGAGGACGGTACCGGCATCGTGCACATCGCCCCCACCTTTGGCGCCGACGATGCGCGTGTGGCCAAGAAAGCCGGCATCGGCGAGCTGCTGCTCTTCGACCGCGACGGCAAGCAACTGCCTATGGTCGACAAACGTGGCCGCTTTGCCCCGATAGAAGACCTTGATCCCGAATGGGTCAAAGCGAACATGAATACCGAACTCTACGGCCAGTACGCCGGCAAGTTCGTCAAGAACGCCTACGACCCCACCAAGACCGAGAAGGACATGAGCCTCGACGTCGAGCTGGTCATCATGCTCAAGGGCGAAGGCAAGCTCTTCAAGAGCGAGAAGCACACCCACAGCTACCCCCACTGCTGGCGCACCGACAAGCCGGTGCTCTATTACCCGCTCGACAGCTGGTTCATCCGCACCACGGCCCTCAAGGACCGCATGATCGAGCTCAACCGCACCATCAACTGGAAGCCCGAGGCCACCGGCACCGGACGCTTCGGCAACTGGCTGGAGAACATCGTGGACTGGAACCTCAGCCGCAGCCGCTATTGGGGCACCCCGCTACCCATCTGGCGCACCGAGGACGGCCGCGAGGAGAAGTGCATCGGTAGCGTCGACGAGCTCCGCAAGGAGATCGACAAGGCAGTCGCCGCCGGCGTGATGAAGGACAATCCCTACGCCGGCAAGGACTTCGACCTGCACCGTCCATATATCGACGGCGTTGTCCTCGTCAGCGACAGCGGCAAACCCATGCATCGCGAGCCCGACCTAATCGACGTCTGGTTCGACAGTGGCGCCATGCCCTACGCCCAGATCCACTACATGGGCGAACCCCTGAAAGCCGACCAGTTCCCCGCCGACTTCATCGCCGAGGGCGTCGACCAGACCCGCGGTTGGTTCTACACCCTCCATGCCATCGCCACCATGTGCTTCGACAGCGTGGCCTTCAAGAACGTTATCTCCAACGGCCTGGTGCTCGACAAGAACGGCAACAAGATGTCCAAGCGCCTTGGCAATGCCGTCGACCCCTTCGAGACCCTCGGCAAATACGGCCCCGACGCTACGCGCTGGTACATGATCACCAACTCTCAGCCTTGGGACAACCTGAAGTTCGATGTCGAAGGTGTCGACGAGGTGCGCCGCAAACTCTTCGGCACGCTCTACAACACCTACAGCTTCTTCGCGCTGTACGCCAATATCGACGGCTTCGACTACAGTCAGAAGGACCTTCCGCTGGCCGAGCGGCCCGAGATAGACCGCTGGATACTGAGCGAGCTGAACACGCTGGTGAAGACTGTGGAAGAGGCTATGGAGGACTATGAGCCCACGCGCGCTGGCCGCGCTATCGACACCTTTGTGGATGCCTATCTCAGCAACTGGTATGTGCGCCTGAGCCGCCGCCGTTTCTGGCGTGGTGAGATGTCGGACGACAAGCTCTCCGCCTACCAGACCCTCTACACCTGCCTCGAAACCCTCAGCCGCCTCATGGCTCCGATAGCTCCTTTCTTCAGCGAGCGCATGTTTCTTGACCTCAATGCCGTAGCCCACCGCCACGACACTGAGAGCGTGCACTATCTGCCTTTCCCCGAGGTGCACGTGGAAATGATCGACAAGAGCCTTGAACAGCGGATGCAGCTGGCCCAGAAGATATGCTCCATGGTGCTGGGCCTGCGCAAGAAGAGCAACCTCCGCGTGCGCCAGCCGCTGCAGAAGATTGTCATCCCCGTGCGCGACGAGGCCATGCGCGCCCAAATCGAGCGTGTGCAGCACCTCATCTGCTCCGAGCTCAACGTCAAGGCCGTGGAGTTCCTGGCTGCCGACAATGACCTGCTGGTCAAGAAGATCAAGCCCAACTTCAAGACCCTCGGCCCCCGCTATGGCAAGGTGATGAAGGCGCTCGGAGCGGCAATAATGGCCTTCGGACAGCAACAGATCAACGCGCTGGAGGCTGAAGGCCGCTGCACGGTCAACGTGGAGGGACAGGACTGCGAGGTGACGCTTGGCGACGTCGAAATCGCCACCCAGGACATCCCCGGATGGGTCGTCGCCAACGACGGCAGCCTCACCGTGGCCCTCGACATCACGCTCACCCCCGAACTCATCGACGAAGGCATCGCCCGCGAACTGGTGAACCGCATCCAAAACATCCGCAAGGAACAGTTCGACGTCACCGACCGCATTGCCATCACCCTGCAAAGCGGTGAGTGGAACAATGCCGTCGAGCGTCATCGCCAATACATCTGCGCCGAAACGCTCTGCACCAGCCTCCTCCTGGCCGATACCATGCAGGATGGCACTGAGATAGAGGTCATCGACGGCAAGACAGCCTTGATCCAGATCCGGAAAGTCGATGCATGAGAATCCAGCCCGCTATACAACACAGATTGAACAACCTATAACATCAAACCTATGCAATACATGAACCTTCCCGACCTGCTCGGGCTTCATTGCGGCAACCCGCTGGGCCTCCCCCCGTTGGCGTGCCTCATTATCATCCTTGTCCTCGTCGAGACAATGGCCGTCTTCAACTTCTTCATCCGTCACCGCGGCAAGGCCCAGTACTATCCCGTGCTGTACACCCTCTTCGGCCTCTCGCTCCTGGCAGTGCTCTACTACTGTTTCTTGGGCAGCCTGCCGGCCATGAAATTCGGCCCCGAGGCGGGAATGCCCTGCATCGGTTGGTTCTGCCGCAAGTCGATAGTCGGCCTCGGATGGGCCATCGCCGGCGTCGTGCTGGCCACACACGTGGCCTTCACCCTGTTGACGGCGGCCATGCAGATTACCGCCCAACTCTCTGTCGAAGCCGGCATGACGGTCGAAAAAAAGCAGTGGAAGGAATGGAAGGTAGGCCTCTTCATACTCATGCTCGGCCTCAGCGTGGCGGCCATCTGCTACGCCATCAAGCCCATGAGCCAGCTCGCCTTCATCGCGATGGTCGTCGCCCTTGCGCTTACCGTGGCCTTCGTCCTCTACAAGATTGTGCGCGACACCGTCGTCACCGGCCGCTTCCTCTGGGCCCTGCTCATCGGGCTGGCCTTCCTTCTGGGAGCCCTCGCCGCAGGCATGATCATCACCGAAGTCCTCCACGCCTGCATCTTCGTCGTCGTGCTGGTCGCCGTATACCTTGGCGGTGCCAAAGCGCGCAAGAAGAAAGCCTACACCGGGCAGTAACCTCTCGTACAATAGGTAACCTGTTGGCAGAATTAAAACCACACGGTTTTAATTCTGCCATTTTTTTACCGCTTGCCTCCCCGCTGCCACTCCGGTGCCAGACCGTCCGTGGTCCGTTTTTCCCCGGACCGCCCTCGGACCGCCCTCGGACCATCCTCGGACCATCCCCGGACCAAGAGCCTTGGATGGACTACCCGTATCCTAAAAAAATGCCAAAAAAGAACTTTATTTTTTTATGATGACACAATATAATTGCAACCCCAGCGTTACAAAACATATTTTAGTAAACAATAAAACCCCTGAATATGATAGCAAAAGAACTACTCAATCCCCGTAGCATCGTCATCTGCGGTGCTTCGTCCGATGTGCATAAACCCGGCGGCAAAGCCCTCAAAAACCTCCTCGAGAGCCCCTTCAAGGGACAGGTCTACGCCGTCAACCCAAAGGAAACCGAAGTGCAAGGCGTTAAATGCTACGCCAAGGTCGACGACCTGCCGCAGGTCGACTGCGCCATCCTCTGCATCGCAGCCAAGTTCTGCGCCCAGACGGTCGACGTGCTCGCCAAGGAGAAGGGCACCAAGGGCTTCATCATCATCAGCGCCGGCTTCTCGGAGGAGAACGCCGAAGGCGCCGCCATCGAGAAGCACATCGTCGACACCATCAACAGCGTCGGCGGCTCGCTCATCGGCCCCAACTGCACCGGCTTCCTCAACACCAACTATGCCGGCTGCTTCGACACCCCGATACCCCACCTCGACCCCAAAGGCGTGGACTTCATCACCGGCAGCGGCGCCACCGCCGTCTTCATCAAAGAGTACGGCATGAGCAACGGCCTCAAGTTCAACAGCGTGTGGGCCGTGGGCAACAGCGCCCAGCTCGGTATCGAAGACGTGCTGGAGCACCTCGACGAAACCTTCGACCCCGAACGTTCGAGCCGTGTCATCATGCTCTATATGGAGAAGATCGGCGACCCGCAGCGCCTGCTCAAGCACAGCCGCAGCCTCATCAACAAGGGCTGCCACATCGCCGCCATCAAGAGCGGTGGCAGTGCCGCCGGCAGCCGTGCCGCTTCGTCGCACACCGGCGCCCTGGCCACCAACGACGCCGCCGTCGACGCCCTCTTCCGCAAGGCCGGCATCGTCCGCTGCCAGAACCGTCAGGAGCTCACCACTGTCTGCGCCGTCTTCATGCACCCCGAAATCAAGGGCAAACGCTGCGCCGTGATCACCCACGCCGGCGGCCCCGCCGTGATGCTGACCGACGTGCTGAGCAACGGCGGCATGGAGGTGCCCTCGCTCAAAGAGCACCCCGCCAGCCCCGCCCTGCTGGAGAAGCTATTCCCAGGCAGCTCGGTGGGCAACCCCATCGACTTCCTGGCCACCGGCACCGCCGAGCAGCTGGGCTATATCATCAACGCCGTCGAGAACGACTACACCGACATCGACTTCTCGGTGGTCATCTTCGGCAGCCCCGGACTGTTCAGCAACAAGGAGGTCTATGACCTGCTCGACCAGAAGATGAAGACCTGCAAGAAACCCATCTTCCCCGTGCTGCCCTCCATCATCAACGTGAAGGACGAAATCGAGGACTTCATCGCCAAGGGCCGCATCAACTTCCCCGAAGAGTGCGTCCTCGGCAACGCCATCTGCAAGGTCTACCATACGCCCAAGCCGCAGCCTGAGCACGTGGAGCAGCCCGCCATCGACGTGGCCCGCATCCGCCGCACCATCGACCGCTGCAAGGACGGCTATATGGAGATTGCCGACTACAACGAGCTGCTCGATGCCGCCGGTATCAGCCGCAAGAAGAGCGTCGAGGTGAGCAAGAAAGAGGATGCCCTGGCCTTCGCCAAGGAGGTCGGCTGCTCGAAGGATGTGCCGCTGGTGATGAAGGTCGTCGGCCCGCTGCACAAGAGCGACGTGGGCGGCGTGACCCTCGGCGTCAAAGACCTCGACACCGTGGCCCGCGAGTTCGACCGCCTAATCGTCATCCCCGAGACCTACGCTGTGGAGATGTACCCCATGCTCGACGGCACCGACGTCTACATCGGCGCCATCCGCGATGCCAAGTTCGGCCACCAGATCTTCTTCGGTCTGGGCGGCATCTTCATTGAGGTGCTGAAGGACGTGCAGAGTGCCCTGGCCCCCATCACCGCCGCCGAAGCCAAAGAGATGCTCACCCACCTCAAGGGCTACAAGATACTGCAGGGTGTGCGTGGCCAGGAGGGAGTCAACCTCGACCTCTACGCCGACCAGATTGCCCGCGTCAGCGCTTTGGTGCAGGCTGCGCCCGAGATTGCCGAGATGGACCTCAACCCGCTGCTTGGCAACCCGCGCTACGTTACCGCCGTCGACGCACGCATACGCCTCGAGAAATAAACGAAAAACCTTTATGTTTAACTAAATTCATAAACAACAATGAAAAAAGTATTCGCTTTTGTGGCTTTTGCAGCCGCTATGTTGGTCGCTGGCCAGGCTTTTGCCCAGCTGAGCGTGAACGCTGGCTACTCCAGTAAGTCGATGAAGTCCCACTACAAGTACACCTCCGGCAGTACTTCGTATGCCCAAGACACCACGATTCAGATTGGTGGTGGTTTCTTCGTGGGCGGTTCTTACAACTATGCCCTCTCCAATGAACTCGGCATCTCCGGCGGCCTCTATTTCAACTACAACAGCCGCAGCGAGACCAAGAGCAACACGCTCCTTGGTGTCACGACCGACATCAAGAATACTGTTACCATGATGGAACTCAACATCCCCATCTTGGCCAACTACAAGCTCGCCCTCGGCAACGACCTCTCCGTCTTCGCCTTTGTTGGTCCGAACATCCAGATTGGCGTTTCCGCTAAGGAGGTGACGGAAAAGACCGTCTCGGGCAGCCCCATCGCTTCTCTCAACGGCACCACCACTCACACCAACGACTTGTATGCCAAGGAGGATGGTGAGAGCGATTTGGAAAACCTGAAATCCTTTGACCTCGGTGTGATGGTCGGCATCGGTGCACAGTACCAGAACTTCCGCCTCGAGGCTGGCTACAACATGGGTCTGCTCAACCGTTGCGCCTACACACCGGAAAGCAACGAGGAGGCCTCCCAGACGTTTGGCAACCTCTTTGTCGGCGTTGGCTACTGCTTCTAATCTGTAAGTACAGATTTCATGAAGAATGCGGCCCGCCAAAGCGGGCCGCATTCTTTTTCTATTTGCTGAACTCCAGTGCTTCGGCACCGCCGCCGGTGTCGTCGCCGTTGACCCACACATGCTCCACGCGGGTGTGGAAGGTCTGCCCCTCGAGGGGGCTCCAGCCGCACTTGTATAGTAATGATTCGCGCGTGACTGTCTCTTCCACGCCCGGACGTACCAGCACCAGGTCGGCCCGGTAGCCCTTGCGGATAAAGCCGCGATCCTTGATGCCGAAGAGCAGGGCCGGGTTGTGGCACATCTTCTGCACCGCCATCAGCAACAACTCGTTGTTGCTGATGGCAGGTTCCAGCATCATCTGCAGCGAGTGCTGTATGCTGGGTATGCCGCTCGGCGCGTCGAAGTAGGGGCGCCGCTTGGCCTCGAGGGGGTGGGGGGCATGGTCGGTGGCTATGGTGTCGATGAGGTCGTCTTCAAGGGCTGCCCAGAGGGCCAGCCGGTCCTCGGCCGTCTTGATGGCGGGGTTGCACTTGATGAGGTTGCCCAGCTCGGCATAGTCGCGGTCGTCGAACCACAGGTGGTTGGGCGTCACCTCGGCGGTGATGTGTTTCTTGTCTATGCTGAAATTGGAGAGCAGCGAGAGTTCGGTGGCTGTGCTGATGTGGGCCACGTGGAAGCGGGTGCCGTAGCGTCGGGCGCGCTCGATGGCGTGGTAGGTACTGAGGAAGCAGGCCTCGTTGTTGCGTATCTTGGGGTGCAGGGCGGCCGTCTCGCCAGCAGTGCCTTGGTATTCTCGCTTGGCGTTGGACAGGTTGGCCTGCACCACGCGCTCCTCCTCGCAGTGGGCCACGATGAGCTTGCGGGCGTCGCGGAAGAGGTGGTCGAGCTGCTCGGGGTTGTTGACCAGCATGTTGCCCGTCGACGAGCCGAGGAAGAGCTTGATGGCTGCATAGCGCGTGGGCTCGATGGCCAGCAGGGTGTCGATGTTGTCGTTGGTGGCGCCGAGCATGAAGCCATAGTTGACGGCCGAGTCGCGTGCGGCAAGGGCTTCCTTGGCCTCGAGTTCGGCCAATCCCACAGTCTGCGGCTTGGTGTTGGGCATGTCTATCACCGAGGTGACGCCGCCCGTCCGTGCCGCGCGGCTTTCGCTGTAGAACGTCCCCGCCGGGTTCTCGCTGTTCCCCCCATCCCTGAAATGCACGTGCGTGTCTATTACCCCTGGTAGCAACAGCAGGCCTTGAGCGTCAGCGATGGCTGCCGAGGGCAAGCCCTCGGCCACGGGACGAAGCCTCGGGTCGGAAGTTTCGAATACTTCGGCGATGCGGTCGCCGTCAATCAGTACTGAACCAACGAAAATGCGACCCTCGTTGACGATGGTCGCATTATGAATAAGTGTTTTCATCAATAACCTATAACCAATAACCTTTAGAATTTGCGTCCTTCTGCCCAGCGGCGGCCGGCTATCTGCGCTTCGGCAGAGGTGTTGTAGATGTTGGCGACCACGAACTGGCCCGTGT
This sequence comes from Bacteroidales bacterium UBA3630, assembly GCA_002373995.1. Lineage (GTDB taxonomy): Bacteria > Bacteroidota > Bacteroidia > Bacteroidales > P3 > Colimorpha. The sequence continues at coordinate 27,312 of DFLB01000049.1, read as the reverse complement.
GGTCGATGCAGCCCCATTTGCCGTCCATCTTGGCGGGAGCCACGCGGTTGTTCCACACGTAGGTGAAGAGTTTGGCGTCTTCGAGGGTGGGCTTGATGACCCACTCGCCCTTGTAGTCGACGTAGCCCCAGGCCTGGGTGCCCTTGTCCATGACGGGGTAGAGCCAGTGGCCGAGCTCCTCGCCGCGGTCCCACTGGTCGCCGGCCTGCCACGCTTCGCTGCTGAGGGTGAAGACGTTGCGCGAAAGGTCGTCGCCGGTGTCGCTGATGGCCATCCAGTAGCCGTCGAGCTTGGCGGTGGCGAAGAGGCCTGTGTCGTTGGCGAAGTGTGTGGCATCCTCATAGATGGGTTTGATGCGCCACTCGCCGCTCCAGTCCACCCATCCCCACTTGCCGCTGGCGGGATTGGTGACGGGCAGGCGCCATCCTTCGAGGGTGCGCCCGTGTTCGAACTGCCGCAGGGCGTAGGCGGCGTCTTCGGCGGTGAAAAAGATGGCGGTGCTGATGATGTTGCCGTTGCGGTCTATGTTGGCCCAGCGGCCTTCTTGCTTGACTTGCGTGTACTGGTAGTTGTTGTCCTCGCCGAAGGGACGCTGGTCTTGGTAGAGCGGCTGCACGGCCCAGCGGCCAAGGTAGTCGACGAAGCCCCACAGTCCTGTCTTGGGGTTGGTGACGGGCACGCGCCACGTGTAGTAGTTGCGCGCGATGGCCCATTGTGCGCCTGCCGACTCGGCTTGTTCGGCGCTGAGGAAGATGTTGTTCACCACCAGCACGCCGCGGCCGTCGATGCAGCCCCACCGTCCTTCTTTCTTGACCGAGGCGAAGCTCTTGGGGTCTTTGCCCTGGTGGGGGTTGGCGGCTTCATAGACGGGCTGGTATTTCCACCGGCCGTAGTAGTCGACGAAGCCCCAGCGTCCGTCGGCCTGGTTGCGTGCGGGGTAGACCCACTTGCCGGGTTCGCTCATGGCCTCCCATTCGCGACCGGCCTGCCGCGCCACTTCTTGCGTCGGGAAGAGGTTGCGGCAGATGAGGTTGCCGTCGATGTCGATGCAGCCCCAGTGACCGTCGAGCTTCACGGGAGCCCAGCGGCGCACGCCGCCTTCAAACTCGCCGGCGCGCTGGAAACGGGGCATGATGCGCCATGTGCCGTTGTCGTTCTTGTAGCCGAAACTCTTCATGCCGCTTTCGTAGACGGGCTTCTGGGCTGTGGCCGAAAGACCTATCAAGAGGATGAGTATGAGTGATATAGCGCTTTTCTTCATCGCGAATGGATATTATAATTGACGATGCAAAGATACGAAACTATGGCGATATGGCAAAATATTTTTTCGCGCGCGTGCGCTGTGTGGCCTTTGGGCATTTTTGCCGCGAGTGCTCCGCCGCCTCACCGCCGGTGGTCCGTTTTTTGTCGGACCACCATCGGACCACCATCGGACCATCCCCGGACCATCCCCGGACCAAGAGCCTCGGATTTGGGTGTTTCGAGCTGTTTTTGGATTTATTTTTTTGCCATGTGCGGAAAAAGTTGTATTTTTGCATCCTCAAATGTATAAATTATTCATATTAAATATCTGATAACAATGAACAAATTCGATCCTGCAACCGCTATTCAGCGTATCGACGGCCGCGATGCCAACCGCGGCGTGAACCCTGCCATTTGCGACAGCGCCACCTTTACCTTTCCCGAGGCTCATCTGATGACCGAGACTTTCCATGGCGAGACGGAGGGCTACTTCCTCTACAGCCGCCACTGGAACCCCTCCAACCTGGCCCTCTGCCAGCGCCTGGCCGCTATGGAAGGCACCGAGGCTGCTTGGGTGACGGGTAGCGGCCTGGCCGCCATCACGTGCGCCCTGCTGCACGAGGTGAAGGCTGGCGACCACATCGTGGCCTCCATGACCACCTATGGCGGCACCTTCGCTTTCATGGCCAACTATATCAAGAAGTTCAACGTCGGCTGCACGTTTGTCAACATGCAGGACCTCAAGGCCGTCAAGAAGGCCCTCGACGAGCACCCCAACACCAAGGTGGTCTACACCGAGACGATGAACAACCCCCTGCTCCGCATCGCCAACGTGCCCGAGCTGAGCAAGATGGCCCATGCCGCCGGTGCCAAGCTGATCGTTGACAACACCTTCACGCCCATGATCTTCAGCCCCTGCCGTCTGGGAGCCGATGTGACGGTCTACTCGATGACCAAGTACATCAACGGCACCAACGACTGCGTGGCCGGTGCCATCTGCGGTTCTGCAGAGTATATCAACAGCCTCATCGACGTCAACAACGGCACCTGCATGCTCCTCGGCCCTGTGCTGGATCCGATGCGCAGCGCCTCGATCAACAAGAACCTCCACACCCTCCACATCCGCATGAAGAAGCATGGCGAGAACGCCATGTACCTGGCCAAGCGCTTCAAAGAAGTGGGCTTCAAGTACAACTACCCCGGCTTGCCCGAGCACCCCGACTACAAGCTGTTCTGCTCGATGATGAACGAGGGCTACGGCTTCGGCGGCATGATCTCCATCGACATGGGCACGGCCGACCGCGCCAGCAAGATCATGGAACTCATGCAGCAGAAGGGCGTCGGCTACCTGGCCGTCAGCCTCGGCTACTTCAAGACCCTCTTCAGCAACAGCGGCAAGTCGACCTCGAGCGAGGTGCCCGAAGAGATCCAGAAGGAGATGGGCATGAGCGAAGGCCTCATCCGCTTCTCGATGGGTCTGGACAACGACATCGAAGCCACCTTCCAGCTGATCAAGGATAGCGTCGACGCGTTCAACAAGTAAGTCTCAATTCAATGGATTTGATGGGTTTAAGGGGACTGATGGGCTATACGCCCATTGCCCGTTAAACCCATCAAGCCTATTAAACCCATACCAACCATGAAGAAGATTGCAATCATACTCAGCGGCTGCGGCAACCGCGACGGCAGCGAGCTGCAGGAGTGCCTCAGCCTGATGCTGGCTGTCGACCGCCGCGGCTGGCAGTACCAATGCTTCGCCCCCGAAGGCCTCTTCGAGGTGGTGCCCCACATCGACGTGGAGGACACCGAAGAGGAGGGCACCGTCCTCGACATGGAGCAGCGCGACATCTTTGTGGAAAGTGCACGCATAGCCCGCGGCAACCTGCTGCCGCTGGAACAGTACCGCCCTGAGGACTACGACGCCCTGGCCCTGCCCGGCGGCATGGGCGCTGCCCGCAACCTGAGCACCTTTGCCTTCGACGGGCCGCGGATGGAGGTGGTGGACACGGTGGCCGATGCCATCCTGGAAACCTATCGCGCCAAGAAGCCCGTCGTGGCCATGTGCATTGCTCCGATGGTGCTGGCCAAGGTGCTGGGCCGCTACGAGGTGCAGCTCACCCTCGGCGCCACCGACAATCAGGCGGCGCAGGTGGCGGCAGGCTTCGGATGCAAGGTGCAGGCCTGCGGCCCCACGGACGTCTGTGTCGACAGCGAGCACAAGATTGCCACCACGCCGGCCTACATGGTCGGCACCCGCATCAGCGAGATATTCGCCGGCGGCGAGAACCTGGTGGCGGCGCTGGCCGAGATGCTGGGGTGAGATTTAAGACTCAGAGGTTGATGGCTTCGCTGACGTTGATGACATAGTCGGCGAGTTTTTCATACTGTGAATAGAGGCTGCTATATGCTGTGCCGATGGCATAGTTGTAGCGGCCTTTCTTGATGGCTTCGAGGTGCTCGTCGCGCAACCTGTCGCGGCAGGCGTTGACTTTCTGCTCGGCATCGTTGGCGGCGTCGAGGTCGGCGCGGTCGTAGTCCACCAGGTTGGCATCCATCACCATCAGCGCGTTTTCCACAAGCAGACTCATCTGCTGCAAGTTGGCATTCAGGTGGTCGTCGAAGTGGACGGCATCCTTGCGCTTGTTCTTGCGGGTGAGGGCAATCTGCAGTATGCTGTCGCCGATGGACTCGAGGTTGTCGATGATGCGGAGCATGGAACTGACGCGTTGCGAGCCGTGGGCGCTGAGGTCGCCGCCGCCGGCCTGCGTCAGGAAGCGTGTGAGTTCCATCTCCATACGATCGGTCAGCTGCTCGTACTTCTCTATGCGGCGCATCACGGCGTCGAAGTCCTTCTCGTTGCGGGCTGTGCGCAGCTCAGGAAGGAGGGCATACATGCGCAGCACCTGTTTTGAGAAGAGTTGTATCTCGCGTTTGGCGCTCTGCAGGTTGAGCTCGGCCGTGCTGACAGGGCCTCGGCTGATATAGCTGAGGTGGTACTCCTCGGGAGCGTCGCCTCGAGACGCCTCCTTGTGCTCGGGCACCATACGGTCAACGAGCCAAATGATTTGAGGAATGAACCAGACGAGGAGCAAGGTATTGCCGACGTTGAAGACGGTGTGGAAAAGCGTGATGGCCATCGGAACATCATTGGGAAAGACGCTGAGAACGAGATTTGTGATAGGCCGGAACAGAACAAGTGTGACGACAACGCCTACGACGTTGAACACCAGGTGGGCGCGGGCGGCCTTCTTGCCGGCAGTGTTGGCAACGGCGGCAGCGATGTTGGCCGTGATGGTGGTGCCGATGTTCTGGCCCATGACCAAGGCAATGGCCATCTCGGTGCCGAGCAGACCGTTGTAGCACATGAGCAGCGTGATGGCCATCATAGCCGACGACGACTGCACCACGCAGGTGAGAACGGTGCCAATCAGTATGAACAGCAGGATGGACCACCACCCGTAGCCGCTAAGCGACGCAATGCCTTCAAGCAGGGCGGGGTATTGCTGCAGGTCGGGCATGGCGGCCTGCAACAGATCCATACCCACCAGAAGCAGTGCAAGTCCGATGACGGTCTGACCCACAGGTTTGAGCGAGGCGCGCTTGGTGAAAATAAAGAAGAGGCTCACGGCTGCCAGGAGCATGGAGAGGGATAGTTGTCCAGTGCCTCCACCAAGGCCGAGCAGAGAGATGATCCATGCGGTGGCTGTGGTGCCGATGTTGGCTCCCATAATGACGGCCACGGCACCGCTGAGCGATAGCAGACCGGCATTGACGAAACTGACCACCATCACTGTTGTGGCTGACGAGGATTGGATGACAGCTGTCACGGCGGTGCCGGTGAGAATGCCGCTCAGGGGGTTGTTGGTAATCTTGCCGAGGATGGCACGCATTCGGCTGCCGGCGGCCTTCTGAAGACCCTCGCTCATCTCTTTCATGGCGAAGAGGAAGACCGCCAGAGCTCCTGCAAAGTTGATGATAATCAAGATAATGTCGTGAATACTCATAGTGTAGTCGTTGTTTTGTTACGACTGCAAAAGTAGAGACATATTGTTACAAAACCGTTACGAAACGGTTAAGTTTCGGTTACGTTTTTGTTACGGAATTGTTACGACGCACGCAACACAAAAAACAGGCCGCCACCATTGTGGTGCCGGCCTGTTAGAAGGGGAATAACGCTTCGTTATTTAGTAGCCTCGGCGAGAGCGATATAGCGGTCAATCTCGGTCCACTCGGTGCTCTCGGGATATTCGGTCTTGATTTTCTGGAAGCACTCGAGGGCCTTCTGGCTGTTTTCAAGTTTGAGATAGGCCATGCCAGCCTTGAAGAGAGCCGTGGGAGCGGTGATGTAGTTGGCATTCATGTCGGCAGAAGCGGTGTAGTGCTTTGCGGCGGTGGCAGTCTCGCCCTTCTCCATGTAGGCGTCGGCGAGCATCATTTCGGCCAGCGGGCGTGTGAAAGTATCTTTGCCGTTGTACTTCTTGAGCCAGTGGATGGCTTGGTCGAAGTTGCCGAGGTGCAGATAGGATGCACCGGCATAGTATTTGGCCAGACGGCCGGCCTTGGTGCTGCCGTAGCTGTCGATTACGCTAAGGAAACCACGGTAGGTGTCGTCGCCATTGAGGGCTTTGTCGAAGTCGCCTTGGTCGAACCATTGTTCGGCGGCAAACATTTCTTCGGCAGCGCGCACTTCGCGCGGCTGGAAGTACCATTTGCGGAGGCCGAAAATGGCAAGGATGACCACGAGGATGGCCACAACGACAATAATCAATGTTTTCTGGTTCTTCTGGATAAACTCTTCCGAACGGCTGATGATGTTGCCCATTTCGGTGTTTTTCTCTTCAATTTGTTTTTCCATATCGGTAGATGTAAATGTCTGTAAAATCGGCTGCAAAAATACAACTTTTTTACGAATTGCGTATTGAAAAATGAAAAAAGTGATTAACAGGCGCTGTTTTTATCTGAAAGGAATAAAAAATGTAGCATTGATTGTCAGATGGATAGCATCCTTTGTGAAAAAAAAACAAAGATTTTTTTTTTCTGTAAATATATTTTACATACTTTTGCATTGAATATTAACCAGAGAAAAAACAGCATAGTATGGATACAAAAACCAAATATTTAGGCCTCGAGTTGAAGAGTCCCATCATCGTTGGCAGTTGCGGATTGACCTCGGATGTGGACAAGATGGTGCAAATGGAAGCCGCCGGCGCGGGTGCCGTGATAATCAAGTCTGTCTTTGAAGAGCAGATTATCTATGACATCAAGCGGAATACACACATTGTGGCTCCGACGGACAACTACGGCGACAGCTATGAGTATATAGCCATGCATGTGGCTGACGATTCGCTGGAGAAGCACTTCTCCATGATACGCGAAGCCAAGCGGAGGCTCTCCATTCCTGTTATCGGCAGCATCAACTGTTTCTCCTATGAGAATTGGCTGACGTATGCCAAACGATTTGAGGACTGCGAGTGCGATGCGTTGGAGCTCAACATGGCCATTCTGCCTTACGAGACTTCGATGTCGGCTGACGATGTGGAAAGGACATTCAGTCAAATTATCAATACCCTCCGTAAATCAGTCAGTATACCTATCAGCATCAAGATCGGTACCTACTTCACTGACATGGCCAAGCAGCTGCAGCAGCTCAGCTGGATGGGTATCCAGGGTGTGACGATGTTCAACAAAAATGTACAGGTGGACATTGACACCGAAGCGGAATGCTTGAAAAATGCTTCGTGGCTCTCAACACCGGAGGAAATACACAACACCCTGCGCTGGGTTGCGCTGATGAGCAAGAAGATGCGTTGCGACATTAGTGCATCGACAGGAGTCTACACCGCCGACGATGTGGTGAAAATGCTCCTGGCCGGCGCCACAAGTGTACAGGTGGTCAGTTGCCTGTACAAGAATGGCATCGACACCCTCCGCGACCTCAACAACGGCTTGCTGTCGTGGATGGAGAAGAAGGGTTACGAAAACATTAAGGACTTCCGAGGGAAGCTGTCTGTGGCGCCCGCCGAGAAAGCGTCGGTCGCAATGCGTACCCAGTTTATGAAATATTTTGCCGAAATAGTATAAGTACGAGACATACATTAAACACATTACAAAGATGGAACAGCAAGAAGAGAAAGTAGTAAGTTTCTTCCGTTTCGAGGACTTACGGATTTACGGTAAGGCGACAGACTATGCCAGTTGGGTGATGACGCAGCTCAGTGCACCGCGCACCGATTCCGAACGAGCTTTAGTGAGTTCGTTCTGCCATTCGGCTTACGATATTGCGCTGAACATAGCCGAGGGATCGAGTCGTAGCAAGTCGCAATTTGATCATTATTTGAAGATAGCAAAGACAGCCATCCGCGAGTGTGTTGTGTATACAGAGGTGGCCCACAATATGGGTGTTTTCGGCGATGGCCAGTTCGAGCAGTCGCGCGAGTTCCTTATGGAAATGACACGCATGATAGGAGCGCTGATCATCAGCTTGCAACGTTCGGCAGAACGCAGGTTCAACCGTGACAATGAGGAAGGTGACGGCGAGGCAGATGCCTTTGGCAATGAAGAAATGAGTTATTGATGATACCTGCATTAACTAAGTTAAACTATACCAACTCGGGCAACTTTTTCCTTATTGCCGGTCCCTGTGTTGTAGAGGATAGCGAGAACCCATTTATTGTATGCGAAAGTCTGGTGGCGACTTGCGCAAGGTTGCACATTCCCTTTGCTTTCAAGGCAAGCTACCGTAAAGCCAATCGCTCGAGCATCAATTCCTTTACTGGTATCGGCGATCGTGAGGCTTTGCGCCTGCTGCGTGAGGTCGGCGAACGATATGGCGTTCCTGTTGTGACCGACATCCATACCAACGAAGAGGCACGGATGGCTGCCGACTATGTCGATGTGCTGCAGATACCGGCATTCCTATGTCGCCAGACAGAGTTGCTGCGCGCAGCAGCTGAGACAGGACGGTGTGTCAACGTCAAGAAAGGCCAGTTTCTCTCGCCTGAGGCGATGGAACAGGTCAGCGGCAAGATGCGTGCCTTTGGCTGTGAAAACTTTATGCTTACCGAGCGTGGTACCACCTTTGGCTATCAGGATCTGGTGGTTGACTTCCGAGGGGTGCCTACCATGCAAAAAAACGGCGTGCCCGTGGTGGTCGATATCACCCATTCGCTGCAACAGCCCAATCAGTCGGCTGGTGTCACCGGCGGACGGCCTGACATGATAGAGACCATTGGGCGTGCGGCCATTGCAGTGGGTGCCGACGGCATCTTTATGGAGACCCACCCCGAGCCGGCACGGGCCAAGAGCGATGGCGCCAATATGCTACGTCTCGACCTGGCCGAAAAGCTGCTCGAACATCTGGTTGCCATACGCCAGACAATTGTGCATTTGTCTTAACTTCTTTAACTTCTTATATAGATGCAACTCAACCTTACTAAACCTATTATTTTCTTCGACCTCGAGACCACCGGCGTGCAGGTGGGGCACGACCACATCGTGGAGATATGCCTGCACAAGGTGATGCCCGACGGCACGACCGATACTCGTGTGGAGCGTGTGCGCCCCGTGGACCAGAACGGACGGACCGTCCATATCCCGGAGCAGACCACCGCCGTGCACGGCATCACCGATGCCGATGTGGCAGACAAACCCTCGTTCAAAGACCTTGCCCCAAGCCTGCTGGAGTATATAGGCGACGCCGACCTGGCGGGCTACAACAGCAACAAGTTCGATGTGCCGCTGCTGGTTGAGGAGTTTCTGCGTGCCGGCTACGACTTCGACCTCTCGTGCCGCCGCCTGGTCGACGTGCAGAACATCTTCCACCAGATGGAGCAGCGCACGCTGGTGGCCGCCTACAAGTTCTACTGCCAGAAAGACTTGGAGCATGCCCACAGCGCCGCTGCCGACACCATAGCTACCTATGAAGTGCTCAAGGCGCAACTGGACCGCTACCAGGGCGTGGACTACAAAGACCGTAATGGCAAGGTTAGCCAACCCGTGGTCAACGACATTGCTGCCCTCAGCCGCTTCACGGCCAACAGCCAATGGGCCGACCTCGTGGGTCACATAGGCTACGACGCCCAGCACCGCGAGGTGTTCAACTTTGGCAAGCACAAGGGCGTGCCGGTGGAGCAGGTCTTCGAGCAGGAACCCTCCTACTACGACTGGATGATGAAGAGCGACTTCCCCCTGAGCACCAAGAAACTCATCACCGAGATATGGCAGCGCCGCAAGCAGAAGAAGCTCGACGCGCTGAAGGCCCACTTCCAGGGATAAACAAAAAAAAGAGAGGCAACCACGAGGTTGCCTCTCTCTGTGTTTTGTCAGAACTTCACTTGGAAGCCGAAAGTGTGCACATTGCCCATGCCTGTATCCCGTCGATAGGTGGGTAGCAGGTCGACGTAGAAGTTAAATTCTGTGTTCGAGAAGGGTTGGAATCCTAAGCCAACTTCGGCCCTCAGCTGGAAGGCGTTGTAGATGCCTACCTTGTTTCTTTCGCTTTCCCACCGGCCGGCCGGCGTAAGCAGCTCGTTGAAGTAGCGCTGGAAGAAGTTGACGCGTGGCTGCAGGCCTATGTGCAGGTCGGCGAAGAAGGCCTTGCCGAAGCTCGTTTGCGGCAGGTAGTGCAGACGTGTGGGCAGGCCGAGGTACATGTACATCATCGACTGGCGGCGGTTCACGCCGGGGCTCACGGTGTCTATCTCAAGTGTGCGGCCATTCAATGTGCTGTTGTTGCTAAAGAATTGTACGGGGAGGCCGAATTCAAAGGCGAGGCTGAGCCCCCAGCGGCGACTCATGGGGATGGTGTTGGTGCGCAGACCCACGACAGGCACCAGCTCGACGGGCATGGCGTAGGGGTTGTTGTAGCTGTTTGCAAAGGGCACGTTGTACTCCAAGCCTATGGTGTTGCGCATGTACTGTAGTCCGTCGGCAAACCAGCGGTTGCGGCTCTTCACCGTCAGGTGGCGGGTGCTGTCGCTGCGGGTGAGGTTGCCGTGGCTCTTGGGGTTACGGTCGTAGCGCACATCGGGGCAGTCGAGGCTGTCCACCGTCAGGGTGCTGCCTTTCATGGTACTGAGTTCTACGTGCTGCGGGTCGCTGATGGTGCCCACGTGGGCGGTGGCATTGCTGTCGAGGCTGAGCGTTAGGCCGCCATTGCATCCGATGTAGTCGGCGCTGAAGACGGCTCGGCTGCGCAGAATGATTTCGCCATCGTAGACCGTCTTCGGTTGGCTGAGCATCAGCAGCGTGTCGGCGCTGACTGTGGCTCTGGGCATGAGCCACAGATGGCCTATCGGCTCGCTGTAGTGCACCTCCACCACTGTGCCGACTGGCATAGAATGGTTTTCGTGAATCCCCAGCGTGCCATCGGGGGTGAGTTTGCATATTTCGGGCTCGTTGCCTTCGGTGAAGTAGTATTCGCATGGTGTGACGATGCTCACCATGTTCACTTTGTCGTGCACCAGGCGGACATTCCATCCCTCTTGGACCTCGATGGCCTTTATCTGCCCTCCGAGGGGCTGGTCGACGATGTATTCGGTCTGCGACTGTGCGGCGAACGCTGTCAGGCAAAGCGCAAGGGCGATAATATGTGTCTTCATGTCGTTGTGATTATTTGTTGAACGTGATGGTGTATGCTGTTGCTTCGGCAAATTGCTGGCTGCTGAAGAATTCTATATGTGTGTGCTTCTTGGAGGGCTCTTTGTAGTCTGCCGGTTCGGGACATCCGTCGGTGCAGGCCAGCATGGTGCTGGTGCGCCGCATGATGCGCGGGACGGGATCGAAGAGATCCTGGTCTGGGTCTGGATCTGGGGCTGAGGGAGTGGGGAGGGGGGAGATAGTGTCTATAGTGGCTATAGTTTCTATAGTGGTTATGGGTTTTATGGGTTTTATAGGTTTTATGGGTTCTGTATTGGCTATAGGTTTTATAAGGGGTGTTGGGGCAGCAGGCTCTTCGGGCTGGGGTGGTAACACTGCGGGCAGCTCAGCTTGTGCCATTTGTGAGGGAGTGGCTTCGCGGCTGCTGAAGAGCGACGGCAACGTCACTATCAGCAGTGCGATGGCGGCGGCCGCCGAGGCGGTCCACAGGGGCCACAGCGTGCGGGTGCGGCGCGTCTTGCTGTCAATCAGTGCGGCCAAATCCTCCTGCCGTCGGCGGTTGGTTTCGACGGTGCGCTTGGCGGCAAATAGTTCCTGCAATTCTTTATCTTCCATCTTTCATGGCTTTTAGGGCGCTCATGGCGCGTGAGACTGTTGTGTATACGTTGCTTGACGACATGTGCAGCCTGCGCTGTATCTCTTCGTGGCTCAGCTGGTCGATGTAGCGCATCTGGATGGCCTGGCGTTGCACTTCGGGCAGTCGGGCCATCATGCGGTCGAGCTGTGCTGCGCGTTCCTCGAAGAGGGTGGCCTCCTGCCGAGCCTCGTCGTCGCTGATGTCGGCCAGGGAATCGATGCTCTCTGAGGGTTTTCGCTTGCGCAGGATGCTGATGCACTGGTGCTTCAGTGTTTGCATGGCGTAGGCTTCGGGGTTGACGACGCGCTTCAGTTCATTCTTCTTTTCCCAGAGGGAGAGGAAGAGATCCTGCACAGCATCCTCGGCTTCTGTTTCGGAGCCCAGCAGCCGTTCGGCCACAAGCTGTAGCGTGGGCTGCAGGGGTAGGAGTGTGTCGAGGTAGCGTTGTTTCGTCATTGCAAGTTGAGCCTTTTGTCTATATGACGCAAAAGGTGAGGAAATCTTACAAAAAAAAGTGAAAAATTATTTTACCTCGCAGCTGACGATGACGATACGCCGGGCGAGGGCTGCGGGGAGTCCGTAGACGGGGTCTTTTGAAGTTGAGCGTTGAGCGTTGAGCGTTGAGCGTTGGCCGGCGCCCAGGGGTTGCCGCTTGACGATGAGGCGACCGTCGTCAAGCGCATGGGCCAGCAGGCCGCCTTTTCGCGCGCGTATCATATTGATAAAAGATTCGATGCGGCGTTGGGAGAGGATCTGATTGTAGGCGTCGGTGAAGACGGGGCTGGCGTGGCCGCTGACGGTCAGTTGCACGCTTCTGCCGTCGGCGATGGCTGCTTCGATGGCGTCGAGCATCAGCAAGGCGCGGTCGAAGTTGCCCACTACGCATGAGTCGAAGAAGCGAAGCATGGCGGCCGAGTCGGGGGCTGCCGGCTGATGGGCGAGGTAGGTGCTGCGCAGCAGTGCGAAGCGCAGCTGGCAGTCGGCATAGTCAGCCGAAGTCGTGCTGTCGCGGCTCATGGGGTCTGGGTCGTCGTTGTGGAAGTAGAGCGACAGGGGGAAGCGGAAGGAGGAGAGAAGGGAGAGGTAAGAGGGTGTTGTGTCAACCGGGGGCTCCTCGGCCACTATCCATTGTGTGCTGTCCAATTCCCATCGATAGATGTCGTAGCAGCACATTGAGTCGTTGAGGAAGTAGCTGTCTTTGCGGTTGCTGCTGAGGTGGCCGCCGACGGGGAAGTTGCTGGCGGGGTCGTGGCGGGTGACGGTGAAGTAGATGTCGTTTTGTTCGCTGTTGAGGCATCCACAGACGGGTTCGGCATGTTGCCATGTATTGCGCTGGCCCACGGCGCAGTAGATATCGTGGCCGCCGCGACCGCCTTCGCGGTTTGAACTGAAGTAGAGGATGCCGTTAGGTTGGTCGTAGAAGGGTGTGATTTCGTCGGCTGCGGTGTTGACCTGCGGGCCCAGATTGACGGGTTCGCCGGCAATGCCGTCGGTGATGATCGAGTACCAGATGTCCATGCCCCCCATGCCTCCTTCGCGGTCGCTGACGAAGTAGAGTATGGTGGTGCCGTCGGGCAAACGTCCGAGGGAGGGGTGGGTGGCTGTGGAGTGGTTGTTGTTGACGGCGCCGCGCAGAGGGCGAGGTTTCTCCCATCCGCGGCGTTTTTTTGCCGGTGCCCACCAGATGTCGCAGCGCAGCGACTCTATGTCGGCGCGTGTAAAATAGGCGTCGCGGCTCAGCGGGTCGAGGGCGAGGTTGCCGGTGTGCTCTTTGTGCGAGCAGAAGCCCCACCGGTCGTGCTTTGGGCGTGAGAGTTTGCCGTTTTTGGCGATGCGTGCCTGGTAGAGATGTGTCACTTCGCGTTTGAGACCGAAGGCTCCGGTGCCGCTGTTGGGCGGTAGGGAGGCGTAGACCAGCACGGTGTCGCCCACTTGGAGGGCTGCGGTTTCGCTGCCGGCTGTGTTGAGGGGTTTCGAGAGGTGTTCAACACGGTATTGGCCATGCAGGGCGGCGGGGAACAAAAAACACAAAACCACAAGCATAAGGGTGTGGCGGGAGGGGAAAGTGGCGCTGAGTGGTTTGAAAGGTGTACGCATTGTGAATGTGCTTTTTGCTTTTTTAGATGATGGGGCAGGGTAGGGCGCTCTTGGTGCGGTCTTTTTTGCGTATCATGTAGAGGATGCCTATCTCGAAGGAGCCGAGTGTGTGGCTGGCTTCGGCCAGGCGGGAGAGGTTGGCGTCGTAGCTGAAGGCGAAGGTCCATTCGCGCCAGAGCACGGCGAGGTTGAGGGCGGCAGCGTCGCCGTGGCGAGCCAGGAGGCCGGCTGAGAAGGCCAGGTAGTCGCGCGGGTGTTCGTTGACGTACCATCGCACGTCGCAACCGTAGACGAGTTCGCTGTAGCGGCCTTGGTGCTGGTATCCGGCTACGGGCAAGAGGCTCCATTGCGGCCAGTGGCGCCATTCGCCGCGTGCGTAGAGGTTCCAACGGCGCGCCAGGCGAGAGTCGGCGGTGGCGAGGTGGCTTACGTCGGGTTCGTTGATGTTGCGCATGGCGAAACCTGCTTTGGTGTAGAGTTCGTCGCTCCACTGGCAGAACCAGGCGGCGCCGGCGCCGAGGGTGGGGTAGAGGGCTTGAGTGCGGTGGAAGGTTTCTGTGGCGTCGGCCAAGGCGATGTTTTCGGGGTTGAAGCCCAGTTGACCTATGCCGCCTTCGATGGCGAGGGAGAAGAGGTTGTCGCCGTTGCCGACGGCTTGGAACCAGGAGACGATGGCGCTGGCGGCGGAGGAGCCGTAGCCCAGGGAGCCGGCGCGGTCGTTGGTGATCCAGAGGCTGCCGTTGAGTCCGTTGCGGAAGCGTGTGCTGCGAAGGATGCTCAGTTCGGCAGTGGCGGTGAGGGTTTGGAAGGGTGTGCTGACGGAGGCCCACTGGTTGCGGTAGACGGCGCCGAAGCGTCCGGTGCCGTCGAAGAAGCCGGCATAGGCGGGGTTGAAGAGCAGGGGGTCGAGGTCGAGCATGGAGAAGTGTAGGTCTTGGGCCTTTGCTGAATTGAGAATTGAGAATTGAGAATTGAGAATGAGGCTTGCGCAGCACACAAGCCTGCATAAGTGTTTTATGAACCTTGATACTTTCAAAACTCTCAATTCTTAATTCATCGTGTGTATGGGGGGAGGCTGATGTCGGCGAAATCGCCGCGGAGGTATTTGAAGTAGGCGGCGATGCCGACCATGGCGGCGTTGTCTGTGCAGAACTGGAAGGGAGGGATGAAGGCTTGCCAGTGGTGTTTCTGGCAGATGCGCTGCAGCTCGCTGCGGAGGTGGCTGTTGGCGCTGACGCCTCCGGCGATGGCTACTTGGTGGACGTGGTGGTCGAGGGCAGCGCGTTCCACTTTTTTGAGCAGGAAGCTGACGATGGTTTTCTGGATGGAGGCGCAGAGGTCGGCTTGGTGGTGCTCGATGAAGTCGGGGTCTTCTTTCAATCTGTCCCTGAGGAAGTAGAGGAAGGAGGTTTTGATGCCAGAGAAGGAGTAGTTGTAGCCTGGGATGTGTGGGGTGGCGAAGCGGAAGGCGTCTGGGTTGCCTTCCTTGGCGAGGCGGTCGATGACAGGGCCGCCCGGGTAGCCGAGGTCCATGATTTTGGCGGCTTTGTCGATGGCTTCGCCGGCTGCGTCGTCGATGGTGGTGCCGAGACATTGGATGTCGAAATAGTCGCGCAACAGCAATATCTGGGTGTGACCTCCGCTCACCAGCAGGCATATGAACGGGAATGTCGGCTTGGGTTCGCCGCGGTCGATGAAGTGGCTGAGGACATGTGCTTGGAGGTGGTTGACTTCGATGAGTGGGATGCCGAGTGCGGTGGCGAAGCTTTTGGCGAAGCTGACACCGACGAGCAGTGAGCCCAGGAGCCCGGGGCCCCGGGTGAAGCCTACGGCGTCGATTTGTTCCTTGGTGATGCCAGCCTGGCGGATGGCGGCGTCGACGACGGGGATGATGTTTTGCTGGTGTGCGCGGGAGGCGAGCTCGGGTACGACACCGCCGTATTGTTCGTGAACTTTCTGGCTGGCAATGACATTGGAGAGTAGGCAGTCGTTGCGCAGGATAGCTGCGGAGGTGTCGTCGCAGCTGGATTCGATAGCTAAAATGGTACTCATAAGCGGATGCAAAATTACGATTTTTTTTTCACATGGCAAGGGAGTGTTGTTTTGTTGGCTGTTTTTTAGATGGTTTACGGGGTGGGGATGCGAGGGGGGTGTAGAGGTTATGCTTAGGATGTGCTTAGGATATGCTTAGGATATGCTTAGGATATGCTTAGGATATGCCTTGGATGTGCTTAGGATGAGGAGGGTGGGGTGGGTGGGGGAGAAATGTTAAATTTGAAATAATATTTTGCTGTTTAGTTTTTTTAACTTATTTTTGTGCGGTCAAACGATAAGGAAAAATAAGTTTAACAAATTAATTTACAGAAGAAAATGAAGAAATTTATTGTTGCAATCGTAGCTGTGTTCGCAATGAGCACTGTGGCTAACGCTCAGATTTCGACCCTTGGTGTGCGCGGCGCTTTCGGTTCTGGTGCCGGTGCCGAGCTTTCAGCTCAGTGGGGTATGGGTGGCAACCGTCTGGAGACCGACCTTGGTTGGGCCGGCAATCAGAATTGGGGCTATATCAACCTCAGCGGTATCTGGCAGTGGACGGGTTCCATCGTCGGAGATTTCGGTTGGTTTGCCGGTGTTGGTGCCAACCTTGGTATCTACAATGGTGCTTATAGCGGCTTTGGCCTTGGTCTGGCTGGTCAGGCTGGTTTGGAGTACAATTTCTCCATTCCGCTGCAGGTGACGCTCGATGTGCGTCCCAGCTGGAGTTTTATCGGCTACAGCGGATTTGGCTGGGGTGTTGCCCTGGGTCTCCGCTATCGCTTCTAAGTCTTGTGGACTTTAAGGAAGGCAGCCCTGTTGCTTGACGGCTCAGGGCTGTTTTTTTTTGCTATGTCAGAAAAAGTGTGTATTTTTGCAGTTTGAAGTCAGAGAGACTAAGGGGTGAAGGGGCTAAGAGTCAAAGGGTCAAAGAGTCAAAGAGTATAAAAGTCAAATTATATGAAGTATTCTATAGGAGTGGATATGGGGGGCACCAATACGGATATGGGGTTGGTGTCGGAGAACGGCAATATTGTTTTGCGTCGGAACCTGCCGACGAATGCCTACACGGAGTTGGAGCCGTATGTGCGCGACATGATGCACGAGGTGGACGAGATGGTGAAGGAGGAGACGATGCGCGACGGCGAGGCTGTCAGCCTGGAGGGTATCGGCATCGGGGCCCCGAACGGCAATTACTACACGGGGTGCGTGGATAATGCGCCGAACTTGACTATCAAGGGTGTGCTTGATTTCGGGAAGGAAATCAGGAAGTATCGCGATGTGCCTGTGGTGCTGAGCAATGACGCCAACGCTGCGGCCTACGGCGAGTATGTCTACGGAGGAGCGCGCGGGATGAAGCATTTCATTATGTTCACGTTGGGGACTGGCGTGGGTAGCGGCATTGTGGTGGATGGTCGCTTGGTGCACGGCTCGACGGGTGCTGCCGGCGAGTTGGGTCATGCCATCCTTATACCTCACGGGCGCAAGTGTTCCTGCGGCCGCGAGGGATGCCTGGAGACCTATACTTCGGCCCGCGGCATAGTGCAGACATACTGTGAGTTGAAGGGTGTTCCTGTGACTTCTGATGTGAGCAGCAAGATGATTGGCGAACTGGCTCATCAGGGCGACCCCACGGCCTTGAAGACGTGGGAGATAGTGGGCGACCAGTTGGGGTTGGCAATGGCCAACAGCGTCACCTTCTCGGCTCCGGAGGCTATTTTCCTCATGGGCGGGCCGACGCAGGTGGGCGAGCCGCTGCTCAGGCCGCTGAGAAAGGCTTTTGAGAAGTACTTGCTCAATATCTATGCCGGCACGTGCCAGATACGCATGAGCGAGTTGCGCGCCAACGAGGTGGCTATCCTCGGTGCGGCGGCGCTGTTGAAGATGAAACAATAAGCAAACGACGAATTGATACCAGTTATGCGGAGATACGCATTGAATTGCCCGAGCGCATTGTTGATTGTAGTTGTGGCTGTGTTGGTTGCGTCGTGTGGGCGGGATACACTGACGTCATACGTCAATCCCC
Source organism: Bacteroidales bacterium UBA3630 (assembly GCA_002373995.1). Lineage (GTDB taxonomy): Bacteria > Bacteroidota > Bacteroidia > Bacteroidales > P3 > Colimorpha. The sequence continues at coordinate 9,682 of DFLB01000049.1, read as the reverse complement.
TGGTTGGCACCGATGGTCACGGCCACACATTTCCCGGAGCTATAGTGCCCTTCGGCCAGATACAGCCCTCGCCGGACACGCGCCTGAGCGGGTGGGACGGCTGTAGTGGTTACCATTACAGCGACGACACCATCTATGGCTTCAGCCACACACACCTCAGCGGCACGGGCTGCGAGGACTACGGCGATGTGCTGCTGATGCCGGTGAATGGGGAGTTGAAAGTGGAGAATGGTGAATGGAGGGAGGCATACAAGAGTCATTTCAGCCACAAAAACGAGACGGCACGCGCTGGTTACTACAAGGTGTTGCTTGACCGGACGAATACCATCGTGGAGCTGACGGCTGACCGCCGTGTGGCCTACCACGCCTACACCTATGCCGGTGACAGCGATAACGGATTTGTGATAGACCTGCACCATCGCGACGTACTGCTCAGCGGCAAGATTATGGAACGGGAAGGAATGCTGGTTGGTTGGCGCGAGAGTAGCGCCTGGAACCCCGACCAGCACCTGCACTATGCGATGCGGACCGATGTGCCGTGGGAACGGGTGGACTTCAACGCCGACTCGACGCAGGCTGTCGTGCGTTTCCCACGCGGAACCAAGCGCGTGGAAGTGCAGGTGGCCATCAGCGGAGTGGATATCAAAGGCGCCATCGGCAACCTCATCATGGCTGGTAGTAAGGACTTTGAGAGTGCACGCCGTGCTGCCGACCGCACATGGGAAACAGCCCTCGGCAAGCTGCGCGTGGAAAATGGCAGCAAGGAACAGCGGCGCTGCTTCTACACGGCCCTCTATCATTGCATGACGGCACCGTACCTCTGGAGCGATGAAGACGGTCGCTACCGTGGTACGGACAACAAGATTCACGTCGCCGACGAGGGTAGGGAAGTGTACACTGTCTTCTCGCTCTGGGACACCTACCGCGCCCTGCACCCCCTGCTGACGCAGATTGAGCCGGAGCGCACGGTGGACTTTGTATACACCGCCATGAAGCAGTACGAGCAGGGCGGCGAGCTGCCCATGTGGGAGCTGGCCAGCCACGAGACGCACTGCATGATTGGCTACCACGCGATGCCGATGATGCTCGAGGCTTACATCCACCTGGCGAAGCCCGACGGCACCATTGCCGGCTACACGCCGAAGCAGATGCTGGACGCCATGGTGGCCACCAGCAACCGCACCGAGGCCCACCGCACCTACGCGGCCCAGGGATACCTCAGCTCAGAGATTGACAACGAGAGCGTCAGCAAGACCCTCGAATACGCCTACGACGACTGGTGCATCGCCCAGATGGCAGAACTGGCCCATGACACAGCCACGGCGCGCACCTACTGGATACGCAGCCAGAGCTGGCAGAACATCATCGACAGCAACGGCTTTGCCCATGCCAAGCGCAACGGCGGCTGGGTGACGCCCTTCGACCCCACCGAGGTGAACAACCACTTCACCGAGGCCAACAGCTGGCAGTACAGCACCTATGTGCCGCACGACCTCGGTGCCTGGGTCTCGCACCTTGGCGGCAAGGAGAACGCACTTGCGTTCCTTGACAGCCTCTTCGAGGGGCGTAACGCTATGAGCGGACGCGACCAGGCCGACGTTACTGGTCTCATCGGCATGTACGCCCACGGCAACGAGCCCTCGCACCATGCCGCCTGGCTCTACTCCCTGTTGGGCCAGCCCGAGAAGACCGAACACTACGTGCACCGGATACTGGACGAAATGTACACCTCGCAGCCCGACGGTCTCTGTGGAAACGAGGACTGCGGACAGATGAGCGCCTGGTACGTGCTGGCCGCCCTTGGCATGTACGAGGTCTGCCCGGGCAGCGACGTATGGGTGGAGACCGAGCCTCTGCTCCGTGTGGAGGGCTTCGAGCGCCTGCCGCTGGCCGTGGTGCTGACGGAGCAAACGTGCCCCGACAGCCTCCGCATCACCCCCTGCCCGGTCTTCGACGACTGGCGCATGCAGAGCACTCGCGACAAGGTGAGCGACACCGTGGCACAATGGGAAGGCCGCTTGCCGTCGCAGACGGTGCGCCATATCGAGGTGCGCACCTCGACCGACAAGCATGTCACCTACCTCACGCAGCCCGCTCCGCAGTACACGGAGAACGGCCCCGAGGGTATGGTGGACAACATCCTCGGCACCACCAACTACCGTATCGGCGGCTGGCAGGGCTGGCAGGAGGACATGGTGGCCACGGTAGAGTTGGACAAGGTGCAGACCGTCCACACCGTTGGCGTGGACTGCCTGGAGAATATGCGCTCGTGGGTATTCTTCCCGAAGAGCGTAAGGGTGGAATACAGCCTCGACGGTGAGCACTGGCAGCCCTACGGCGAGGTGGAGAACACGCAGTTCGCCGCCGTGCATGCCCGCCAGGAGGAGAGTGTGCAGCACACCTTTGCCGTCGAAGGGGCTGCGCGTGCCAAGTACATCAAAGTCAGCGCCCGGAACTTCGGCCAGCTACCCGACTGGCACATCAGCGCCGGCGAGCAGGCCTGGCTCTTTGTGGATGAGATAATAGTTAAATAAGCGGTTGGCATAAAGAGGACGCTGGGCGTTGTGTATGTTGCAGACCCTCTGTGCTTATATGCTTGAAAAAGAGTGGTTTCCTACGATAAATACTAACCATATAGCGTCAACAAGTTGAATAATAGGCTCCTACGGCTTCTTGGTCCGGGGATGGTCCGATGGTGGTCCGGGGATGGTCCGGTGGTGGTCCGATAAAAGTCGGACGAGCAGCGGTCCGAGGGCGGAGCGGCGGCGGGTGGCACGGTGTAAAAATACAGACATGAAAAAGAGAATTCTTATAGCGGCATCCGCCCTTGCGGTGCTCTTCGTTTCCTGCGATTCGAAGCTTTGCTATTGCTACACGCCGACGGCCGAGGGCACATACGAGTCGGAGGTGTATACCAGCAGCGACAAGGTGTGCAACTCGATGAACCACGGCGACTATGCCTGCGTGGAGCGCAACGAGCGTATGCCGGTCGACGAGCTGGCTCACAAGTAGCAGAGGGGCTAAAGCACCAGGATGGCGTTCGAGACAGGGCGTTGCCCTTCATGGTCGTGACGGCGGTTGTCGGAGGGGTAGTTGACCACCCCTGCGTGGGGTTTGTCGTGGACGTACATCGTCGTGCTGCCGCCACCGTCGAGGTTGATGGCCTCTGTGCAGCCTAACCATCGCATCACGCGTTGCAGTTCCGGCAGCGACAATCCTTCCGCCTGATGGTTGAAGCGTCCGTCGGCCACCAGCAGAAGCGTCGTCCCGTCGGGACGGATGCCGAGGGCGGTGCGGTTGTGGCGCCGTGTGACGAAGGTGCGGTCATCGCGTTGTGGCACCTCTTGGCCTGCACGCAGCAGCAAGGGGCCGGCGGTCATAATGTTGCTGTCCGGCAACGACGCTTCCCACAGGCGGTTGCTGTCGGGCACTACCAGTGCGGGGCGTCCTTTGGATAGCAGCAAGGTGGCATGCTGATAGTATTTCCGCCTGACGGAATCTTCCTTTGCCGGTGTGTTCTCGCCGCGCTCCACACCGTCGATACGCAGGTAGCACACAGGGTTTCCCTGCTGCATGTCGAAGAACGAACCGTTGACGGCGGCGTAGGCATCGTTGCGTTGCGCCAGTGCCGACAGTTCGGTCAGCACGCTGTCGTAGGCAAACGCCAGCCGCCGGTGTGAGCGTGCAGGTATCTCGATTACACACAGATACTGTGCCGAGCAGAAGAGACTGCCTTCGCCGAACTGGTAGCGTTTGAGGTAGAAGCCTTCCAGGGTGTCGACACTCCATTCTGCCCCGACCACGCGTAGCGAGTCCACGCTGTAGTCAACCTGTGCATGCAATGTGCCGGTTGCGAGGACGATGGCTATCGCCAGTGCTGTTACAGCCTTCAGGTTCATGGCTTCTTGGCTCCTTTTTTCTTCTTTCTCATGAATAGCTCGCTCCAGCGGTTGAAGTCTTTTGTAAGCTTCAATCCCACACCTTGTTTGTATGGCAGGTCCAGGCGAGTATAGTCGTTGGTGTTCGTGCGGTTGTATGCGAAGAGGTGTACCAGCGGGCTGATGCGATAGCCCACCAGGGCATCTATAACGGCGCTGTTGGCGCTGCTCGACTCCAGCTCCTGGCTTTCGCCGCCGTAGCCCAGCGTACTCTCCAGATACCACCGCCCCCAGTCTTTGCTGATGTTGACATCCAGCTGGTCGCGCGTCACCTCGTTGGCGGCCTTGTAGTCCACGTTGATATCTACCACTCCCACCAGATCGCTCAGCAGTCCCGACAGTGCGCCAGTGCCGCCGCTGGTGGCGATGTTGCCGTTCAGGGCCGACGTGTTGGCGTTGTAGAACTGCCCCAGCACCAGCAGCGAGATGGTCTGGTTCAGCATGTCGCGCTCGCTGTTGCGATCGATGTAGGCAAACACCTCCTCTTCGACGCTGGCGTCGACGTTCGGCAGGCGTATGTCGAACCCGATGGTGGGCTCCTGCAGTGTGCCGGCGATGGCTATCACGTCCTCCACTTGTACATATTTCTGCGTTCCGCTGACGTCGCTCAGCCCTCCGGTCAGGGTTGATAGGTTCACGCGTTGCGAATAGACAGCCTTCAGGTCGAATCGAGCATCGGGCAGGTTGCCCTGGAAGCCTAAGCTACTACCGCTCTCGATGGTGAAGTTCTTTTCTATCAGCGACATAATGCCGAGCTTCATCGTCCCCGACGTGATCTCATAGCTCCCCATCACCTGCGGCATTTCCTCGCCGGCCAGCGTCATGTGCAGGTCGCCCGACCCGCTGGCTCCCACTTTGACAGTCACGTCGGAGAGGTCCATCGGTAGGTTCAGTTGCACATCGGGCGTGATGGCCAAGTCAAGCTCCAGCCCCAGGTGTTGGCTACGTTCTTTCGTCTTCCGCTCCACCTGGTCTGACCGTTCGTCACCCACAAAGGATATGTAGTTTTGGGCCTTTACCTGCCGTTGATCGCTGACCGGAACCGTCAGGCGGCTTCCCGCATTCGTACGTGCGTTGATGTCTATCTCCAGGCTGTCGAGCCGTCCCCCCACGTGCCCTTCTGCTGCTGCCAATAGTGTGCCGTGGAAGTTGTCGCCCTGCGGACGGTCCAGCACCAGCAGGTTGTCGGTCCTCAGTTGCAGGTCTAACTCAATGTCTTCCAGCCCGTCGTATCTTATCTCGCCGTCCAGCGTGGCCACGTTGTCGCGTGGATCGCGCAACTCAAAGCCGTCAAGCCTGATATGCTTGTTGTTGAAGCGGATGCTGTCGCTGAAGAAGTAGGTGACGCCTGTCATGTCGATGCCAAGGGCTCCGTTCTCCACAAGGGCTTCGCCGATAATGACGGGCTTTTTCAGAGTGCCAGTGATGTCAAAGTTGCCGTGTAGCAAGCCTTCGAAGCGGCTGGCAAAGTCGCGCATCAGCGGTGCCGCCAAGCCGAGGTCGAAACGGTCGAAGCCCACGTTGAAGTTCATCTCCTGCTCTTCACGGCCCAGCTCCACCCATCCCATCGCTTCTATCTGGTCCCCACTCAACTCGAGGTTGAGCATGTTCAACTCGGCGTTCCAGTTGCTACGCAGTCTCACGTCGCCCATGCTCTGTCGGTTGATGTGGCAACTATCTACCGTCAGGTTGGCATTGAAATATGGCGTTTCGTTTAGCCCTGAGAGGGTAAAGCGTCCGTCAATGTTGCCGGCCACGCTGATGGGGGTCTCTTGCAGCAAGATGTCCGTTAGCCCTCCGAGGCCGAAATGGTCGAAGCGCAACTCAACGTAATCGTTGTCGCGTCCCGCCAACTGTAGCCGCCCTTCCACCGCCTGGTGTTCGCTGTGCAGCCTAATGCCTTCGCCGCGAGCCTGCAATCCCTCGCTGAAGTCCACCTTCAGGCTGTCTATTCCCATTTGCCATGCTGTCTCGCCAATGTAAAAGTCTGGCTTCAGCACCTTTATCACACCTTCTTTCATTCGTAGCAGCAGGTCTCCGCGCGATGTGCTACCTTCTCTGCCCCATGTCAATCCTGCCAACGCACGCTGACGGTTGCTGTTCAGGCTCACATTCGCCCGTTGCGCCAACTCCATCTCGCCCACGTTGACACTCTGTGCTTCCGCTTCCACCACGTAGTCTTCTCCGGCGGCATGGCTGCTTAGCCCCACATTCTCCAGTACCACAGCACCCATTCTCAGCGAATCGCTCCGCATCACCATCTTCAGTAGTTCTGACGTGTTGTAACTACCGTCGATACGGGTATCGCGTGCCACCGTCAGCGTCTCGTCTACTTTGTGCAGCAAGCGCCCGTCGTCTTTCCAGTGCAGGTGAAAGTTCAAACGGCAGTCTTCCATGTCGTCTGCTCCGGGTTTTCTCTCAACAGCCAATTGCCAACTGTCAATCAGATCCTCCGGCAGCACCTCTTGGCACAACCGCTGTCCCACTATCGGCAGGTCCTCGTATCCAAACTGCCCGCTTACCGTCACGTCCACAGGGTCGCTCTTCAAGCGTATGTTCTTAAGCCCTTCGTGGGCCTCGACGTCCACTTTGATGTGCTTTATATCCACTTCCCCCAGCGTGGTACCTTCCAGCGTGGCTGTACCCTCCATCGTGTTCACGTCCACTCCGCTCACATCCACCATGCCATTGGTGCGCAGCGTCCCGAACTTCTCCTCGGCCAGCCCGAATGCAGCCAAGTCCACATGCTCCACGTCAATCTTCCCCGACAAGCGTTTGATGCTGTCTCTTAGGTCAAAAGCCGCTGTCACCGTCGCCAGCGCCAGACTGTCTGTCGACTGCACCTCCACGCTCCCCGTACCTGACCTCACCTCGCCGGCAATGCTCACCGGAGCCAGTTGCTGACCCCTCACAACACCATTCATCAACGCTCCCTCCACCTCGGCTGTCAGCGTCTCTCCCCGACGCATATCGCGCCATTCTCCATGCGTGCTTAGCGCAAACCCCATCCGGCTCACCCATTCGCTCTCAAGCATCTTCAGGCCAATGCCGTCACTCCCCACCTCTACGTCAAACCCCATTCCTCGCTTCCCGATGGGCCTTGCACTCACGTCTGCACGCAGCGCCCCTATCCCGCTGCCCACGTGCAGGTTCACTGTCGTGGCCTCCTGAACCCCGCCGTGCACGCTACCCCGCACATCCACATGCCCAACCTCTTTCGCCCATCTGCAGACAACCGACGGCCATCCGCCCCCAGCCATCCCTTCGCTGCCCACCAACTCCGCCACATCCTCACTGTTCGTCCACAATCGCTCAATCTCCACATCGCCGTGGGCGCTCTCCGGATGCTCAATACCCTGCAGCCTCCCCGCTATCTGTAGCCCCGAAGCCTTCCCCCAGCGCACATCCACATCGCTCTGCAAATCATTGATAGTCCCCTCCACAAAACCCTCCGCCTCCATCTGCGCCTCAATACCCCAAAGCACTGGTGCCCAATATGCCACGTCGCTCATCGCCACCGTCGTCCCCTCCTTTATCTCCACCGCGTGACGCACCGTACTCAAGTAATCCTCCATCTCCTCCCATCCATCATACTCCATATCCACCTCCAGCATAATATGGCTCTTCGCCGTCCGCACATCCAACCCGTGCGTCCTGATCTCGTGCGGACTCACGTGCACATCACCCACAATCTTCTCCACCTCAAAACCACTCCGCTCCCTCGTCCGCAACCGAACAACCTTGCACCTCACATCATCGTTCCTCACCAATATATCCTTTATCACACCGCTGATCCCGTAAAACTCCATGTGCGGTATCTCCACCCCCTCTTCATACACCACCAGACGCTTGTCTGGCAAATCCATCTTATAGTGCAGATTATTGATCGTCAACCGCTTCACATCAACCGTAAACACCCCCCCGCTCGGCGCAGCCGGCACCTCGCCATGCGTATAATAATCAATAATATACTGCAGATTAGTCACCGGCAACCTACGCCCCTCCACCTCCATCGAAGCAAAATGGTAATACCCGTTCTTCAAATACACACGCTCCAACTCAAGCCCCTCACCCCTGAACGGAAAACGCTTGAAACTCACCCTCAACGTCTCCACATCCAGCAACGTATCCCCTCCAGGATCCACCATCAGCACATCGTGCAAAATCAAATGATCCCACGGCATCGCATGCAACGCTCCAATCTTGATCTCCCCGCCCCACTCACGCGAAAAATAACCCCCCGCCACAGTACCCACATACGACTGCACCACCGAATAATTCAGCACAGCCACAACCACATACAGCGCCAGCACCACTGCCGCCGCCGCCCGTCCTGCTATCTTCGCAACCGTCTTCATATCAATCTATCCGCTCTCCTGTAACGTCGCCTCCCCGTTTTTATTGTATCCCCCAAACAAAAACCTTACAACCCGTCACCCCATCCTAAGCACATCCTAAGCACATCCTAAGCGTGTCCTAAGCTCATCCTAAGCGTGTCTAAGCTCATCCTAAGCGTATCCTAAGCTCATCCTAAGTACACCCCAAGCACACCCCAAGCACACCCCAAGCACACCCCAGACATCACCCCTCTTTTCCCCTCCCATAACAAAAACATTTTGCCATGTCAAAAAAACATCGTACCCTTGCACCCGATTTCACAAGGAAATCACCGAAGCGTTATACTTCGATACTTGCCGTAAGGAACCTGAGAAATTCTAAAGATGTGCAAGGAGAGTATAATGGTTCACGTGTTTATGCGTGGGCTTGTTGCCCCTCTTTAATCAAGGTAATTCTCAGGACCTCTTACGGAAGAAGTGGTATACAGTGCCACGCTTCGTTCATTAAATGCTCACCATGGCAATGGTGCGAGGCGAAACTGCACGGAAACGGCAAATTCCCGTCGCCCCGCGGGCAATAAAATCCGCAGGGCGGCGTTTGTTTCAGTGATTAACTTTTAATGGTTTATGATATGAAGAAAGTATTGATGATATGCGCGGCGATGGTTGCCCTCGCCATCATAACCGCCTGTAGAAACGGGGTGACAAGTGAGTCCCCAGAAGACACTGTGTTATGGTTATGTTGCGAAGAACTAAACCAATCAAATATATGGAAGGTTCGGAAAGCTGGAAAGGTGGCTTTTCAAAGGCATGAATCAGATAGCATTATCAATAACCAATGGTACGATGAGGCAAGTGAATATAGTCACGGTTTCTGGGCAGTAAAACTCAATGGAAAATGGGGTAGCGTTGACACGACTGGCAGCATCAAAATACCATTGATTTTCGATTCGGTGCTCACTCTAGAGGATGGATTTGTTTTCTCCGAATACGGAATTGGCTACTTTAAATATAAAGGTGAGTGGCTTTGCATTGACACTGCAGGAAAAGAAGTACCAGAAATATAATAGCACAATGCACATAGTAGTCTTCTGCGGCTCGTCGCTGCCGCGCAGCAATAGCTAATAAGAAAAGCGAGACCCGATGGCCTCGCTTTTCTGATTTTTAGTGTGCCGCACTACTACATTTCGGAAAGCTTTTTGTAGCCTTCGTAGCGCAGTTTGGCGTTGCGTTCGGTGGCGACGAAGAGTTCTTCGGCTTCCTGGGGGTACCCCGTAAGGGGAACTGAACACCGCTGAATTGAATCTAATCCAGTGAAGAAGGTCTTCATCAGCGAGTTGTAGCGCACCTCGCCCATAATGAAGTCGCGGAACTTGCGCAAAAAAAAGAGCATCCCAATTGGAATGC
>DFLB01000018.1 GCA_002373995.1 Bacteroidales bacterium UBA3630 | reverse complement strand
GCATGAATGTCGACAAGATAGCCGAAACCCTCACCTGACCGTCGCCCACGGGAGGGCCGTTCTGCCTCCGCCAACAATAGGACACTTGTTCGGCAGTTCTTCGGCAGTTTTACCAGTATGGTAGAACAAATGCAGAAGAACTGCGGTTCTTCAGTGGAACAAGGTGCGGTGCAAGGGCCTTTCAGCAGCGTGGCAGGGTGGTGCGCCCTTGGGCGCCAAGGGGAACGGGCCGTGACACGGCGGCCACCTGTGCCCGGGCCTGGCCCAAGGGCTTTACTGCTGGTAGTGGCATTGGTAGCGGCGTTCGTATTCCTCTATGAGCATGGGGCGGAAGTCGGGGTGGGCAATACGTATGAGGTCCTCGGCGCGGTGCTTGAGGGTGCGGCCTTTGAGGCGGGCGATGCCGTATTCGGTTACGATGTAGTTGACGTCGTTGCGCGTGGTGCTGACAGCGGCGCCGGGGGTGAGGAAAGGCTTGATGCGCGATATGGTGCCGCCCGCTGCGGTGGAGGGCATGGCAATGATGCTTTTGCCTTCGCGTGACATGGTGGCGCCGCGCACAAAGTCGATCTGCCCCCCGATGCCGCTGTATTGGCGCATGCCGATTGATTCGCTGGCCACCTGCCCCATGAGGTCCACTTCGAGACAGGAGTTGATGGACACCATGCGGTAGTTTTGGGCAATGATGAAGGGGTCGTTGGTGTAGTTTACGGGGTAGAGTTCTATGTCCTCGTTGCCGTCGACAAAGTCGTACAGTTCGCGCGAGCCCATGATGAAAGTGGCCACAGCTTTGCCTTTGTGAATGGTTTTGCGGCTGCCGTTGATGATGCCCTGGCGCATCAGGTCGGCTACGCCGTCGGAGAACATCTCGCTGTGGATGCCGAGGTCGTTCTTGTCGCCCAGCGACTGCAGCACGGCGTTGGGGATGGCACCGATGCCCAGCTGCAGGGTGGAGCCGTCGGCAATGAGGGTGGAGCAGTGGCGGCCGATGGCCATTTCCACCTCCGACGGGGCGTCGGCGTGCAGTTCGGGCAGGTGGTAGGCGCAGGGGATGATGTGGTCGATTTGCGACACGTGCACCATGCCTTCGCCGTAGGTGAAGGGCATGAGTTCGTTGGTCTCGATGATGACGGACTTGGCCACCCGGATGGCGGCCAGGGCATAGTCGCACGACACACCAAGGGAGCAGTAGCCCTCCTCGTTGGGCGGTGTGGCCTGGAAGACGGCCACGTCGCACGGTATTTCGTCGCCAATCATTTCGGGCACGTCCTTGAAATAGGCGGGGAAGAAGTCGCCCTCCAGATGGTTGACCGCCTCGCGCGAGTTGGCGGACAAGAAGTTGCTCACATGGCGGAAGTGGCCATAGCAGCGGGGATGCAGGCATTCGTTCTCCCCCAGGGTGGTCATGTGGAAGATGAGGACATCGTTGTAGTCCTCGCAATGTTCGGCCAGGGCATGCTGGATGATGCGTGGCGCGGCGGCGGCGTGGCCCATCACCACACAGTTGCCGTCGTGGATGTCGGCAATGGCTTTCTCGGGTGTTGAAACCTTTTTCTTATATTCTTCTTTCCAGTTCATTATGTTAGTATAGTTTTAATATTACAATAGGCATCGCTTGCGGCAATGCCTGCACGGGTAAGGAAAGAATTGGTGGGGGAAACCGGGTGGGTATCTCACAGACAACCGCCTTTGACGCGAAAGCATTGCCTATCATTCGAGGCAGGTCTCCTGGCTTTTCCCCGTCGGCAGGCACCTTCTCGGATCGCTTGGATCCAATGGCATTTTGCCTGCCGCTCTTATGGGGATTACAGTTGCGCGACAGCCCACGATTTGCACGTGGTTCCCTCTTCGCCGCCCGGATTTGGGGCGGAACCTTGATGATGATTACGTTTCAATGTACTGTTGCATTGTGGTCTGCACCAATAGGGCATTTCGTACAATGCGATGCAAAGGTACAACAATTTTTGTGATTGGCAAAAAAGAGTTGAGGTGTTGCAGACGGTTGGCTGGGGCGTTTGAACTGTCAGGTGGCTTGTTTTTGGTGCGTAATCCATGTGATACGGCTGTTTACGAGGCCTGTGTCATTGTTTCGGTCTTGCAATTCGGTTAGTATTGCAGTTGGGCAGGTGATGGTGCAGGCGCCAGATACCACAGCGGGTCCTTGGCACATATGGGCTTGCCCAGGCTCCATTCCTCGGTAATGACCTCCGTATCGCGACTGATCTGGATTCCCCTTCGTTTCCCGTTTTTTACAGTGTGCGTACCTTCGCACACAGGACATTTCGACTTGTACAATTTCTACCTTTTTTGAGTACCTTGAATCCTTGCAAAGGTAATGTATTCCTCTAAATCGGAAGATTTATCCTGCAATTTGACCTATAGACTGCTTTTTTTGTTTTAATTCAAAATGTTATTGATGATGAGGCAACGAGTGCCCCTGCTATCAACGAAATACTCCGCACCCTGCGCATCCTCAACGAGGACAACGACATTACCATCTTCAGCCTCATAGGCCGCAAAGACCTGATGGCCGATGTCGACTGATGTGGGCCAGTCAATAAAGAAGAAGCCCCAACCATGTGGTCGGGGCTTCCTCTTTATCAAGTTGTCGCTTTTCGGTTATTAGCCGAGACGCTTGAACTGGCAGGTGAAGTGGCGCATCAGTTCGGCCTCCCAGGTGATTTCAAGGCCGCGCTTGATTTCGTTGCGGCGGTCGTAGACGTTCTTGAGGGCGGCGGCGATGACGTCCATGTGGTTGTTGGTGTAGACGCGGCGCGGGATGCAGAGGCGCACGAAGTCGTTGCCGCCGAAGCGGTTCTCGCGCGTCACGGGGTCGCGGTCGGCCAGCACATAGCCGATCTCGCAGGCGCGGATGCCGGCTTCGAGATACAGCTCGCAGGTCAGCGTCTGGGCCGGGAACTCCTCTTTCGGGATGTTGGTCAGCACCTTGTCGGCGTCGACGAAGATGGCGTGGCCACCGGCGGGACGCTGGTAGGGGATGCCGTATTCGTCGAGCTTCTGGGCCAGGTACTGGACCTGCTTGATGCGGGTCTCCACCATGTCGAACTCGATATTCTCCTTCAGGCCCACGGCCAGGGCGTCCATGTCGCGGCCGTTCATGCCGCCGTAGGTCAGGAAGCCCTCGAAGGGGATGCAGAACAGCTTGGCGCCCTCGTACCACTCCTTCTTGTTGGTGGCGATGAAGCCGCCCATGTTGACCAGGCCGTCTTTCTTGGCGCTCATGGTCATGCTGTCGGCATAGGAGAACATCTCCTTGCAGATCTCGCGCAGGGTCTTGTCCTTGTAGCCCTCTTCGCGGGTCTTGATGAAGTAGGCGTTCTCGATGAAGCGGGCGCTGTCGATGTTGACGGGCACGCCATATTTGTGGCACAGCTCGCAGGTCTCGCGGATGTTCTGCATCGACACAGGCTGGCCGCCCACGGTGTTGTTGGTCACGGTGAGCACCATGAAGGGCACATTGCCCTTGTTCTCCTGCAGCACCTTCTCCAGCTTCTCAAGGCTCACATTGCCCTTGAAGGGCACCTCGAGCTGCGTGTCGTAGGCCTCGGGGACGGTCACGTCGATGGCGAAGGCCTTGCGGCTCTCGATGTGGCCCTTGGTGGTGTCGAAGTGGGCGTTGCCGGGCACCACATGGCCGGGCTTGACCAGGTAACTGAACAGCACGTTCTCGGCCGCGCGGCCCTGGTGCGTCGGGATGACGTACTCGAAGCCCGTGATCTCCGTGATGGTGTCCTTCATGTGGTAGAACGAGCGGGCGCCGCCGTAGCTCTCGTCGCCCATCATCATCGCGCTCCACTGGCGGTCGCTCATGGCGCCCGTGCCGCTGTCGGTCAGCAGGTCGATGTACACATAGTCGCTCTTCAGCATGAAGATGTTCTGGTGAGCCTCTTCGAGCCACTTCTCACGCTCGGCGCGGGTGCTCTTCTTGATAGGTTCCACCATCTTGATTTTCCAGGCTTCTGCAAATGGTAATTCCATGATTTTGAATGTTTTGATTTGTTAATTATTGAACTTTGAATTGATGCAATGCCACCGGCCCGCAGGCCGGATACGATGCCGACAGGGAAGGAAGAGATTTTAGCGTTTAGACAGCCGAAAGTATTGCCTTGTCTCCTTGTCTCCTGCCTACTTGACAACTAAAAATGGTAAACGTCCCTCTTCTTGATATTCAGGAAGAGCTTGTGCAACGTCATATTGGGATTGAAGTGCGTCATAAGACGCTGCAAAAGTACAAAAAGAAATCAAACCGTGCAAGAAAATCGCATCGCGCACGACCCAAGCACCCCTCTCCACCCGCGCCCCTCCGCCCGTCGCCGCCGCTGCCCGTGAAGGCCACAAACCGTCACATCGCACTGCATCATCCTGACAACCAGCCGTGTACGGTTTTCGCTTTATGCAAACAAATTGGCATTCATACGCAAACAAGGCTCTTCCTCCGGTGCCGGTCCGGTGCTGGTCTGACTCCCGTCGGACCAAATCCGCATGAACCACGGAGCGCCTCCGGATGTATCGTATGCGATGAAATTGCGAAATTTTTTCCGACAGATACTTTTTCGCCGCGCGCGTCGTTATCACTAACGTCACAAAACACGAACCATGGAACTGAAAGAATCGCTCAAAGAGCTGGTTTTCAACAAAAGCGCCCTCAAGAAAAACGTCTACCAAGGCACCAAAGAGACCTTCGAGATGTTCCGCGCCGAGACGCGCGAACTCATCGCCCTCTTCAAAGAACGCAGCCGCGAAGAAGGACAGGACGTGGCCTTCGAGTTCACCGACCGCGGCGACTTCGAGTTCGAAGTCAAATTCGCCGGCGACATACTCCTCTTCATGATGCACACCAACGTCTTCGAATTCTCGCGCGACCACCAGGTGATGAAGACCCCTTACGTGCGCGAAGACTCGCGGCGCTCCTACTGCGGCGTCATCCACATCTACAACTTCCTGGCCGACAGCTTCGCCTACCAGCGCGACAACGACATGGGCTATATGATTGGCCGCGTGTTTGTTAACAACGAGCGCCACTACTTCATCGAAGGCAAGCGCGAGCTGGGCATGATGTACACCAATTTCGGTACTTCGCTGATAACCAGCGAGTCGGTGCAAGGCATCATCGAGAGCGCCATCGAATACACCACCAATTTTGACCTTTTGACACCCCCCTACGACGAAGTGAAGCTGGTCTCGGTGGGCGAGATGAGGACCACTTTTGATAAAAAATCACTCATCACCGGCAAACGCTTAGGCTTTCGTTTCCAGGCAGATAACGAGTAGCCGGAGCAAGTTTTCAACCGGTGGAGTTGAAAAAAATTTTGCCATGTCAGAAATTGTTGGTAATTTTGCACCCGCTTTCAGCGGAAGAGTACCCTGTTGATAAGTGACCACTGCCGCGTTCGTCTAGTCGGCCTAGGACGTAAGATTTTCATTCTTAAAATCGCGGGTTCGAATCCCGCACGCGGTACCAAGATTAGAAATAAGAAATTAGAAATTAGAAATCAAAATGGCACACCACAAGTCTGCAAAAAAAAGAATTCGCTCGAGCGAAAAGAGAAGAGTAGAGAACCGTTACTACGCCAAGACCATGCGTAACGCTCTGCGTGACTTCCGCGCCCTTGAGGACAAAGCCGTTGCCACCGAGCGCCTGCCCAAGATGGTCTCCATCATCGACAAGCTCGCCAAGCGCAGCGTCATCCACAAGAACAAAGCCTCGAACCTCAAGTCGAAGCTCATGCGCCAGGTCAACGCCATGTAACTCCAGCCTTGCAGCGCGAGAAAGACAGCAACGACGCCGACCCCCCAACGGGCCGGCGCTTTTGTTTTGTCCCCCTCGGGCTTGCCGGCGGCATGTTTTTTTCTGCGGAATGAAAAAAAATGTGTACTTTTGTACTCTTGTTTTAGAAAACATTAATAACAAATAAACTAAATATTATAGAGTTATGAGTCAGATTATAGGTATCAGGGGCCGTCAGATTCTCGACAGTCGCGGCAATCCCACAGTGGAAGTCGATGTCTACACCGACCAGGGCGCCATGGGGCGTGCGGCGGTGCCGAGCGGCGCCTCGACGGGCGTGCACGAAGCCTGCGAGCTGCGCGACGGCGACAAGAGCATGTACCTCGGCAAGAGCGTCATGCAGGCCGTCAACAATGTCAACAGTGTGCTCAACGACGAGCTGCAAGGCATGTTCGTCAGCGAGCAGAAAGCCATCGACGACAAGATGATCGAGCTCGACGGCACGGAGAACAAGAGCCGTCTGGGTGCCAACGCCATCCTGGGCGTTAGCTTGGCCTGCGCCAAAGCCGCGGCTCAGGAAACGGGTCAGGAACTCTACCGCTACCTGGGCGGTGTGGGCGGGCACACGCTGCCCATCCCGATGATGAACATTCTCAACGGCGGCAGCCATGCCGACAACAGCATTGACTTCCAGGAGTTCATGATCATGCCCGTGGGTGCGCCGACCTTCAGCGAAGCGCTGCGCATGGGTGCCGAGGTGTTCCACAACCTGCGCTCGGTGCTCAAGAGCAAAGGCATGAGCACCAATGTGGGCGACGAGGGCGGTTTCGCCCCCAACCTGGGCAGCAACGAGGAGGCGCTGACGTGCATCCTGCAGGCCATCGAGAAAGCCGGCTACCGTCCGGGCGAGGATGTCTACATCGCCCTCGACGCCGCCGCCAGCGAGTTCTACCTGCCCGAGGAGAACGTCTACCACCTCAAGTGGAGCAGCGGCGACAAGCTGACACCGCAGCAAATGAGCGATTTCTGGAAAGACTGGGTGGCCAAGTACCCCATCATCAGCATCGAAGACGGCATGGCCGAGGACGATTGGGACGGCTGGCGCCTGCACACCGACGCCATCGGCGACCGCTGCCAGCTGGTGGGCGACGACCTGTTCGTCACCAACGTGGAGCGCCTGAAGATGGGTCTGGAGAAGAAGGTGGCCAACAGCATCCTCATCAAGCTCAACCAGATAGGTACGTTGACCGAGACCATCGAGGCCGTCAACATGGCCATGCGCAACCAGATGACCGCCATCATCAGCCACCGCAGCGGCGAGACCGAGGACACCACCATTGCCGACCTCGTGGTGGCCATGAACGCCGGCCTCATCAAGACCGGCAGCGCCAGCCGCACGGACCGCATCTGCAAGTACAACCAGCTGATGCGCATCGAGGAAGGCCTCGGCGACCAAGCCTACTATCTGGGCAAGGACTTCAAGTTTATCAAGAAGTAAAAGCATGAAGATAGCAATCATCGGCTACGGCAAGATGGGCCACGCTGTTGAGGCACTTGCCTCGGAGCGTGGCCATGCTGTCGTTTGCCGGCTCGACAAGGGCGAGCCGTGGCCGGAGCGGATAGAGGCCGACGTTGCCGTGGAGTTTACCACACCTGCGACGGCGGCGGAGAACCTGCTCCGCTGCTTTGCCGTGGGGCTGCCTGTGGTGTGCGGCACGACGGGGTGGTACGACCGCTATGACGAAGTCGCGGCAGCCTGCCGCCGGCAGGGCGGTGCACTGCTGGCAGCCACCAACTTCAGCATCGGCATGAACATCATGTTTGCCCTCAACGAGCGGCTGGCCATGCTGATGCGCGGCCGCGACGACTATGCCGTGGACATCACCGAGACGCACCACATCCACAAGCTCGACGCCCCCAGCGGCACGGCCCTCACGCTGCGCGAACAGATTGCGGAGTGCGGCGGACGACGGGCGGAGAGCGTCCCGATAGCTTCCATCCGCGAGGGCGAGGTGCCCGGCACGCACACCGTGCGCTACAGCAGCCGGATAGACACCCTCACGCTGACCCACGAGGCTCACAGCCGCGAGGGGCTGGCGACGGGGGCACTGCTGGCGGCCGAGTGGCTCGTCGGCAGGCAAGGTGTGTTCACCATGAAAGACATGCTGAGCTAATTCCTATAAGCCCTATAAGTCCTATAAGCCCCATATGTCCAATAAGTCCTATAAGTCCTCGCGCGCCAACCCCTGGGTTGTGGCAGGTCTTGTGTTGCTGCTTGTGGCAGCCATGGCGGGGAGTTGCCTGCTGGGAGCTGTCGACTTCAGCCTGACGGAGATATGGCATTCGCCCATTTTCTGGCGCTTGCGGCTGCCACGGGTGGTGATGAGTGTGCTGGTGGGTGCTGTGCTGAGCGTCTGCGGGGCGGCATATCAGAGCATCTTCCGCAATCCGCTGACGGACCCTTACGTGCTGGGTGTCAGCAGCGGAGCCTCGCTGGGTGCTGCGGTGGCCATACTGCTGGGCCTGGAGGCCTGGCTGTGGGGTGTGGGTGCCGTGGCGCTGGTGGCGGCGCTGCTGACGGTGCTGTTCATCTACCGCATCGCCTCTATCGGCAACCGGATGCACACCACCACGCTGCTGCTGACGGGTGTATGCCTGACGCTGCTCATCTCGGCCGTCATCTCGTTCCTGATGGTGCTCAACCAGGAGAAGATGGATGCCATCATCTTCTGGACGATGGGCTCCTTCGGGTCGTCGTCGTGGACCGACGTGGCAATGCTGGCGCCGGTGGCGGTGGTAGGCATAGGTGTGGTGCTGTGGTACGGCCGCGATTTGAACCTTTTGCTGGCCGGAAGCGAAGCGGCGCGCAGCATGGGTGTCGAGGTGGAGAAGGTGAAGCGTGTGCTGCTGATCTTCACCACGTTGATGGTGGCTTTCGCCGTCAGCTCGTGCGGTGTGATAGGCTTTGTGGGGCTCATCGTGCCCCATGCCGTGCGGCTGGTGGCAGGCCCTGACAACCGGCGGGTGGTGCCATACTCGATGCTGTGCGGCGCGTTGTTTGTGCTGGTGTGCGACACGCTGGCGCGCACGCTGCTGCGGCCCAGCGAGTTGCCTGTGGGTAGCCTGACGTCGATGGTGGGTGCGCCGCTGTTCATCTACCTGCTGTATAAGAACAAGAAGAAATACTGACCGGGAGGAGGCAAATGATAGGGTTGCAGCATATTACGGTGCGTTACGGGAAGCGCGAGATACTGAGCGACATCAACGCCACAGTCGCCGAGGGGCGCCTGACGGCGGTGATGGGGCCCAACGGGTGCGGCAAGACGACGTTGCTGCGCTGCATCGGCGGCCTGCTGGAGCCCACGGAGGGGAGGGTGGAGATAGGCGGTCGCGCGGTGGGCGACTACAGCGCCCGAGCGCTGGCGCAGCAGGTGGCCTTCGTGAGACAGCACCAGCAGACCGACTTCGAGTTCTCGGCTTTCGAGACAGTGCTGATGGGCCGCAACCCCTACCAGCGGCATCTGCAGAACGAGAGCCACGAGGATTGGGACATCGTGGAACGCTGCATGCGACAGACGGGCACCTGGGAGCTGCGTTTTGCGCGGCCTGCCGAGATGAGCGGCGGCGAGTTGCAGCGCGTCATGATAGCACGTGCCTTGGCGCAGCAGACCCCCGTGCTGCTGATGGACGAGCCCGTGTCGAACCTCGACATAGCGCACCAGCGCGACATCATGCGGTTGCTGCGGCAGTCGGTCGACAAGACGATCCTCATTGTCCTCCACGACCTCAACCTGGCGCTGCAGTTCTGCGACGACCTGCTGTTGCTGCACCAGGGCGGGTTGCTCTACCACGGGGGCGTGGCCGAGGGGTTGACACCGGAGAATATCAGCCGCGTATATGGTGTAGAGGCACACCTGACGGAGGGTCGCATACTGTTTGATTATTGAGCTTTGGTTTTCTCCCCGTGGGGGGAAACTTGATGCTTCGGCTTTGCTATTAACAGATTTTAATTTTGCCATGTGGCAGATTTTGTTTATTTTTGCATCGCTTTTTTCCCTTACACAGAAGCTATCACGATGAAGCATATAGACCGTATTGCAGTGTTATTGGGATTGTTGGCGATGCCCGCACTGGCTGCGGCACAGCACGACGACCCGCAGAAGAAATCGGAAATAAAACTGGGCAAGCTTGACGTCATCTATGAGGAGGAGGAATACAAGGGTGTGGTTATTGACCAGAAAGAAGAGAAAGAGACGGAGAGCTACCTCTATCAGGTGCCGTTCCTGATGGACGACGGTGTCGACGACGAGGACGACGAGCCACGGCAGACCTTCTCGCTCAACGACGAGGGTGCCGAAAGCGAAGACGAGATCCTTTGGGAAGGATTCGACACGGCGGTGATCCACATGCCGAAATTCGACGTGAGCGGCATCAAGGAGCCCATTGTGCTGGAATTGAGCAAATTCACATGGCCCACGCCGTGGACGTCGCGACCGACATCGCACTACGGGCCACGCCGCCGCCGTTTCCACTACGGCCTCGACCTGGCGCAGCCCACGGGGGAGCCCATCTATGCCGCCTTTGACGGCGTGGTGCGCATCTCGAAGCGCAACCGCAGCTATGGCAACCTGGTCATCATCCACCATGCCAATGGGTTAGAGACCTACTATGCCCACATGTCGAAGCGCCATGTCCAGGCCGGCGACTATGTGAAGAGCGGCGACATCATCGGACTCTGCGGCAACACAGGCCGCTCCTACGGCAGCCATCTGCATTTCGAGATACGCTACATGGGCAACGCGATGAATCCGGAGAATGTGATAGACTGCAAGACGCACGACCTGATCAGCCCACGGCTTGAGTTGACGGCGTCCTCGTTCCGCAAGAAGGGCACCACGAGCGGCGGCAAGGGGGTGGCCACAGGGGGCTGGTACCGTGTGCGTCAGGGCGATACGCTCGAAAAGATAGCGCGCCGCAACGGTACTACCATCAAGCGGCTCTGTCAGCTCAACGGCATCAGCGAGAACAAAGTCATCCATCCGGGCGACCGGCTGCGCGTCAGCGGCAATGCAAGTGCCGGCAAGACAGGTGCTTCCAGTAAAGCGGGTACAGGTGGTGCTACCTACACCGTGCGTAGCGGCGACACCCTGAACAAGATAGCGAGGGCCAACGGCACCTCGGTGAGGGCGCTGTGCCAACTCAACGGCATCAAAGAGACCAGCGTTCTCCGGGTGGGACAGAAACTGAAGGTAAAATGAGGATAGACATACTGACGCTGTTTCCCAAAATGATGACGATGTTCTTCGAGGAGAGCATCCTCAAACGGGCCCAGAAGAAGGGGCTTGTGGAGGTGGTGTTTCACGACCTGCACGACTACTCGCTCACCAAATACGGCTCGGTGGACGACTATCCCTACGGAGGCGCCGCGGGCATGGTGATGGCAGTGGAGCCCTTGGCCAACTGCATAGAGGGGTTGCAGGCTGAGCGTCAATATGATGACATTATTTATACCGCCCCCGACGGCGAGATGCTCAGCCAGCCGATGGCCAACGAGCTGTCGCTGGCACAGAATTTGATGGTGCTCTGTGGGCACTACAAGGGGGTGGACGAGCGTGTGAGGGAGCACTTCATCACGCGGGAGATAAGCATCGGCGACTATGTGCTGACGGGTGGCGAGCTGGCCACGGCGGTCATCTGCGACGCAGTGATAAGGCTTATCCCGGGGGTGATAGGCGACGAGCAGTCGGCCCTCGAGGACTCGTTCCAGGACGGCCTCGTGGCCCCGCCGGAGTACACGCGTCCGCCGGAGTTTCGCGGATGGAAGGTGCCTGAGGTGCTCCTCAGCGGCAACCACCAGAAGATAGAGCAGTGGCGCCTGGAGCAGGCCATCGAGCGCACCCGGGAGAGAAGGCCCGGGCTGCTGGCAGACCTGAAGGCCTGCCCACACGACAAAGGCAAGAAACAATAACATTTCAACGTATCAACATATCAACGTATCAACATTAACATGACAGAATTTGAGAAATACGCCACCCGTCACCGTGGCATCAGCAGCACCACCATGGCCAAATACACGTCGGCCATCAACAACTCGCTCACGCCGTATATCGTCGAGGAGCGCCAACTGAACGTGGCCCAGATGGACGTCTTCA
>DFLB01000028.1:1012-4239 GCA_002373995.1 Bacteroidales bacterium UBA3630 | reverse complement strand
GTGCCCGTGTTTCGGTCGTTGATGGAGGTGGTGCTCTGGTAGAAGCGTTTGAAGATGTGCTCAAGTTTGTCGGCGGGAATCTTCTCTCCGCTGTCGCTGACGGTGATGGTGGCCTGGTGGTTGTCGTGGCTGACACGCATGATGATGCTGCCTTCGGGCGGTGTGAACTTAAAGGCGTTCGAGAGGATGTTGACCACCACCTTATCGAATTGCCGGCGGTCGATCCATACGGGCAGTTGCTCTTCGTCGTGGTCGTAGCGGAAATGGATGCGCTTGGCCTGCGACTGGTGTTCGAAGAGTGTGTAGATGTCCTGCACGAAGGCCACGAGGTCGGTCTCCGACATGTGCATCTGCATCATACCCTTGTCGATTTTTCGCAGGTCCATGAGTTGGTTGATGAGGCTCAGGATGCGCTCGGCGTTGCGGTGGATGGTCTCGTAGACGCTGCGCCGGTGGGGGTCGTCGTCTTGCTTCATGAGCGAGAGCAGGGGCGTGATGATGAGCGTCATAGGCGTGCGTATCTCGTGGCTGATGTTCATGAAGAACCGCAGTTTGGCCTCGCCCATTTCCTCGGCATGGATGTGCTCCTGCAGTCGCAGGCGGTCTTGCTCGTTGCGGCTGCGCTGGCGCAGGTACTGCCAGGCGGCGATGCCGAGCAGCAGCAGGTAGAGGCAGTAGGCCCACCACGTGCGGTACCACGGGCTGTGGACGACGACGGTGAACTCGCGTTCTTCGGTCTGCTCGTTGTTGCGCTCGGCCTTGATGCGGAATTTATACGTGCCCGGCGTGAGGTGGGAGAACGTGATTTCGTTCATGCCCGGTTGCAGTCGCACGGGTGCCTCGTTGTTGATGCGATAGATATAGGTGATGTGCTCGGGCGTGTCGTAGGTAAGTGTAGACAGCTGTATGGTGAACGAGTTGTCGCGGTAGCTGAGGTTGAAGCGGTTGCTGGCGATGACCGACGTGTCGCACACCTGGTAGTGGCCCGATCGGGTGGTGCTGGCCACGGGTTCGCCGTTGATGAGGAAGGCCGTCAGCCTGACGCGTGCCTTCCATTCGCGCTGTGCCATCTTCATCGGGTCGAACCATGTGATGCCGCCCACGCCGCCGAAGAGCAGTTGGCCGTTGGGCGCTGCCCACGAGGCTCCCACGGAGAACTCGTTCGACTGCAGTCCGTCGTCGGCGAAGTAGTTCTGCACCTCGCCCGAGTTGGGGTCGTAGCAGCACAGTCCGTGGTACGACGACAGCCAGAGGCGTCCGCGCTGGTCCTGCTCGATGGCTGCCACGCCGCTGCCTATCTGCACGTGCTCGGTGCTGTAGGGCTTCATGCGGTGGGCCAGCAGGTCGTAGCAGTAGAGGCTGTCGCTGGTGGCAATGAGCAGGCGTCCGCCGAACTCCTTGGCGATGAAGGCCGACGTGCCGTACATCAGGCAGTTCTGCCGGAAGGTGTTGGTCCAGCTGTCGCGCTCCGTGTCGAGGCAGCACACGCCCATGGTCGTGGCCAGGTAGATGCGTTTGCCGTCGGGCGAGAGCGACAGTTGCGTGATGTAGTCGTTGGTCAGGCTGTTCGTGTTGCGGTTGTTCTCAGCTCCCCGCTTGGTGGTGTAGGTCTTCATCGTGCCGTCGGGCGAGAGCCGCAGCAGTCCGTTGCCCATGGTGCCCAGCCAGAGGTTGTCCTTGGCGTCGTGCGCGATGCTGAACACGCTGACGCGCCATCCCGGCAGCAGCGGCTGCTGGTGGTAGCGTCCGCTCGGGTCGATGTAGCCGCATCCCTCCTGATAGCTGCCCAGCCAGATGCGCCCCTTGTTGTCTTCGTTCAGCGCGAGCACCGTCGCCGGCACGCCGTCGCTGCTGTCGTAGTGGCGGATGAGCTGTCCGCCTTCGGTAATCTGGAAGAGACCGTCCTTGTCGGTACCCACCCAGATGAAGCCGCGGGAGTCTACCATCGTGCTCGTCACGCAGGCCTGTCCGATGATGTTGTTCTTGCCCAGTCGGTAGCCCATGTAGGAGAAACCGTTCTGCCTGACGGGCTGCATGTAGATGCCCTTTTGCAGCATGCCCAGCCAGAGGTTGCCGCCCGGGTCTTCGGTGATCGACACCACCTTCGCCTGCGAGAGGTCCACCATGCGGCTGTAGTAGGGATTCTCCACCACGCTGCCCGTGGCGGGGTCGAGGATGCTCAGTCCGCTGCCGTCGTAGCCGATGACCATCTGGTTGCTGCTGTTGCAGTAGAGGGCTGTCACCGAGCGGTTGCCCGTGGCGGCGATGTGCCGGAAGGTGCCGCCCTCTAAGCGCAGCACGCCCTGTCGCGAGGTGCCCACGTAGATGCGGCCCTGACGGTCCTTGCCCACGCGGCGCACGTAGGACTGCATCGACTCGTCGTCGAGGTAGCGCTTCACCACCTTCCCGCGTTTCTTGTCGTACACCAGCAGTCCGTGGTGGTCGGTGGCAATCCAGATGAGCCCCTTGTTGTCCTCCACCATCGAGTGGATGGTGACGGCACTGGCCAGGTCGCCGCCCAGCTGGTGGGCCTGCGAGGGCGAGTCTACGCGCAGCACGCCGTTGCCGCTGGTGCCCACGAGGATGTCGCCGTCGCTGCACATGAGGAAGCAGATGACGTAGGTGTGGGTTTCGTTGCCTTCGCGGTCTATCACCTTCATTTCGCGGAACGAAGCCCCGTCGAAGGTCATCAGTCCGCCGAACATGCCCAGGTAGAAGCGGTTCTGGTGGTCCTGCGCGATGCAGTTCACGTAGTTGTTGATCATGTCGCCGTGGGTCTTCTTGTCGAACACGCGGAACTGGTAGCCGTCGTAGCGGCACAGTCCGTTTCGCGTGGCCACCCAGAGCAGGCCGTCGTTGTCGATGAACACTTGGTTGGTGAAACTGCTGGACAACTGGTTGTCCACGTCGTATAGTTTTCCCATCTGGGCCAGCGAGTCCAGGAGTGAGAAGGGTAGTGTCAGCAGTAGCAGTGCGATCAGAACTTTTCGTCTCATTGTTTGTGTTAGTTTTGATGGTATTTCAGAGTTTTTTAGGCTGCAAAGATACATTTTTTCACGAAAAGTACCAAACGATTGTTACATTTTGTAAAGCCTCTGTTACAAATCAGGGGTGTTCTTTCCCATTATTCTTTGTAACTTTGCCGCTGAAAACCTGCAAACTCCCCATCAAACCGCCCGCTTATGAAAAGAACAGCCAGCACGCTTTTGTTGTTTGCCCTTGCCGTC
>DFLB01000028.1:0-886 GCA_002373995.1 Bacteroidales bacterium UBA3630 | reverse complement strand
CGTGTCTTCGATGGCAAAGTGTATCTGTATCCTTCGCACGACATCGTGCCTCCTGCCGGTCAGCGTGCCGACTGGTTCTGCATGGCCGACTACCACGTCTTCTCGTCGACGAACCTCACCGACTGGACCGACCACGGCGTCATCGTCACCCAGAACGCCGTGCCCTGGGTGCGGCGCGACTCCTACGCCATGTGGGCCCCCGACTGCGTGCGCAGGCTGAGCCCGTCGGCCGACGGTAGCCTCGCCAACGGCAAGTATTACTTCTACTTCCCCGCCGCCCCGAAGGCAGGCTTCGGCTTTGCCATCGGCGTGGCCACTGCCGACAGCCCCGAGGGACCGTTCGTCTGCGAGCCCGAGCCTATTCGTGGCGTGTCGGGCATCGACCCCTGCGTGCTGGTCGACGACGACGGCCAGGCCTATATCTACTGGTCGGGCATGGGACTGCGCGGTGCGCGCCTGAGCGACGACATGCTGCAGCTGAAGGATCCGCTCAGCGAGGTGCAGATGCCCCGCCGCAACGAAAACGACACCACGCCCCGCCGCACGATGCTCGTGGGCGGACAGCCCATGGAGGGCCTGCCCGACGGTTTCAAGGAAGGCCCCTTCGTGTTCCGCCGCGGTCAGCACTACTACCTGACGTTCCCCTGGGTGCGCCGCGAGGGTGGCACCGAGACGCTGGCCTACGCCATGAGCGACCGGCCGCTGGGACCCTGGACGTTCAAGGGCATCATCATGGCCGAGCATCCCAACGGCTGCTGGACCAACCACCATTCCATCGTAGAGTATCAGGGCCAGTGGTACCTGTTCTACCACACCAACTTCTTCTCGCCCAGCGACGACAAACGCCGCTCGGTGTGCATAGAGCGCCTCTCGTTCCGTGCCGACG
>DFLB01000045.1:88015-88263 GCA_002373995.1 Bacteroidales bacterium UBA3630 | reverse complement strand
CTTCATCTACTTCCAGTTCTGACGGCGCGCTGGTGCCCAGGTAGGCCGTCGGCGAGGCCGCTGGCCGATAGTCGGCCGTGAAAGCATAGAGATGCACCTCCGCTCCGGCCAGCGCCGGCGGCAGCTCGATGGCCGCCAGACCCTCGCTGAGCGGCAGCGGCGCCGAGCACCAGCTCTCCTCCGTGGCCGGGGCAAAGGCGTAGAGGTACACCACGTTGCCGCGCCAGTCAGCGGGCCGCTCTGCGTCA
>DFLB01000045.1:87377-87951 GCA_002373995.1 Bacteroidales bacterium UBA3630 | reverse complement strand
GGGCCACCGCCACCTCGATGCGCTGCGCCGACACGCGGCGCGGCACGCCGTAGACCGACGGTGCCAGCGGGCCCGCCGAGAGCTGCAACCGCGCATAGTCCACCCGCGCCGTGCCCGCCTCCAGCGTCACACAGCCACGGTTGAGGCTCACGAAAAGGCTGCTTGCCCCCATGCCGCGGCTATCCGCCTCAGCGCCGAGGCCCATCGCCAGCACCCCGCGCATCCGCGCCGCCAGATGCGCCACGGTGCCAAACACCTTGCGCCCTGCCTGCTGCGCCTTCGTGCGCGGATTGCGCGCCGCCTCGCGCCGCCTTGCAAACTGCTTCCCCCTGAGGGTGTAGAAAACCACCGGGCCCACGCTGCCGCTGTAGGTGCCCATAAAACCTGTCATGCTTTTTGCCATAATGTTGTCTTTTTTTGATTGGTTCAACGCCGATAAAAATAAGCCCCTTTCGCGCCGAAGCATCAAAACGTTCCCCTGTGGAAGCACAAGGAAGCCTGCGGTCGCACTTGATGCCATGATGGTGCGCCGCCGCTGGCGCGGCGGCGCACCGCCACCCCTCCGCCGCCCCTC
>DFLB01000045.1:21887-87289 GCA_002373995.1 Bacteroidales bacterium UBA3630 | reverse complement strand
CCATCCCCGGACCATCCCCGGACCACCCCCGGACCACCCCCGCACCGCGAGCTCGAAAAAAAATTTTTCCATATCATATATTCTTCGTACCTTTGCAGTCGGAAAATAGTTCCAAAACCACCGGTATGGCCAACGAGAAATATAGTGAGAGCTTTGTCCTGGACGAGATGAAATGCCGTCTGGGAAAGAACCGCTTTGGGTATGTGCTCCCTCAGGGCGACACGCCCAACCACAGCGCCATCGGCCACCTGCTGCAGGAGGCCGGAGGCAAGCCCTCTGTGTGCGCCATCGACGACTACACTATCCGAGGCAACGGCAAGGCCAAGCCGGAGTTTATCGTCACCTTCGACAACGACGGCGGTACAATCATTGTCGTCGAATGCAAAAAAACGGCCCGATGGCACTGCTCGGAGCATTACGACCATCCCAAGACGTATGCCATCGACGGCGCATTGTACTATGCAAAATACCTGAAGAAAACGTACAACGTCATCGCGGTGGCTGTCAGCGGCGACCGGAAAGAGACGGCAAAGGTCTCGACATTCTACTGGCGCCGCAACGCCGACCGTCCCGAAGAACTGGCGCGGCTCAATATCCTGCTCGAACCGGAGAACTATCAGAAGTACTTGCGCGGCGAGCAGATCACGATTGCCTATTCGATAGAAGAGATACGCAACACGGCCGTGGCAATGTCGGACATGCTGCGCGTGGCCAAAGTGACAGCCAACGACAAGCCCATCTTCATAGCCGGCATCCTGATAGCCTTGCAAAGCAAAGACTTTGAGCGCGAATATATCAGCGCCACGTCGCTGCGGTCACTCACCCACCGGCTGCATGATGCCATCAGCGAAGTGCTAACCGAAGCCGATATCAAGGACGACCGGATAAAGAACATTCTCAACACCTTCGAGAATGTGGCCAGCCTAGACCACTTTGTCAATACCACCGTGAGCGAAGACGGCTCGTTGCGGTGGTTCATCAACGAGCTTGACATGAAAATCAAGCCCATGATGGCCCATTCAGACTCGTCGGTCGACGCGCTTGGCGAGTTCTACAGCGAGTTCATCAAGTTCTCGAACGGCGACGATGGCAAGGCGCTCGGCATCGTGCTCACCCCGCAGCACCTCACCGACTTCATGGCCGAGGTAGCCGGCGTGAACAAGAACAGCAAGGTGGTGGACATCTGTGCTGGCTCGGGGAGTTTTCTGGTCACCGCCATGAGCAAGATGTTCCGCGATGCCAATCCAGACGAGATAGCCCGCATCAGGAAGAACGGACTCTTCGGCGTCGAGGCCGACCCCCATATCTACACGCTTTGCATCGCAAACATGATAGTGCGTCGCGACGGCAAGAGCAACATTTTCTACGGCAGTTGCTTCAACAAGGACATCGCCGCATCGCTGCGCAAAGAGCATATCGATGTAGGGCTCATCAATCCACCCTACTCGCAGATTGACCACAACGAGCTGCAGTTTGTGGAACAATTGCTCTCCGTGCTGACCACCCGTGGCGTGGCCGTGGCCGTGGTGCCTGTCAACTGCGCCTTAGGGAACACCTGCAAGGAGGAGCGCGAGCGACTGTTTGCCCAGCACACACTGGAAGCCGTCTTCAGCATGCCCACAGAGCTGTTCAACCCCGCCGCCTCGGTGCCGCCGTGCGTGATGGTGTGGACAGCCCACGATCCCCACCCCAAGAACCACAAGACCTTCTTCGGCTACTACCGCGACGACGGATTTGTCAAGAAGAAACCACTGGGGCGCATAGACCTCTACGGCCGCTGGCACGACATCATGGAGGAATGGCTGGATCTATATCGCAACAAGACCGAGAAGGCAGGCTTGTCGGTTATGCGGACAGTGAGCCATGCCGACGAATGGGTCGCAGAGGCATATATGGAGACCGACTACAGCCAGCTGCAGGAATCGGCATTCGAGCGCAAGGTGAAAGAATACATAGCCTTCAGGCTACTAAACGACATCAGCGATGCAGAGGCTTGACGAGATATTCGACATCACCTACGGCAACCAGCTGGATCTGAACAAGTGCGAGCAATGCCTTGCACCCGAGGGCTACAACTTTGTCAACCGGAGTTCGGTAAACTGCGGCGTTTCGGCCCGCATACTTCCACCGCGCAAAAGGACCTCCTTCTACCCCGCCGGGAGCATCACCTCGGCGATGGGCGGCAGCGTACTATCGTCGTTTGTCCAGCAGGAGCCCTTCTTTACCGGACAGAATGTAAAGGTGCTCATCCCCAAAACCAAGATGAGCCTTTCGGAGAAACTATACTACTGCATCTGCATCGAGGCAAACCGTTTCCGCTTCTCCACCTTCGGGCGCGAAGCCAATGCGTCCTTCGACTCCTTGATTGTCCCGTCGCGCGAGGAGATACCTGCAAAGTACCGCAACATGAATATCGGGGCATTTTTCTCTAACCGCGCTTTAACAGCGAAGGCGACCTTCGACACATCACATTGGAAAGCCTTCAGTTTCAACCAACTGTTCACCATACGCAAAGGCAAACGTCTTACCAAAGAGCACATGACCGCAGGCCGCATACCCTTTATCGGGGCGAGCGACAGCAACAATGGACAGACGGCACTGATAGGCAACGACAAGAATATACATCCCGGAAATCTGATAACGGTCAACTATAACGGGTCCATTGCCGAGGCCTTCTACCAGCCGCGCGCCTTTGCCGCATCAGACGATGTCAATATTCTCTATCCCATCCACTTCAAACTGAACAAGTACATAGGATTGTTCCTGTGCACCATCATCCAAAACGAGAAGTACCGATTCAGCTACGGACGCAAGTGGCACAAAGAACTGATGGAGAAATCTGTCATACGCCTTCCGGCCGGCAAAGACGGCAACCCCGATTGGGAATACATGGAGAACTATATAAAGGGGCTCCCCTACTCATCGAACATTTAAACAATAATACATATAAAAGAACAAACAAATACAACATGAAGATCTTAGTATTAAACTGCGGAAGTTCGTCGATCAAGTATCAGCTGATCGACATGGCAAACAACGCCGAGGTGATGGCCAAGGGCCTGCTGGAGCGTATCGGTCTGGAAATGGGCGAGTTCACCCACAAGTGGAACGGCCAGAAGCACTATGAGCAGCTGCCCATCCCCGACCACACGGCGGGCATCAAGATAGTCCTCAAGGCCCTGACCGACCCCAAGATTGGCGTCATCAGCGACCTGAAGGAGATTGGCGCCGTCGGCAACCGCGTGGCCCACGGCGGCGAGATATTCAAAGACAGCGTGCTCGTGGACGACAAGGTGATCGAGCAGATCAAGAGCCTTGAGCACCTGGCCCCGCTGCACACCCCCGGCAACCTGGCTGGCATCTACGCCATGCGCGAGGTGCTGCCCGGCGTGCCGCAGACGGCCGTCTTCGACACCGCCTTCCACTCCACCCTGCCGCCGAAGAGCTTCCTCTACGGCCTGCCCTACGAGCTGTACGAGAAGCACGGCATCCGTCGCTACGGCTTCCACGGCACGAGCCACAAGTTCGTGGCCGAGAAAGCCGCCAAGATGATCGGCCGCGACTGGAACGACCTGAAGATCATCTCGTGTCACCTCGGCAGCGGTGCCTCCATCGCCGCCATCGACCACGGCAAGAGCTTCGACACCACGATGGGCCTTACGGCCCTCGAGGGCCTGATCATGGGCTCGCGCTGCGGCGATGTGGACCCGGGCGTCATCCTCTACCTGATGGACCTCGGCTACGACAGCAAGGCCCTTACCAAGCTGCTCTACAAGCAGAGCGGCCTCATCGGTATCAGCGGCGACAAGCAGGACATGCGCGACATCCGCGCGGGCCGCGACGCCGGCGACGTGCGCGCCACCTACGCCTTCGACATGTTCGCCCAGCGCGTGAAGCGCTACATCGGCGGCTATATGGCCGAGATGGGCGGCTGCGACCTGCTGCTCTTCACCGGCGGCATCGGCGAGAACGCCTGGTTCATGCGCCGTCCGATACTCGAAGGCCTCGAGTGCCTCGGCATCAAGGTGGACCTCGAACTGAACGACAAGACGATGGGCGAGGATGTCATCCTGAGCACGCCCGACTCGAAGGTGGCCACCGTCGTCGTCACCACCGACGAGGAATACGTCATCGCCAGCGACACCTACAAGCTGGTGAAGTAATCCTCGCGCACGGCGGTCAGTACCGCAAAACCAATACCCTCCCCTGGCGACAGGGAAGGGTATTGGATTATCAGACAATCACAAAACACACATAATTATGAAGAGAATAATACTAATCGCCACCGCGCTGCTGCTCGCCCTGACGAGCGCGGCGCAGATGCCGTTTGACGCGGCCGTCAACAACGAGGATGAGGTGGTGCACCTCGAGCGGTGGCAGCATCGTGCCGCCCGGCCCCTGCAGGCCATCGTGAAGCTGCAGGACTACAGCCAGTACACCATAGAGGTGAAGGGGGCGAAGAGTCTAAAAGGCGAAGAGTCAAAGAGTCAAGACGGTGCAATGACTAATAGTGGGCGGGTGCCGTGCGCGGCTATTCAGGCGGTATTGGACAGCTTTGAGGTGGCGAGCGTGGAGCAGCTGTGCCCCACGTTCGTGATGCCACGCGAGCGGCGTCGCAGCGGCAGCTATGGCGGCGGCGAGGTGACGGACCACGACCTCTCGCAGCTGTATCTTATCACGCTCGCAAGCGAGAGTGCACACAACGAATACGAGCTCATCGAGCGCCTCGCGGCGCTGGACGAGGTGGAATACGCCGAGCCGAACTACCTCTGCTTCGCTCTTGAGACCAATCTCAATCAGAATGAAAAGAATGGAAAAGAATATTCTGAGTGTTCTTTTTATTCTGATTGTGCTTTGAGTGTAGCCGACGCGACGTATTGCGCCAGCAATAATTTACAAGATTTACCAGATTACTCGCGCGGAGCGCGTAGGAGCATCAAGAGTGGTGGGGCTGCTTTGAACGACCCGATGTACTCGATGCAGTGGGGCATCCCGGCCTGCGGCATCGACAGCCTGCTGACGGCGCCGAAGCGTGACAGCACGTGGCGCCCCATCATCGCCATCATCGACACGGGTGTGGACATTGACCACCCCGACCTCAGCGCCAATATCTGGACCAACAGCGCTGAGCAAGGTGGCGCCGCGGGCCAGGATGACGACGGCAACGGCTTCGCCGACGACGTGCACGGCTGGGACTTCGTGAACCAGACCGGCGAGATGCACGACTTCAACAGCCACGGCACCCACTGCGCCGGCATCGCCGGCGCGGTGACAGGTAACGGTATCGGCATCGCCGGCGCCTGCCCCGACGCCCTCATTATGCCCGTCAGCGTGATGCAGAGCGACGGCACAGGAGACATGGCCACCATCGTCCGCGGCATCAACTATGCCGCCCAGAACGGCGCCGACGTCATCAGCATGAGCCTCGGCTCGACAGCCCACAGCATCGCTATGGAGCAAGCCCTCGCCGTGGCCTACCAGACCGCTGTCATTGTGGCTGCCGCCGGCAACGACCACTACCACATACAGCGTCAAATATGCAAAGAAGACCCCTGCGTCCCGATGTTCCCCGGCGCATTTAGTTTTGTGCTTGGCGTGCAGGCCACGGGACAGAGTTCTGACCCTGACGGCAACGGTATGCTGACCTCTTTCAGCAACATCGACAACGATGGCGGTCCCCTCTCCTCCAGCTTCGCGGCCGAAAACCAGCTCTACAACTATGAGCTTTCGGCCCCAGGCGCAGGCATTATGAGCACCGTGCCCAATGGCGGCTACCGCCAATACAACGGCACCAGCATGGCCACGCCGTTAGTGGCCGGAGGTATCGCCAGCCTGCTGCAGCGTCGCAGCTATCCCACGTGGGAGGTGATGTGGGGCGACCTGATCAACTACAACACAGAGTTCTACCCCGTTGATTTTTGGGCCGTATACAATGCCGACAGCATTGCCCCGGCCAGTCTGCAATGCGTCAGCATCGAGGTGAACGACACTGCCTATGGCGACAGTAGTATGTATGCTGATGCCGGCGAGCGCGTGCAGCTCTATCCAACCATCCGCACCGTGTGGGGCCCTTGCGACAGCATCTACATCTGGCTTGAATTCCAGGAGTTCGAGGACACCAACACCATCGAGATGATCAGCGACAAGGTGCCTTTCGTCTGGCCTCTTTCGAGCTATGCCCACAGCAAGAGCCAGAATCCCATCGACATCCGCATCGCTCCCACTGTCGTTGACGGCCGCCGCATCAAGCTCACCCTCTGCGCCGCCACCACCGACGCGCAAGACACTATGCGGCATGACTTCACCCTGCAGGTCACCAACGGAGTGAAGCTGCACGGCATGATACAGGGCAACTACACACTCTATCCCAACGTGCATTATATTGTCACCAACAATGTAGCATTGCCCAGTGGCGACACCCTCTTCATCAAACCCGGCACCACGGTGAAGATAAAAGATGGCTGCTCCATCAACGCTACTATTATGGCTATTGGTAAACCCGACAGTATGATCACTTTTACTAAAACTAACTTGGGCATTAACTGGAAGCAGATAGTAACTCAAGACAGCCGATTTGAATATTGCCGATTTGAATACCAAAGCCGACATTATTATATGATCGAGTCAGCCAACTCAACCCAAAGTACTATAGTGGATAATTGTATTATTACAAATCGATCAGGAGATAATATTTTCCATAAACTCATGGCTCCTGCAGCCTGCTATAGGACCAACATAACTCAAATTGAACTTGATAGTTATGTACAGTTTACAACGAAAGGCATAAAAAACTTTAAATTTAACAATGTTATTTTCAACACTAATTCTCGTCAGGACAGGGGAATCTTTGATTTGAATAGACCAGAAGGAGATTTTTTCTTTGGAGATTTCTATACCCATGGTCCATATTTCTGCAACAACATTTGTTCAAATATAGGATTGACTTTTAGTAGTAATGCCAGCACGGTTCAGATTATCACTCCAGACACAAACTACTATGGCTCTACGCGTGAGGATGTGATACGTCGTTCAGTATACGATTTCGAGACTCCCGGTGCTCAATATTTCAGTAAACTTGACTTCAGCAAACGTGCTATGCGTCCGTTCAAGGAAGCCCACGGTATGGTATGGAAAGTTGAGGTTAACGGCTTCGATCCGCAGGACGAACCTGACAGCGTGGAATACCTCGGTGTAGGGACGCATGAGTTCAAGGTGTACTTCAACCGCGCGATGGATACCAACATCACGCCCATCCTTGCAATGGGTGTGCGTCCGCCCTATACGCAGACCCCCATCAACAGGAACGCCTCGTGGAGTGCCGACTCGACCGTCTATACCGCTTACCTCACCCTGACGGGTCGCGACGCCATCGACGGCGTGAACCGCATCTACGTCAGCGGTGCACAGGACAACGAGCATTTTGAGATTCCTGTGGAGAGCCAACGCTTCGAGGTGCAGGTGGCCAGCAGCGGCTCTATGAGCGCCGGCTTCCAGGCCACGCCGGGTATCGGTAAGGTGGACCTCGAGTGGAACGATCAGGAGGTGAACTACGCTGACTTCCTCGGCTTCAATATCTATCGCTACCAGTACGACAGCGTGCTGACAAATCGACACTACGTGAGCGGCACGGGTTATGTCTACGACACCGTCTGGATGCCCGTCGACACCCTTCGCCTGAACCAGACGCTGGTGCAGGACACGATGTACACCGACTTCGACGTGGTGCCGGGTGAGCGATACTACTATTACTACAAGATTCTCAGCACCTCGCTGACGGAGAACAGCCCCTCGAAGACCGTCAGCTGCGTGCCGCACAGCACCATTCCGGGCGACGCCAACGGCAGCTACCAGGTGGACGTGGCCGACGTCATCACCACCATCAACTACGTCACGGGGCAGAACCCGCAGCCTTTCCTGTTTGAGGCCGCCGACGTGAACGGCGACGGGCAGATTAACGTGCTCGACATCGTGAGCATCATCAACATCATCCTCTACCCCGACGGGCGGCCCGGCACACAGGCCCTCGCCGAACAGCAGACGGCCATCTACACCATAGAGAACGACACCCTATACATCGACACGCCTGTGCCGCTGAGCGGCCTGCAGTTCACCTTAGGCGGCTGCACGCGGAGCGACGTGGAGGTGCTGGAGGCCTTAGCGGGCTTCGAGTGCGCCACGGTGGAAGAGGACGGACGGCTGACGATGGTCTTCTACAGCATGAGCGGCATGACGGTGCCCTACGGCAAGACGGCGCTGCTGCGGGTGGAAAGTGGAGCGTGGAGCGTGGAAAACGTGGCGCTGAGCGACCCGCAGGGCAACAACGTGATAGCCATGAACGGCGACCAGGAAGGGCTGGTGGACCTGGGCGCAGTGCAGGCACAGTTTGCCACGGCCTATCCCAACCCCTTCAGCGAGAAGGTGCGTCTGGAGCTGACGGTGGGCAACTACCGCGAGGTGGTCGTCACGTTCACCGACCTGACGGGCAAGACGGTGGAGCGGCGCGAGGTGAGTACGCCGACGGCGGGGCGGTACGGCCTAGAGTGGAACGCCAAGGGGCTGCCGCGCGGGGTCTACTTTGCCACGCTCTATGCCGACGGCATGAAGGCACAGACCATCAAACTCATCGTGAAATAAAGGTTTATGATAACGGCGAATTATACGAATTTAGCAAAGCTACGCAGTACGAGATTATTAGCGAATTACTCGAATGCTTGCGCAGATATGTTTGTGTGTGTATCTTCGAGCAATTCGCCTGCAATTAACCTGCGGCAGCAATTCGCATAATTCGTGAAATAAAGGTTTATGATAACGGCGAATTATACGAATTTAGCGAAGCTACGCAGTTCGAGATTATTAGCGAATTACTCGAATGCTTGCGCAGATATGTTTGTGTGTGTAACTTCGAGCAATTCGCCTGCAATTAACCTGCGGCAGCAATTCGCATAATTCGTTTAATTCGCCGTTAAATAAAAGAACAGATATGAAGAAATTAGTTTTTCTAATCATGATAGCCGCGGCACTGGGGGTGCAGGGGCAGAATACGCTGAGTTTGACGGGGGGCAGTGGGCATCCGGGGGATACGGTGACGGTGAGGCTGGCGCTGACGAACAGCGACGCTGTGACGGCGCTGCAGACCTTCATCCCGCTGGGAAGCAACCTGACGTATGTGGCGGGGAGCGCGGTGCTCGGCAGCCGCAACAACGGGCACCAGCTGACGGCCACGGTGCTGCGCGACACGCTGCGCATATACAGCTACTCGCTGGCGCTGGCCCCCTACGTCGGCACGAGCGGCGAGCTGCTCACCTTCCGCGTGGTGCTGGGTCGCGAGCCAGGCAACATCACGCTGACGCCCACGCAGAGCGTGCTGTCGTCGGCTGCTGGGGGCTCGCTGACGGTCGGCGCCACGAGCGGCACGGTCACGGTGCTGGCACCGAAATTGCAGGTGACACCGACGGCGGTGGACTACGGCCATGTGCCGATAAGGAGCAGCTACACACGCAGCCTGACGGTGAAGAACATAGGCAACGAGGCGCTGACGCTGGGAGGAGCCTCCTTCAGCGACACGACGCTGAGCTGCACGCTGCCGACGACATTGGCGGCGGGAGGGCAGCAGACGGTGACGCTCAGATACAGCCCTGTGCGGGCTGGCGCCACGACGATGACCGCCACCCTGCACAGCAACGCGAAGGTGGGCGACAGCGTAGTCACTATCGCTGCCGACCCCTACTCGGTGAACGAGCTGCGGCCGCTGAGTGTGAGCGGATACACCGACAGCACGGTGACCGTGGAGCTGCGGATGAACAATATGGACAGCATCGTGGGCCTGCAGACGGCCATCAAGCTGCCGCAGGCGCTGACCTACGTGGAAGGCAGCTTCGCAGTGGACGCCACGCGCACGCCGGGCTACAGCGCCACGGCGGGGATGCAGGGAGACACGCTGACGCTGCTGCTGACCAGCCTGACGGCGACGCCGATGCACGGCAGCGACGGCGTGGTGGCGCGGTTCGGGGTGCGGCTGCACGGCTACGGGAGCCACACGCTGCGGCTGACGGGCACGGCATTGAGCGACGAAGAGGGGCGGAACGTGCTGTCGGGCGTATACACCGGCACGGTGAGCATATACAGTCCGACGCTCAGCTGCAACGGGAGCGTGGACCTGGGCAACACGCCGGTGACGGAGACGGCTGCGGCGACATTGCCGGTGCGCAACACGGGCAATGCGCCGTTAGTGATAGACCGGGCGGTGTTCACGCAAGCGGGGTGGCAGATAGGCGACAACCTGCCGCTGACGGTGAGCAACAACGGACGCGACACGCTGCACATAGTGTATACCGGCACCCGCGAGGGTGCCCACAGCGCCCAGATGCTGCTCTACACCAACGACCCGCGCAACGACCTGAAGCGCATAGACCTCACGGCGCAGCGCTACGAGCCCAACGCCCTCTACCTGCAGGGCAACCCCGATGCTGCGGCCGCCACGCCGGAGGTGGACATAGTGCTGGACAACTACTCGGACGTCACGGCGTTGCAGATGGACGTGCGGTATCCACACAGCGCCTTCAGCTTGGAGCCGCAGGACATCAGCCTCACGGAGCGCGCCGACGGCCATATAGTCAGCGGTGCGCGGCTGAACGACTCGACGCTGAGGGTGCTGGTGCTGTCGATGCAGAACACGCCTTTTGGCGGCAACAGCGGCGCGGTGGCGCGGATGAGGCTGCACGCCGTGGACAGCCTGTCAGTGGACAGCTACCAGATCGAGCTGCTCAACGTCACCTCGGGGTGCACGGACGGGGTGGATAGGCTGAGCAGCATACAGGGCACAGGATGGTTTGCCACGCGGGTGGTGCACGACACGACGGTGGTGAGAGACACGATAGTGACGATAGATACGATAGTGGCGATAGATACGATAGAGATACATGATACGACGCTGGTGCCTTACGCGGTGCATGACACCACCATCATTCACGACACCACACTGGTGCCTTACGCGGTGCATGACACGACCTACATCACCATCCACGACACGACACTGGTGCCCTACGCGGTGCATGACACGACCTACATCACCATCCGCGACACGACACTGGTGCCCTACGCGGTGCACGACACCACCTACATCACCATCCACGACACAACGGTGGTGCCCTACGCGGTGCACGACACCACCTACATCACCATCCACGACACGACGCTGGTGCCCTACGCGGTGCATGACACGACCTACATCACCATCCACGACACAACGGTGGTCTACCAGACCGATACGTTGTGGCTGACACAGTATGACACCGTCCGTATCCACGACACAATCTACATAACAGAGCAAGGCATTGACGGTGTGGATGCAAGGGCGGCGAAGGTGTATTCGAGCGTGGGGCAGATTGTGGTTGACGGAGCGAACGGCGACATGGTCGTGCTCTACGATGTCAACGGCCGCATGCTTGCCACCAAGCGCGACGACTATGCCCCGCTACGGTTCGACGTGCCTGCGTCGGGCTCATACCTGATCAGGATCGGCAGCAAGCCTGCGCGCCGGATTGTGGTGGTGCGATAGCGGGAAAGGGGGAGCCGAGATTGGGCCCTGCCGGGTATGGTTTTGTGTTAAAAACGCATAAATTATACCCGACAGGGTTTTTTATTTAGAGAAAAGGTGTATCTTTGCAGCCGGAAGAGAACCCTGAGGTTTGAAGGGGTATATGATCAGGAATGAGAAACGGGGACAATATGAGGAGATACTTGGCCATCGTCATGCTGCTGCTGCCGGTAGCGGTTGCGGGGCAGACGAAGAAAAGCGAGCCGCTGTTTGAGCAGGCTGTGGAGAAGAGCATTGTGGGGCAGTATGAGGAGGCCATCAAGTTGCTCAACAAGGCGTTGGATGTGGATCCGACCTATGCCGAGGCCTATCTGCTGCTGGGCAACCAGTATATGGCCTTGGAGCAGTATGCCACCGCCGGCGAGCAGTATCGCCACTGCTTGGACCTCAACCCGGCGAGCCCGCGCTGGCAGCAGGAGGCGCGCGAGGGTATGCGCACGGCCGAGTGGCGCCGCAAGGCCGTGGAGCATCCGGTGCCCTTTGTTCCTATCAACCTGGGGCCCAACGTGAACACGGAGGACGACGAGTATATGCCAGCGCTGACGGCCGACTACAGGACGCTGGTCTTCACGCGGCGGTCGCCGCGGCGCGCCACGACGCGTCGCGACCTGCCGCAGGAGGAGGATTTCTATATCTCGCTCTACGACACGATGGAGCTCAACTGGGGTCCTGCCGAGCGAATGCCGGAGCCGCTGAACAGCAACGCCAACGAGGGCGCGCAGACGTTGTCGCACGACGGCCGCGTGGTTATCTTCACGGCCTGCGGGCGGAACAACGAGCCCACGGGCTGCGACCTGTACCTCAGCGTGCGCACCCCGAAGGGCTGGAGCCGCCCGCGCAACCTGGGTGCGCCGGTCAACAGCACGTACTGGGAGTCGTTTCCGTCGCTTTCGATCGACGGGCGGACGCTCTACTTTGCCTCCAACCGGCGCGGCGGCTATGGGGGCACGGATATCTGGTGCTGCACCCTTGAGGAGGGTCGCTGGAGCGAGCCGCGCAACTTGGGTTCCACGGTCAACACTGCCGGCAACGAGACCTCGCCCTATATCCACTTTGACGACCAGACGCTCTATTTTTCGTCCAACGGTCACATGGGGATGGGAGGCGCGGACCTCTACGTGAGCAAGCGGGTGGACGACAGCACGTGGGGCGCGGCGAGGAACCTTGGCTACCCCATCAACACGCCGGGCGACGAGGCGAGCCTCATCGTGGCGCCAGACGGGAGGACGGCCATCTTTGCCAGCGACCGCTACGGCGGCTATGGAAGGCAGGATTTGTACTCCTTTGTGCTTCCGGCGCCGGCACGACCGGAGCGCATCACGTTTATAGACCCTGTGCGGCAGGCCGAGAACCTGCTGACGCTGGGCGACACGGTGACGCTGAAGAACATCTTCTTCCACACCGGCAGCGCGACGCTGGTGGAGACCTCGCTTGCCGAGCTTGACCGATTGGCGGAGGCCTTGCGGCGTCACCCGACGCTGCGCCTCGAAGTGGGGGGGCACACGGATGCCGTGGGGTCGGACGAGGACAACCTGCTGTTGAGCGAACGCCGCGCCAAGGCGGTGTATGACTACCTGATACTCTGCGGCATAGATCCTTCGCGGCTGACTTATCGGGGCTATGGCGAGAGCCGCCCTGTGGCCGACAACGAGACCCCCGAGGGGCGCGCCGCCAACAGGCGCACCACCCTCAGTCCGCTCAAGTGACCCTTGCCGGCGGATCATCCCCGGACCATCATCGGACCATCCCCGGACCATCATCGGACCAAGAGCGGAGGGAGAGCGGAGTTTGAGCATCGGACAGGGGGAGGATGCGCGGGGTGATAAATCATTTTGTGCGGGGCACAATATTTCCGCGCGCACGCCGTTATTTTGGGCATGAAGAAAAAGATAGTGGTTTTGACGGGTGCCGGCATCTCGGCGGAGAGCGGCATCTCGACGTTTCGCGACTCGGACGGGCTGTGGGAGCACTACCGCGTGGAGGATGTGGCGACGCACGAGGCCTACGAGCGCAATCCGGAGCTGGTGCTGAATTTCTACAACGAGCGGCGGCGGCAGCTTTTCGCGGCGCAGCCCAACGAGGCTCACCGGCAGCTGGTGAGGCTGGAGGAGAGGTACGACGTGCAGATTGTGACTCAGAACATCGACGACCTGCACGAGCGTGCGGGGTCGACGCACGTGCTGCACCTGCACGGCGAGTTGACCAAGGGGCGTTCGGATCGCAATCCGGAGCTCATCGTGGAGGTGGGCGACAGGGACATCCGGATAGGCGACTTGGCGCCCGACGGCACGCAGTTGCGGCCGCACATCGTGTGGTTTGGCGAGGCGGTGCCCAATATCGAGCCGGCGGCGGCGCTGTGCGAGAAGGCGGATATCTTTATCGTGGTGGGGACGTCGATGGCTGTGTACCCTGCGGCGGGGCTGATACACTATGTGCCGCGGGGGGCGGAGTGCTATGTGGTGGACCCGAAGGAGGTGCCCGTCAGCCGGCAAGTGACTTTCATCAAAGACGTCGCCACGCGCGGCGTTACGCAATTGGTTAACAATCTAATGCAATGAGAACGACGATTTATATCCTGATTCTTGTGGCCGCGGTGCTGGCGGCGATGGCCCTGACGGGCTGGATAGTCTATGTGCTGGTGCGGCGCTACCTTGACAACCGGCAGAAAGAGCAGTTGTTGCAGATGAAGCTTGACGAACGGAGGGAGGCGCTCAAGGTCGTCACCCCGATACGCCTGCAGGCTTACGAGCGCATGGCCCTCTTTCTGGAGCGTATCAGTCCCAACTCGCTGGTGCTGCGCTGCTACCAGCCGGGTATGGACTTGAGGCTGCTGCAGGGGGTGATGACGAAGAACATACGCGACGAGTGGGAGCACAACCTGTCGCAGCAGGTCTACGTCAGCGAGGAGCTGTGGACGCGCATCCGCGAAGCGAAGGACGAGATGGTGAACCTGGTCAACTCGGCGGCCGTCTCGCTGGCTGACACGAGCGATCCGACCCGCTTGGCAGCCAGCATCTTTG
Source organism: Bacteroidales bacterium UBA3630 (assembly GCA_002373995.1). Classification (GTDB taxonomy): domain Bacteria; phylum Bacteroidota; class Bacteroidia; order Bacteroidales; family P3; genus Colimorpha. The sequence goes on along the minus strand of DFLB01000045.1, from coordinate 72,673 downwards.
CCTCGGCAGCCGACCATTCGCCTGTGGACGGAGCCTTGGAAGCCATGCACAAGGAACTCAAAGAAATCTTCGGATAGATGGCTCGCCGCGTTATAGCCATACTGCTCGTTGTGCTGGTAGCCGCAGGGTGCGCCAAGCAGGGGTATCCGAGCGGTGGCCCCAAGGATACCGCAGCGCCCGCAGCCATCGGCGCCAAGCCGCTCAACGAGAGTCGCAACTTCAAGGGCAAGCAGTTCTACATCGAGTTTGACGAGTACGTGGTGCTCAAGAACGCTGAGCAGAACGTGCTCGTCTCGCCGCCGATGGCGCAGAAGCCGCTCTTCAGCACCCGCGGCAAAGGGGTTCAGGTGCGCTTGCAGGACACGCTGCTGCCCAACACGACCTACCTCTTCCAGTTCAAGGAAGCCATCGCCGACTATACCGAAGGCAACGTGCTGCCGAGCTACGAATATGTCTTTGCCACCGGCGAGCAGATGGACACCATGATGATGGCCGGCCGCGTGCTTGACGCCCGCAGCGGCAAGCCGTGGACGGAGGTGCTGACAGTCGTGGCCTATCGCGAGGGCGACACGCTGCCGTCCCTCGTCACACGTAGCGACAAGCAGGGGGGATTCGCCTTCCACTATATACCGGCAGGGAGCTACCGCATCGTAGCCCTCGACGACAAGAACCGCGACCTGCGCATCGACAGCACAGAGGCTGTGGCGTGGGACACACTGCGCTACCAGGCTGCCGACAGCATCGACAGTACACACATGGCCAGCCTGCGCCTCTCAGCCCCCGACCGTCGCAAGCAACGCCTGCTGAAAGCCGAGTTCACCGCCCGCGGACACATCACGGTCAGCACTCTGCTGCCCATGCAACACCCTCGCATCGAGGGCGAAGAGATGGAGTGGCGACTCAATGACAGGCGTGACACGATGAGCATCTGGTGCCTCAACGAGCAGTGCGACTCGACTGTGATCCTCCTCACCGACGAAGGGCTGGCCGACACACTGCGGCTGCGCTACCGTTCGCTTGCACGCCGCACCCGCATGCAAAACACCGCACAGGAGCCGTTGATGAAGGCCCTGTGTTCGGGCACATCGGCCTACTACGACGACCTGCGGCTGGCCTTCACCGCCCCTGTGCACACCTTGGCCGATACAGCAAGCGCCGAGGTGATGCTCTTGAAGGACAGTTCTATCAGCCACTGCCCGATTGTGCTCGACAGCAGCGGCCTGTTGGCACAGATTCGGACCACGCTGCATTCAGGTGAACAATACCGCATCAGGCTCGCTGACAGCCTGTTTGCCGATCTCTACGGCCACCCGACAGATAGTCTCGCCTTCACCCTCACACCCAAAGACTACGGCATACTGACGCTGCACATCGACAACCGCAGCGGGCATCAACTGCTGATAGAGGTGCTCGACAGCAAGGACACCGTGGTGCAGAAGCAGGTGCTGACGGGGTCGGGACGGTTGCAGTTCAGCCATCTGCCGGCCGCTGAGTACACGGTGCGTGCGGTGGTGGACCGCAATGCCGACGGGCAATGGACGACGGGGGACTACTTCATGCGCCGGCAACCGGAGGAAATACTGCTCTACGACAAGACACTGCTGCTGCGCGAGAAGTGGGAGCTTGAGGAGCGTTGGAGCGTGGAATTGAAAGAAGAATAGCATCAATGCGGAAGAAACTCTTGTCAGGACTGTTCTGGATACTGCTTGCCAACCTGTTGGTCAAGCCGTTTTGGATACTTGGCGTCGAGGTGGGCGTGCAGAACGCTGTCGGCAACGAGGCCTACGGCTTCTACTATGCGCTCTTCAGCTTCAGCTATATCTTCAATATATTGCTCGACCTGGGCATTACGAACTACAATACGCGCAATATAGCGCAGCATCCTCAACTGATCGGCAAGCACCTGAGCGGGATATTGGGCATCAAGTTGTGTTTGGTGGGTGTGTATGTGGCGGTCACGTTCAGCGTGGGGTTGCTGATGGGTTACGGCAGCGAGGAGTTCCGTCTGCTGGCGCTGCTGACGCTCTGCCAGGCGCTCAACTCGCTGATTCTCTACCTGCGCAGCAACTTCGAGGGGCTGTTGCTGTTCCGCTGGGACAGCCTCTTCTCGGTGCTCGACCGCGTGCTGATGATTGCCATCTGCGGCCTGCTGCTCTGGGGGCCCGGGATTGCAGACCGTGGCTTCCGCTTCACGATCTATCATTTCGTCTATGCCCAACTGGCGGCCTACGCGCTGACGGCGGCGCTGGCACTGACGGTGATTGGCCGCAGGGCGGGCCTGCGACGGTTGCGCTTCGACCGGAGGTTCTTCCTCGTGGTGCTCAAGCAGAGTGCCCCCTTTGCGCTGCTGGTGTTGCTGATGGCATCGTATAACCGCCTCGACCCCATCCTGTTGCGCCGACTGGCCGGCGACGCCGATGCCGGCATCTATGCCGGAGCGTTCCGGCTGCTGGAGGCGCTGACGATGGTGGCTTACTTGGTCAGTGTGCCGCTGTTGCCGGTCTTTTCCAAGATATGCAAAGAGCTGGCCGTCAGCATGCCTGCCGCGAGTGGAGGACAGCTGACGGATGTTGTCAGGCTGGTCTTTTGGCCGATGATGCTCTTTGCCGCTGGCAGCGCCGTGGCGGGCAACCTCATGGCCGAGCCGCTGATGGAACTGCTCTTCCCCGGGCGGGGGATGCAATATGTGCCTGTCTTCCAGGTACTCATATTCGGCATCGTGCCCATCGGGATCACCTACATCTTTGGCACCCTGCTGACCGCCGGCGGCCACCTGCGGCAGCTGAACCTCTTCGCCGCTACGAGTCTGGTGCTGAACCTCAGCGTCAACCTGCTGCTCATCCCGCGGCTGGGCGCCGTGGGGTCGGCGTGGGCCTCGCTGACGGCCCAGGGGTTTATGGCCGCCGCCCAGTTGCTGCTGTCGGTGAGGCTGTTCCGCCTGCCGGCACGGGCGCTGCTGCCGCCGGCGCCAAAGGAGATTGCACTGAATGTCAAATCATTAATAATCAAACAAGAATAACTATGAAAGCATACGTATTCCCCGGACAGGGGGCCCAGTTTGTGGGTATGGGAAAGAACCTCTACGACGGCAACGCCGATTGCCGCGCGATGTTCGAGAAAGCCAACGAGATCATCGGTTTCCGCATCACCGACCTGATGTTTGCCGGCACGCCTGAGGACCTGAAGCAGACGCGTGTGACGCAGCCTGCCATCTTCCTTCATTCGGTGATACTGGCCAAGTACCTGGGCGAGGGCTTCCGTCCCGACATGGTGGGCGGCCACTCGCTGGGCGAGTTTTCGGCCCTGGTTGCCGCCGGCGCCATGAGCTTCGAGGACGGCCTGCGGCTGGTCATCGCCCGCGCCAACGCGATGCAGAAGTGCTGCGAGAAGACGCCGTCGACCATGGCCGCCGTGCTGAAGCTCGACGACAAGACGGTCGAGGACATCTGCGCCGCCATTGCCGACGAGGTTGTGGTGCCGGCCAACTACAACTGCCCGGGGCAGCTGGTGATCAGCGGCACCAACGAGGGCGTGGCCCGCGCCTGCGAACGGGTGAAAGAGGCCAAAGGCAAAGCCCTGCCGCTGGCGGTGGGCGGCGCCTTCCACAGCCCGCTGATGGAGCCGGCACGCGTGGAGCTGGCCGAGGCCATCGAGAAGACCACCTTCTGCCGTCCGGTGTGCCCCTGCTACCAGAACGTGGACGCCATGCCGCACAGCGACCCCGCCGAGATCAAGCAGAACCTGCTGATGCAGCTCACCTCGCCCGTGCGCTGGACGGCGACGGTGCAGCACATGATGGCCGACGGCGCGACGGAGTTCATCGAAGTGGGCCCCGGCACGGCGCTGCAGGGCATGGTGAAGCGCGTCGACCCCGAGGCCAACGCTCACTCGGCAGAATAACCCGCCGGAGGCAGCGCTTCTCCCCGCCTCCCCCACCGCCCGCCCACCGGTGATGCTCCGCCGGTGGGCGGACCATCCTCGGACCACCCTCGGACCATCCCCGGACCACCACCGGAGGGAGATCCTTCGAGAGGCTGAATATCAGGTGCTTAAACGCGGGCGTCGCGCAATGCGTTCGTTTTTAGCACGATAGGCCGGTTGCAAAGGTTTCTGCACGAGGGGCGTAAAATGTTTTTGGCGGTCGGAAAAAATTATGTATCTTTGCACCGGATTTGCACCGCGAAAGAAATACAAACAAACAATACCCAATATGCGTAAAATCAACCGTATCATTGCAGCAGGGCTGCTCGGTGTCGCCATGTTGGCGACATCCACGGCCGACGCCTGCACCAATTTCCTGTTCACCAAGGGTGCCACCAAGGACGGCAGCACCATGATCACCTACGCCGCCGACAGCCACACGCTCTACGGCGAGCTGTATTACCGCAAGGTGGCCGACTATGCGGAGGGCACGATGTTCCAGGTCGTTGACTGGGATAGCGGCACGCCGCTCATCATGATTCCGCAGGTGGCTCACACCTACAGCGTGGTGGGCAACATGAACGAGCACCAGCTGGCCATCGGCGAGACGACCTACGGCGGCCGCGCCGAGCTTGCCAACGAGATTGAAGGCGGCATCGACTACGGCAGCTACATCTACCTCACCCTGCAGCGCGCCCGCAACGCACGCGAGGCCATCCAGGTGCTGGCCGGCTTCATGAAAGACTACCCCTACCACAGCGAGGGCGAGAGCTTCAGCATCTGCGACCCCAACGAGGTGTGGATCCTCGAACTCATCGGCAAACGCCCCGAGCCCGTGAAGGCCGACCTTGCCAAGAAGCTGAAATACAAATACACGGACGGTGCCGTGTGGGTGGCCCGCCGCATTCCTGACGGCATGGTGAGCGGCCACGCCAACCAAGCCCGCATCACACAGTTCCCCCAGGAGCCCAAGAAATTCCAGAAAGCCAAGGGCAAAGGGCTGCACAAAGTCATCAGCAGCGCCCATCTGGACTACCTCTACGAGCCTGAGGTGGAATGCGTGTACAGCACCGACGTCATCACCTTTGCCCGCGCCTGCGGGTGGTTCGACGGCAAGGACGAGGACTTCTCGTTTGCCGACACCTACGCTCCGCTGACCTTCAGCGGCATGCGCGGCTGCGACGCCCGCGTCTACGCCATGTTCAACCGCGTGGCCGCCGGCATGCAGCGCTACGAGAAATACGCCATGGGCGATGCCACCGCCGAGCGACTGCCCCTCTGGATCACCCCCGACCACAAGGTCAGCGTGCACGAGGTGATGAACCTCATGCGCGACCACTACGAGGGCACCTCGATGGACATGAGCAAGGACCTCGGCGGCGGCCCCTACCAGTGCCCCTACCGCTGGCGTCCGATGGGCTTCGAAATCGACGGCCACACCTATGTGCACGAGCGCGCCACCTCGACCCAGCAGACAGGCTTCTCCTTTGTGGCTCAGTGCCGCTCGTGGCTGCCGGCCAAAGTGGGCGGAATCCTCTGGTTCGGCGTCGACGACACCTACTCGACCGTCTACTGCCCCATGTACTGCGGCATCACCGAGATACCCCTCTGCTTCCGCCAGGGCAACGGCGACATGCTGACCTACAGCGAGACCTCGGCCTTCTGGCTCTTCAACCGCGTGAGCAACTTCGTCTACAGCCGCTACAACGACATGATCAAGGACCTGCAGCGCGTGCAAGACAAACTGGAGAAGACCTCCATTGCCGACGTCAACAAGTTTGACCAGCGCGTGGCCAACCTCGACGGCGAAGCCCTCGAGCACCAGCTCAACGACTTCTGCAACCGCCAGGCGGCACGGATGATGAAGGAATGGAACGACCTTGACAAATACCTGCTGGTCAAGTATATGGACGGCAATGTCAAGAAGGAGAAGGGCGGTCGCTTCGAGCGCACGATAACCGGCAACGCCGCCTTCCCCGACCAGCCCGCCTACCGCGAGGAATGGCTGCGTATGATTGTGCGCGACCACGGGAAGGTCATTCGCGAGAAGTAAGCTCTATCTCGTCGAGCATCAACCACGCCGGTTCGCCGGCATAGGGGTGCCAGACGGGAAGCCTATTCAGACAGACAACACGCAGGCGCACATAATGCACCTTACGGGCACGGCGCGTGGCCAAACGGTAGGTCACACGCCGGCTGTCTTTGTAGCGGTCGGCAGGCGGGTTGAGGGGGTCGAGGCTCTGCCACGAGGACCACTTGCGACCGTCTATGCTCCACTGCACCTGCACGTCGAGCGGGCCCAGCACCCAATCGGCCGGGCTGTGGCAGGTGCTGAGCGACACCGCATTGAGGTCGGCATACTGTTCAAGGGTGAGCAGCAACTCAATGGTGTCATGCCCTTGGAAACCGGCCCAGCCGTGCTGCCAGTCGCCAGCCACGGCACGGCGGCCGTCGCAGAGCAACGCCGGGAAACGCTCGCCATAGGGTGCGGCAGGCTGATGATTCGACTGCACGGAGGCTACCCTCAACCGCTCGTCCTCCCCGGCGGAGATGGTGTCCTGTAGGCTGCGATGAGGACGAAAAGGCTCGACCGAGGCGGCGGCACCCGTAGGGTCAAGAAGGAAACGGTAGGTGTAGACACTGTCGCCGCTGAGCAGATGGCGGTCGGCCACACCGGGGCCGCAGGTAGCGGTACCGAGGCCGGCGGCCAAATGGTCGATGGTGACGGTATAGTACGGTTCCCCGGGGCCCACGTCGCACCAGCGGCGGACCGCGGTGAGGGTGCTGTCGCTCCATCGGCGCACGCTGAAGCCGAGGGGGGGCTGGTCATGCGGGCTGACGACGCACAGACGATGGTCAGCATTGCCGAAGCTCACCCAGCGTGCCTCGCGTCGGCCCTGTTCCTGCGGCACCACATACTGGGGCTTGCTGAGGTCGGCAAGGCTTTTGTACCAGAGGCCCACCCGTTGTGCTGCACGGCGGTCGGCATAAGTTTCAAAGATGTTCCCGTAGAAAGAGCATGCAGCATAGGCGGTTGTGTCGAGCCCCATCTGGAAGCCCAGCATCGGGAGGGCGGCAAAGTGGCCACCAGGGACAACCTGATAGCTGAGTTGGAACTGCCCGGCGGGGTTAACCTCCAGCAGTTGCCGCACACGGAGCACGGCACCGTCGGGCGCGGTGAGGCGGTAAAGAAGGTGCAGTTCGAAGTCGCCTTCGTTGTCACGCGTGCTCACAGCCGGTGCCCAAGCGATGAGCTCAGCCTGCAACGCGTCGAGGCCCTGCCATGCACGGGCGCCATGCGGGTCCACCAGATCATTCTCGGTTGGCGGACGCCAGAAGTGCCACCGCAGCGGCGCGGACAGCAGTTCGCGTCCGTGGTAGACATAGGAGGTAATGGCTCCGTCGGAAAGTCGCACCGTGAGTGAGAAACGACCGTTCTCAAGGTGAACGGACTGCTTGGTAGCAGTGTAGCGAATGTCATAGTCGAGCGCACAACTCTTCACCACTGGCGATGGCAGAGGCACTTCGGCGTTGAAACGGCCACGGGTGTATACAGCCTCCACTTCAGCGGCACAAGGGTGCGGTGTACGGTCGGCGGCAAGGATACCGTTGTCGCAAAAGGCATCGTCATCCTCAATCCCGAAGAGCTGTCCCAAGTCGCCACCTGCAACCCAGCAACCGTTGCGCAGAAAGGACTGGTCAATCCAGTCCCAGATAAAACCGCCCTGCAACTGTGGATACTTATCGATAGTATCCCAGTAGTCCTTCAGCCCCCCCATGCTGTTGCCCATGGCATGGCAGTACTCGGCCATGATATAGGGACGGGTGTTGCGCGGATTGCGGGCATATTCAGAAAGGAACTGTAGCGAGGGATACATGATGGCAACGATGTCGGTATTGGATTCAAGCTCGGCTCGCTCATAGACCACAGGCCGTGTCGGGTCTTTGCTTTTCAGGATGCGGTATGCTTCCTCCATACAGATGCCGTTGCCGCACTCGTTGCCAAGGCTCCACACGATGACTGACGGATGGTTACGGTCGCGGCGGTACATGTTGTAGATGCGGTCAAGTATCGGGTTGAGCCACTCCTTCTTCTTGGCCAACGAACCAGCGCCGTAGCCCTGTGCATGGCTTTCGACATTGGCCTCGTCCCAGAGGTATATACCGGCCGAGTCGCACAGGTCGTACCAGAGCTCGTCGTTCGGGTAGTGCGAGGTGCGTACGGCATTGATGCCCATTGATTTCATGAGGCGGATATCTTCGCGCATCTCGGCGAGAGTGATATAGTGGCCTCCCTCCATCGAATGCTCGTGGCGGTTCACGCCGCGTATTTCCATCGGCTGTCCATTGAGACACAGCAGTCCTCGCTTTATCTCGACACGCCGGAAACCCACCTGTTTGGTGATACACTCGGTCTCGCGACCAGCGGCGTTGAACAGACGCACAGTGAGTGGATACAGGGCCGGCGTGCTGTCGCACCAAGGCACCACTTCGCCAACAGAGGTGGAAAGACTGGCAAACCAGTCGTTTCTGTCAAGCCGTTTGCGGACCGTACGCCCGCAGATTTGCATCTCGACCGCACCTCCCGCCACCTCGTGGTTGAGATCTACCAGCACCTCTACCCTTCCTTGGCGGTAGGTCAGCGTATCGAGGTCGGCGACAACGCGGAGGTCGCCTATATATTCCCGCGGGACGCTGTAGAGCACCACATCGCGGGTAATACCACTCATGCGCCACATATCCTGGCATTCGAGATAGCTGCCGTTGCTCCAGCGCACCACCCTCGCCTCCATGTGGTTGCGACCGGCGTGCAGGTAGCGCGTGATGTCCCACTCGGCAGGGGTCTTCGAGTCTTCGCTATAGCCCACTTCACGACCGTTGACGTAGAGATACATCGCACCACCGACGGCACCGAACTTGGCAATCACACGGCGGCCGTTCCAATGCGACGGCACACTGAAGTGGCGCTCATAGATACCCACCGGATTATAGTCGGCGGGCACATAGGGAGGATGGCTTGGAAACTCGTTCTTCATGTTGACATAGACCGGCACACCGTAGCCCTGCAACTCGATGTTGCCCGGCACACGGATGCTGTCCCCGCGGCCTTTGGCGGCACGTCCATGCTCGCGGGCAGCCTGCGCCGGATTGTCGTAATAGCTAAACCGCCACATCCCGTTAAGGTTGAGCGTCCAGTCGCCATCAGGCACGATGCGGTCGTGAGGCTGGAGCTTGTTGACGCGATACACCTCGAGGTTGTTCCAGTGGGGCTGGGCCGACAGCACCTGTACGAGGCACACAAGCAACATTATAAGCAGCGTCTTCTTCATCGTTTCGGCGTGCAAAGATACGAAAAAAGATTAAAGTTTGCGGTTTAAAGTCCATACTTCGAGAAAAATGTGTAATTTTGCAGCCCGAAAAACACAATGAGAGAAGGACTCGTCATACGAACGACCGGCAGCTGGTACCGGGTATTATCGGCAGGCACGGAACCCATCGATTGCCGTCTGCGCGGCAACTACCGTCTGCGCGGCTCCAAGCAGACCAATCCGGTAGCCGTGGGCGACCGCGTGCTCTTCGAGATGCAGGCCGACGGCACGGGCCTCATCCACGAGGTGCAGGATCGCCGCAACTACATCGTCCGGCGAGCCACCAAACTCAGCAAGCAGACCCACGTCATTGCGGCCAATATTGACCTGCTCTGCATCGTGGCCACCCTCGGCCTGCCACGCACCTCCACCGGCTTCATCGACCGCCTGCTGGTCACTGCCGAGGCCTACCACATCCCCGCCGCCATCCTTTTCAACAAGAGCGACCTGCTGGCCAACGACGAACTGCGCGCCATGCAGCACGACCTCTCGCATCTCTACCGCTCCATCAGCTACCCCGTGCTCGAAATATCGGCCCTGACAGGCAGCGGCCTCGACGAAGTGAAGCAACTCATCGGCGGCAAGACCGTCCTCTTCAGCGGGCACAGCGGCGTGGGCAAAAGCGCCCTCCTCAACGCCCTCAGCCCCGGCCTGGGGCTCAAAGTGGGCTCGCTGTCAGACTGGAGCCTCAAGGGACGCCACACCACCACCTTTGCCGAAATCTTCCCGCTACTCACTGCCCACTATCCACTACCCACTTACCTCATCGACACCCCGGGCATCAAGGAATTTGGCATGGTAGACTTCAACCGGCAGGAACTGAGCCACTTCTTCCCCGAGATGCGGGCCGTGCTGCCCGAGTGCCACTTTGCCAACTGCACGCACCGCCACGAGCCCGGATGCGCCGTGCTGCAAGCCGTCGCCGACGGCCGCATCAGCGCCGAGCGCTACCACAACTACCTCTCCATCCTCGAAGACGTAGAATCGCCCACCAACTAAACACTGAACACCAAAACACTAAACACCATGTTCCAATCCATCAACATCGTAGAAATCTTCAGCACCTTCCTCGTCATGTTCGCCATCATCGACATCACGGGCTCGATACCCATCTTCGTCTCCATGCGCGACAAAGGCTCCGTCATCAAACCCCTGCAGGCCACCGGTGCCGCCCTGCTGCTCTTCATCGGCTTCTTCGTCGTCGGCGAAGCGCTGCTGCGACTCTTCGGCATCGACATGCCCTCCTTCGCCGTGGCGGGATCGGTGGTGCTCTTCATCCTGGCCTTCGAGATGATCCTCGGCCGCGACATCATCAAGAACGAGCCCACCTCCTCGGGAGCCAGCATCGTCCCCGTAGCCTTCCCCCTCATCGCCGGCCCGGGCGCCATCACAGCCCTCATATCGCTGCGCGCCGAATACGCCACCGTCAACATCATGATCGGTCTGCTCCTGAACATCGTCATCGACTACTTCGTGCTGCGCTACCTCGACAAGATCACCCACTGGCTGGGCAACGACATCATCTACGTGCTGCGCAAATTCTTCGGTGTCATCCTGCTGGCCATGGCGGTGAAACTCTTCGTGGGCAACATAGCCACCATCTTCGCCGGCCTCTGACCCTTGGAAGGCAAAGCCAGCAACAGACAGCGCGCCCCGCCTGACGGCGGGGCGCGCTGTCTACATTGTGGAATAGATGGGACTCGTGGTGCTCCGTCGGCTCTGCCGACAACCCTGCACCTTTGGGACCATCTGCTACGCAAAAAGGGAAAGCGCCAACGCACTCTCCCCTTTTTGTGGAGTAGATGGGACTCGAACCCACTACCTTTTGATTGCGAACCAAATGCTCTACCAGATGAGCTACTACCCCTCGCTTTATCAAAAAAGGGCCGTTGTGCGACCCTCTTTGGTGGAGTATATCGGAGTCGAACCGATGACCTCTTGCATGCCATGCAAGCGCTCTAGCCTACTGAGCTAATACCCCTCTCGTTTCCTTCGAAATCGGGTGCAAAATTACAACTTTTTTCAATACCCACCAAATTTTTTTGCAAAAACCACCCACAAACCCACCATACACACTGTCACACAGTATGTTACAACACAACATTTTCTCACCCCACCACTCCCCCACCCCCCACAAGGCACCCGCGGCAGGAACCTTTCTGTCGCAAATTCACCGCCCACGCCGAAAACCCATCAAAAAACACCCCTATACCACTGACAACCAACATATTCAGCCCGCTAAAATCACCCACACAGCTAATACACAGCACCTTAAAGGCTCTCGGTCCGAGGATGGTCCGGTGGTGGTCCGAGGATGGTCCGACCATCGTCCGACCGCCAGCGGACCACAAGCGGACCACAAGCGGACTCTACACCGAGGTGCACCTCCTGCGCAGCCCGCAGCGCCTCGGCACGGGCCTCCCCACCCCTGCCATTCCACATGTCGCCCCCCCAATCGGCTCATCGTATTGTTTCAAGGGCAGCGTGCCGAGGTTTTACTTGCTGTTTCTTTGCCTGCCAGCCGTAGCTTAGCATTGATGGTAAACTACGGAAGCACGACGACGCGGAAGCCCAGGCCGTATCTCCTGAAGACCGGCGTGCAGTAGTACCGATAGGACAGACGGCAGTCCTGCGCGTAGCTGCCCCAGCAGCCACCGTGGATCACGCGGTCGGAGCCTTCAGAGGGACCCTGCGGGTCGCTGACAGCGTCGGCGGCATAGAGTTCCTGCGTCACCTCCGTGGTGGCGATGTAGTAGGGCTACGTCAGCGTCACCTCGTGCGCCGGCTTCTCCCAGTCGTAGGCCTGGTCGTCGCCCTCGTTGGCGCCCATGCGGAAGGTGCCGGGCTCCACGCGCACCAGCGTGAAGTCCACGCCCGCCGCCGTGAGGGTCAGCGTCTCGGTGCCCGCCGGGGCGGGCGTGCCGCCGCCGTTGCTGCTGTTGCTGTTGTCTTCTTTCTGGCACAAGGCAAAAGCCAGCCCCGCCGCCACGACCACCAGGGCCGTCAAGCGTATGCTGTTGTGTTTTATTGTGGTTTGTAATGAGTCCAAACATAACGCCCATCGCTGCGCAGGCAGCGGTGGGCGTTGAAAAGGGGTGAATGTCCGATGCAGGACTTCGTTTACTCAGCCTTGGGAGCTTCCTCAGCGGCGGGAGCCTCGGCCACAGGAGCGGCCTCGGCCTTCTTGGTGCGGCTACGGCGGGTGCTCTTGGCCTTCTTGGTGGTAGCCTCCTTGAGCATGTTCTCGTTGTAGTCAACCAGCTCGATGATAGCCATTTCACTGTTGTCACCGTGGCGGATGCCGGTCTTCAGGATGCGGGTGTAGCCACCGGGACGGTTGGCCACCTTCTGCGACACCTCGCGGAAGAGTTCATTGACGGCCTCTTTGCTGTGGAGGTAGCTGAAGACGATACGGCGATTGTGGGTAGTGTCTTCCTTCGAGCGGTTGATGATGGGCTCGACATATACTCTGAGGGCCTTGGCTTTGGCAACAGTGGTCTCGATGCGCTTGTGCATAATCAGCGAGGTAGCCATGTTGGAAAGCATAGCGACGCGATGGGCGTGGGTTCTGGACAGATGATTTACTTTGCAACCGTGTCTCATATTCTTTTCTTATTCTTTATCAAGTTTATACTTTGAAACATTCATACCGAACTCCAGATTCTTCGAAGCCACGAGGTTTTCAAGTTCGGTGAGTGACTTCTTGCCAAAGTTGCGGAACTTCAGCAGGTCGGCCTTGTTGAACGACACGAGGTCGCCCAGGGTGTCGACCTCGGCAGCCTTGAGGCAGTTGAGGGCACGCACTGAGAGGTCAAGATCTATAAGCTTGGTCTTGAGCAACTGGCGAATGTGCGCGGTGGTCTCGTCAAACTCTTCCTGCACCGGCTTGGTCTCCACATCGAGCGTGATGCGCTCGTCGGAGAAGAGCATAAAGTGCTGGATGAGGATAGTGGCAGCCTCTTTGAGAGCCTCCTTGGGGTGGATAGACCCGTCGGTCTCGATGTCGAAGGTGAGCTTCTCATAGTCAGTACGCTGCTCGACACGGTAGTCGTCGACGGCATACATAACCTTTTTGATGGGGGTATGGATGGAGTCGATAGCGATGACACCGATGGGGTCGGTGGGACGCTTGTTTTCGTCGGCAGGCACATAGCCGCGACCCTTGTCGATGCTGAGGGTGATGCGGAGCTCCGTGGTGGGTTCCATGTGGCAGATTTCAAGCTCGGGGTTGAGCACCTGGAAACCATTGAGGTTACTGTTCAGGTCACCGGCCTTGAGCACAGTCTGCCCCTTGACTGTGAATGTCAGCTTCTCGTGTTCGGTATCCTCAAGCTGGCGGCGGAAGCGTATCTGCTTCAGTCGCAAGATGATGTCGGTCATATCCTCAACCACTCCGGGGAGCGACGAGAACTCATGGTCGACACCGTCGATCTGAACCGAAGTGATGGCATAGCCTTCGAGCGAAGAGAGAAGGACGCGACGCAGAGCGTTGCCGATGGTTGTGCCGTAGCCAGGCTCCAGCGGACGAAATTCGAAAGTGCCGCGGAAGTCGTCAGCCTCAAGCATCACCACCTTGTCGGGTTTCTGGAATGATAATATTGCCATTTGTTATCCTTTCTTTCTTTTGGGGGTTTACGTCCTGGCACCGTGCCGGGACATTGGGTTGGCCTAAAGGCTATTGATTACTTCGAGTAGAGGTCAACGATGAGCTGCTCGTTGATGGTCTCGGGGATGTCGCTACGCTGCGGGTAGCTGACAAACTTGCCGCTCATGGCGTTGCCGTCCCACTCAAGCCAAGGATAGTTGTTGGCGCGCGAAGCCAGAGAATCGGTGATGACTTCGAGCGATTTGCTGCGCTCACGGACGGAAATAACATCGCCCTCGCGAAGGCTATAGGAGGGAACATTGACAACCTCGCCGTTGACAGCGATATGACGATGGGAAACCAGCTGGCGGGCCTGGGCACGGCTACGAGCGATGCCAAGGCGGTAGACCACATTGTCGAGGCGTGCCTCGATGAGTTTCATAAGTTCTTCACCGGTAATACCACCGCGGCGCGAGGCTTCGGCGTAGAGTTTACGGAACTGGCGCTCAAGAATGCCATAGGTGTATTTGGCCTTCTGCTTCTCGTTGAGCTGGATGCCATACTCCGAAGTCTTGCTGCGACGGCGGTTCTGGCCGTGCATACCGGGAGCATACGGTTTCTTCTCGTAGTTTTTGTCCGGGCCATAGATAGGCTCGTGGAACTTTCTTGCTATTTTGGTCTTGGGACCTGTGTATCTTGCCATTGTTTACTTGCTTTTAAATAAAGATTAATAATTACACGCGACGACGCTTCGGAGGGCGGCAACCATTGTGGGGCAGCGGGGTAATGTCAGTAATCTCTGTCACCTCGATACCGCAGGTGTTGATTGCGCGGATTGCAGATTCACGTCCCTGACCAGGTCCCTTCACAAAGACCTTGACTTTTCTTAGGCCCAAATCATAAGCAACTTTGCCGCAATCTTCCGCAGCCATCTGAGCGGCATACGGAGTGTTTTTCTTCGATCCGCGGAAGCCCATTTTTCCTGCAGACGACCAAGAAATCACTTGACCGGCGTTGTTCGTCAACGAAACGATGACGTTGTTAAAGGATGCAAAGATGCATGCTCTTCCTTGAGGTTCAACTTTTACGACTCTCTTTTTGGTCGGTTTTGAAGTTTTTGCCATTTTGCTTGATTTTCTTTGTTTACTTGTTACCAATCGCTCCTGAATCTCATCTAATCCGCGATTGGGGTGCTACAACCTAATTACTTACTTGGTAGCTTTCTTCTTGTTAGCGATAGTTTTCTTCTTACCCTTGCGAGTACGGGCGTTGTTCTTGGTGCTCTGACCACGCAGCGGAAGACCAAGGCGGTGACGGATGCCGCGGTAGCAGCCGATATCCATCAGTCGCTTGATATTCATCTGCACCTCGGAGCGGAGGGCGCCTTCCACCTTATACTCATCATTGATGATGTTGCGGAGGGTGTTCTGCTCGTCGTCGGTCCAGTCCTGCACCTTCTTGCCTTCGTCGATACCAGCTTTCGCCAGAATCTCCTTTGCAGTGCTACGTCCGATTCCGTAGATATAGGTCAAACCTATCTCTCCTCTTTTGTTCTTGGGTAAGTCAATACCTGCAATACGTGCCATAGATTCTTTTTATTGTTTTTTTAATTATCCTTGTCTTTGTTTGAATTTAGGATTTTTCTTGTTGATAACATAGACCACCCCGTGACGACGCACCACTTTACATTCAGGCGATCTTTTTTTTACTGAAACTCTTACTTTCATTTTGTGTAATATTAATCTTGTTGATACTTTTCTCTTTTTCAGGCATGTGCCTATTTGTGGCGGTAAGTGATGCGACCTTTGGTGAGGTCGTAGGGCGACATTTCGATTTGCACTTTATCACCGGGAAGAATCTTGATATAATGCATACGCATTTTGCCGGAGATATGGGCGATAATCTGGTGTCCGTTTTCCAGTTCGACACGGAACATGGCATTGCCGAGCGATTCGGTAACTGTTCCGTCGAGTTGTATGGATGCCTGTTTTGCCATTCGTTTACTTACCGTTTTAATTGTTACTGTTTTCGATAAAATCAAAGGTGGTGAGAATGTCGGGACCATTTGCAGTGATAGCGACCGTGTGCTCATAATGTGCGGCTGGCTTACCGTCACGGGTTCGACAGGTCCAACCATCTTCTTTGGAGAATTTTACATTCTTTGAGCCCATGCAAACCATCGGTTCCACAGCAATTACCATACCCTCCTTGAGCAACGGTCCAGTCCCCCTGACTCCAAAGTTGGGAACATTTGGCGATTCGTGCATCTGGAAGCCGACACCATGACCGCAAAGCTCACGAACAACGTTATATCCATTTTTCTCGCAGTGCATTTGGACGGCATGACTGATGTCACCAACGCGATTGCCTGCTTTACATAGGTCAAGACCTATGAAAAGAGCCTCCCGAGTAACTTTCATCAATCGTTTCACATCGGGCGATATCTCACCGACAGCGAAAGTATACGCCGAATCAGCAACATAACCGTTAAGCTCGATAACACAGTCAAGCGTCACATTATCTCCTTCCTTAATGAAGAGGTCGCTGGGAATACCGTGGACAACGACATCATTGACAGATATGCAGAAAGCCGCAGGGAAACCTTCAAACCCTTTGCACAAAGGTTTGGCTCCATTGTCACGAATGAACTGCTCACCTATTTGGTCCAAATAAGCGGTAGTGACACCCGGACGGATGTGACGACCCACCTCCGCGAGAGTTTTCCCGAGGAGGAGGCCGGCATCACGTATGAGCTCGATTTCTTCTTTGGTCTTGAGCAATATCATTTCTCCACCTTTCTTTACTACGCCTGGATTGACATAGAAGTACGTCCCTTGATACGTCCAGTCTTGGTCAAACCATCATAGTGGCGCATCAACAAATGGCTCTCAATCTGCTGAAGAGTGTCGAGGATAACTCCGACAAGGATAAGCAGAGAAGTGCCGCCATAGAACTGTGCAAATTGAGTATTTACCCCGAACAGGCGCACAATGGCAGGTAAGATAGCCACAACAGCCAGGAAAATAGATCCCGGAAGAGTAATCTTGGAGAGGATACTTTCCAAGTATTCAGCTGTCTTCTTGCCAGGTTTCACGCCAGGAATAAAACCTCCGTTTTTCTTCATGTCATCAGCCATTTGGTTGGGGTTAATAGCAATAGCTGTGTAGAAGTATGTAAAAACCACTACCAAAACGGCAAACACAAGATTGTACCAAAAACTGTTATAGTCGGCGAAAGCCATAGCGAATTTGGAACTGCTGTTACCCGAAAAACCCATGAAGGTAATGGGCAGGAACATAATGGCCTGCGCAAAAATGATAGGCATCACGCCTGCAGCATTGACCTTGATAGGAATGTATTGACGCACACCGCCATACTGCTTATTGCCCACAATACGCTTGGCATATTGTACCGGAATACGACGCGTTCCCTGTACAAGAAGGATAACAAGCAGAATAACAGCCAGCAAAACAACAATTTCAAAGAGGAACATCACCAATCCACCACCCTCGGAAAGACGCGAAGCAAACTCAGCTGAAAGAGCGAAAGGCAGACGGGCAATAATACCAATCATAATGAGGAGCGAAATACCGTTACCAACACCCTTATCCGTGATGCGCTCGCCAAGCCACATCACAAAGAGGGTACCGCATATCAAGATGATAATGCTGGAAACCCAAAAGAAAGGCGTAGGAGCACTGCCGTCGAACGGATAAATGGCAGTCGAAGAAGCCCCCAACTGGTACATCATATTCGTGATGTACGCAGGAGCCTGCATGGCTGTCACTATAACAGTGAGCCATCGGGTAATTTGGTTCATCTTTCTACGGCCACTTTCACCATCGCGTTGCATTTTCTGGAAGTACGGCACCACCATCACCAACAACTGGATAACAATCGATGCAGTGATGTAGGGCATAATCCCCAGAGCAAAGATTGAAGCATTGGAAAAAGCACCACCTGAGAACATGTTAAGCAGTCCCATTAGGCCCTCCGAGCCCTGTCTCTGCAACCCTTGCAATTGCGAGGGATCGACACCTGGAAGAACAACATAGGAACCAATACGATATATCAACACTAACCCAAGGGTGTAGAGGATACGCTTCCGCAGGTCTTCTATTGACCAGATGTTTTTAAGTGTCTGTATAAATCGCTTCATTGTAACAGTTTGTTTTATTCAATTACTGTAGCCACACCACCCTTGTCCTCAATGGCTTTTTTGGCAGCGGCAGAGAAAGCGTGCGCTGTGACGTTAACAGTTTTAGCGAGCTCGCCACGACCAAGAATCTTGATACGATCCTTGCCCGAAATAAGACCATTCTGCTTCAGAACATCAACATTAAATTCGGTAATATTCTTGGTCTCAGCAAGATTGTTAAGTGTATCCAAGTTGATACCGACATACTCAACACGATTTATGTTCTTGAAACCAAACTTAGGCACACGACGATAGAGGGGCATCTGACCACCCTCAAAACCCACCTTCTGATGGTATCCGGAGCGAGCCTTAGCACCTTTATTACCACGCGTAGAAGTGCCACCCTTTCCAGAACCGGCACCACGACCGATACGTTTTGAATGCTTGATAGAACCTTCCGCGGGTTTAAGATTACTTAAGTTCATTATCTGTTTCCTTTCTTACTTTACTGATTTATAATTTTTCAACGGTAACGAGGTGCTTAACACTCTCAATCATACCGAGAATCTGAGGAGTGGCCTCAACCTCACGGGTATGGTTGATCCGACGCAACCCAAGAGCTTGCATAGTACGCTTTTGGCGGGCAGGGCGTCCGATAATGCTTCTAACCTGTTTGATTCTAAGTTTCTCAGCCATAATGTAGACCTCCTATTATTAACCGTTAAACACTTTATCAAGAGACACGCCGCGAAGCTGAGCAACCATGTAAGGATCCTTCATCTGAAGGAGCGCATTGATGGTAGCTTTCACGACGCTGTGAGGATTCGAGGATCCCTTGCACTTGGCAAGCACATCCTTGACACCAACGCTCTCC
Source organism: Bacteroidales bacterium UBA3630 (assembly GCA_002373995.1). GTDB lineage: Bacteria > Bacteroidota > Bacteroidia > Bacteroidales > P3 > Colimorpha. The sequence goes on along the minus strand of DFLB01000045.1, from coordinate 53,786 downwards.
AGCACAGCACGCATAGCACCACCGGCAATAACACCGGTACCGGGAGCAGCCGGTTTCAGGAAGACCTTGGCGCCACTATATTTTCCCATTTGTTCGTGAGGAATAGTACCCTTCAGTACTGGAACACGAATCAAATTCTTTTTTGCGTCATCAACACCTTTCTGAACGGCAGCCTGAACCTCCTTGGCTTTGCCAAGCCCGTATCCAACAACACCGTTTTCGTTGCCAATGACAACAATTGCTGCGAAGGTAAATGTACGACCACCTTTCGTGACCTTTGTGACACGATTGATAGCCACGAGACGATCCTTGAACTCAATCTCGCTTGATTTTACTCTATTAATGTTTACTTCTGCCATGACTCTTTAAAATTTTAAACCACCTTCTCTGGCACCATCAGCCAAGCTCTTCACACGGCCATGATAGAGGTAACCATTACGGTCAAATACAACGGCATTAATACCTGCGGCGACAGCACGTTCGGCAACGGCTTTGCCAACCTTGGTTGCCACTTCACTTTTTGTGCCACTCTTTTCAAAGCCCTTCTCATGAGAAGAAGCTGCGGCCAGTGTCACACCCTTAACATCGTCAATCACCTGGGCGTAAATTTCCTTATTGCTTCTAAACACCGACAGGCGAGGCATCTCAGCAGTACCGCTGACTTTATGCCGGATGCGGAATTTGATTTTTGTTCTTCTTATATCTTTCTTTGTTGCCATAATTACTTTTTTTTGGCTTTCCCTAAGGTTATACTTTTACCTTAAAATTATTTTGCTGCTGCTTTTCCAGCTTTCTTGCGAATTTCTTCTCCCTGGAAACGAATACCCTTACCCTTATACGGCTCGGGCTTACGCAATGAGCGAATTTTCGCTGCAGCCTGACCCAAAATTTGCTTGTCACAGCATGTCATGGTAATAATGGGGTTTTTACCTTTCTCCGTGACAGTCTCAACCTTGATTTCCGGAGCCAACTCGAAGAAAATCTTGTGCGAATAACCAAGATCCATTTCCATAACATTACCTGTGGCCTGCACCTTGTAACCAACGCCAATGACCTCCTGCACTGTTTTGAAGCCTTCGCTCACTCCCTTAACCATATTGGCTGCAAGAGCACGGTACAAACCATGCATTGCCTTGGTCTCTTTTTCATCATTGGGACGATTGAAATGCAACACACCGTCTTCAACATTCATTTCAATCATCGGATTGACTTTCTGCTGAAGTTCACCCAGCGGGCCCTTGACAGTAAGCATATTGTCATCAGAAATCTTCACTTCGACACCTTTAGGAAGGTGGATGGGCATTTTACCTATTCTTGACATTTTTCTTTTCTCCTCTCTTTGATTAGCTGATGTAACATAATACTTCGCCCCCGACATTAAGCGTACGGGCTTCCTTGTCAGTCATAAGGCCTTTCGATGTCGATACAATGGCTATACCCAAACCATTAAGGACGCGGGGCATTTCGTCTACCGAAACGTATCTACGCAATCCAGGACTGGACACTCTCTTCAAGTCAGCAATGGCTGATTGTTTTGTAACGGGATGATACTTAAGAGCAATCTTAATACTCTGATTGTGAGCCCCTTCGTTTTCAAACTTATAATTTAAGATATAACCCTTTTCAAAGAGAATTTTCGTCATCTCTCTCTTAAGTTTGGAACCGGGGATTTCGACTACACGATGCTTAGCTGCAATAGCATTACGCATTCGGGTCAGATAATCTGCAATAGGATCTGTTACCATTTTAATTTTTGATTTTAAGTTTTGTAGTATTGGTGTTATGCCAACTTGCAAAGCTACCAATAAATTATTTATTTTTTACCAACTGGCCTTTTTTACGCCCGGGATAAGACCCGACACAGCCATCTCGCGGAAATTGATACGCGAAATACCGAACTGACGCATATACCCTTTCGGGCGCCCCGTGAGCTGACAACGGTTGTGTTGACGGATTGGGCAAGCATTCTTGGGAAGTTTTTGAAGGGCGATAACAGCCTTCTCGACCTCTTCGGGTTCGCCTGTACGAACAATTTCTTTCAGGGCAGCGCGTTTGGCCGCATATTTGGCAACCATTTTGGCTCTTTTGCGCTCTCTTGCTTTGATTGATTCTTTAGCCATTATTCTTATTTTTGTTGATTCTTGAACGGTAAACCAAACTGCTTAAGCAGCGACATGGCCTCTTTGTCAGTCTTGGCCGAGGTAACAAAAGTTATATCCATTCCCTGGATACGATCAATTTTATCGATATCAATCTCCGGGAAGATAATCTGTTCCGCTATTCCAAAGGTATAGTTTCCTTTACCATCGAAGCCTTTGTCGTTAATACCCCGGAAGTCACGGATGCGAGGGATGGATGCAGTTACCAGACGCTCCAAAAATTCGTACATACGCTCCCCACGGAGAGTCACACGGACACCGATAGGCATGCCGCGACGAAGCTTAAAGTTAGAGATATCCTTGCGCGACTTAGTAGCCACAGCCTTCTGTCCAGTGATGGCAGTCATCTCCTCTATACCTTTATCTATCACTTTCTTATCCGCAATGGCAGCCTTACCAAGGCCCTGGTTAAGAGTAATCTTAAGCAGGCGGGGGCACTGCATAACGGTCTTGTAGTTGTACTCCTTCATCAGAGCATCAACTATCTCTTCTTTGTACTTGGTTTTTAATGTCGGAATATATGCCATTACTTAATCTCCTCCCCTGTTTTTTTAGAATAACGTACTATTTTGCCAGACTTTTCATCAACACGACGGCCAATTTTCGTAGGAGTTTTCCCTACGACAACCATCAAATTGGAGACGTGAATCGGGGCTTCCTGTTCCACAATACCACCCTGTGTGTTCTTGGCATTAGGCTTGGTATGCTTTTTGTTCACGTTTACTCCCTCGACGATGGCGCGATTCTTTTCAGGATATACTTTCAGGACTTTGGCTATCTTGCCTTTGTCATCGCCGGCAATTACCTGAACCATATCCCCTTTCTTAACGTGCAATTTCATTGTTCTCTTTTCTTTTATTGTTTACAAAACTTCGGGGGCGAGAGAAACAATCTTCATAAACTGCTTCTCACGTAACTCACGGCCCACCGGTCCAAAAATACGTGTGCCTCTAAGCTCATCGGAAGCGGTGAGCAAAACACAGGCATTGTCGTCGAAGCGGATGTAGGAACCATCATTGCGACGAATTTCTTTCTTAGTGCGTACCACGACTGCTTTGGATACGCTACCTTTCTTTACGTTGCCCGAGGGAATAGCATCCTTAATGGCCACAACGATAGTATCTCCTATCGAGGCATAGCGCTTCTTGGTACCACCGAGGACACGGATGCACAGAGCGCTTTTTGCGCCACTGTTGTCGGCAACTGTCATTCTGGTTTCTTGTTGTATCATTTCTTGCTATTTTTCTTGTAGTACTTACTTAGCCTTCTCGACGATTTCAACCAGACGCCAGCATTTATTCTTGCTCAGCGGACGGGTCTCCATGATACGGACAGTATCACCAATCCCCGCTTCGTTTTTCTCGTCGTGGGCCATAAATTTAGTGGACTTCTTGACGAACTTGCCATATTTCGGGTGTTTCACCTTACGCTCGACAAGAACCACGATGGACTTTTCCATCTTGTTGCTGACCACAACACCGATTCTTTCTTTTCTTAAGTTTCTTTCCATCTTAGCATTCGATTTTGCTTATTGCCATGTTACTTTTGGTCGGCGATTTCTCGCGCGCGGAGCTCAGTAAGACAGCGGGCAATGTTTTTTCTACTTTCTTTAATTTTGTTGGGATTCTCGAGGGGCGATACGGCATGACTCATCACCATCTTCTGGTAAAGAGCGCGCTCGTTGTCGAGTCTCTCCTTCAATTCGGCAGTCGAGAGCTCCTTCAAAACAATTTCATTCTTCATGATAGTTGCTGTTCTTCTTATTTATTCTTCGATATAGTCTCTTTTCACGACAAACTTGGTCGAGATCGGGAGTTTCTGGGCAGCAAGACGCAAGGCTTCTTTAGCCACATCCATAGGCACTCCTTCACATTCGAACAGTATGGTACCAGGCATCACACGTGCAACAAAATACTCGGGGGCACCCTTACCTTTACCCATACGCACCTCATTAGGTTTCTTCGTGATAGGCTTGTCCGGGAAGATGCGAATCCATATCTGACCTTCACGTTTCATGTGACGCGTTACAGCTTGACGAGCAGCCTCTATCTGACGGCCAGTGATGAAGCAGGTTTCCAACGATTTGATACCAAATGTACCAAACGCGAGCTCATGACCACGGAAGGCATTACCCTTAATTTTGCCTTTCTGCTGCTTTCTGTATCTTGTTTTCTTGGGTTGTAACATTTCTTCTTATTGTTTAGTGTTTAGCATTTTGCAAATTAAAGCTACTGCTAAACTAACTGTTTTACTTATTGTTGTTTCTTGCACCCTGACGACGACGCGGAGCACCTTCCGGGCGGCGCATACCACCAATACCCGGACGATGGTCTCTCTGCTGACCACCGATGGTTGACGACACAAGTTCGGGCTTGCCATAAATCACACCACGACAGATCCACACCTTGATGCCAATACGACCGTACGTCGTATGAGCCTCAGCATTGGCATAGTCAATATCGGCACGAAGGGTATGCAACGGAGTGCGACCTTCTTTAAAATGCTCGCTACGAGCAATTTCCGCACCACCAATACGGCCACTGATAGACACCTTGATGCCCTCGGCACCAGTGCGCATAGTCGTGGTAATGGCATTCTTAATGGCGCGACGGTACTGTATACGCCCTTCGATCTGCTTGGCAATATTTTGGGCCACGAGGACGGCATCCATTTCAGGATGCTTCACCTCGCTGATGTTCACCTGCACATCTTTTCCGGTGAGTTTTTTCAACTCTTCACGGAGCTTGTCAACCTCCGAACCCGCACGGCCGATAATCAAACCTGGACGAGCTGCATTAATCGTGACGGTGAGCATCTTAAGTGTGCGCTCGATGTAAATCTTCGAGATACCAGCCTTTACGAGACGGGCATTGAGGTACTTGCGAATCTTATCGTCCTCAACAAGCTTCTGTTCGAACTTTCTACCGCCGAACCAGTTGGAATCCCATCCACGGATGATACCTAATCTGTTTCCAATAGGGTTAGTTTTTTGTCCCATTGTTGCGTTTTTCTTCTTATTTTATTACTATTTTGTTTCTTCTGTTTCAGCCTTGGCGACAGGCGCATCCTCCAAACGGCTGCCGAGTATCATGGTAATGTGGTTGCTACGTTTGCGAATACGGTAGCCACGACCTTGAGGGGCAGTGCGCATGCGTTTCATAGTGCGACCCTCGTCAACCATAATCTGTTTCACGTAAAGTTTGGCGTCCTCCATACGTACACCTTCGTTTTTAGCCTGCCAGTTGGCAATGGCCGAAAGCAACAACTTACGCATCTTGGGAGCGGACTCTCTGGAATTATATTGTAGTATTCCAAGGGCTTTCTCGACATCGACACCGCGAACCAAGTCAGCAACAAGGCGGGTTTTCTGAGGCGAGGTAGGATTATTCATCAACTTGGCCACATAGAGGGTCTTGTTGGCCTCTTTGCGTGCTTCCGCACTGTTATGTTTTCTACGTCCCATTTCTTTTCAATGTTTACTTTTTACCTTTGTCTTTAGATCCTGCATGACCACGGAAGATGCGGGTAGGGGCAAACTCACCGAGTTTGTGTCCCACCATGTTCTCGGTGACATACACCGGGATGAACTTGTTGCCATTATGCACGGCAATAGTCTGACCCACAAAGTCGGGCGAAATCATCGAAGCTCTCGACCATGTCTTGATGGTAACTTTCTTGTTCGACTGCTGCGCTTCGATTACGCGTTTTTCCAGTTTGTGGAAAATATACGGACCTTTCTTTAATGAACGACTCATTGTTTCTTTTTTTTTACTGAGTTACTTCTTTCTTCTTTCGACGATATACTTGCTCGACTGCTTCTTCGGGGCACGAGTCTTGTAACCCTTGGCGGGAATGCCCTTGCGCGAACGGGGATGGCCACCAGTCTGACGGCCCTCACCACCGCCCATCGGGTGGTCCACAGGATTCATGACAACACCGCGGTTGCGCGGACGGCGGCCCAAATGACGGCTACGACCGGCCTTACCGCCAACCTCAAGGTTGTGCTCGGGGTTGCTGACAATACCAACAGTAGCACGGCAAGCCTGCAGAATCATGCGCATCTCACCGCTGGGCATCTTAATAATAGCATACTTGTCATCGCGAGACATCAGCTGAGCATAAGCACCGGCCGAGCGCACCATTTTGGCACCTTGACCCGGGCGAAGCTCAATGTTGTGAATCAGCGTGCCAAAAGGAATCTCCGAAAGCAACAACGTATTGCCGACTTCAGGGGCTACACCGAGACCCGACATCACAGTCTGGCCAACCTTCAGCCCCTGGGGGCAGAGGATGTAGCTCTTCTCACCGTCAGCATAGCACACCAGCGCGATGCGCGAACTACGGTTGGGATCGTACTCAATAGTCTTCACAACGGCGGGAACACCGTCCTTGTTGCGTTTGAAATCGACAAAGCGATACAATTTCTTGTGACCACCGCCAATATAACGCATGGTCATCTTACCCTGATTGTTACGGCCGCCGCTTTTGCGTTTGCCGTAGACAAGGCTTTTCTCGGGACGTGTAGCGGTGATATCGTCATTGGTGACCACCAGCTTGTGACGCTGACCGGGGGTTGTGGGATTGATTTTCTTTAAAGCCATTTTCTTGTTTTTCTTATTGGTCTCTTATCAGTGGACCTGAACTATTATACTTGTGTTTATTTCTTTTACTCCGTCTTAGATGCTGGCGTAGAAGTCGATACTGTCGCCTTCGGCAAGTGTCACGATAGCCTTTTTGTAGGCGTTTGTGCGACCCGTGAGGAAACCGGCCTTGGTATAGCGCGATTTCACCTTGCCCGCATAGTTCATCGTGTTGACATCGACAACCTTCACATTGTAGAACTGTTCCACGGCAGCCTTAATCTGAATCTTGTTGGCGCGTTTGTCAACAACAAAACCATAGCGGTTCTGGGCAGGAGCGGCAGCGATGCCTTTATTACGCTGGATGCGCGTCTGCACGGGATTGGCGGCAATCTCCGTCAGACGGGTCATCTTTTCACTAATCAGCGGTTTTACTATAATGTTCATCATTGTTAAACTTTCTTAAATCGTTATTCTCTCTTCCCTTATTTTGTTGCCAAAACGCGGTTTATCTCAGCCAAAGAGCCCTCGCAAACGACAATATTGGAGGCGTTAACAATGTCGTAAGTATTTAATTGCGACACGTTTACCACCTTCACGTTCTTGAGGTTTCTAGCGGACAAAGATACGAAATTATTTTGATTCTCAAGCACAAAAAGTGACTTTTTGTCATTCAATTTCAGATTATTGAGCACTTCAATCATCTTTTTGGTCTTGGGGCCTTCAAAACTGAAGTTCTCGACAACTGTCATGGCATTACCATTGGCTTTGTAGCTCAGGGCGCTGCGACGGGCGAGGCGTTTCACTTTGATGTTCAGCTTGAAGCGGTAATCGCGGGGCTTGGGGCCGAAAATGGTGCCACCACCCACGAAAACGGGGCTCTTCAAATCGCCCGAACGTGCACCGCCGGTGCCTTTCTGACGTTTCAACTTGCGAGTGCTGTGGGCGTTCTCGCTGCGCTCCTTGGCCTTGGCAGTACCTTGGCGATTGTCGGCCAGATACTGTTTGACATCGAGGTAGATGGCGTGGTCGTTGGGCTCGATGGCGAAGATAGAATCGTCGAGTGTGATGGTTCTACCGGTTTCGCTTCCGTTGATATTATAAACTTTGATCTCCATGTCTGATTAACTCCATCTTTCAAGTTTGACAATAGAACCTTTCGGGCCGGGGACCGAACCCTTGACAAGCATGAGGTTCTTTTCGGCGATAATCTTCACCACCTGGAGGTTCTGCACCTTCACGCGATGGTTGCCGGTCTGACCGGCCATGCGCATACCCTTGAAGATACGCGAAGGATAGGACGATGCTCCGATTGAACCCGGGGCGCGCAGACGGTCGTGCTGGCCATGCGTCTTGTCGCCGACACCACCGAAACCGTGACGCGTGACGACACCCTGGAAACCTTTACCTTTCGATGTGCCAACAACGTCGACAAACTCGCCTTCCTGGAACACCTCGACGGTGAGCACCTCACCGAACTTCTTCTTATGACCCTCCTCAAAGCGGCTAAACTCAGCCAGATACTGCTTGGGAGTGGTGCCTGCCTTGGCAAAGTGACCGCGCATGGGCTTATTGGTGCGGCTCTCTTTCTTCTCGCCGAAAGCAAGCTGGATGGCCTCGTAGCCGTCCTTCTCGATTGTTCTCACTTGTGTCACGACACAAGGACCAGCTTCAATCACTGTGCACGGAATCTGTTTTCCGTCGGCATCAAAAAGACTGGTCATTCCGATTTTCTTTCCGATTAATCCTGACATTTTCTTTAGTTGGATTTGTTCTTTTTGTTAGACAATTCAGCTTATCTATCTTGACATAGGCTGATTAAACTCACACTTTGATTTCCACTTCCACACCGCTCGGAAGTTCGAGTTTCATCAGGGCGTCGATGGTCTTCGCGCGATCGTTGATCTCGATGTCCATCAAGCGCTTGTAGGTGTTGAGCTCGAACTGCTCGCGCGACTTCTTGTTGACGAAGGTCGAACGGTTCACCGTGAAAATCTTCTTGTTGGTAGGCAGGGGTATGGGGCCATTGACCACTGCGCCAGTCATCTTAACGGTCTTCACAATCTTTTCCGCCGACTTGTCGACGAGATTGTGGTCGTAAGATTTGAGCTTGATTCTGATTCTTTGACTCATTGTTTTTATTTGTTAATTATTTTTATTCGATAATATACCTTCCTGCTGTTCACGCGAGAGCTCGGCATAGTGCGAGAATTCCATCGTCGAGTTGGCTCGCCCCGAGGTAATCGTGCGTAGCGAGGTGACGTAGCCGAACATCTGCTCCAGCGGCACCTTGGCATGGATGGCCTGCACACCCACCTTGGCGGTGATGTTCTCCAGCATGCCGCGTCGACGGTTCAGGTCGCCGGTGACGTCGCCCACATAGGCATCGGGGGTCAGTACCTCGAGTTTCATAATGGGCTCGAGCAGCACAGGGTTGGCCTTGCGGCAGGCTGCCTTGAAGCCTATCTTGGCGCAGAGTTCGAAACTCAGCTGGTCGCTGTCCACTGGATGGAACGAGCCATCGAGCACACGCACCTTCATCGAGTCCATTGGATAGCCCGCCAGAACACCGTTCTGCATAGCTTCCTTGAAGCCTTTTTCGATAGCGGGCATATATTCCTTCGGGATGTTGCCACCCTTGACCTCATTGATGAACTGCAGGCCCACAAAGCCTTCGTCGGCGGGGCCGATTTCGAACAGCACGTCGGCAAACTTACCCTTGCCGCCCGTCTGCTTCTTGTAAATCTCGTGGTGCTGCACCGTGGTGGTGATGGCCTCCTTGTAGGCCACCTCGGGACGCCCCTGGTTCACGTCGACACCGAACTCGCGACGCAGACGGTCCATGATGATGTCAAGGTGCAACTCGCCCATGCCGCTGATGACGGTCTGGCCGCTCACCTCGTCGGTCTTCACGCGGAAGGTGGGATCCTCCTCGACGAGTTTCTGCAAGGCGTTGGTCATCTTGTCCATATCGGCCTGCGTGTGCGGTTCCACGGCGATGCTGATGACAGGCTCGGGGAACTTCATCGACTCGAGCACTATCGGGTGCTGCTCGTCGCAGAGCGTATGACCCGTCTTGATATCCTTGAAGCCCACGGCGGCGCCGATGTCGCCAGCCTCGATGCGTTCCAGCGGGTTTTGCTTGTTGGAATGCATCTGCATGATGCGCGAGATACGTTCCTTCTTGCCGGTATTGGCGTTGTAGACATACGAGCCGCTCTCCAGCGCACCGCTGTACACGCGGAAGAAGCACAGCCGCCCCACATAGGGGTCGGTGGCAATCTTGAAGGCCAGGGCCGAGAACGGGGCCTTGACGTCGACCTTGCGCGTCTCCTCCTTCTCGGTTCTGGGGTTGATGCCCTGCACCTCGGGCTTGTCTAACGGGCTGGGCAGGAAAGCCGCCACAGCGTCAAGCAACGTCTGCACGCCCTTGTTCTTGAAGGCCGAGCCGCACATCACGGGGACAATCTTGCGTGCCAGCGTGGCCTTGCGTATCTCGGCGATAATCTCGTCGGCCGTGATGCTGTCGGGGTCGTCGAAGAACTTCATCATCAGTTCCTCGTTCTCCTCGGCAACGCCTTCCACCAGCTTCTGCCGGTATTCAGCCACCGTCTCTTTCAGGTCTTCCGGCATGGCTATCTCCTCGAAACGCTGACCGTTCGAGCTCTCATCCCACACCAGGGCCTTGTTCGCAATCAAGTCCACCACGCCTTTGTACAAATCCTCCTGGCCGATGGGTATCTCTATCGGGATGGGGTTGGCGCCGAGGCGCTCCTTGATCTGGTTCACCACCGAGAAGAAGTCGGCCCCCGCACGGTCCATCTTGTTGATGAACGCGATGCGCGGCACCTCGTACTTGTCAGCCTGGCGCCAGACAGTCTCGCTCTGCGGTTCCACGCCGCCCACAGCGCAGAAGATGGCTATCGCCCCGTCGAGCACCCGCAGCGAGCGCTCCACCTCGACGGTGAAGTCCACATGGCCCGGGGTGTCGATGATATTGTACTTGTAGCGGTTATTGTGCCAGTCCCAATACACCGTCGTGGCGGCCGAGGTGATTGTGATGCCGCGCTCCTGTTCCTGCACCATCCAGTCCATTGTGGCGCTACCTTCGTGCGTCTCCCCCAGCTTGTAGTTCTTGCCGGTATAGAAAAGGATACGCTCCGTCGTCGTCGTCTTGCCGGCGTCGATATGGGCCATAATGCCGATGTTGCGTGTGTAGTGGAGATCTGACATGTGCTGTTGCTTGTAGCGGTAATGTTAAATGTATACTTTATTATATTATGCTCTGAAGTGCGAGAAAGCCTTGTTGGCGTCGGCCATGCGGTGGATATCCTCCTTGCGCTTGAAGGCGGCACCCTCCTCCTTGTAGGCAGCCTGAATCTCGGCAGCCAGCTTCAGGGCCATCGTCTTCTCACTGCGCTTGCGCGAGAAACCGATCAGGTTCTTCATGCCGATGCTCTGCTTGCGCTCGGCACGGATCTCGGTCGGGATCTGGAACGTGGCACCGCCGATGCGCTTGCTGCGCACCTCGACGCTCGGCGTCACATTGGCCAGGGCCTTCTTCCACACCTCCAGGCCGTCCTCCTTGGTGCGCTCGCTCACCACGTCGATTGCATCGTAGAATATGCGGTAGGCGATCGTCTTCTTGCCACCCATCATCAGGTTGTTGACAAACTTGGTGACCTGTACATCGTTGTATTTCGGATCCGGAAGGATTATTCTTTTCTTGGGCTTAGCTTTTCTCATTGCTAATAAACTTTTAACTTTAAACTCTGATCTTTAAACTTGATTACTTGCCGGCCTGTTTCGGACGCTTGGCACCGTACTTCGAGCGGCGCTGCTTGCGACCGTCCACACCGCTGGTGTCCAACGCACCGCGGATGATGTGGTAACGCACACCCGGAAGGTCCTTCACACGGCCTCCGCGGATCATCACGATCGAGTGCTCCTGCAGGTTGTGACCCTCACCCGGAATGTAGGCGTTGACCTCCTTGCCGTTGGTCAAACGAACACGGGCCACCTTACGCATGGCCGAGTTAGGTTTCTTGGGGGTGGTGGTGTACACACGCGTGCAGACACCGCGACGCTGCGGGCAGCTGTCGAGGGCAGGAGACTTGCTCTTGTACTCCATCTGCTGACGTCCTTTGCGAACTAATTGCTGAATTGTTGGCATTTTTTCTTTCTTGTTTTTATTTTTATTACTTGATTTTCACATTCATTTCAGGGCACAACTCGCCCAAAAAGGAATTGCAAAAGTACAACTATTTTCCATTCCGGCAAAGCATCCCGCCGGCACACGGGAGTTAAAAAAAGTTAAAATCTCGCGCAGCACCTGTAGACCAGCACCTTACAAAATGAATTTAACACTTGTTTTTTCGCCTCGCGGACGACTTATCAACAGCAAAAACGGCCCGTCGGGAGCGCTTTTCAACAATTTTTCAACCGCCGGCACACCGTCGCCCCAGCGCCCCACCTCCGCCACTCATCCGCACTTTGTCGGACCATCTCCGGACCACCACCGGACCATCCTCGGACCATCTCCGGACCAAGAACCCGGAAACAACAGACCCTCAGCCTCCTAAAAGAATGCCACATTAACAGTCTCTCTCCATTACTTGTTGCGCAAATAGAATATTCTCTATCATCATGCTCAACAATAGCAGTATCCCTAAAGATCTATTATTCACTGCACATTCCATATTAGTGGTTGAACACAAAACATATACTTACGGCACGGTTCGTTCTTAATGCTCAATGGACTGATTTTGACTGTCATATTATACTCACATCCCTGTCGAAAACCGTAATTATAACCATCCAACATTACAACCGATATTGTGGCCTTTGGCGCAGACGATGTATCGGATGCTACATACCAAGCCGCTGAACAGTTACTGCCATCCCTATCCAAAAATGAGAGATACCCCCGCACCTTGATTGTATCACCCTGATGCTGATACAACGTGCTATCGTGTCCGTCAAAGTATTTTACCAAGGCCTCGACACTGTTGTAGTCTGTCCACGAAACCAAGGCATCGGCCGGCGCATAGGGGCCTGTCAAACAATGTGATATCTTCTCGCACGACGCCACTGCCAGCGACACCGCCAATACTGCCATCATCAATATTATCCGTTTCATATCCTTTGTTATTTATTGGTTTTTGACACCAAATGCAATTATACTTGTTTTTATGGTTTTATTATAATTTTACCCGTTGGCGGAATTAAACCAGAGCATATTTGACTCTGCCAATCGGCTGATTGTTTAAGTAATACCGTCTCGATATGCTTCCTCGCCTTGGCAAACGATTTGCTTGTCGTTTAATTCCGCCAATGGGTTATTTTTCATCTCTTCTCAATCTTTTGGGGATGCAGGACTAAGGAAAAAGCCTGGCAGACATCGTCCTTGACAGATTCCGCAACAATTGTTGCCGTAACATCATACATTTCTCCTTCCTCAAGTTGTGGTATTTTACCCCCTGTTGGAAATTCCAAAAGAACAGCATATTTCGCTGACTTCTTAGGCTCAGAGGCAAGGCATGTCCATTGCCATCGATCAAGATCTTGCATGTAGTACCCGGATACCTTTATCGTCTCCCCATTGTGTTGATACAACGTGCTATCATGTCCGTCAAAGTATTTTACCAAGGCCTCGACACTGTTGTAGTCTGTCCACGAAACCGAGGCATCGGCCGGCGCATAGGGGCCTGTCAAACAATGTGATATCTTCTCGCACGACGCCACTGCCAGCAACGCCGCCAATACTGCCATCATCAATATTATCCGTTTCATATTCTTTGTTATTTATTGGTTTTTGACACCAAATGCAATTATACTTGTTTTTATGGTTTTATTATAATTTTACCCGTTGGCGGAATTAAACCAGTGCGTATTTAACTCTGCCAATCGGCAGATTGTTTAGGTAACACCGTCTCGATATGCTTCCTCGCCTTGGCAAACAATTTGCTTGTCGTTTAATTCCGCCAATGGGTAGAATATATTTCATAATGCACTTATTTATAGAGCTATTTATTGAGCACTGTATCTAACGAAACTAATCTTAAATATGAGCCATGCCTGCAACCCATATTCTCGTCATAAGCAAAGATACCTATCATATATATCTTCTTGTAGATGAACGACAATGGGATAGACAAATTCCCGCCAGAGAACACATAAACAGCACTGCCGCCATCCGCAGAACTGAATAGGTCAAAGCCTTGTCCACCATCGAAGTATTCCTGATCTTCACTATTATGACATACTGCCGGTGACAAATATCCATATAATTTAATGGTATCACCAATATGTTGCATTATCGTCGTCTCATAACCAGAAAAGTAGCGACGGAACTCATCTACACCATTATATTCATTCCATTTAAGCTCATATTCCTTTGGAGCCATCCCGTTGCATACTGAGGGAATGCCGCATCCTTCCACTATCGCCACAACAATCACCATAAGCAACACCAACCGTTTCATATTCTTTGTTATTTATTGGTTTTCATTTCGTTTATCTGTTTCTGCAGGGTCGTTGCTCTGGCCTTACCAAGTATCCGCTTTGCCATGACATGATGTCTGTACAGAACGGACCCGATTGAGCATATTAAGATACCCTGCCGGGTGGTCATCCGGGTATTGCAAATACGATATGCCGTTGGCATATTCATTCACTGCCACCACAGGATTTTCAACTTTGTGCCCAGACACAATAACAGACTGCCCGCTCGCAAAGACTACTTCATACAATGCCACATGGTCGCCACATGGAACAGCATACACCATAAACTCCGTACTCGGATGTATCCCCCTCATCTTGATTGTATTGGTCGCAACAGCAACAGCCTCGTCTTCCGTCGTGTATATTCCCATAGTTGCTTGGGCATACGATGATGCAATACAAAAAAACAATATAAAAAATAGTTCATTTTTCATGGTTCTTGATTTAAAATGTGGCTCAATTGGTTGTCCCAATCTGAAACAAGAAGATAACATGCTTCAGCACAATATCCTACATCTCCGTAATGCACAAAACGAATAATGCCTTCCACCTCGCACAATCTACGTTTCAGTGTATCATAACAATCTTCTGTCACATAGGGTATATCTCTCACTATATACTTTAGATAGTATGGATCCATCGTCACTCTGGGTGAAACAATAATCATTTTCTCATGTTCTATATAGTCAGAAATGATGCCTTTTGTACTTTGTTCATTGTCTAAAGGAGTACCATGTAGTGACAGGTAATACCCATCCGCGGCATCCCCATTCTGTCGGTGAACCTGACGCAGATATGCCTTCAACCGCAATGTATCGCCATCCACCAAATCCCAATAATGCTCCGTAAAATCCGAAAGCAACATATATGTTGAAGAATAAAATCTTGGTGGCCGCAGAGCTCTACCGTAATTAACTTCTCTTTCTTGCGAACAATCACTCCTGCGATCGCATCCAGCAATCACTGCACACAGGACGGCTATTGACATCAAAATATATTTCTTCTTCATGGGGTCTGTATTTATTTCGTTCATCTGTTTCTGCAGGGCTTTTGCCCCGACTCTTTTTCATAGCATCTCAACGTGTGTGTATTGTATTATACTCATTATAGCAGTCACCAAATGCACCCTCTTCCGGCCCACACATTTCAAAATGAATGACCACCGTCACTCTCCAGATGTCCGTTGTCCGGCAGTTCTCTAAGTAATCAAGGGTATCAACGTTCCAGATACTTATATTGACACATCCAGCCGAACTGGCAGACACTCCTGAGACCGTATCATTCGGGTTGCCACTCAGTATTAATGGAATATAATTAGTATAATTGCCATACTGCAATACATCAAACTTCAGGTCACACCAGTTCTTACGCCACCCCCACAACATGACCGTGTCACCATGCGCTATTTCACCAATATTCTTAAAAAAATCATTGACAGATATGTAGTCATAGTTATATCTCTTCGGTGGCCTTTCCGCATGTCCAAGATAATGGAAGTCAGGAAAGCACCCGCACAATAGCCCCACAAGCAGAATTATCCCCAATGCACTGAAAATCTTTTTCATACTCTTTGTTATTTATTGGTTTTTGACACCAAATGCAATTATACTTGTTTTTATAATTTTACCCGTTGGCGGAATTAAACCAGCGCATATTTAACTCTGCCAACGGATTATCTCCCGCATTTTTTGACAGAGCCAATGAAGCACCGTGCAACATTCCCAGCATCTTCTCTTGATGCTGATTGGCTCCATGCACCCGATATCATCGTCGAAAAGGAAAAAGAAATGCACAGTACTTCATATATTTTAATATCATTCTATCCATACGCAAATAATTAATATGTGGATAACCACCGTATATAATCATTAATCTCGCCGTTTCTTATCATCTGGTTTAAAACTATCGTATCAATACCAAAGGTGCTACTGCACCCGGGACATTCTGCTGGAAAATCGCCATAACACTTGTCCACATGAATGATATAACACTCCACAAATGGATGCTGTATGGTATCATAATCCTCCCAATGAGTGATCCACTCATGATGCATGCTTTCGCTCTGCACCTCGTCAATTCGCTTGGTTACATACACTATGTCTCTGGTATTTTGAATGATTTCACCTAAATAATAGCCATTTGCCACAGCGATGGGTTTTCTCGGAACCCATTGTTCGGTGATATACCTGCCCTTCAAGTCCGACTGGTGCGCCCATATATATTCCGATAGATCCATATCATCTCGATATTTATACAAACCCGCATATACTTGCAATTTACTCTTTCCAAACGAACAGCCGCATCCCGTTTGCACCAGCGACAACGCCAATATCACCATCATCAATATTATCCGTTTCATATTCTTTGTTATTTATTGGTTTTCAACTCGCGTGGACACGCCGGTCCTACAGCTTCAACTTCTGGCAACACCTCCGTAATCCCGCTGGACCATTCCCATAAAGTTTGCAGACACAGTCTTCGCAATTTCGTAAGAGAGGGGCTGACAATTAATATTTATCGCCATTCCAACAAAAAGCAAAGCCAATGCGTATTTTTTGATATTATACTTCATTTTTTCTGTCTTTAAACGTGATTCTATTCTATCACAAAGTATCTGCTGTAGTAGTATTTATATCCACCGGTTTTGACTTATGGACATACGTCCAAATCTTCTCTTTCTTGAATATCTCCCCACTCTCTATCATCTGAACCAACATTGCAGTGTCTGTCATAAACGTACTATTGCAGGTTTCGCAATAAACACAATGCTTGGTTTTATTACAGTCACAATGTATGATGGAATAGAATTCCTCGAATGGCTGCCGTATGGTATCCACCCCTTCCCATTTCTTGCCGGGAGCTAACAATGAGTCTAACGGCATCGGAAGGTTCGCCATAGGGATATACACATCTTCCTTCAATTTATTTCCCCGACTGAGGGGTGCAAGGTAGTATCCGTTACTTAATTTAACCTGTCTTACCTTATACATTGAACTCTCCCAAATTTTATCTTCATGAACAATCACAAAATCCGTACAATCTTCGAGCAACACACCTGGTCTGTATTTATAAAACGACAAAATAGGATAGCACTCTTCACTCCCAAACCAACCACAGCAACCAGTCTGTACAAGCGATACGACCAATACCGCCATCATCAACATTATCCGTTTCATATTCTTTGTTATTTATTGGTTTTCAGGTTGTCTATCTGTTTCTGCGGGGGGGGACGTCACTCCGTCCCTACCAGCAACTTCTTCGTTGCTGTGCCGTGGGGCGTATGGACACACACTAAATAGGGGCCGGCAGGCAGCGGGCCGACATCTATCGTCACGCGGCCCGGCTCCATAGCGCGCAGCCCCCAGCCGCCGACAGGCTGCCCCATCATATTCAGGATGACGACAGACTGCACCTCGCCTTCCACGCTGACCGTCACCTCGCCGCTTGTCGGGTTGGGATACAGGTCGGCCTGCGGCTGCGGCGGTTCCGGCGTTCTGCGCGATGGGGCCATAATCTCCGCAGGCTCATCTGCTGCAACGCCGTCAGCATTGCCTGTTGCATCCCTGCTGTTACCGCAGTTTGGGCATGGCACTATCTCGGCCGTGAACTCTGCGCCCGCCTCCACCGTAAACCCGTCCTGCAACACGATTTCCTCATGCGCCTGATACATCGCCGTGGTACCGGCTGGGATAGTGCGCCATGCCACGGGAGATGTCGACGAGGCACTTGTCATAGACGTCATAGTTTGAGGTGTCACATCGTAAGGAGGTATGCCATTATTTGCCGATTCATTGTAGAATAAAGCATAAAAATCTTGCAGATGTAAAGAATAGTCGCAAATATCATTTGAATATCTTGGATAAATCCGGAATATTGCCTCGTGACAAAATTTATAAAAACGGTCTGGATTCGGACAGAGGCTATCAAGGGTAAAATACCCATCATACGAGCCATTCCATCCCCAATTAAAATGAAACTCATTGTCACGATATCCATCGCAAACAAAAGCATGCCCCGGCCATTCAAATACTCCCGCATATCTATTTGCCGCATAAATCACGGGGCACCCAGCATCCAGATCATTTTTCAGTTTGTTTTTCCACTGAGTATTATTATAAAACACTCTTCTTTCAAAAGACATGTCATTACTATAACCATACTCACCTTTTAATGCATCACAAATCGCACTCATACTTGCCGTAGAGCCGTCACATCCGAAATCCATATCTACAGATTTGGCACACTCAAGCAATAAATAACTGATGGCATTTCTTTGGTTAATATAATTTGCATCCGTAGATATGAGATAATCCTCTATATTACACCAATCAAATTGTTTTTTTTTGGTTCTTGTCAATATCGGTTCTTGCCAATACTTCATCACTTGCCCCATTGCGACTGCAACACACCCGACAAGAGCATGTTCACAAGTGCCACCAGAGGGTATAAAATAATTGTATGAAGAAGGAGCATTCGGTTGCCAACCCCATACTGGGTCATAGTACATATCGTTTGACCCGGACTGTCCCCATTGAGATGTTAGCAGTGGGCCAACTTCTACATTTCGCGTCTCTTCTGTATCATCCGAATTATATAATAGATTGTGTCTTTCCCGTATATAGTATTGTGTGGTATCTTTTCTCTCAAAAGCGTATTCTATCTGTTCAATATAACCATTTATGAAATATAATAGATTTATTGGCAGCGTATTCGATTCAATATCCTCTATAATGGAGTGTCCGTTGGAATTATAATACGCCAAAACAGGCGGGCAGCCCTTGTGTCCCGAAACCAACACAGACATACCATTCTCGATTATTACTTCATAAAGTAGAGTGTCCCCCTTGCTACTATTGTAAGAGGCAAGACGATTATGTTCCGGCCATGACTGACGAAGGTTTTGCAGCAAATACTTTTCTGCTATTTCTTCCGCTTCAATTACACTTACTTGCATGGATTGTGCCTCAGCAAGAATCCTCCAAGCGGCCATACCAACTACTAAAAACAGTTTAATGTATTTCATATCTATTCATTTATTGTGGCATAGTATCAATCATATTCGGCACAAGAAACAAAGAATAAGACTGAGTCCCGTTTTCAGGTATATATTCATAAGAGATATCGCCAGTAATATATAGCCTTTTCCCTCTATACTCTACTGGATTCCAATTAGTCTGGGGCGGGCAAAAAAGCCTTATGAAGGAGTCGGCTTCCTTGTGTCCGGGTACCCACAGGAAGTCTGCCAAATAAACGCTGGGATAGCTTTCTTCCGCACTGGCATGTGCTTCATATATCCATCCTGTCACTTTCACATTTTGTGTTGGTTGATAATCTTTAAAGTTACAGCAGGCCGAAGCAATAGTATTATAATCTGAAGGATTCCAGTAAGGGCAGGATTCTTGCTTGTGGCACCCGCAAACAAGAAACATTATCACCACCATCAACATTATCCGTTTCATATTCTTTGTTATTTATTGGTTTTCAATTCGTCTATCTGTTTCTGCAGGTCGATGATATAGAGTGTCAGTTCCTCGACCTTCTGCAGCAGCATCTTGTTCATCTCGCCCACGTCGACACCTTCCTGTTCCACTTCGGCTGCAGAGGGCACGCCGGGCAGGTGGCGGTGCTCGGCAATGTAGCGCTCAAGCTGGGCCAGGGGCATGGTGCGGTAGCTGTCGGCGAAGACGAAATCGGCCCAATCGGTGAGGGTGACGCGCAGGTTCTTGACTTTCAGGTTGCCTGCATTGTCGCAATAAAAGCCGTTGCCTATCCTCAGACTGTTAGTAATTCGGGCTGTCCCTTGCACATAAAAGTTCTCTCCTCCATTAGCGACGGCTCCGACACCCACATTGCCGAGACGCGTAAGGATAATTCTGCTTTCGTTGTTCTGTATCGTCAGGGATCCCTGCTCATACTGCCGGATGACAACATCTTTGTTGTACTGGTCAATGGAGAAGCCGCGGTTGGCCGAGGTGCCAGTGTTGGTGTTGGTGAGGTGGAGGATGGTGTTATAGTCGTAGGTGAGGAAGCGGGGGCCATTGGTGTCGCCAGTGAAAGGGCCTGGGTCTATTATCGGGTCGAGCCCCTGCGGGATGCCTTCAGCACTATGCACATGCAATGTGCCGACAGGGGTGTTGATGCCGACGCCAAACGTTGTAGGGGCCTGCGCTACCGCCAGGCTGTACGAGGCCACGATGAGGGCCATCATAATGATACACTTTTTCATACTTGCAAAAATATAACGTTAATACTATGGAATTATTGTACTTAATTCACTGCAACACAGGTGTAGGTGCGGTCTTTATCATTGTATGTAACTGTTACCTGGTATCCTCCCAAAGCCATCTTCTCCGCCCATCCATAAGCAGCGTCGCGATCTGTGGTTACATACGTTTGCACATCTTTGGTGGACATCGGCTTGCCTGTTCTGTCTGCACTTGCAAAGGTTACAACATAACCCTCTTCGGCCAGTGCCAACATCCGGTTTAGAAAATTCGACCATTCAGCATCACCACGCAAGACAATCTGTTCAGAAGCTCCGCCAATACTGCAACTCATTGTCCTCACTTCCACACTGTCGGTCAGTAGACTTACAGGATCTAACATCTGTTCTTCTTTCTGGCAGCCTGCTGCCACTATGCCCATCAATGCACAGAGGGCAACGGTTTTTAATACTTTTTTCATGTGTTTAATATTAATTGTGTTTAACTATATGTGTTTGTATTAATATCTTTATTATAGGTTTTGATAGTACTTTCTTTGTGCTGCTTTCACCTGGTTTTCAGTCTTTGTATGGAAGATGGTTATTGCCCATTCAGAACGGGATAATCCGATTACCTCGTTGTTGGCACATATCGAATCCATAGGCATATTATATCTATTTCGTGGAGTCAACCAGAAGGAGACGCTTTTTTGTATTTCAATGAACAAAAATTCTTTCGGGAGAGGTAGTATTCTAAAGTCTTCTATCAAGGTGTTCCATCCTGTGCTGTCGGTGGCGGTGATAGTGGTGATGTCCAATCGCAAAGTGTCGTCGATGGGGTAATCCGGCAGATAGGCCACGTTGAGGTGCGGATTGTCACGATAGCGCAGGAAGGCTTCCGACGGCGTGGGTCGCAAGGAGAAGCACAGCAGCAGCGGCAGCACGACGACGAGCGCGAGGATGAGGAGTGTTATGGTGAAGCGTCTTTTCATAGCACTTCGACCATTTGCTGTGTGAGGGCGAGCATTGCGCCGCGGTCGGCACCGGGGCTGAGGAACACGTAGTCGAGCGCCTGGGGTAGTGCGAGGAGTGTGGTCAGTACGGCGACGGCCACAGCGAGGCAAAAGAGGCGGAGGCGGTAGCGGCGGGTGGAAGTGCGGCGGACCTCTGGGTAGTGGCTGTCGAGGACGCACAGCAGACGGTCTGTGGTGCCCTGCAGGGAACCGGCGGTGAGTCGGCGGTCGAACTCGATGGGATTACTATTCTGTTTCATAAAGTTTTGAATATATTGTTTTCATCTTGTTTACAATGCGATGGACGCGCTGGTCGACGGCGTTGCGCGTGATGCCGTCCGCAGCAGCTATTTCGGCGCGCGAATATCCGTCGAGGAGTTGCTGCATGAGGAGCCTATCGTCGGCGGGGAGGTAGGAAACGAGTTCGTCAAGGAGCTCTCGGTCAGCGTTGTCAGGTGCGGGCAGGGGTATAGTATTATCGAGGGGTTGGGTGGAAATGCGTCGGCGGCGGAAGCAATAGTCGTAGATAGTGTGGCGCATCACTTTCTGGATCCAGCGGTTGACCTGCCGCGGGGAGCTGGAGGGGTCGAGGCGGTCGAGGGCAAGCCAGATGGCGATGTTGACCTCCTGGACAAGGGATCGTGTGGTGTCGAGGTCGACACCTATCATGCAGCAATAGTTGAGTATCTGCCCGCCATGCTCGGCAAGCAGGTCGCTGTAGAGAAGCATCTTCTCTATCCAGTCTCTCTCTATCTCTATTTTGCGACGAGACACTCTATGCCCATTAATCTATATAATACTAAACTACTTTTTTTGTAAAAATATGACACGAGGGAGCAATTTTTTTTCAAAAAAGGGAGGAAAAATGTTAAAAATGCGGTCGGCACACAATTTTAGCGTTGAAACAGCGTTTTGAAGGGTGAATAAAATGAATGTCCAACCAATAAAGGCGCGTATGATGCAGCAATACGATTTTTTAAGCACAGACACATTTTCGTCGGCTGCAAGCACAAGCATACACCCCTCGGAGCAGACACTCCAGAACATCCTGAGTTTCGCCCGCAGTTTCCAGATGGTGGAAATCGACGGGATGAGTATCAAGGTGTACCTTAATTAGTGGATGGTGAATGGTGGACGGTGGGCAATGCACAGAGAGCCCCCCATCCACCATTCGCTAATTGCTATCAGCTACAGTTGTTCGACCCAGAGCTTTATCTGCTGTTCGTCGTCGAGGCGGCAGACGAGGAGTGAGTGGTCGCGGAGGGCCACAAGGCAGTGGTCGAGCCCCTGCACGATGGCTTCGTAGCCGGGTTCGATGTTGACGACGCTGCCCTGGGTGTTCACCAAGAGGGCATGTCCGCTGAGGGCGTTGGCGTTGGCATCATGGGCGGCATGGGTATAGAGAGAGCCCCATGTGCCGATGTCGCTCCAGCCGAAGTCAGCCGCCACGGTGTAGCGGTTGCTGCTCCGTTCCATGATGCCGTAGTCGACAGAGATGTTTTCGCAGCGCTCGAACTGGCGATTGATGAACTCCTGTTCCCGCGCGGTGCCGAAGAGGTTGCGGCCTTCGTCGAAGAGCGCTGCCATGTCAGGCAGGTAGGTGCGGAAGGCCGACATGATGGCTGCCGTGCTCCAGAGGAATATGCCGGAGTTCCAATAGAAGGTACCTGCTTCGAGGAAACGTTTTGCTGTTTCGAGGTCAGGCTTTTCCTTGAAGGAGACGACAGGTACGATGCCTTGCTGCGGAGAGTCGACCTGGATGTATCCATAGCCCGTCTCAGGGCGGCTGGGGCGGATGCCGATGGTCATGAGGGCGTCTGTGTGCTGTTCGACGAAGTCAAGCCCGTGGCCGATGACGCGCTGGAACTCGCACTCGTTGGTAACGAGGTGGTCGGCCGGTGTGACGGCGACAGCGGCTTCGCGGCACTGGCTGAGGATATGATAGGTGGCGTAGGCGATGCAGGGAGCGGTGTTGCGCCGCATAGGTTCGCAGAGCACCTGGTCGGCGTGGAGTTCCGGCAGTTGCTCCAGAACGAGGTCTTTATATGCGGCGTTGGTGACGACGACAAAATGCTCAGGCGGCACCAGCGGCAGGAAACGCTCGAAGGTGGCGCGGATGAAGCTCTTGCCTGTTCCCAATACATCGAGGAACTGTTTCGGGCGGTCGTTTTTGCTCAGCGGCCAAAAGCGGCTTCCGATGCCGCCGGCCATGATGACACAGTATCTTTCCATATTCTTCCTATTATGGGTTGGGGGTTAATTCATATCTTCTGGGTACGTGCGCGCCGGAGTTCGAAGTCGCGGCCGAGGTACTTCTCCCTGACATCCGGGTCGGCAGCCATCTGCTCGGGGGTGCCGTGGTGCAAGACCGACCCCTCGTAGAGCAGGTAGGCGCGGTCGGTGATGGCGAGAGTTTCGCGGACGTTGTGGTCTGTGATGAGGATGCCGATATTGCGTTCCTTGAGGTGAGCCACGATATCCTGAATGTCCTGCACGGCGATGGGGTCGACGCCGGCGAAGGGCTCGTCGAGCAGCAAGAACATGGGGTCGTTTGCCAAGGCGCGTGCTATTTCCGTGCGGCGGCGTTCGCCGCCGCTGAGCTGAATGCCCTTGCTCTTGCGGATATGCTGCAGGCGGAACTCATCGAGCAGCGATTCGAGCTTGGCTTGCTGCTGCTCGCGCGAGAGGTCGCGGCGGAACTCGAGGATGGAGCCAATATTGTCCTCCACGCTCATCTGGCGGAAGACCGATGCTTCCTGGGCCAGATAGCCCACGCCGAGCTGCGCGCGCCGATACTGCGGCATGCCGGTGATGGGCAGGCGCCAGGGGGTGCCGTCGGAGGGGCACTGGGCCTTCTTTTCGCTGAAGAGGATATTCTGCTTGTCGGCCTCGCAAGTGCTCTCCAGGTAGACGCGGCCCGAGTTGGGCTTGATGATGCCCACAACCATGTAGAACGTCGTGGTTTTGCCGGCGCCGTTGGGTCCCAGCAGGCCCACAATCTCGCCTTGGCTCACTTCGACCGACACCTCCTTTACCACCGTTCGCGAGCGGTAGACCTTGACAACTTTTTCTGTGTACAGTTTCATATAATGCCCTCTCTCAGAATGTCGTGTATGTGAATGATGCCCAAGTAGCGTCCATCGGCATCGACCACCACGAGCTGTGTGATGGAATTGGCGCGCATCATCTGGAGCGCAGCGACTGCATACTCGGTGTCGAGGATGCGCTTGGGGTTGGGGTTCATGATGTCAGCGGCTGTTTGGGGCGAGTGGAAAGTCTGCATCATGCGTCGCAGGTCGCCGTCGGTGACGATGCCGCAGATGCGGCCGTTCTCCTCCACCACCGTGCAGCCGAGGCGCTTGGAAGTCATCTCGAGGATGGTGTCGGCGATAGAAGCCGACGGCAGCACGCTGGGCCTCTCGTTCTGCACATAGAGGTCGGCCACGTGCAGGTAGAGCTGCTTGCCGAGGGCACCGCCGGGGTGGAAGCGGGCGAAATCGCGCGCCGAGAAGTTGCGGCACTCGATCAGCGCCACTGCCAGCGCGTCGCCCATCACCAGCTGTGCCGTGGTGCTACTGGTGGGGGCCAGGTTGTTGGGGCAGGCCTCGTGCTCGACGGTGGTGTCGAGCACGACATCGGCCTCGTGAGCCAGAAAGGAGTCGGTATTGCCGACGATGGCAATCAGCGTGTTGCCAAAGTTCTTGATGAGAGGCACCAGGACTTTGATTTCCGGCGTGTTGCCACTCTTGGAGATGCAAATCACCACGTCGCCCGGGCGCACCATGCCGAGGTCGCCGTGGATGGCGTCGGCGGCGTGGAGAAAGAGTGCCGGCGTGCCGGTCGAGTTGAACGTGGAAACGATCTTAGTGGCGATGTTGGCGCTCTTGCCGATACCCGTCACCACGACCCGACCTTTTGCCGAAAAAAGGATTTCGACAGCCTCTGCAAAGGCCTCGCCGATGCGGTCACGCAAATTCTCGACGGCTTTTTTTTCGTCGTTAATGACCTGAATAGCAATCTGTTTTATCTCTTCTCTACTTTTCACGGAGAAAAATATTTGGTCAGTTCAGTATTTTTTTCTATCTTTGTAAAACTGAAAAAGGTAACGCAGCGATGCGCTAATTATTGCACTACTATATGAAAGATTTGCACACATATCTGAAAGAAATCTTCGGTTTTGACAAGTTCAAAGGCGATCAGGAGGCCATCATACAGAGTCTGCTTGACGGCAACGACACCTTTGTCATCATGCCCACCGGCGGCGGGAAAAGCCTGTGCTACCAGCTTCCGGCCATGATACTCGACGGTACGGCCATCGTCGTTTCGCCACTCATAGCCCTGATGAAAAACCAGGTCGATGCCGTGCGCTACACCTCGGGCACCACGGACGTGGCGCACTTTCTGAACTCGTCGCTCTCGCGTGTGCAGCAGAACGAAGTCAAGGACGACCTGCTCAAAGGGGGCACCAAGCTGCTCTATGTCGCACCCGAGACGCTCTCGAAAGAGGAGACCATCGAGCTGTTGCGGCAGATACCCATATCGTTCTTTGCCATTGACGAGGCGCACTGCATCTCGGAGTGGGGGCACGACTTCCGCCCCGAGTACCGGCGCCTGCGGGAGGCCATCAAAGCCATCCGCGACAACGCACCCATCCTGACGCTCACCGCGTCGGCCACACCCAAGGTGCAGCAGGACATCATCAAGAACCTGGGCATGGAGCAGGCCAAGACCTTCATTTCCAGCTTCAACCGTCCGAACCTCTACTACGAGGTGCGCCCCAAGCCGTCAGACCCCATGCAGCTGCACAAGGAGATTATACGCTACATCAAGGAGAACCCCAACAAGAGCGGCATCATCTACTGCCTCACGCGCAAGAAGGTCGAAGACCTGGCCGAGCTGTTGGTCATCAACGGCATCAAGGCGTTGCCCTACCATGCGGGGCTTGACAACAAGGTGCGCGCCGAGAACCAGGACAAGTTTCTCACCGAGGAGGTGGATGTCATCGTGGCCACCATTGCCTTCGGCATGGGCATCGACAAGCCCGATGTGCGCTTTGTCATCCACTACGATATACCCAAGAGCATAGAGGGCTACTACCAGGAGACCGGGCGCGCCGGTCGCGACGGCGGCGAAGGCCGCTGCATAGCCTTCTACAGCGAGCAGGACGTGGAGAAGCTCTACAAGTTCTTCTCGGACAAGAACGCCTCGGAGCAGGAGATGGCCCGCCAGCTGGTGCAGGAGATGGTTTCCTATGCGGAGAGTTCGGCCTGCCGGCGGCTGAACATTCTGCGCTACTTTGGCGAAGACTACAACGAGCCCTACTGCGGCAACTGCGACAACTGCACCCACCCGCGGCCGCAGGTCGAGGCCAAGGAGGAGATGCAGCTGGCGCTGGAGACCATCGTTGCCATGAAGCAGGCCTTCAAGCCCAAAGACATCGTCGACGTGCTCCTCGGGCACAAGAACACCAACACCAAGAGCTACCACCTGGACCGCCTCGAGCAGTTCGGCAGCGGGTCAGACCACGACGAGCTGTTCTGGAAGGCGGTGCTGCGGCAGGCCGTCTTTGAGAACCTGGCGCAGAAGGAGGTGGAGCAATACGGCGTGCTCAAGCTGACGCCTGCGGGGCACAAGTTTATCAAGAGCCCCTACCCCATCAACGTCACCCCCGACCACGACTACACCGGCTCCAACGACGACGAGGACGAGGAAATGCTGGCCTCGGGCAGCGGAGCCTCGGCAGCCGGCGACGAAGCCCTCTACGTGCAGCTCAAGAGCCTGCGCCGCAGCATTGCCACGCGCGAAAAGATACCTGCCTATGCCATCTTCGAGGACACCTCGCTCAAGGACATGACGCTGCAGTATCCCTGCTCGGTCGAGGAGCTGAGCCACTGCTCGGGCGTGGGCATTGCCAAGGCGCAGAAACACGGCGGCCCGTTCATCGAGCTGATCAAGAAATATGTCGAAGACAACGACATCGAACGGCCGCAGGACATCGTCATCCGCACCACCGCCAACCGTTCGGCCAACAAGGTGTATATCATCCAGAGCATCGACCGGCGCAAGAGCCTCGAGGACATTGCCGCCGGCAAGGGTCTCTCGATGGACGAGCTGCTGACCGAGATGGAGCATATCATCCGCAGCGGCGCGAAGCTGAACATAGACTACTACATCCAGGACAACATCGAGGAAGACCACCAGGAAGTGCTCATGGACTACTGGCGCGAGAGCGAGATTGCCGATCCCGACGAAGCCCTGGCCGAGGCCTACAAGGAATTTGAGGACGACCCGGACTATACCGAGGAAGAGATACGCCTGATGCGCATCAAGTTCCTGGCCGACGTGGGTCATTGATGCCGCGCCGCGCCCCCACATCGCACGCGATGGGTTTTTTGCCCACCTTTTGACCGCCGGCAGCGGGGCATTTGCCGACCGCGGTTGCACTGACGTTTTACGGACCACCATCGGACCATCATCGGACCACCACCGGACCATCACCGGAGGAAGAGCGGAGGAAGAGCCTTGGAAAAGCTTAGCTATCGGTGCCGCGACGGGGTGGCAACAGGGAGCGAGGAGGAGGGGTGCTGCATCGTGCACGATGCAATTTCGTGGCAGAAAGTGGTTGCAGGTATGGAAAAAGGTTGTATCTTTGCGGCGTGGAGAGTACACAAAGGGGTGCTTTTATGTTGCACGTCTACAGAATGTTAGACGCATAAACAGCTGAGAACAGACCCTCAAAACTTGATCGGGATAATGCCCGCGTAAGGAACGAATATGGTAAAACACAACAATAGCTGTGGCCGCTATCGCTTTTTTGAGGCCACGAGGATGAGCCGCCGGCAGATGATAGCCTGCTGTGTGCTGGCAATGGTAAGTTTATTTGGCGCCACCACGGCGCAGGCACAGACCAAGGACACTGTGCGCACGCTGGACGAGGTGATGATACAGGATGTGCGCGTGAGCAACAAGGCGCCGCTGACTACGAGCAACATCGACCGCCAACAGCTGGACGAGGCCCGCGCCTCGGTGAGTGTGCCCTATATGCTTGAGACGCAGACCTCTGTGGTGACCACCGGAGAGAATGGCACCGTGGGTGCCACGACGATGCGCATCCGCGGCGTCGACGCCTCGCGCATCAATGTGAACATCAACGGTATCACGCTGAACGACCCCGAGAGCCAGAGTGTCTTCTGGTACAACATTCCCAACATAGGCGGCATGGCGCAGAGCATGCAGATACAGCGCGGTGTGGGTGCCTCGACGGGCGGCAGTCCGGCTTTTGGCGCTGCCATCAACTTGCAGACACTGAATGCGCAGAGCAAGGCCTACGGCGAAGCCGACCTTGGCTACGGCTCGTGGAACACGCGCCAGTACAGCATCAGCGCCGGCAGTGGCATACTGAAGAGCGGCCTGAGCTTCGACCTGGCGTACAGCGGCCTCACCAGCGACGGCTTCCTGCGCGGCGGGCAGACCGACCAGCAGAGCTTCTTCGGCAGCGCCAGCTGGTACGGGAAACGGACGTTGATAAAACTCCTCACCATCATTGGCAGCCAGACCACCGGCGTGACTTGGAACGGCGCCGACACGTCGGAGATACGCCGTGACCGACGCTACAACTCGGCGGGCATGTACTACATGGATGCCGACACCACCTTCGACTCCTGGGGCGACTATACCCTCTCGGGCGACACGTCGTACTACCCTCGCGAGACGGACAACTACTGGCAGCGCCACTACCAGCTCTATGTATCGCACATGTTCAACGACAACTGGAGCATCAACGGAGCCCTCGACTTCACCCACGGCGACGGCTACTACGAGCAGTACAAGATGGACGCCAAGTATAAGAAAAAACTCTTTATCCCCATAAGCGGCAAGGGCGACTACACCACACGCAAGTATATGGACAACAACGCCGTGGCCGGCAACCTTGCCCTGCGCTACAACAAAGGCCCGCTGTCGCTCTCCGTGGGCGACAACCTGCTGTGGTTCGACGGCTTCCACTATGGCCATGTGCTATGGTTCCGCGACACTGCCATCCACTATGACACCCCCTACGAGTGGTACCGATACAACGGCACCAAGACCGACAACTCGGTCTACATCAAGGCCAACTATGACTTCAACGACAACCTCAACGCTTACGCCGACCTGCAGTTGCGCATGGTGAACTACAAACTGCGCGGCAGCACCGACGACCCCGATACCGCCGGCGCACAGACGATGCTCGATTTCGACGAGAACTACCTCTTCTTCAATCCCAAGGCCGGCATCAACTGGCGTCTTGACGATCACCAGCGCACCTACTTCGTGGCCGGCATCAGCCATCGCGAGCCCACCAAGAGCGACATCAAGGAAGCCATTGCCAACGCCGACACAGTGAAGGCCGAAGCCATGCTCGACCTTGAGCTGGGCTATCAGATTGCCCATGAGCGCTGGGCGTTCAACGCCAACCTTTACGCCATGCTCTACAAGGATCAGCTCACCCCGAGCGGCGACCGCAGCAGCAGCGGCTACGCGCTGATGGAGAACGTCGCCAAGAGCTACCGCATAGGCATAGAGCTTGAAGGCGGCTACGAGTTCACCAAGTGGTTCCGCATGGATGCCAACCTCACGCTCAGCGACAACAAAGTCGTTGACTTCACCTATAGCGACTTCGCTGACGGCGACTCCATCATGCTCGATGCCTCGGGCAACTGGAGCAGCCTGAGTGTGACGCGCAACACGCCGCTGGCACTGTCGCCCTCCGTGGTGGGTGCCGCCATTGCCACCTTTACCCCCGTCAAGGACGCCAAGCTGCAGCTCATAGGCAAGTATGTGGGCAAGCAATACGCCGACAACACGGGTCGTGAGTGCTACGCCGTAGACCCCTACTTTGTGCTCAACATTCGCGCCAGCTATGTATGGCATCTGCGCGGGACCAACGAGATTGAGGCGCAGCTGCTGGTGAACAACGTGCTCGACAACAAGTACAATCTGCACGCCTGGGCCGAGGACTGGGTGGACGACTACTCCAGCACCACACGCCAGTACTATCATCACAGCCGCGGATGGCTCCAGCAGCCAGGCATCAACTTCATGGGCCGCGTTATCTACCGCTTCTAAATGAACACTTTAGACATCATCGGCGCTGCCATCGGTCTGGCCTATATCGTGAGCGAATATAGGGCAGACCGGTGGTTTTGGCCGTTGAGTCTGCTCATGTCGGCCTTCTACGCCGTCATCTATTTCCGTACTGCCTGCTATGCCAACTTCGGCATCTGTTGCTACAACTTCGTGATGTCGGTCTACGGTTTGCTGGTGTGGCGCGGGATAGTGGAAAACGGGAGGAGGAAAGAGGAAAGAGGAGAGCGGCCCATCGGCTCGTGCCCTGCACGCTACTGGCCATGGCTGATTCTGGCCACAGTATTGCTCACGGCACTCTTCTGGTGGCTGCTCGGTTTGCTGGGCGAGAGCACCTTGCCACTGGTCGACGGCCTCTCGTCGGCGCTGAACATCGTGGGTATGTGGATGCTTTCGCAGAAGTACTGGCAGCAGTGGTTCACATGGCTTATCGTCGAGCCGCTGATGATTGGCCTCTGCTTGGCGTCGGGTCTCTATGCCTCGGCGGTGATGTATGCCGTGTATGAGGTGTTTGTAGTTATGGGTATAGTCCGATGGAAGAAACAAAGCATATCGTAATCCTGGCAGCGGGCGACTTTCCGACGCACCCCGTGCCGCTGCGCGCCCTGCACGAAGCTGACTTCGTGGTCTGCTGCGACTCAGCCTACAGGCAGTGGAAAGAGGAAAGCGGAAAGTGGAAAGAAAAGATACCGTTCGTGGTTGTCGGAGATGGCGACTCCCTGCCGGAAGCCGACAAGCGCGCCCTTGGCGAACGCTGGGTCCAGGTCGACGAGCAGGATTACAACGACCTGCACAAGGCCATGGCCTGGGCTGCCTCTCAATTCACAATTCACAATTCACAATTCACAATTCTTGCCGCCACCGGTCGGCGCGAGGATCACACGCTGGGCAACATCGCCTACCTCGTCACCTTTGCCGAGGAGTACCCCGGCGCCGACATCGAGATGCTCACCGACTACGGCTGTTTCGTGGCCATGACCGGCCGGCGCACCTTCGCCACCTTCCCGCGGCAGCAAGTATCCATCCTCTCCATGACGCCGGAGCAGCCCATCTACGGCCAGGGCCTCCGTTGGCCCCTCGACGGCTTCCATGCCCGCCGCTGGTGGCAAGCCACCCTGAACGAAGCCGTCGGAGCGGAGGTCTCACTCCGTTCC
Organism: Bacteroidales bacterium UBA3630; assembly: GCA_002373995.1. Taxonomy (GTDB): domain Bacteria; phylum Bacteroidota; class Bacteroidia; order Bacteroidales; family P3; genus Colimorpha. The sequence continues at coordinate 22,052 of DFLB01000045.1, read as the reverse complement.
GACGGCTGGCTCGTGGTCTTCCGCACCTACGACGCCAAGTAGTAAACCCACAGCGGAATCAATCTGCTGTCTTGCTGACCACTGCATCACTTATAGCGAGCAGGTACACCTTTCTATTTTTTAATCAGAAATAACCCGTTGGCGGAATTAAACCAGTGCATATTT
>DFLB01000045.1:459-21785 GCA_002373995.1 Bacteroidales bacterium UBA3630 | reverse complement strand
GCGACGGTCAGTGCACTGATTTTGCCGATGATGCGGGCAAACAGGCCGTCGGTTTGTTTTGCATAGTTGCGGATGACCATGTATTGGTCGCACAGTTGCGAGAACACAGTCTTGACACGCTTCCTCGCCTTGGCAAACGGTATGAATGTCGGTTTCCATGCCTTTTGATTGAGACGGTACGGGCATTCAAGCCTGATGTGGGCAGTCTCGAAAAGGTCAAGCTGCACACTCTCGCTGATGTAGCCCTTGTCCCCGAAGATGCTGCAATCGTGATACAGCGGCTTGATGTCGTTGAGATACTGCAGGTCGTGGACGCTTGCCTTCGAGATATAGTAGGAATGCACTACGCCGCTCAGCCCAGTGAGGGCGTGGAGTTTGTAGTCGAAGTAATACACGCCCTGCGAGGCGCAGTAGCCGAAGTTCGGCGCCGAGTCTGGAGAGGTTCTGCCCATCTTGCAGCGTTTCCCTCTCGACAGCCGGCACACCTCGATAGGCTTGCTGTCGATGCAGAAATAATCCTCGCCGCCGTCGATAACTGCCACCAGCCGCTTGCGGATGTCCTCGCACAGGCCGGCGGTGTACTTGCGGCGGTCGTTGTACTGTCGGCGTGAAATCAGGTTCGGCATAAGCTCTCTGTGGCTTTTCAGCATCGAGAACAGGCGGCTCTCGCTGTCGATGCTTTCCGTCTCGGCCGTCAACGCCAGCGCGATGACCTCAAGGTCGGAGAACTTGGGGACGACACCCCGTCGGGGCATATTGCCGTGCCCGCCCGCCAAATCTTTTGAAAAACGCTTGCACACGTCGAGAATTTTTCCGAACTTTGCAAAAAAGTTGTCCATCATCAGATTGATGTAATTGCTTCTTTATTTCAATTACAAAATCACTGAAAATCTGCAATATGTACAACTTTTTCTTCATCTATTCATCAACAATTCGCTTGTTATTTAATTCCGCCAACGGGTAATATTTGCAAAAGATCTCATTTCAAACTGCGATATTTTGCAAAAATCGATGCTGCGAACTGCGATATTTTGCAAAAAGGACTAATGGAAACCTCTAATAATTGTTTTTTTACGGCGAATTACTCGAATTTGACGAATTATTTTTTGTCACAATCAAGAAAAGTTGTATTTTTGCATCGTTTTTTGAATAGAAAGGAATGAATTATTTACAGTTTCGGGAACGATGGTTGCCTATTGGCTGTTTCAACATCTACCAAGTGCGGGCATGGAACGGGAATTTCGACCGAACCAACCTCACACGCTGGCAGAAACAGGGCTTCCTGTGCCGTTTGCGTCAAGATTGGTATGCGTTCAGCGAACTGACAGCGACCCCGATGATGGCCAATTACATAGCTTCCAAGATATATAGTCCATCGTATATCAGCCTGCAGGCTGCGCTATCGATGTACGGAATAATCCCCGAGGCCGTGACCGACATCACATGTGTCACCACCAACCGAACCACAGCATACGACAATGCCTTCGGACACTATACGTATCAGACAATCAGGTCTCCGCTGTTTTTCGGGTATCGGCAAGTGCCACTCGAAAGGGGTGGATGCTACCAGATGGCAGAACCCGAGAAGGCCCTCGTGGATCTGATGTATCTGTATCCCCAGTACAACACGGAGGCGGAGATGCGCGAATTGCGTCTCGACAACTGGTGGATGACCAAACAACTCGACAAGGGAAAACTCAGGCACTATGCAGCCCTAACAGGGATGAAAGCCCTGGCTAATAGAGCGGAACTGATGATTAACACCTACTGCAATGATTGACACAAACGCTTTGTTGACCTATTATCCGGCTGCCATTGCCGAGAACAAGTCACTCCACAAACATGTGCTGAAAGAGTATGTGGAGCTGCTGGCATTGGAGCACCTGTCGCAATCTCCTTACGCAGACAGGCTTGTTTTTATAGGAGGCACTTGCCTTCGCCTTGTGTATGGTATTGACCGTTTTTCGGAGGATTTGGATTTCGATTGCAAGAATCTTTCGCACGATGAGTTTATCGATATGACCGACGATTTGGTTCGATACCTGGGTGCCAACGGAATGCAGGTGGAGACACGTGATGCCGGTGGAGCAAAACTGGTCGCATATCGCCGCAACATCTATTTCCCGGAATTGCTGTTCCATCTTCACCTGACAGGGCACAAGGAAGAACGGTTCTTGATGAAAGTCGAGGCTCAGGATCAAGGTGTGCCTTATCGTCCGACGACCGCCGTTGTGAGCCGTAACGGTTTTCTTTTCCCGATTACCGTACCGCCCAAAGAGGTACTGCTGTCGATGAAGCTGTCGGCTTTGCTGGCTCGAGCCAAAGGGCGTGACTTTTACGACACGGTTTTCCTTTGGCAACAGGCCGAGCCCGACTTCCATTTCCTCTCGCAGAGGTGCGGTATAGGCAACATGGAGGAACTGTGCAAAGCATTGGAAAAGAAACTAGAGACGATAAACCTCGCCGACAAGCAAAGGGATTTTGAGCACCTGATTTTAGCCTCGTCAAGGAAAATCAACATCGCGTATTTCAAAGAGTTTGTGCGGAGCAAACTATAGGGTTGCCAAATCTATTGCGACTTATGTCAATAGGGCATCATAAGCCTTCAAGTGCCCGGCCACGCGGTCGATGACTTTCTGACGGATGGCGTCGGGGCTGAGGACGAGGAGGTCGGCGCCGAAGGCGCAGAGCTCGCGGAGAAGCTCGTAGTTCTCGATGCAGTCGATGCTGAAGAAGCGGCCGCCGGCGAGGGAGGGGTGCTGGCGGCGCAGGCTTACAGGAGGAGTTTGAGGAGGTCTTGGCCGATGTCGCGGCGGTGGTATTGGTCGTTCCAGTGGATGGAGGCGAGGCGGTTGTAGCTTTTCAGGATGGCTTCTGGGAGCGAGGCTGCGAGTGCTGTGGTGCAGAGGACGCGGCCGCCGTTGGTGAGCAGGGCTCCGTCGTCGCCGCGTTTGGTGCCGCAGTGGAAGACGAGGACGTCTTGCGCATCCTGGCCGAGGTCGATGGTGTCGCCTTTGCGGTAGGTTTCCGGGTAGCCGCCGGCGACCATCATGACGCAGGCCGCGGTGCGGGGGTCTACGCTGAGCAGACAGCGGTCGAGGGTGCCGCGGGCGGTGTTTTCGAAGAGTTCGACGACATCGCTCTTGATGCGAGGGAAGACGCTTTCTGTTTCCGGGTCGCCCATGCGGACGTTGTATTCGATGACGTAGGGGTCGCCGGCGCAGTTCATCAGTCCGACGAAGATGAAGCCGCGGTAGTCTATTTTTTCGTCGCGCAGTCCGCGTACGGTGGGTTTGACGATGCGGTCTTCGACTTTTTTCATGAACTCCTTGTCGGCGAAGGGCACGGGGCTGATGGAGCCCATGCCGCCGGTGTTGAGGCCGGTGTCGCCTTCGCCGATGCGTTTGTAGTCTTTGGCGGAGGGGAGGATGAGGTAGTGCTGTCCTTCGGTGAGGACAAAGACGCTGAGTTCAATGCCGCTGAGGTATTCTTCGATGACGACGCTGGCAGATGCTGAGCCGAACTTGCCGTCGAGCATCTCGCGCAGGTGAGCTTTGGCGGTGGGGAGGTCGTTTTCGATGAGGACGCCTTTGCCTGCGGCGAGGCCGTCGGCTTTGAGGACATAGGGTGCCTGGAGGGTGTCGAGGAATGCTTCGGCGTCGGCGAGGGTTTCGCGGGTGAAGGTGCGGTAGCGTGCGGTAGGTATTTTGTGGCGCAGCATGAAGCTCTTGGCGAAGTCCTTGCTGCCTTCGAGCCGAGCACCTTCTTTGCTTGGGCCGATGACCATGACGTGGCTGAGGGCGGGTGACTGGGCGAAGTAGTCGGCGATGCCGGCCACGAGTGGTGCTTCAGGGCCGACGACGAGCATGTCCACGCGATGGTCTATGACGAAGCGTGCCACCATGTCGAAGTCGGCGATGTCGAGGTTGACATTTTCGCCCAGCGCTGCTGTGCCGGCGTTGCCCGGGGCAATATAGAGCTTTGCGCAGCGGCTGCTTTGTGCGATTTTATAGGCTATGGCGTGCTCACGGCCGCCGGAACCGAGAAGGAGAATATTCATATTCATAACGTTGCTAATGTTTGCGGATGCAAAAGTACGAAAAAAAATGGATATTGGCGTTTTTTAGTATCTTTGCAGCCGAAAGGGACGACCGATGAAGACAGACAAACGCATGGTTATAGGGCACTTAGCCAGTGCTGCGGCCTATATCATTTTCGGCATCAATGTGGTGGTGTGCCGCGACATTGCTACCGACGGGGGTATAGAGCCCATCGTACTTTTTGCGATGCGGGCGCTGGTGGCGGGGGTGCTGTTCTGGCTGGTGTCGCTGCTGGGTCCGCGGGAGCATGTGCCGGTGCGCGACCTGTTGCGGCTGGGGGGAGCCAGTGTGCTGGGGCTTTTTCTGCCGCAGCTGACGTTTCTCCACGCCATAGCGCACACCACGCCGGTGGACTTGTCGGTGATGAGCACGACGACGCCCATCTTCACGATGTTTGTGGCGGCGATTTTCCTGCGCGAGCCCATCACGTGGCAGAAAGCGACGGGTGTGGCTTTGAGCTTTGGCGGCATCGTGTGGCTTATCCTGCAGAGCGCTATCGGCGGCCAGGGGGCGAGTGCGACGGAGCCTGTGGGCATTATGTTCTGCTTTGCGAACTATATTGTCTTCGCCCTCTACCTGGGCACGTGCCGGCCGCTGATAGCGCGGTACACTGCCGTGACATCCATGAAGTGGATGTTTCTCTTTGCGTTCCTGCTCTCGGTGCCTTTTGCTGCGCCGCACCTGCCTGCCACGGACTTTGGCGCGGTGCCGTCGCAGGTGTGGTGGGAGATAGCCTTCATGGTCTTCTTCTCCACTTTTGTGGCCTACTATCTGATCCCCATCGGGCAGCAGCGGATACGTCCCACGCTGGTGAGCATGTATGGCTACCTGCAGCCCATCATTGCTGTGGCGGTGGCCATCTGGGTGGGTCAGGACCGGCTGACGGGTACGAAGGTGATGGCCGCGCTGATGGTTTTTGCGGGCGTGTGGATTGTCAACCGGAGCCGCGCTGCCATACCGCCCACCGCCGAACGACAGAAGCAGAAAGAGAATGTATAGCTACGCATATCCCCGACCGATGCTCACCGCCGACTGCATTGTTATGCGCGGCGGCGAGGTGCTCCTTGTGCGTCGCGGCAGGGAGCCTTACGCGGGCTGCTGGGCGCTGCCTGGGGGCTTCATGGAGATGGACGAGACGATAGAGCGGTGTGCTGTCCGCGAGCTGAGGGAGGAGACCGGCATTGAAGTAGAGCAGGGACAGTTGCGCCTTGTAGGGGTCTTCAGCGCTCCCGGTCGCGACCCGCGAGGGCGAACCGTCACGGTGGCCTATGCCGTGGAGGTGCCTGCCGGCACAGCGGCCGCTGCCGGCGACGATGCTGCCGACGTGCGCTGGTGGCCTTTGGAGCAGTTGCCGCCGCTGGCTTTCGACCACGCCGACATCATCGCGCGCAGCCGCTTCCACGGCTGAATATTCACCACAGGCCTTCATGGTGCATAGGATATGCTTAGGATGCGCTTAGGATATGCTTAGGATGTGCCTTGGATGGGGGAGCGAGGGGAGGACGGGCATGTTGACGGGGCAGTTTTTTTTCCAATGCAGAATAATAATAGTACGAGGACGGCGTTATAGGGCAGTATGGATTCCGACAAGAAATCGACACAGACGGGCAACTTCGTCTTGGTCCTGGTGGCCATGGTGATGGGGGTGCTGATAGGGCTGATGTTTGCCGACAACGGCAGGCACCGGAGGGTGCCGACCGCGCTGCAAGGCAAGATGGACGAGGTGATGCAACTGGTAGAGGAAGAGTATGTTGACGCTGTGGACACCGACTCGCTGAGCGAGCACTTGGTGGCTGTGATGCTGTCAGAGCTCGACCCGCACAGCACCTACCTGTCGGCCCGCGAGACGGAGCGCACTAACGAGATGATGCGCGGCCACTTTGAGGGCGTAGGGTTGGTGCTGCACCGCGAGGGAGACACGACATACGTGGGGCAGGTGATGGCGGACGGGCCGTCGGCCGGCAGCGGCCTGCTGCCTGGGGACATGATAGTGACCGTTGACGGCGACACGGTGAGCGGCACGGGGATGGCGGCTGACTCGGTGGTGGCGCGGCTGCGTGGTCCACGACGCTCGACGGTGGAGGTGGGCATCAAGCGGCACGGCCGCGAGCAGACGCAGCGGTTCCTGCTGCGCCGCGGCGTGGTGGAACACAGGAGCCTGCCGCTGTACACGATGCTTGACGACACAACGGGCTACATACTGCTGACCACCTTTTCGAACACGAGCCACGAAGAGTTCCACCAGGCGCTGGCCGCGCTGAAGAGCCGCGGACTGCGCCACCTGATACTGGACTTGCGCGGCAACGGCGGTGGGTCGCTGGGCAGCGCGGTGGGGATAGCCGGCGAGTTGCTGCCGCGCGGGAGCCTCATCGTCTACACACAGGGAGAGCACTCGCGTCGCAAGGATGTGCGCGCGCGGAGCGGAGGTCTCTTCACGACGGGGCGCGTGACGGTGATGATTGACGAAAGCTCGGCCTCGGCCAGCGAGGTGGTCAGCGGAGCGCTGCAGGACAACGACCGCGGCACGGTGGTGGGGCGTAGGAGCTTTGGCAAAGGGCTGGTGCAGACGGAATTTGCGCTGGCCGACGGCTCGTCGGTGCTGCTGACGACGGCCCGATACTACACTCCCTCGGGGCGTTGCATACAGCGGGCTTACGACGAAGGGACCGACGAATACTACCGCAGCTACGTGCAACAGCTGCTGACAGAAGCCTACACCGACACGGCCGCCCTTGCCGACACGACGCCCTACTATACGGTGAGCGGGCGTGTGGTGTATGGCGGCGGGGGCATAACGCCGGACATCATACTGCCCTACCGCAAGGACAGCAGTTTTGTGTACTACAACCGGTTGCTGTCGTCCGGCATACTGAACAAGGTGGCCTTCGGGTATGTGCGCCAACACGCCGAGGAGCTGACAGGGCGATATGCCGACGGCGACGACTTCTGCCGGCGCTTTGCGCCAGACGAAGCGCTGGTGCGGCAGGTAGTGGCCCGCGGCGAGGCGGCAGGCATAGCGCGCAACGACAGCAGCCTGCGAGCACAACGCAGCCTGATAAACAACATGATAAAAGCCTACATAGGGCAGAGCTTGTACGGGGACGGCATGTTCTACCGCATCTGCCTGCAGGAAGACGACGATTTGAAGAAAACAAGATGAAGACCATGAAAAGGATACTGATAGCCATGATAGCCCTGCTACCGATGGCTGCGACGGCCCAAAAGACCAGCATCACGGTCAACGTGAACGGGCTTGCCGACGGCGAGCGCATCGTGCTTCGCGAGACCCGCGGGGGGCGTTTGGTGCCCACCGACACGCTGACTCCTGACTCGCGGCACAACATCAAGGTGGAACGCGAGACCGCCGACCCTCTGTTTATGGCCATCGGCACCACCCGAGAGAAATCGGCCATGCTCCACGTGCTGCTGCTGCCCAAGGAGAAAGCGAGCATGAGCGTAGACTACCTGCCGGCGACCGATTTTCTACGCATTGGCAGCGTCAAGGGGTCGAAGAACATGGAGCTCTACCGCCAATACAACAACCTGATAGCCGATGTGCTGGAAGACACGACGCTGATAGCCAAGCTGCCGGAGCGTATGGAGCAGTTAGTGGGCGAAAACCCGGCGGAGTTGATGAGTGCCTTCCTTGTCACCTACTTTGACAACGCCATAGAGCAATATGCGGGCCTGTACAGGGAGGTGCGCGACAACCTGATAAGCCGCTATCCAGACAACGGCTTCGTGCGTCACCTTGACCAGAAAGTGAAGGCGCTGGGCATCGTAGCGGGCATGGAGGCGCCGGACATAGCGCTGCCCGACACGTCCGGGCGTGTGCGCCGGCTGAGCGACCTGCGCGGGCGGGTGGTGCTGATAGACTTCTGGGCATCGTGGTGCGGCCCGTGCCGGATGGAAAATCCCAACGTGGTGCGGATGTACCAGAAGTACCACGACAAGGGTTTTGAGATCTACAGCGTGTCGTTAGACAAAGAGCGCGAGCGGTGGGTGGCGGCCATCAAGAAAGACAACCTCACGTGGCCCGACCATGTGAGCGATTTGCAATACTGGAACTCGGCCGCGGGTCGGCTCTACGGCATCAGCTCGATACCGGCCACGGTGCTGGTTGACCGCGACGGGAAGGTATTGGCACGTAATTTGCGGGGATACCAATTGGAACAGAAACTACAAGAAATATTCGGACAATGATAACCACAACACAGATAGAGATGGCCCTGGGTCACGTCAACGACCCCGACTTGGGCCGAAGCCTCACGGAGCTGGGGATGATAGAGAACATCAAGGTGGAGGGGAAGAAGGTCAGTTTCGACCTGGTGCTTACGACGCCTGCCTGCCCGATGAAAAAGAAGATGAGCGACGACTGCGTCAACGCCATCCACGAGCTTGTCGACCGGGAGGCGGAGGTGGAGATCAACCTCACCTCCAAGCCGCAACCTGACCCGAAAGAAGAGTTCAAGGAAGTGTTTAAGCACATACACCACACGGTCGTCGTTGCCTCTGGCAAAGGCGGCGTCGGGAAGAGCACGGTGGCTGTCAACCTGGCGATAGCGCTGGCCAAGACTGGCGCGAAGGTGGGGTTGGTCGATGCTGATATCTACGGGCCGTCGATACCCATCATGCTGGGAGTAGAAGGCGAAGAGATCTACGGACACCGCGTGGGCGACAAGACGTACATGCTGCCCGTGGAGAAATACGGCATCAAGTTGATGAGTGTAGGGTTCTTTGTAGATGCGAACAAAGCGCTGGCGTGGCGCGGTCCTATGGCGAGCGGGGCGCTGAAGCAGTTGCTTGGCGAGACATGGTGGGGCGAGATAGACTACCTGGTAGTGGACATGCCTCCCGGAACGGGCGACATACAGCTCACGCTGGCGCAGAGCATCCCCGTCAGCGGAGCCATCATCGTCAGCACGCCGCAGCAGGTGGCGCTGGCCGACGTGGTGAGAGGCGTGGAGTTGTTCCGCAACGAGGCGGTGAACATTCCGGTGCTGGGTTTTGTGGAGAACATGGCCTACTTTACACCTGCCGAGTTGCCGCAGAACAAATACTACATCTTCGGCAAGGGCGGTTGCCGGAAGCTTGCAGAGGAGATGAACATTCCGCTGCTGGGCGAGATACCGCTGGTGCAAAGCATTGCCGAGAGCGGGGACAGCGGGAAACCCGCAGCGCTCTACACGCCCGACAAGACAGAAGACGCTGTGCGCGAGGCCTTCGACCAGCTGGCACGCAACACCATCACCGAGATTTGCAAACTCAAAATCAAATAGATATGACCGACCAAGAGAAAGCCGCCGTAGAGCAAAAGGTGAAGAACGCTTTGGCGCAGATACGCCCGTACCTGCAGCAGGATGGGGGCGATGTGGAATACGTGGACATGACGGCCGAGGGGGTTGTCATGGTGCGCCTGAAGGGTCACTGCGGCAGTTGCCCGCACGCCATGCAGACCCTCAAGCAAGGCATAGAGCAAGCTATCAAGAGGGTGATACCCGAGGTTAAATCAGTAGAGAAGATATGATATACACGAAGACCGGCGATGGCGGCACGACGTCGCTTGTAGGCGGGAGCCGCGTAGAGAAAGACGATGTGCGCGTAGAGGCTTACGGCACTGTTGACGAGTTGAACTCGCACATCGGCCTGCTGGCGGAGATGGTGCGCCCGCTGGCGGGTGGCTACTATGACGAGCTGAAGGCTGTGCAGCACAACCTCTTCACGCTGCAGACGCTGTTGGCGACGGAGGACAGCGAGATATACCAACGGCTGCCGCAGCTGGCCGAGGAAGAAATCGAGATACTGGAGCGGCAGATTGACACCATCAGCGACCAGCTGCCGAAGTTGCACAACTTTGTCATAGCCGGCGGCAACAGGACAGGCGCGGAGTGCCACGTGTGCCGCACGGTGTGCCGACGCGCCGAGCGGAGGGTGGTGAGCCTTGCGCGGCAGGCGGCGGTCGATGCTGTGCTGATGCGCTACCTGAACCGTCTGTCGGACTACCTCTTTGTGCTTGCCCGGCAGGTGGTGGTGCTGGAAGGCAAAGAGGAAGACTTGTATATCAACTGATTGAAAAATTTATTTTCCAGTATTGGAAAAAGGTGTACTTTTGCAAAAATTTTTGGAGTAACAGAGTATGTATTGGACATTAGAATTGGCCTCCAAGCTGGAGGATGCCCCCTGGCCCGCCACGAAGGAAGAATTGATTGATTACGCGCAACGTACCGGGGCTCCGATGGAGGTGATAGAGAACCTGCAGGAGATAGAGGACGAGGGAGATCAGTATGAGACCATCGAGGACATCTGGCCCGACTACCCCACCAAAGAAGATTTTTTCTTTGAAGAAGACGAATATTAGTATTGTCGGAGCGGGCAATGTGGGGACTCATCTTGCCTTGGCGCTGTACGGGGCAGGATGCAGCATAAGACAAGTACTATCGCGATCGCTGGAGCATGCCCAGTTGCTGGCACGGCGCATCGACGCACAAGCTATCAACGACTGGCGGCGATTGGACGAGGATGCAGACGTATACCTGCTTGCTGTCAGCGACGATTCCTTGTATGATTTGGCTCTTGACCTGCGGCTTGGCGACGCGTTGGTGGTGCACACGTCGGGCACGACGCCAGCCACGGTGCTGAAGCCGGTGAGCCGGAGGTATGGCGTGGTGTGGTCGCCACAGACTTTTGTGCGGGATATTGCCATGGACTACAGCCGGTTGCCGCTCTGCATCGAGGGCAACACGGCGCAGACGGAAGCGGCGATAGAGGAGCTGATGGAGCAGGTCAGCACGCACATCTATCGCCTTGGCTACGAGCAGCGGCGCCATGCGCACTTGGCGTCGGTGATGGTGAGCAATTTTGTCAACGCGCTCAACGCGATGGCGCAGAAGCACATGCGGGAGTGCGGGATGGATTTCGAGATGCTGCGGCCGCTGGCAGAGCAGACGTTGGGCAAGTGGGACTACGGCGACCTGTGGCTTCAGCAGACGGGACCGGCTGCGCGGCGCGACATGAAGACCATCGAATCGCAACGCCGCCTGCTGGCCGACGAGCCAGAAGCGCTTGACCTCTACAACCGGCTTACCGAGCTGATTATGAAGAATACTTGACGGACAGCACACCCCATTATCCTGCCATGCTGATTGATACACATTGCCACCTATATGACGAGGCCTTTGACGGCGACCGCGAAGATGCTGTGAGACGTGCCGTTGATGCGGGAGTGGGCATGATGCTGCTGCCCGACATCGACAGCGGGAGCACACCACGACTGGAGGCATTGCAACGTACGCATCCAGAGTGCTTCAGGTCGATGGCGGGGTTGCATCCAACGTCGGTGAAGGAGAACTTTGAGGAGGAGTTGGCGCATGTGCACAGCCGCCTCACTTTGAAGTCGATACAAGAAAACACGATTGTTGCTGTGGGGGAGATAGGGATGGATTTGTACTGGGACAGGACCTACGAGGAGCAGCAACGCGAGGCTTTGCGGCGGCAGATGGTATGGGCAGAGGAGGTGGATCTGCCTGTGTGTCTGCACATCAGGAAGGCGCACAACGAGGTGTTCGGGTTGCTGCGGGAGATGAACCGGCCGAGGTATCGTGGGGTGATGCATTGTTTTGGGGGGAGCGTTCAGGAGGCGTGGCGAGCGGTGGAGATGGGTTTCCACCTTGGGATAGGCGGTGTGGTGACCTTCAAGAACGCGACGATGGCCGAGGTGGTCAAGGCGGTGCCCTTGGAGCGGGTGCTGATGGAGACTGACGCGCCATACCTGAGCCCTGTGCCGCACCGCGGCCAGAGGAACGAGAGCGCGTATATTCCCCTGATTGCGCAGAAGATAGCAGAGCTGCGCGAGATCAGCATAGAGGAGGTGGAGGAGGTCACGACGGCGTCGGCGAAGGAGCTTTTCGGGCTGTAGAGGCTGACCGTGCGGGGCGGGAGTAGCGGTTTTTTGGGGGGGGTGCCTTGGATATGCTTAGGTTATGCTTAGGATGTGCTTAGGTTATGCTTAGGTTATGCTTAGGATGTGCTTAGGATATGCTTAGGATATGCTTAGGGTGAGCTGAGGGAAGGGGGCGAGAGGGAAGTTTTTTTTTACACGGATGCAGAAAAAGTTGTATTTTTGCATTACCCCAATTATATGCAAATTGGGGTAATGTTTTTTAAGTCAAAAGGTTACAATATGAAGAAAGAGATAAAGTTCAGTCTGGTTTACCGCGATATGTGGCAGAGCAGCGGGAAGTACCAGCCAAGGGTTGACCAGTTGGAGCGCATAGCACCGGTGATCGTCGAGATGGGGTGCTTTGACCGCATAGAGACCAACGGAGGGGCTTTTGAGCAGGTGAACCTGATGTATGGAGAGAACCCGAACAAGGCGGTGCGCGCATGGACAAGGGCGTTCAACAAGGCTGGGATACAGACGCATATGCTGGAGCGCGCGTTGAACGGGCTGCGCATGTATGGTGTGCCGAAAGATGTGCGCCAGTTGATGCCGAAGGTGAAGAAAGCGCAGGGTGTGGACATCATGCGGTCGTTTTGCGGGTTGAATGATCCGAGGAACCTGGAGCTGAGCGTGAAATATGCCAAAGAAGCCGGGATGATCAGCCAGGCGGCATTGAGCATCACGCATTCGCCGGTGCACACGGTGGAGTACTACATGGGCATTGTGGACAAGCTGATAGCCTTCGGCGCCGACGAGATTTGCCTGAAGGACATGGCCGGTGTGGGGCGTCCGGCGACGCTGGGTCGGTTGGTGAAAGAGATCAAGACCAAGTATCCGCACATTGTGGTCCAGTATCACGGGCACACGGGTCCCGGACTCTCGATGGCGTCGACGCTGATGGTGGCCGAGGCTGGTGCGGACGTGATAGACTGCGCGATGGAGCCGTTGTCGTGGGGCATGGTGCACCCTGACGTGATCAGCGTGCAGGCGATGTTGAAAGATGCCGGTTTTCTGGTGAAAGAGATCAACATGGACGCATATATGGCGGCGCGCAAGCTGACGCAGGAGTTTATCGACGACTTCCTGGGGTTGTATATCAATCCCGGCAACAGGATCAGCACGTCGCTGCTGGTGGGCTGCGGGCTGCCGGGCGGCATGATGGGGTCGATGATGAGCGACCTGAGGGGTGTGCACGGAGCCATCAACATGGCCCTGAAAAAGAGCGGAAAGCCGGAGGTCAGCTTTGAGGAATTGACGGTGCAGCTGTTTCAAGAGGTGGAACACATCTGGCCGATGTTGGGATATCCCCCGCTGGTGACACCTTTCAGCCAGTATACCAAGAATATAGCTGTGATGAACCTGCTGGCCATGGCGCAGGGGAAGCCCCGCTTCAGCCAGATAGACAAAGACTCGTGGAGCATGATATTGGGGCGTGCCGGCAAGCTGCCCGGTCCGCTGGCGCCCGAGATAGTCGAGCTGGCCAAGAGCCAGGGGATGGAATTCTACACCGGAGTGCCCCAGGATGCCTATCCCGACGCGCTGCCGGGGTACATCAAAGAGATGGAGGAGAACGGCTGGGATCGCGGTGAGGATGACGAAGAGTTGTTCGAGTTGGCCATGCACGACCGGCAATACCGTGACTACAAGAGCGGAGTGGCCAAAGAGAGGTTCAATAAAGAGGTTGCGCAGCTGCGTGCCGAACGAGAGCCCCAGCCTGCAGCTCCGACGACGGCCGAAAGCATAGCCCTGAACTATATCAGCCCCAAGCATCCGAATGCGGTACCCATCGTGGCCCCCGCAACGGGGCGGATGCTGTGGGAAGTGCGTTTCGACGACCGCAGCACGGCCCCCGCACCCGGGACGGAGGTGAAAGAAGGGGGTACGATGGGTCAAGTGGAGGCTTCGTATGCCATCCTGCCGGTCATTTCGCCGAAGAGTGGCAAGGTGGTCGACACCTGCGTACAGCAAGGCCGGATGGTGAAGAAGGGCGATGTGATTGGGTGGTTAGAATAAAAAAATTTGGCCAGTTCAGAAAATGTTTGTACTTTTGCAGCCTGATTTAAAATCAAAATAGACTATGGGAATCACAATACCTGCCCTCATCATAGGAGCCATTTTGGTGAATAACGTCGTGTTGGCGCAATTCCTTGGCATTTGCCCGTTTCTGGGTGTGAGTAAAGATGTCAAGTCGTCGATTGGCATGAGCGGCGCCGTGCTGTTTGTTATGCTGTTGGCGACCATGGTGACATGGCTTATCATGACCTACATTCTGGTGCCATTGCATCTGGAGTACCTGCAGACCATTGCCTACATCCTGGTTATTGCCGGACTGGTGCAGATGGTTGAGATTGTGCTGAAAAAGATAGCTCCGTCGCTCTATCAGGCCTTGGGGGTCTTTCTGCCGCTGATTACCACCAACTGTGCTGTGCTGGGCGTAGCCATACTGGTGATACAGAAGAACATGAATTTCCTTGAGAGTGTTGTCTACTCGGCCTCGATTGCCGTTGGATTTGCGCTGGCGCTGGTATTGTTTGCCGGCATCCGCGAGCAACTGGATCTCACAGGAGTGCCACGGGGTATGAAAGGGGTGCCGATAGCACTGGTCACAGCGGGTATCCTTGCGATGGCCTTTATGGGGTTCAACGGACTGGTTCCCCTACCCTAATTTAGCGAAAACTGATTTGTGTTTCATGAAAGAACCAAGCCTTTACGACTTGGTTCTTTCCCTTTTGAGGCGTTATTATACGCTTCATTTGCAGGATATTACACGCAATTTATGAATTATTTGCAATTTATTTTTTTAACATTTGACGGGATTGTTGTACTTTTGCAACTCATTTTAAGAGAAAAACCAACATTAAATTAATCCTAAAAGAAATGAAGAAAGTATTATTTGCTATGGCCATTGCCGGCATGTTTGGCTTTGCCGCTTGCAAAAACAACAAAACCGAAGAGCCCGTTGTCGAAGAGCCCGCTATGGAGGCTGTCGAGGAGGCTACCGATGAGACCGTTGAGAATGCCGTCGAGGAGATTGTCGACAGCACCATGACTGCCATCGCCGAAGTTGCTGCTGAATAAAGCGCCAACGACCCAACAATAAGGGGGCCGTTCTTCCAGAACGGCCCCCTTATTTAATCAGTCAGTTGCGATAGCCTATAACCCGCCGCACCTCTTCGAGGGTGCGGACTGCGCTCTCGCGAGCTTTGTCACGGCCACGATCCATTATGCGACGCAAGGAATCCTCGTCGGCACCAATCTCGATGATGCGCTGGCGGAACGGCTCGACAAAAGCCACCATATCTTCGGCCAGCTGCTTTTTCAGGTCGCCATAGCGTATCTGGCAACGATTGTATAGATCGTCGAAATAGTCTACTGTATCAGGCTTGGACACGACCTTTAGCAGCGAAAACAGGTTCTCTATTTCCTCCGGTTTGGGCTGGTTCATCATTGTAGGGCCACTGTCTGTCTTGGCCTTCATGATCTTCTTGCGTACCACGTCGGGCTCGTCTGTGAGGAAGATTGTGCTGGCCTCGCCTTCGCTCTTTCCCATCTTGCCGCTGCCGTTGAGGGCCGGGATCTTCACCAGTCCGCCCGTGGCACCCACAGCCTGCGGCAGGGGGAACACCTCGCTATGGTACATGTTGTTGAAGCGTTGGGCAAATGTGCGCGTCATTTCCAGATGCTGCTCCTGGTCTTTACCTACGGGCACGCGTGTGGCTTTGTGGATGAGGATGTCGGCAGCCATCAGCGTGGGATATGTCAGCAGTCCGGCATTGACATTGCCGGGGTTTTGCCTCACTTTGTCTTTGAACGATGTAACCCGCTCCAGCTCACCGAGGTAGGCATTCATGTTCAGGAACAGATAGAGCTCGATGGTCTCGGGCAGGTCGCTCTGCAGGTAGACGGTGGCGCGCTCTGGGTCAATGCCTGCGGCAAGGTACTGCACCAATATGGCACGGGCATCATTGTAGATGCTGCCGGGGGTGGGATGGGTGGTGAGGGAGTGATAGTCAGCGATAAAGAAGAAACAGTCGTATTCGTCCTGCATCCTGACGAAGTTGCGCAAGGCACCAAAATAGTTGCCCAGATGAAGGTTTCCCGTTGGCCTTATGCCACTGCAAACTATATCTTTAGCCATAGTACAAAATCTGTGTTTGTGTGGGCAAAGATACGAATAAATACCGAATAACGTCTCACCATTCAAAAAAAAGTAGTACTTTTGCAGTCAAATTGACTTGCTATGAACATTGCATTCATCTCTGCCATTGTGCCCGTGGTTCTGCTGCTGATCTTCATCTATCGCAAGGACAAAGGGCAGCCCGAGCCGCTGGGGAAGCTGATTCTCACGTTCTTTGTGGGCTGCTTGAGTGTCATTCCTGCCTCTTTGATGGAGAGTTTGCTGATGCCTCTTGCTCCGACGGCCGAAAGCATGCCTGTGCTCAACGGCCTTTTTACTGGCTACTGCGTGGCCGGATTGAGCGAGGAGCTCTGCAAGTTGCTGCTGCTGATGTGGGTTATCTGGCGGAGTCGCCACTTTGACGAATACTTCGACGGCATTGTCTACGCCGCCTATCTTTCGCTCGGGTTTGCGTGTGTGGAAAACATTGGCTACGTGATGCAAGGCTCCGACCCGATGGGCACGGCCCTTATGCGGGGCCTGCTGGCGGTGCCGGCCCACTTCCTTTTTGCCGTCACCATGGGCTACTACCTCTCGCTGGCCAAGTTCGACCCCTCGGGGCGGAGCAAGCACCTGTGGCGTGCACTGCTCTATCCTGTGCTTCTGCACGGCACCTACGATGCCCTGCTGATGGTCAGCAGCAACCTCGGCGGCAGCGACAGCACCTTCTCCACGGGCCTCACCGTGGTGTTGTTCATCGCCTTTGTGTGGTTCGACATCAAGATGTGGCGCTGGGGCCTGCGCCGCATCAAGCGCATGCAAGAGCGTTCCCGCGAGCATGACTTCGACCGGCGGCACCCCTTCGACGGTTTCATCTGGAACGTGTAGGCTGTCGTTTTGCCACGGGCGCCCCGGCTCCGGGCCGTTGCGTGTCCGACTTTTATCGGACCACCACCGGACCATCCCCGGACCATCCCCGGACCATCCCCGGACCGAGACGCTATAGACTACTGTCATTCAAGCCACTAATAGCACACTCCGTAGTGCTGCCAAAAGACGGCGCCGGGCAGGTGGATGCCGTCGACTCTTTTTAATATGGAATGACACAATAAATTACCGCTACCGTCGTTATAGGTGATGTTATGGAACTGAAGAACTACTTTGAACCCGTCAATGCTGCAGTGCTCGACTATAGCAGCGAGGAGTTCCGCCCGATGCTGGGCGACAGCATCGCCGCCTATACATCCGACAGCCGCCTCTTTCCCGACTGGCAGCAGGCGCGCTTGGTGCTCCTGGGCGTAAACGAAGACCGCGCCACCATCGACAGCAGCGGCAGCGCCGCAGCGCCCGACCATATCCGGCACTACCTCTACCGGCTGGCCAAACCCCACGAAGAGGTGCGCATTGCCGACCTCGGCAACATCGCCGCCGGCGAGACCGCACGCGATACCTATTTCGCCGTCATCGAAGTGCTGCAGCACCTGCTTGACGCCGGCTGCACGGTGGTGCTCCTCGGCGGCAGCGACGACCTGGTCTTCCCCGTCTACAAAGCCTACGAGGTGCTGGGGCGTGTCATCAACATCTGCTCCGTCGACTCGCGCTTCAACCTCGAAGGCGGCGACACCATCAACAGCAACAACTACCTCCAACACATCATCCTTCAGCAACCCAACTACCTATTCGACTATATCAACCTCGGGTACCAGACCTACTTCGTCGGGCGCGAAATGATACAGCTCATGGAGGAGCTCAAATTCAGCACCCTGCGTCTGGGCGAAGTGCAGAGCAACCTTGAGCGCGCCGAACCGCTGGTGCGCTAC
Source organism: Bacteroidales bacterium UBA3630 (assembly GCA_002373995.1). Lineage (GTDB taxonomy): Bacteria > Bacteroidota > Bacteroidia > Bacteroidales > P3 > Colimorpha. The sequence goes on along the minus strand of DFLB01000045.1, from coordinate 3,809 downwards.
AGCGACGTGGTGGCCGTAGACATCAGCGCCGTGCGCCAAAGCGACGCTCCCGCCGCCGCCAATCCGTCGCCGCACGGACTCTATGGCGAACAGCTATGCCAACTGGCACGCTATGCAGGCATGAGCGACAAAACCACCACCTTCGGCCTGTTCGAGATGGTTCCCTCGCGCGACCGCAACGGGCAGACGGCCCACATGATGGCCCACGCCCTGTGGTACTTCATCGAGGGTTTCTGCTACCGCCAGAACGACTTCCCCTCGCGCGACAAGCAATCCTACAAGCGCTTCACCGTCGAGATGAGCGACAACGGCATGGAACTCGTCTTCTACAAGAGCCTGAAGAGCGACCGCTGGTGGATGGAAGTGCCCTGCAACGACGACGAACGGCGCCAGCGCTACCTGCGCCACTCCCTCATCCCATGCAGCTACCACGACTACCAGCGGGCCATGGACAACGAAATCCCCGAACTCTGGTGGCACTACTATAACCGCATCAACAACTAATACACTATCAAATATATGAACTTGGCTTTCAAAGAAAAGATCGACACGCTCATCAGCGAAGTATCCGCCCTCACCGACCTGACCACAAAGATCTCGGTGCTCAACTACATCCAACAAGAGACGGGCTTCCTGCTCTGGCAACTCGAAGACGAACAACGCATTGATGAAGACTCGCGCGATTATTAGCCTGGCGCTCAGCCTGCTGCTGACAGCCTGCACGGGGGGCTACTCGTTCACCGGTGCCTCTATTCCACCTGGTGCCAAAACCATCGGCATCAGCACGTTTCCCAACTATGCCTCCACCGTCAACCCCCAACTCAGCCAGACCCTCACCGACCAACTGACGCAAATGTTCTCCAGCCAGACGCCACTCACCGTCACCACCGGCGACGGCGACCTGACCCTCAGCGGCGAAATCACAGGCTACGACACGCGCGCCTCGGCCCTCTCGTCGGCCGACGAGGTGTCGATGAACCGCCTCACCATCACCATCCGCGTGCGTTTCACCAACCGGATCGACCCCAATGCCGACTTCGAGCAACAGTTCTCGCGCTACCGCGACTATGCCGCCTCGCAGGATTTCTCGGCTGTCGAGAGCGGGCTGGTGAGCGAGATTGTCACCGAACTCTGCGAGGATATCTTCAACAAGTCTGTCGTCAACTGGTAAGATGGGAACCTCAAGCGCACCGAGGAAAGAGGGACGCCTGCTGTCGTGGTGCGCCAGCCATCTGTTTGTGCTGATTTTCGCCTTTGCTTCCTGCATCTACCTCCTCACCATGGACCGCTCGGCCTCATGGTGGGACTGCGGCGAGTTCATTGCCACCGGTTGGACGCTCAGCGTCGGACACCCACCGGGGGCGCCTTTCTACCAGCTGGTTACGCACCTCGTCATGCTGCTATCGTTCGGCAATCCGATGCTGGTGGCGCCGCTGAGCAATGCGGTCTCGGCGCTATGCGGCGGGCTGACTGTGGCGTTGCTTTACATGACCCTGCGCGAGCTGAACGCCAGACGTTTAGGCTCACTGGTCGGAGCGCTCTGCTACCTCTTCTGCGACACGGCCTGGTTCTCGGCTGTCGAGAGCGAGGTCTACAGCATGGCCATGCTCTTCTGCTCGCTCGATGTCTACGTCGCCCTGTGCTATCGCCGGTCACGCAACCTCCGCCTGCTGCCCCTGCTGGGGCTGCTGCTGGGACTTGGGGTGGGGGTGCACCTGATGACCCTGCTGGTGCTGCCGGCCGTGGGGCTGATTGTCATCGCCAGCCGTCCGTGGCCACGCCGCGCCAACATCCTCGTGCTCAGCCTGATATTCTTCTTGCTCGGCCTGACGCCCTACGCCGTCATACCCCTTCGCGCCGCCGCCAATCCGCCCATCAACGAGCTGGGCAAAGACTTCGCCTCCTACCTGCGGCGCGAGCAGTACGAGAAGGCGCCGCTCTACCCCCGCATGTGGCGCCAGCGCGACACGGCCCATTGGGACGAGTGGAACGCCCACCGCACCGACCTCCTCGGCAACGCCGTCTACTACACCACCTACCAGCTGGGCTACATGTATGGCCGCTACCTGATGTACAACTTCCTGGGCCGCGCCAACCTGGCCTATCGGGAGGCCGACGGCTTCTCGCTCTTCAATTTCAAGTACTCGCTGTTCATCCTGCCCGGACTGATAGGGCTCTGGGGGCTGCTGCGCCACCGACGGCGGTCGCGGCTCGGCTTCTGGGTCGTGTTGCTGATGTTCCTCTTCGGAGGGCTGATACTCAACCTTTACCTCAACCACCCCTGCTATGAGCCCCGCGAACGCGACTATGTCTACATCCTCTCCTTCTACGCCTTTGCCCTCTGGATAGGCATCGGTGCCGACGAGCTCGCCACGCGGCGCCCGGCGCGCAACATCCTCCTGCTGCTGGCCCCGCTGCTGATGGCCGTCGGCAACTGGCCCGACCACGACCGCAGCCGGTGCCACTCGGTGCACGACATAGCCCTCAACCACCTGGAGTGTTGCGACCAGGACGCCATCCTCATCACCCTGGGCGACAACGACACCTTCCCGCTGTGGTACCTCCAGCAGGTCGAAGGCCGCCGCACCGACGTCAGTGTCTACAACGTGGGGCTGACCGGCTGGAGCAACATCATGAAGATGCTGGAGGAGAACGACATGCAGCGTCCCGTATACTTCAGCCACTTCTTCTACCAGCGCCACTCGCGCCTCTTTGCCGACCAGCTCCGCTGCGAGGGCTTCTGCTGGCGCCTGCTGCCCGCCGCCGACGGCCAGCCGCCAGCCGCCAAGCGCCACCCCGTGGAATGGCACATCACGCGGGGCGAATACATCGACCCCGTCAGCCGCATCTTCCTCGACATCTGGCAACAGAACACCGGCCGCGCCGTCCCGCGCCGCTAACCCCTCCCCCACCCCCATCGTTCATCGGCCGCGCCGCCGCCCCTCCGCCCCACCACCGGCGTTGCTCCGCCTTTTGCCGGACCATCCTCGGACCACCATCGGACCATCCCCGGACCATCCCCGGACCGAGAGCATACAAGCAACTGAAAATCAGCCTTGTCTGAGTTGCCATAAAAACCGCCTTCTGCAACTCGTTTTTTTTATGTACCTTTGCAGCATAAACAATTTACGTGTTATGGAGCAGCAACTGTTGATATACAACACTTTGAGTCGCCAGAAGGAACTATTCAGGCCCATCAATGAAGGCCATGTGGGCATGTATGTGTGCGGCCCGACGGTCTACGGCGACGCCCACCTGGGTCACGCCCGGCCGGCCATCACCTTCGACGTCGTCTTCCGCTACCTGCGGCACCTGGGCTACAAGGTGCGCTACGTGCGCAACATCACCGA
>DFLB01000045.1:0-384 GCA_002373995.1 Bacteroidales bacterium UBA3630 | reverse complement strand
TGGAGCACGACGCCGACGAGGGCGAGGACAAGATTGCCAAGAAAGCCCGCCTCGAGCAGCTGGAGCCGATGGAAGTGGCGCAGTACTACACCAATCGCTACCACGCCGCCATGGAGCGCCTGGGCGTGCTGCCCCCCAGCATCGAGCCCCACGCCAGCGGCCACATCATGGAACAGATAGCCCTCGTGCAGAGCATCCTCGACGCGGGTCTGGCCTATGTCTCGAACGGAAGCGTATACTTCGACGTGCGTAAATATCAAGAGAATACCCACAAGTATGGCCAACTCAGCGGCCGCGTCATCGACGAGATGCTGGCCACCACGCGCGAACTGGACGGGCAGGACGAGAAGCGCTTCCCGGGCGACTTCGCCCTGTGGAAGAAAG
>DFLB01000012.1:3365-3883 GCA_002373995.1 Bacteroidales bacterium UBA3630 | reverse complement strand
AGGGGAGGGGAGTTTGAATAGTTTTCCTAGCTGTTTTTCTAATATGAGTAAGAAACAGAGCAATACAACTCCCAATAATAGTAACCAAGCCCCCCTCCCCTCGGGAGGGGCTGGGGGTGGGTCTCAGGTTGGGGCTAGGTCCGTTGGGGGTGGGTCCGGCCTTAAGAAATATGTTTCTTCCTCATACATCGAGGCGGCCAACAGGCTGAAGCCGAAGAAGAGCCGGAAGCGCATCGTGGCCTACGTGGAGGCCTACGACGACGTGTTCTTCTGGCGCACCGTGCTCAGTCGCTTCGAGAATCAGGAGCGCTACTTCGAGATCATGCTCCCCACGCGCGTCGGCAAGCTGGAGCGCGGCAAGAAGGCTGCCATGATGAAGCTGCTGTCGGGCAAGACGGGAGCGAACATGATAGCCTGCGTCGATGCCGACTACGACTATCTGATGCAGGGCGCCACCGAAAGCTCGCGCCAGATGCTCGAGAATCCCTACGTCCTCCACACCCACGCCTACGCCATCG
>DFLB01000012.1:2450-3165 GCA_002373995.1 Bacteroidales bacterium UBA3630 | reverse complement strand
TACCGTATGGGCATCTACAAGCAGTTCACCATCAGCGACTTCTGCAGCGTCATCGAGACGGGACATTTCACCATTCAGAAAGCACCTGAGATACTGCAGCGCGTGCGCCGTAAGGTAGGCACGCGCGTGGCTCAGCTGCAGCGCGAGCACCCAGATGCCAAGGAGTCCTACCTCGACGTGAAGGAATCGCTCAAGCAACTGGGCGTCACCGCCGACACTACCTATTTTTATATACAGGGCCACCACCTCTTCGACGGCGTCGTTGTGCCGATGGTGAAGAAGGTGTGCAGCCAACTCATCAACGAGCGGCAGAACGAAATAAACCGTCAGAGCCAGCACAGCACGCAGCGCCACAATGAGTTGTCGTGCTACACGAAGAGCATCGCCGACATCGAGGACACGCTGAAGAAAAACCTCGGCTACGTGCTCTCCGAACCCTTCCAGCGCATCCTGGCCGACGCAGCCAGGCTGTTCGACAAGGCTGGACAGTGAACGCCAGTGCAGGAACGAAATCGTAATTAACGTATTTTTTAGGCGCTGCGGTCCGTGTTTCTCCCGACACGCGAGGCGTCAGCCGGGTGGTTGCTTACGGATTGGAAGCAGGCTCGTAGTCCAGGTCGAGGGCACGACGCCCTTCGGGGTCGGTGAAGACGAAGGTGAACATCCACTTGTTGAGCCTGATGCCCGGCGCAGGACCGTAGGGCAGCAGCAGGCG
>DFLB01000012.1:0-2294 GCA_002373995.1 Bacteroidales bacterium UBA3630 | reverse complement strand
GTCTCGTTGTCCAGGCGCCGGGCGTGGTGCTGCCAGATGGGGGCCAGCACCTCCACGCCGTTCAGCCATATGCGCGAGCCTTTCAGGTCCCAGCGTCCGTAGTCGGGCACGCTGTCCTGCTCCGAACGGCTGTAGTTCTGCAGTTCTATGAGTGCTCCCACCTTCTGCGAGTCGGGCGAGAAGACACGTGTCTCGGCCCATGCCGTGTCGCCCGGCTGGCCTGGTGGCAGCAGGGCGGGCACCACGTTGCGCCACGTGTGGTTCAGGTAGACGGCAGCCCCTGCGGCGTCGTAGCTGCGCCCCTTGTAGCCGATGCGCCAGCGCAGGTGGCTCTGTCGCACGTAGACGATGGGCTCCTGGCTCAGCGCGTGGGCCTTGTGGAACAGGAACCGGTTCTCCCAGTCGGCAAAGTCGTCGTGCTCGTCGCCCTCGGTGGGCAGGCAGCAGCCGCGCTGCTCGATGTACTGGCGTCCGCCTCCCTGCCAGGCGCGCGATGCCGAGGCCACCACGGCGGGATAGAAGGCATTCTGGCGCAGGATGTCGTCGGCCGTGGGCAGCACGTGGTCGTTCCATACGGCCGATATCTCGCCTGCCAGTTCGGCCGATCCGCGCTCGGCATAGTAGATGTTGCTCAGGTAGATGGCGGCCACGTCGGCGAAGGCGTCGAAGTGGTTCAGGTAGTTGTAGCGGCAGTCAATGTTGGGCCGGCCGCTGACGAGGCGCCCTGCTGTGCTCCAGAGCTGCACCATGTCGGCCTGCCGCGGGTCGGCTTTCGTGGGATTCCACACCACGGCCTTGCGGCCCAGCGTGTGCAGCCAGTCGATCATCGTGGGCACGAAGTCGGGCATCGTGATGCCCACCTCGTCGGCACCGATGTGGATGTAGGGTGCCAGCGGGAAGGCGCCGGCCACCTCGGCCAGCACGGTCTTCATCTCGCTCAGGCCCTGGCGGCTCTGCATGCTGTGGCCCATGGCGCGCTGGAAGGCCTGGCTGTGGCCCGGCATGTCGATTTCGGGAATCACGATGATGCCCAGTCTGCGGGCGAAGGCTTCCAGTTCGCGACACTGCTCCTGCGTGTAGTATTCGCCAGCGTGGCGCGTCATCGACTGGGCCGACGTCAGCTGCGGATAGCTCTGCACCTCGAAGCGCCAGGCCTGGTTTTCGGTCAGGTGCCAGTGGAAGGTGTTCACCTTGAAGCGCGAGAGCATGAGCAGTTGGTGCTTCAGCTGGTCGAAGGGAATGAAGGAGCGGCCCGTGTCGTGCATGTAGCCGCGCAGCTTGAAGGCAGGCCAGTCGGTGATGCTGACGGCCTCCAGTCCCGAGCGTCCCTGATAGCCTTCGGCCAGTTGCTGCAGCGTCTGGGCGGCGCGAATGACCCCCGTCGGCGTGACGGCCTCGATGCTGACGAGGCGTTCGCCGATGTCCAGCCGGTAGGCTTCGTTCTCGTAGCCCTCCAGCGGATAGTCGTAGGCGCCCTCGATGCTGTCGACGAGCCTCACCACGATGCGCCCCTTCACGCTGCGGGCGGCCTTGCGGTCGGCGACGTCGACGAGGCGGCAGCCGTTGGCCTCGAGCACCTCGCGCAGCAACGGGCACGCCGTGGGGTCGTCGATGACGACGCGCGTGCCCAGCGGAAAGAGCTTTTCCGAGGGCTTCAGGCTGACTTGCTGAGGCCGTGGCAGCAGGTGGGCCAGACGGGCGTGGGCGGCAATGGCTGCCAACGCGAGGAGCAGAAGCAGAACTGTTTTCTTCATTTTCAGCGGCAAAGGTAGTGATTTTTGGGGAGTTGAGGAAGTTAGGGAAGTTAAAGAAGTTAAAGAAACGGGAAGTTCCAGTAGCGAACGCGAGAGATTTGGGAACTTTTTCTTAACTTTGCAACATATATTACATCACTCTGTACATTTCATAAACCGAAAAACCATGAGGAAGATTCTTACACTATTGCTGCTGACGCTGTCGGCCACCATGTTGGCTCAAGGTCCCAACGACAGCGGCACCTACTACAAGGACGCCGACGGCAAGAAGGGCCAGGCCCTGAAGACTGCGCTTGCCACCATCATCAACAAACACAAGGACATTGGCTACGCCGCGCTCTGGGAGGCTTACAAGACCACCGACCGGCGTGCCGACGGCTACCTGCGCGACTGGTATTCGAACGCCACCAGCTACGTCATCGGCGGCCCCAAGCAGGGTGCCAACTACAGCGAGGAGGGCGACTCCTACAACCGCGAGCACCTCGTGCCGCAAAGCTGGTTCAACAAGACGTCGCCCATGCGCAACGATGCCTTCCACGT
>DFLB01000017.1:3223-3941 GCA_002373995.1 Bacteroidales bacterium UBA3630 | reverse complement strand
CTGTTGTCGTTCATGTAGTTGTTCCCCGAGTAGGTGCTGGGGTGCCAGAGAATGCGCCCCGGATTGCCGAACATGATGGTGCCGGCAAACTGGCTGTCGCCGAAGAGCGTCTGCAGGCGGTATTCGGTGTAGCCCTTGCTGAAGTTGGTGTTGTAGAGTCGCAGCACGGGATAGGCGCCGTTGCGGTCGTTCATGCGGAACTCCAGCGAGTCGGCATTGCGGATGACATAGTTCTTGTTGGCGGTGAAGCGATTGTCGTACTTCACCCACAGCGTGTCCTGAGCCGCGGCCTTGGCGCAGCCCAGCACCATCAGTGCCAGTGTGGCAAGCAGCGTCTTTGTCTTCATCTTACCACCACCTTTCTTCCGTTAACGATATACACTCCCTTCGGGAGATTCTCCCATTTCTGATTTCCCGTTTCCACCTTCCGGCCTTGCAGGTCGTAGACCGTCTGATGCTCAGCATCGCCGGGTGCCACGTCGGGCGTTGCCACGGTCTCGATGCCGTCCACCATGCGTTTCTCCAGTCTGATGCCCTTCACGTCGCTGGTGCTGTAGCGCTGACCGCCGATGATGATGACGCGCTCCTTGTTCAGCAGACGGGGCACGTCGGCGTCGGCATCGTTGGTCAGCATGACGCTCTCGGTCTTGCCCGACTGCAGTTCGGCCACGAGGAACATGGCCTCCACCTCGTCAGCCAAAGCCGCCTGACTGCCACC
>DFLB01000017.1:0-3128 GCA_002373995.1 Bacteroidales bacterium UBA3630 | reverse complement strand
ACGTTCTCAAAAACAGATGTTTCATCATTTTCTTTGTTTGTTTTTAGGTTTTTTATGCTGCAAAGATAGTGTTTTTTTCGTAAACACCTTATAAAAGAGCAGTTATATTTCGCTGATTGGCAAAAAATCACTACCTTTGCCGAAAATAACTATAAAACCATATCCCGACAATGAAGACAAGACACTTTCTGCTCACGCTGCTGCTGGCGTTCATCAGCACCGCTGCAGCCACAGCCCAGACCATCACCACCGACAAGCGCTATGCACGCGGAGCCACAATGGCTTTCGGACGCATGACCGTTGCGGGCATCTCATCGGCACTGATTGCCGACCAGGGGTTCTGCTATAGCAGCGAGAACGCCCAGCCCACCGTCGACGACGCCCTCACGACCGCCTACCTCAGCAACAGCGGACGCATCTACTGGCTGAAGGAACTGACACCCGCCACCCGCTACCACATGCGCGGCTACGTGCGACTAAAGAGCGGCGAGGTGTTCTATGGCGACGTCATCCACTTCTACACCCTGCCGAAGGGCACCATGACCTACGGCATACGTGACGGCGGCGATGCCAGTGCCCGCGAGCGCATCCGCCAGGCCACCGACCGCGCCGTCAACCTATGGAACGACCTCACCAGCATTCAGAACGTCTACTTCAACGTGGGCCACAACCCCGGCACGCCAACGGCCGACTGCTCCTACGGCGGCTACATCCGCGTGGGCGACAACCAGTCCTACCAGCGCGCAGGCACCATCCTCCACGAGATGCTACACGGCGTGGGTGTGGGCACCAACGGCATCTGGTGGAGCGGCGACATGCGCACCAACGGCGACCGAGGCTACTGGCTCGGCGACCGCGTCACCGAAGTGCTGCGCTTCTGGGACAACAGTCCCACCGCACAACTCAACGGCGACACCCAGCACATGTGGCCCTACGGCATCAACGGTGCCCACGAGGACAACGGCACCGACCTGCTCTACGTGGGCAACTCGCTCATCTGCCAGGCTCTCATGGAGGACGGACTGCAACCCTCCAGCCAGCACTTTGCCAATCCCTACTACGCGCTGGAGCTGCAGGACGGCGCCAAGTACTATCTGAAGAGCGAAAACGAGAACTGCGGCTTCTACACGTCCTACCTGGCTGAGAACGCCGACGGCACACTCTCATGGAAGGAAATCGCCCTGAGCGACCTCGACAAGAACGACGACGCTGCCTGGTATGTCACGTTCACACCCCAGAACCAGTACTACCAGTTCCGCAATGCCAAGACGGGCCACTACCTCTACCTGAACGGCTCTACCGCCAAGACCAACGCCGCCACCAGCGCCAGCACCGACTTCCACCTGATGAAAGCGCGCGTCGACGCCATCGATCTCCATACCGACGGAGCCAACCCACGCGGCTACTGGATGCTGCACCACGCTGCCCGCAACCCGCGAGCACTGGCTGCCGCAACAGCAGGCAAGGTGACCACCGAGACCTTCAATCTGGCCAACAGCGCCACCTCACAGCGCTGGCTCATCCTCACCGCCGAACAGGCTGCCGACTTCGACAAGGCCGGCATGGGAGCCTTCCGCGCACAGGTCGACGACATTCTCAACCAGCTGCGCTCGCTCAGCAGCGTGCCCCACACCGAGGACGAGGCTGGCACCGACCAGGCCCTCGCCGACATCATCGCACAGATAGAGGCCGACGCCTCCAGCGCCACCAATGCCGTGCAGGTGGCCCAGCTCGTCGAGAAAGCCCGCAAGGCCGTGTTCAACTTCCTGGCCAACGCCACACCGTCGGACATCGACCAGCCCTTCAACGTGTCGCTGCTCATCCAGAACCCGGGCATCGACAACAGCGACAACTGGGTGGGATCGCCCACCGTCAGCTATTCCTGCGGCGAATACTACGAGACCTCCTTCGACTTCAACCAGACCCTCGAGGGCATGCCCGCCGGCACCTACGTGCTGCGAGCACAAGCCTTCCAGCGTCCCGGCCGTGCCGAAAACGCCTATAAGGCCTATGCCAGCGGCAGCAACACCCGCATCACCACCTTCCTCTATGCCGGCATGAACTCCGAGCGCGTCTGCAACGTCTGCGACTATGGCCAGACCGCTGCCCTCGGCATCGGCGACGAGTACAGCGTGGGCGACGACAGCGAGACGCTCTACATCCCCAACGACATGCACTCGGCATCCGCCTACTTCGCCCGCGGCTACTACGAGAGCGAGGTTGCCACCGAACTGAAAGAGGACGACAGCCAGCTGAAGATCGGCATCCGCAGCCGCACCTCCAGCAGCTACTACTGGAGTTGCTTCGACAACTTCCGCCTCTTCTACTACGGCTCCATCCCCCTCGACGTGGTGACGGGCATCGACTCCCAGCCCATCGCTGAAGGGAAGCGAGCAGAGACCACAGCCATCTACAACCTTAACGGCCAAAAGGTCTCAACGTCTCAACACCTCAACACCTCGTCTCTCCCGAAGGGCATCTACATCGTCAACGGAAAGAAGGTGGTGGTGAAGTAACGACAACGCCAAACTCACTCGCCCACCTCTACCGCGAGCTGACGCAATTAAAAACACGACCCAACGCCCGCCTGGTTTTCATAGCCAGGCGGGCATTTTCCGTTATTTAAGGATTGCATTCACCTGAAAAAGTGATTTAAGTTAAGTTGTTTTGAAATTTAACTTAAGTTCATTTGCAATTTAAGTCAAATTGCACGGTAATTTAAGTTAAATAACAACACAAACTGTATGGTCTTGAACAGCCCGCCTGGCAATTTCTACCAGACGGGCTGTTCTTATTATTGCGGAAGGGACGCCTTCAGCATCGCGAAGACGGGTGATGCGGCTACGGCAGCAGGTCGACGAGCTGGCGCATGCCTTCGCTGGCACCCTTGCGGATGTGGGTGAGGTTGGGAATGCCGCTGGCCTTCACGTCGTCGGGATCGATGAGGAAGATGGGGGTGCCGGGGCGCACGTAGTGGGCCAGTCCGGCTGCGGGATAGACATTGAGCGAGGTGCCGATGATGACAAAGATATCGGCTTCGCCCACTGCCTCGGCGGCAGGCGAAATCATGGGCACACTCTCGCCGAAGAACACGATGAAGGGTCGCAGCAGCGAGCCATCGCCAGCCA
>DFLB01000073.1 GCA_002373995.1 Bacteroidales bacterium UBA3630 | reverse complement strand
TCGCCCGTTTAGCTTGCAAAGTTACGAAAAAAACTGGACTCACCGTCATTTTCTCGCCAAAAAACTCGCGCAAGTGTAAATAATAATCATTTTTCTTTGCCATCTCGCTGAAAAATCATATTTTTGCAGGGAAATTGGGTGGTATGGCCCAATGGGATATAATTGTAACCTAACAACTGACTTTATTAATATGAGACATTTTTCGCTTCTGACACTCCTCGTGTCGCTCTGGTTGCCTCTCTCACTCGCAGCCTCCAATACCAAGACCACCGTCGAACAGGTGACGGGCACCGTGGTGCTCAACGAAGACGTCGACTACCACATCACTTCCAATGAGCCTTTCACCACCACCGGTAGCATTGATATTCAGAACACCGAACATGCTGTGGTATTCCTCGACAACGTGAAGCCCAGCAAGGCCACCAGCTACCTGCCCTTCATTAAAATCAACGGTGAGGCCGCCAAGAACAACGGCAACTGCCAGATTCGCATCTACAACCAGGGAGCCCTCATCCTGCCCTACAGCACGTCGGGAGCGCTCACCGTCTACTCCGAGGAGAACTTCCAGGGCGAGTCTACCTCAAACTTCAACTTCGGCAACAATCAGGGCTACATGCAGACCCTCAATGCTGGCCAACTCAACAACCGTATCAAGAGTTTCCGCCTGAAGCGCGGCTATATGGTTACCTTCGCCATCGGTTCCCACGGCCGCGGCTACAGCCGTTGCTTCATTGCCGACACCGAAGACCTCGAGATGGCTTCGCTGCCCCCCATCCTCTCGGGCCGCATCTCGTCCTACCGCCTCTTCAAGTGGCAGAACACCAGCAAGAAGGGTGTGGCCGACTTTGTCAGAGACGAACTCACAACGACGCTTAACGCTACTTGGAGCTACACCTGGAGCGGTGGCAAGAGCATGCTGCCCGATGCCGAGTGCGTGCCTCACCACATCAAGGAGAACTGGCCCTCGCCGTCATCGCTCGGCGGTGCCAACTATTCCTGCCACATCAAGACCAACAACGAACCGCTCAACAAGAGCGACGACGCCCCCGTGGGCAGCGTCGATGAGATTCTCGCCAACTGGCAAGACCTCATGCGCACCGGCATGCGACTGCTCACTCCCTCCTCCTGGGACGGCAGCGACCAGTGGAACGGCAACGGCTTCATCAAGCAGTTCCTCGACAGCATCGACAAGCGCGGCTGGCGCTGCGACGTCGTCGATGCCCACTGCTATTGGCCCGAGAGCAACTTCGGCAACCTCACCACTTGGTTCAGCACGCTGAAGCGCCCCATCTGGATATCGGAGTTCGTGTGGGGAGCCTCTTGGAACAACAATGGTGCCTTTGCCAGCGGCGTCACCGAGGCTCAGAACAAGGAGGCCATGGCCCGCATCTGGACCCGCCTGAACGAGATGGAGTGCGTGGAGCGCTATGCCTACTGGAACGGCGAGCGCGACCCGTCGAAACTCTATAAGAACGGCAACCTCACCGCAGCCGGCAAGTACTTTGCCGAGATGAACACCGGCGCCGGCTATCTGGCCAAGAACGAATTTGTGCCCCGCTCCCCGTCGGTGAAGAATCCGCAGAATGCGTCGCTCAAGTACGTACCCCTGCGCTCCGAAGGCACCATCGAATGGACCGAGCCCAATAGCGAACTCATCGACTCGATATTCGTAGAACTCAGCACCGACGGACGCACCTGGGAGCGCGTCGCCACCGTTCAGGTTGACGAGTCAAAATCCGCCTATTCTTATGCGTTCACGTGCGAAGAGCCCGGCAACTACGTCTATCGTATCCACACCATCGACTATAAGAAAGCCGACCATTACTCAGCCGAGCTTTACAACATCATCGCTGCTTCCGAGACACTCGTCGAAGGCACCGTTCAGGTGGGAACCATCACCACCGGCTCAGCATCGCCCTGCTACAGTTTCTACTCGCAGCCCATCGCCGAGGAGCCTGCCGTCGTCTTCGGCAGCGTCAGCAACAGCAATGCTTCGGCCGGACTCGTAGAGCGCGTCAGAGCCAACAACTACAGCCAGGGACAGTACGCCTCGCTCACGAGCAACGTGCTCCCGCTCACCTATGCCACCTCGACCGACTTTAAGTACACCGATTATACCTCGTTCATCGCTGCCGCACAGGGCAACGGCCAGATAGGCTCGCTCGCCTACGAGGCTGCCATCCTGCCCTCGCGCCAGGTGGCCGACACCGTCGACTATACCTTCACGCAGCCCTTCAGCGACGTGCCCGTGGTGATGGCAACACCCATCTATACCACCGACACCTATCCGTTGCTCTGGCGCGTGTTCGACGTCACGCCCACAGGCTGCCGCGTCGTGCTGCAGCGCCAGGCCGGACTCGAGTCGGAGAAACCTGCCCGCAATCCCGCCCGCATCTCGCTCTTCGCCATCCAGAAGGGTAAGACCACGCTCGACGACGGACGCGTCGTCATCGTCGGCGACAGCCTCTGCACCTTCACCAGCACCACGCTGCCCCGCCAGCGCATTGAGTATGGCGACTCCCTCGAGGCCCCGAAGGTGCTCATCCAGATGCAGACCTTCGACCGCCATGTGGCTGCCAACCTGCGCACGAAGACCAACGAGCCCGGCGAAACCTTCACCACCGTTCGCCTGCAGCCCGACTATAGCGACAAGGACAACAACAGCGCCACGACGCGCAATCCCTTCGTAGAGCGCCTCGGCTGGATTGTTGTCGGCAAGCCCTTCGGTTCTTCCAGCGGCATCATGTCGCCCCAGACCCGCGTGCGCCAGCTCATCGCCTATCCTTCCACCGTCAGCACCACCTTCGGTGTGCGCGACGACGAGGCCACCGTGGCCCGCGTCTACGGCTCCAACGGTCAGCTCCTGCTGTCGGTTCCCCTCTTCGAGGGTCAGGCCACCATCGACGCCACCCGCCTGCCCGCCGGCATCTATGTCGTCCGTACCGATGCCCACCACAGCGCGAAGATCGTGAAGCGATAGGCAGGTAAGGCGCTGGCGCGCCGTGTAAGGCGGCGTTGCCGCGTGTAAGGGCCTTCGGCCGTGTAAGGGCGCGTTGCGCCGTGTAAGGCTGCTTCGCAGCGTGTAAGGAGCTTTACCCGTGCCGAAGGCACCTTACACGGCCGAAGGCCCTTACCCGCCCGCAGGGCTTTACCCGTGCCGAAGGCACCTTACCCACTGCGAATCAGTTCTGCCGCCCCAGAAGTGTCAAAAAAACTTGCCTGTCAACCCCCTCGTAGAATTAAAAATTCCCGACCGCAAAATATTTTTTCCGAAATACGCCCGTATTTCCGCAAAGTCTCTAACCCGTT
>DFLB01000029.1:1987-3518 GCA_002373995.1 Bacteroidales bacterium UBA3630 | reverse complement strand
CGCATGCGCTCGACGTCGATTTGCTCGACCACCATCTGGCCCGTCAGCGAGAATCGCTCGCCCTCAGCCAGCAGGCTGCCGTTCTCATAGATGAAGGCATTGCCTCCGAAGACGACGTCCTGCGTGGACTCGCCGAAGCCGCTGGCGCTGTAGACGTAGGCCGTGATGGTGCGTGCGCTCTGCTGCGAGAGGAGCGACTTCAGATAGGCGTGCTTGCCCACGAGCTCGTCGCTGGCGGAGAGGTTGAAGATGATGTCGGCACCGGCCAGGGCCAGCTTGTTGCTGGGGGGAGTGGGCGCCCAGACGTCCTCGCACACCTCGATGCCGAAGAGCACGTCGTCACACGTGCGGAAGAGCTGTGCCTCGGGTGTGAGCTGTACGGAGCTGCCTGCAAAACGGATTTCCATAGGCCGCAGGTCCTGGGCCGAAGCAAACCAGCGCTTCTCGTAGAACTCGCTGTAGTTGGGCAGGTAGGTCTTCGGCACGATGCCCAGCAGCTGTCCGCGCTGGATGACGGCAGCACAGTTGAGCAGCAAGTCGCCTGCTATGACGGGCAGTCCGACAATGGAGATGATGTCGAGCTGGCGAGTGAAGTCCATGAGCGTGAGTACTGCCGACTCGGCCGCGTCGAGGAGCGTGGACTGGGCAAATAGGTCCTGGCAGGTGTAGCCCGTGACAGACAGCTCGGGGAATACAATGACTTCGACGCCCTTTCCTTCGGCCTGAGCGATGAGGCTCTCTATTTGCTGCACGTTGTACTCTACGTCGCCAACCTTCACTGTCGGCACGGCGGCAGCCACCTTGATAAATCCGTGTTGCATAAGTTTTGCAGTTTTATTTATGATTTGTGTCTTACAGGGAGGAATCACTTGATAGTCACCTGGGTGGCTCCGTAGCCATACTCCTGGAACGAAGCGTCCTGATAGGTGTAGCTCTTGTAGCGGTAAGAGAGATCGCTGACGATGGCTCGCCTGAGCACTCCCTCACCCTTTCCGTGGATGAAGATGATGCGCTGGCCGCGCTTGTCCTTGTACTGAGCCAGGGTCTTGCGGAAGACGTCCATCTGGTAGTTGAGCATGTCGCCCTTCGACATGCCGGCAGTAGTGTCGAGCAAGGCATCGATGTGGAGGTCGACGACGACGACATCCTCGTCGCCCCGGCGCTTCACGATGGGCTGATGCTGCTGGCGTGCCACGCGTGTATGGTCGGCAGGCAGGGCCGATGCTGCTTTGTCGGCTTCGGTCTGGCGGTACATCTGCTCCTTCAGCTGCTGGGCATCGATGACCAGCGGACGTGCCACCCGGTCGTGCTCCACCAGCGTGTAAAGGAGTGCTTTCTGCTCGAAGAAATCGTTCTCCTCGAAGGTGTGCAGCTTGTAGAACTTTGTGCCGTCGATGCGCAGCTGCACGTCCATCGTGGGCTTCAGCACGAACGGTTTGTCGCGCTTGTAAGCCAGCATCTGGACGGCCACGCGCTGGAGGTTGTTCAGTTCCTCTCGACCGAACTCCTCAATGAATTCCTTTGTGTTAGG
>DFLB01000029.1:924-1893 GCA_002373995.1 Bacteroidales bacterium UBA3630 | reverse complement strand
GCCCGCAGGGTCCAGCTGTTGCCCTCGGCCACGAGGTAGGTCCACTGGATGTAGTAGTTGGAGTCGTTGACGAAGTAGGTCTCGAAACGTGTGTGGGTGACTTCCCTGATGTCGATGGGCACGAAAGCCAGCCAGGCTGAAAGCTGATTGCCTCCCTTGCGCTCTTCGGCAGGAGCCCGGAACGTGACCTTCGAAAAATCGACCTCGTCTTCATCGTCGGCGCCCTCGGGCTCAGCATCGTCGATGCCTTCCCTCAGCATGGCCTTGATGCTGCGGCCGTCGCTGGCCTGGCGCTGCATGGCAGCCTTTGCGTTGACAACATTTGTGGTGCTGTAGTCTTCGTTGCCTATCACTACCACATCGGTCGAGAGCATGGGTATCTCGAAGCCGTCCTCGTCTTCCACCAGGACAATGTTTTTGCCCTTCAGGGCCGTCACGCGGCCACCGCCTACTTCGTGCAGGAATCTCACTTTATCACCTATCTTCACCATATTGTTATTTTTCTGATTCTATTGTTGTTAAACTATCCTTACCACGTACCTCGACACGTGGTGATGCTGCCCTTTCGGGCGCGGCTCAAGGAATGAGCAGAGAGGAGTCGCCATAGCTCAGGAAACGATAGCCGCTGCTGAGCGCATGGGCATAGAGGTCTTTCCAACGCTCGCCACCCAGCAGGGCGCTGACGAGCAGCAGCAACGTGGACTGGGGCTGATGGAAATTGGTGACCAGCATCTGGACGATGTGGTATTTGTAGCCCGGCACGATGATGATGCGCGTATCGGTGTGGAACGTGGTGAGCTGGTGGCTCGTCATGTAGTCGTGCAGCGCCTGCAAGGCCTGCATGGGCGTGGGTTCGGAGGTTTCGGGATCATAGGGTTCCCATTGGTCAACCGTGAGCAGCGAGGGGTCGATGTCGGGCTGGCGCAAGAGTTTGCTGCCTATGTAGTAGAGGCTCTCGAGGGTGCGCAC
>DFLB01000029.1:0-797 GCA_002373995.1 Bacteroidales bacterium UBA3630 | reverse complement strand
CTAAGCCGACGCTGATGTGCTCGCTGTGCATGGGATGCTCGGCTACGCTTTCGCTCTTGACGGGGCGGAAGGTGCCTGCTCCCACATGGAGAGTGACCTCGGTGCGCTCGATGCCACTCTGGTCGATAGCGCTCAGCACGGCGGGCGTGAAATGGAGTCCTGCCGTAGGGGCTGCCACGCTGCCCTTGATGCGCGAATAGACGGTCTGATAGGTGGTCTTGTCGCTCTCTTCGGTGGCACGGTTCAGGTATGGCGGAATGGGCAGTTCGCCTATAGAATCAAGTATGTCGGCAAAGCTGACAGGGGCATCCCACGTGAACTGCACGACGGGGGTAGCCTGTCCGACAGCCTGTGTCACGAGGGTGGCACTGAGGTCGAAGCGATGCTCGCCCACCTCGATGGCACGCGCCAGCGCCCCCTGCTTCCACTTCTTCAAGTTGCCCACAAGGCAATGCCACGAGCAACAGCCCTGCGACTGAAACATCTGCTCATAGTCGGCAGGTTGGTGGGGTTCGAGCAGGAACACCTCGATGAGGGCTCCTTGGGGCTTGCGGAAATGGAGCCGAGCCTGGATGACCTTGGTATTGTTGAACACCATCAGAGCTCCCTCAGGGAGATAGTTGGGCAGATGGTAGAAGTGGTCGTCGACGATAGTGCCCTGACGATAGACCAGCAGCCGGCTTTGGTCGCGCTGGGCCAACGGGTAGCGGGCTATGAAATCGTCGGGAAGATTGTAGTTGTAATCGCTTATCTTAATATCGGGTATCATGGGTTGTTTTTTAAAACTATCAAAAAAA
>DFLB01000062.1 GCA_002373995.1 Bacteroidales bacterium UBA3630 | reverse complement strand
CGCCACTTGCCGCCCGCCACGTCGTTGTTGTACTCGGCGCAGAGCAGCGAGTCGCGGCGGAAGCATTCAGCCACGCGGTCGGCCCAACGGTTGGCGTCGGGATTGCCTTCGCGGGCCAGTTGACGGTTCATGGCCTGGGCGTAGTACATGGCGTAGACATTGCCCATTGCCTGTATGGGGAAGAGAATCATTTCGCGATAGGCATCGCGCTGACTGGGCTGCAGGCGCACGTACTGGCGCAGGGCCTCAGCCTCCAGCTGCACGTAGTCGGCCACCACCTGTGCCCACTCGCCTGAGTGCAGGTTGTAGGTGTCGGCTGTGAGCATCTCGGCTGTCACGCGGCCGTTCATCTTGCTGCAGAGGTTCAGCAGGCGGGCTGCCTCAGGACCTTCCCCGGGACCGAATGCCGCTGTGCAGAAGGGCTCGGTATGCGAACCCACCACATCCACCGTCACCGCACGCGGATTCCACGCCATGTCCATGAACAGCTGGATGGGATATTCCATCGGCTTCAGGTCGCCCACGTTCAGTATCCACATGCGGCTGATGCCGTAGTCGTAGGCCAGCGACAGTTGCTCCCACATGTTCTGCGAGGGCGTCACGTTGAGCCACTTGCTGTTGCGCGGCGCACCCACGTAATCGACGTGGTAGTACAGGCCCCAGCCGCCCTTATGCTTGTTCAGGCCAGGCACGCGCCGCACGTTGCCCCAGTTGTCGTCGCAAAGCAGCATGATGACGTCGTCGGGCACGCGCATGCCTTTGTCGTAGTAGTCGAGCACCTCCTTGTAAAGCGCCCACACCTGCTGCGTCTCGCGTGCCGGACGGCCCGTCACCTGGCTGATGATGCGGCGCTGGTTCTTCACGATGCGCTGCAGCAGCCGCGTGTCGGCCTCCTCGCTCATGGCCTCGTCGCCGTCGCCACGCATGCCGATGGTCACCATGTCCTCGGTGCCGCGCATGCGCTCGATGCCCTCGCGGAAGAAACGGTCGATGACCGCCTGATTGGTCTGGTAATTCCACGCGCCGTACTCGCTTCTGTGGCGCGCCCATTCCTGGTGGTTGCGTGCCATGGGCTCGTGATGGCTGGTGCCCACAACGATGCCCATCTCGTCGGCCAGCTTGCCATTCTCGGGGTCATCGGCATAGAAGGCCCAGCTCCACATGGCAGGCCACAGCATGTTGCCCCGCAGGCGCAGGATGAGTTCGAACACCTTGGCGTAGAACTCATGGCCGCCATAGTTGGTGTGGAACGTGTTCTTCACCCACGACGTCAGACAAGGGGCCTCGTCGTTGAGGAAAATGCCGCGATAGTCCACGGCAGGCTCACCGTCGGTGTAGACACCTTTCTTTATATAAAGGGAGTCGTGGTGCTCAGTGGGCACGTCGGCCCAGTAGTACCACGGCGAAACGCCTATCTGGCGCGACAGTTCGTAGATGCCGTAGATAGTGCCGCGACGGTCGCTGCCGGCAATGACCAGTTGCTGGCCTATGGTGGTGATGAGGAACTTCTCCCTGCACCCTCGCAGTTGGCTGCCGTCGATGAGCCCCTGCTTTGCGAAGCGGTCGACGAGTGGCGAGTGGCCAAGCGTTCCCACGACGATGGCGGCCTCCTGCTCCTCGCAAAGGCGACCTGCCGTACCGGTGACGGCCGCCAGGTCGCTGGCCAGGTTGTCCGCCGCCAGCGAGACGCCCTTCAGGTCGGCCGACGACACGTAGATGCTGACCACCGGCTCACGGTTGAGCAGCATGTCACCACTGCTGAAACTGACGAATCGGCTGGCTGCCGACACACTCAACGATAGCACACTCAGAAAACAACACGCGAAAACACGTCGCGCCGTTAGGTTTTTAGTCATCATAAACAGATCTTTTGTTTGCTTTGCAAAATTAACTTTTATCGGCCAATCCTGCAAACTTTTCAGCAAAAAAGTAAAAACAGGGTCTTCACGCCGCACCCACTGATTTGACATAACGAAACCCTGATTCCCAGATACTTACAATTCGTTCTGCGCACAAAATTACTAATTGAGAGATTGCATTTTGTCGTGTTTTTACAAAAAAACGTTCCAGATATACAAGCGTCTTGTTTGTTTTCTTTATAACTTTGCAGCGTAAATCTAAAACATACCGCTAAAGTCTTGGGTGGTCGTGAGATCACTGTGCTCTGCCTGTCACGGCAACAGTGGAGTTTTTTGAGATGGACATTTTTTAATAATAAGCTCCGCTCATTTGCCACAACACAAAAGATAGAGCCAATAGAGTTAGTATTTGTGTATTCGTTCTCAGTGATGCGAGTGAATACGTCGGCAGGCAGAGTTTTTATTTGATTTCATTTACGTGTTCATATAACGTAAGAATCATTACCCTTCAAACAAAAAGAATCCCCGGCCTCCAGCGAATGGAGAACCGGGGATTCATCGCAATGTATGAACAAAAAATAATTTTCTTAGTCGATATCAGTGCCGTGGTCAAGCACGTCGCTGAAGTCCTTCGGCTCGTGGTTGGCAGCCGGGTCGCGGTAGGGCTCGTTGCGGTTGTCGAAGTTGCGCTGGCGGTTGCCAGCACCATTGTTGCCACGACGCTCGCCGTTGCCGCCATTGCGACGCTCGCCACCCCGACGCTCGCCGCCACGCTCGCCGCGCGGACGACGCTCGCGCTCGACGTATCCCTCGGGTTTCGGGATGAGCACGCGGTGCGACAGCTTGTACTT
>DFLB01000047.1:105270-127335 GCA_002373995.1 Bacteroidales bacterium UBA3630 | reverse complement strand
GTCGAGCACGCCGTGCAGCAGCATCAGGTAGTCGGGCACCACGCCCTCGACCTGGTCGGTGACGAAGACCTGGTTGCAGTAGAGCTGTATCTTGTTGCGGTTGGGGTCGATGGTCTTGCGCACCTTGGGGAAGTAGAGGATGCCGGTGAGGTTGAAGGGGTAGTCCACGTTGAGGTGTATCTGGAACAGCGGCTCCTCGAAGTTCATGGGGAACAGCTCGTGGTAGAATTTCTTGTAGTCCTCGTCGGTCAGCGACGAGGGCGATTTCTTCCACGCCGGGTCGGGGTCGTTGATGATGCGGGGCTGCTTCTTCTCCACACGCTTGGGCTTGCCGTCTTTATCACAATCCGTCTCGCTGTCGACCCATACGGTCTCCTCGCCGAAGCGGATGGCCACGGGCATGAAGCGGCAGTACTTCTTCAGCAGCTGCAGCACGGTGCCCTCCTCGAGGAACTCCTTGCAGTCGTCGGCTATGTGCAGCACGATGTCGGTGCCGCGGTCGGTGTGCTTCTTGTCCTCCTCCATCGTGAACTCCGGATTGCCCTCGCAGCTCCAGTGCTGAGCCGGCTCGTCCTTCCAGCTCTTGGTGAAGATTTCCACCTTGTCGCTGACCATGAAGGCGCTGTAAAAGCCGAGGCCGAAGTGGCCGATGAGCGGTTCGTGGCTGTCTTTGTACTTCTCCATGAAGTCGGTGACGCCGCTGAAGGCTATCTGGTTGATGTATTTCTCCACCTCGTCGGCTGTCATGCCGATGCCGCGGTCGCTGACGGTAAGGGTCTTCTTCTTCTCGTCGAGTTTCACGTCGATGGTGAGGTCGCCCAGCTCACCCTTGAACTCGCCGCGGGTCGAGAGGGTCTTCAGCTTCTGCGTGGCATCTACGGCGTTGCTGATGAGCTCGCGCAGGAAAATCTCATGGTCCGAATAAAGGAACTTTTTGATGACCGGAAAGATGTTCTCGGTCTGAACATTAAGTTTGCCTTCCATATTTATATATTTTTATTATTCACAACGATGTAATGCTTAGGACAACAACCATGCCAAACTATGGCGGACTGACAAAATGTCAGTCCGCCATATTATCTTGTTGTTGTACGAAGCTTTACTCTACCACGATGCGCGCGGTAGCAATACTTGAAGAAGTGGTTAGCCGTATGAAGTAGAAGCCCTGTTCCAAAGCCGAGACATCAATTGTCTGTTTCTCTGAAACAACATCCACCATCACCATTCGGTGCCCCTTTATGTCAAACACCTCAGCCACGCCCTCTACACCATCGGTAACAAGTGTAACCTGTCCATGCGTGGGATTGGGATAGACCGACATTCCAAAGCCTTCCACACTGGTTATACCCGTAGTGTTGACGACAAGATACAACGTCACAGTGCTGTCACACCCATCTACAGTGGTACCGTTCCATACATAAGTACCAGAGGTATCGCATTGTTGTCCATTCCATACTATAGGTGCTGTAGTAGTGTCATACACAATTGTTGCCACACTGTTGTTTATAGTCAGATGCAGCACAGCCATGCTGTCGCACCCGTGTACCGTGGTGGTATAGAATGGATAGTTGCCGCTCTGGGTGAAAGTGAGTTCGTTCCACGTGTAGCTGTCGCAGGCGGTGTCGGTCACGCTGCCGTCCAAACCGCGCGTCCATACCGTCAGCACGAGCACCACCGTGCTGTCACAGCCCTGCGCCGTGGTCAACGAGTGACTATAGGTGCCGCCCACACTATAGGCGGTGCCGAAGAACTCATAGCTCTGCCCCTCGCACATCTCGTGCCTCAAGGTGTCGCTCACGGATTGGCAGCCGTTGGTGTTGAAGCTCCGTACCTCCGACCATTCGCTCTGAGCATTGCCGTTGTTGCTGCGCACACGCCAGTAGAAGGTCATATTCTGCGGCAGGCCGGTAGCGGTGTAATGCGTGTCGGCGGTGTTGAAACTGCTCACAGCACCGGTGAAGCTGTTGTCGAACGACAGCTGCAGGTCATAGGTCAGTGCTCCGAAGACCGGCTGCCACGCGAAATCCACGTTCACCGGCTGACTGCTTCCGTCGGCTGGCAGGACGAGTGTCGGCGCCGTCAGCGTTACGTCGGCGGTGGTGAAATGCCACACGTCGGACCACTGAGTGTTGCCCTGTGCGTCGTAGCCCCGCACGCGCCAGTAGTATGTCGTCGAGGGCAGCGCGCCGGTCAGAGCCGTGAAGGTCAATGAGGTGTTGCCCGCGGCCACCAGCGTCTCGAATGAGCTGCTGTTGCTCACCTCGTAGCGATAGCCCTGCATGTTGTCCACAGCCTGCCACACAAGGGTTGCGCCGTTGTAGGCCACCCCCACCGAGTCGTTGGCCGGCATGGTCAGCACAGGGCCGGTGGTGATATTGTAGGCTGTGGTGAAACGCCATACGTCAGACCACTCCGAGGTGTCGGCATTGTTAATCGCACATACACGCCAGCAGTATGTGGTACCGTAGCGGAGACCGTCGACAATCTTATAGAAGTAGCTGTCAGTATTGTCGGCAGCGGTGGTCTTGCTCAGGGTCTGCAACAGCGATGAACTGAAGGTGGCCGAAGTGTCAATTTGTATTATGTATTTCGTGGATCCACGTGAGTTGTTCCAATACAGATACCGGTTACTGACGGCCCAGCCTGTTGTGTTGTCGGCAGGTGTATTGAGAAATACCCTATAGGTGGTAGTCAGCGTGTGCGTGTCCGACCAGCCCGAAGTGTCCACGCCGTTGCGTGCGCGGACGCGCCAGTAGTAGCGAGTGCCGTAGCGCATATCGTTGACGGCATAGCTGAAGTAGTTGTCCGTATTGTCGACAGCAGTGCTCTTGTTGAAGGTGCGCTTGTAGGGCGACGAGAAGTCGGCCACCGTGTCGAGTTCCAGGATGTACCCAATCGAGCCACGCGAGTTGTTCCAACAGAAGAACTGCCGTGTAAAGGCTCCGGTGAGGCTGTCGGCCGGCGTGTTGGAGTAGTCCAGGAAGACCTTGGCCGTCGTCAGCAGAGTGCGGGTGTCCGACCAATCCGAAGTGTCCACGCCGTTGCGAGCACGGACGCGCCAGTAGTAGCGAGTGTTATAGCGCATATCGTTGACGGCATAGTAGAAGTAGTTGTCCGTATTGTCGACAGCAGTGCTCTTGTTGAAGGTGTGCTTGTAGGGCGACGAGAAGTCGGCCGCGGTGTCGAGTTCCAGGATGTACCCAATCGAACCACGCGAGTTGTTCCAACAGAAGAACTGCCGTGTAAAGGCGCCGGTGAGGCTGTCGGCCGGCGTGTTGGAGTAGTCCAGGAAGACCTTGGCCGTCGTCAGCAGAGTGCGGGTGTCCGACCAATCCGAAGTGTCCACGCCGTTGCGAGCACGGACGCGCCAGTAGTAGCGAGTGTTATAGTACATATCGTTGACGGCATAGTAGAAGTAGTTGTCCGTATTGTCGGCAGCAGTGGTCTTGTTGAAGGTGCGCTTGTGGGGCGACGAGAAGTCGGCCGCGGTGTCGAGCTCCAGTATGTACCCAATCGAGCCACGTGAGTTGTTCCAACAGAAGAACTGCCGTGTAAAGGCTCCGGTGAGACTGTCGGCCGGCGTATTGGAGTAGTCCAGGAACACCTTGGCAGTTGTGGTCAAAGACCGCACCACAGACCATGCGGAGGTGTCGGTGGCATTATATGCCCGCACACGCCAGTAATACTGTGTGCCGTAGCGCAAGTCGTTTACATAACGTCCTTGAGTGCTCGACGAGGTATTGGTATGCTCCACCGAGCAGAGCAGCGGCGAGTCGAAGGTGGCGGCGGTGTCCACCTGCAAGGTATAGCCGGTGGCGGCAGCGATGCGACCCCACGTCATGTATTGCCGTGTGAAGGAGCCGGTGGCGTTGTCGCCGGGTGACGAGGGCGAGGGCGCTGCCATCTGCGCAACGGCCATGCCCGCTGTCATGAGCAGCGTGGTGAGGATTATCGTCCGTTTCATGGTAGGATATTCGGTTGCTTTGGGTTGGTTTATAAGTGCCTTATCTTCAGTGTATAGTAGGTTCTTGGTCCGGGGATGGTCCGGGGATGGTCCGAGGGTGGTCCGGTGGTGGTCCGGGGTTTTGCGGACTAAACCCGGGGGGAGGCCGCAGTGGGGGCGCAGTGACTGTTGTGCATTTTATATTGGTTCATAATGTATTTGATGCCTGAGAAGATGGGGGTCAGTCTTCGCCCTTGCCGAGCTTCTTCTTGAGGTATATCTCAATGCTCTTGAGGCCCCAGTTGATGAGGATGATGACGCCGACGGCGATGAGGGCTTCGCGCCACAGGCCGTAGCCACAGAGACAGCCCACGGCGGCGGAGCACCAGATGGTGGCCGCCGACGAGAGGCCGTGGATGGTGACGCCGTTTTTCATGATGACGCCGGCACCGAGGAAGCCGATGCCAGTCACCACTTGCGAGAGCACGCGCAGGTTGTCATTGTTCACCGGCCCGCCCATGGCCATGGCGTGCATGATGACGCTCTCGCTGATGAGGATGAAGATGCAGGCGCCCACGGCCACCAGCGAGTTGGTGGTCAGGCCTGCCTGCCGCTGCTTCAGCTCGCGCTGGGCGCCGATGATGATGCCTGCCAGCAATGCGCAGGCCAGTCGGAAGATGAATATCTTTATTGGCATTTTCCAGAGATGATTACAACTATTTCGCCTTTAACGTCCTTCTCTTTGAAGTGTGCGAGCACCTCTGCCACGGTGCCGCGGGCGGTCTCGGCGTGCAGCTTGCTGATCTCGCGGCTCACGCTCACCTGCCGCTCTTCGCCCAGCACCTCGCGCAGCTCCTCCAGCAGCCTCACGAGGCGGTAGGGACTCTCGTACACCACCATCGTGCGTTCCTCGTCGGCCAGGGCTTTGATGGCCGTCTGGCGCCCTTTCTTGTGGGGCAGGAAGCCGAGGAAGACAAACCTGTCGCACGGCAGGCCGCTGTCTATCAGTGCTGGCACGAAGGCCGTGGCCCCCGGCAGGCACTCCACCTCCACACCGGACTTCACGGCCTCGCGCACCAGCAGGAAGCCCGGGTCGCTGATGCCCGGTGTGCCGGCGTCGGTCACCACGGCGATGGTGGTGCCGCTCAGCAGCCGCTCCACCAGCCCCGCCACAGTCTGGTGCTCGTTGAAGATGTGGTAGCTCTGCAACGGCGTCTCTATGCCGTAGTGCTGCATCAGCACGCGGCTCGTTCGCGTGTCCTCGGCCAGTATGAGGTCAACAGACTTAAGAACCTCGACTCCACGATAGGTCATGTCGCCGAGGTTCCCAACAGGTGTAGGTACTAAGTACAATTTAGACATTACTCCTCCTCGAAGTCGTCGGGGATCTCCATGTCGTGGTAGACATTGGTAACGTCCTCGTCCTCCTCCAGGATGCCGATGATCTTCATGACCTTGCGGATGGTCTCGGTGTCCACCTGGCGCAGGGTGTTGGGGATGCGCTGCAGCTCGGCGCTCTCCACCTCGATGCCTTTCTGCTCCAGCATCTTCACCATGTTGCCGAAGTCCTCATAGGCGGTGTAGAGGGTCAGGTAATCGTCGTCGACCTCCATCTCTTCCAGGCCGCCGTCGATGAGCTCCATCTCCAGTTCCTCGACGTCCATCTCGGGCTTGCGGGGCACCACGAAGACGCCCTTGCGGGTGAAGAGGAAAGCCAGGCTGCCGTTGGTCTCCAGCGTGCCGCCGTTCTTGTTCATGATGCTCTTCACGTTGGCCACGGTGCGGTTGTTGTTGTCGCTGAGGGCCTCGATGAAGAGGGCTATGCCGTGGTTCACGTGGCACTCGAAGGTGAGCTCCATCATCTGGGCTGCATCCTTGTCGTTGGCCTTGTTGATGGAACGCTGCAGGGTGTCCTTGGGCATGTTGCAGCCGCGGGCGTTCTGGATGAGCAGACGCAGACGGGGGTTGCTGTCGGGGTCGGCACCGCCTTCGCGCACGGCGATGGTTACTTGTTTCAGAATGTTGCTCCACTGTTTCGAGCGCTTGGCATCGGCTGCGCCTTTGGCGCGTTTGATCTTAGACCATTTGTTGTGTCCTGACATAATGATGTTTTGTTTATTTGTTTATTTGTTGTTTAGTTTGATTGTTTCTCCACTGTATGTAGGTGATGGGCTTGCCTTCGGCGAGGAACATGCGCTCGTAGAAGGTCTGCGTGAGCTTCGCCTCGCCGTCGTAGCTGCTGTTGTACAGGTCGTTGGTGCTGGCCACAACCTCCACGTCGCGCTCCGGCAGCACCTCGTTCAGCGTGTAGTCGTACAGCTCCTGGCTGTCGGTCTTCAGGTGCATCGTGCTCTGCGGCGCCAGGAAGCGTGCGTAGGTGTCGAGGAAGCGCGGCGCCGTGAGGCGCTTGTTGGGCTTCTTCAGCTGCGGGTCGCAGAAGGTGATCCACACCTCGCTCACCTCGCCGGGGGCGAAGAAGCGGTCTATCAGCTCTATCCTCGTGCGTATGAAGGCCACGTTCCGCAACGGCTCCTCCACGGCGGTCTTGGCGCCGCGCCACAGGCGTGCCCCCTTGATGTCGACCCCTATGTAGTTGCGCTCGGGGTGTATGCGGGCCAGGGCCAGCGTGTAGTCGCCCTTGCCGCAGCCCAGCTCCAGCGTGATGGGGTTCTGGTTGCCGAAATGCTCTGCCCATCTCCCCTTCAGGGCGAAGCCCTCCTGTTCCAGCTGTTCGAAGCCCACCTGGAACAGGTTGGGGAAAGTCAGGTTCTCGGCGAAGCGTTGCAGTTTGTGGTGTCCCATTTCTACTAAATACTGAACGCTACCACTGTTTGATGGCCACGTCGCCGTCGTACCAGCTCTTGATGTGCTTGAACAGCGCTTCGGCGGCTGTGCGGTTCTTGGCGCTACCCATGCTGACGTAGTACATGTTGTTCTTCTCGATGATGTAGGCATCGCTGCCCAGCTCGTGCAGGCGTGCTGTGAGACGTGCTGCCGAGTTGCGGTCCAGGTAGAAGCCGGCGATGATGTCAAAGCCTTGCTTGCTGTCCTGCTCCACGTTGACTTTTACCGGTGCGGGCTCCTCTTTGGCTTGGCGGTCGACGATGGCTTTGCGTTCCTCGGCTTTGACCTGCTGTACCTGCTCGGCGGTGCGTGGTGTACCGGCGTCGGGCTCAAGGCCGAGTTCGGCAATGAGTTGGTCGAGCATGCTGTCGAGGATGCTCATGTCAAGCAGCTCCCGCTGTACGGTGACGCGCTGGCGGGCGGCAAAGGTCTGTTTGAGCCACGGCTCGTTGTGATTATAGATGTAGTCGTTGTGCGGCATGAGGCGCTGCACAGCGAAGCGGTCGGCCAAGAGGCTGCCCAGACGTTCGCCGACATAGTGGCGCACGCGGTCTATCATCGGCACGCGGGCTCCGCTGTAGTGGCGATAGGCCAGGTAGTTGTCGATATAGTCGGCCATGTAGCGGCACACCTGGTCACGGTTCTGGTCGATGTCGCGCTGGCTGTATGTAATAAGGTCGGTGTTGTAGGTCAGCGAGTTCTCAACCGGCACGCCGTCAAGATGCGTTGCTGGCTCAACTGCTGCGGCCACTGTTTCCGGCTTGCTGGCGCGATGCGAGAGCAGGTAGTAGGTGCCGGCACCGATGACGACCAGCAATAGCAGCAGTAGCAGCCACAGCCACCAGCGGCTCTTGTGTCCTTCGTCCTCTTGGGCAGGGGCTGCGGGCATTTCCTCCAGTTTCTTCAGGTCTTCCTCCATTGTGGCTTCCGGCTTGGCGGCAGCGGCCTCTGTAGCGGGCTCTTCAGCGGCAATGGGTTCAGGCTCTGTAGCGATAGGTTCCGGCTCTGGTTCGGGTTCCGGTTCGGGCTCCGGCTGAGGTTCGGGTTTGGTGTAGAACGACTCGGGGAAAATGTCCTGCGACTCGCTCTTGGGCTCGGGTTCTGGTTCCGCTGCGGCGGGTGCGGGGGTGGACTCTGATGCGGCGGCACCCTCGGCGTAGAAGCGGGCAAAGGGGTCGTCGTCATCGTCGTGGGCATAGGTCTTGACGTTCTCGATGGGCTTCTCGTCGCCGACGCTGAGCATCAATCCTTCGGCCACCTCGAAGCGTGCTCCACCCGCATTCAGGTGCAGCGTACCCAGCTCGCCGAAGGTGTGGCTGCCGCTGCGATGCAGCTTGTCGCTGAGGGCGTCCATATAGTTGTGCCACATCTGCCGGGCCACCTCGATGCCTACGCACTCGCGCTCGGCAAGCACTTCGACAATGCCCTCGTCGCCGCTCGTGGTGTCGGTAAAGGTGGGGGTGAGGTGCGCCGGATAGTAGATGCCCTTGGCCTGGTCGTGGCGTGGACTCTGCATGACGGTGCTGAGTGTACCGATGCCGGTCAGCTCGACCGAGCGGCCCTGTTTCAATTGTTCAACGATAAGGTCTGTGATATTCATAATTGCTTGATTGCTTATTTGTTTGTTTCTTTGTCTCTCTGTTCGAGGAAGGCCTCGGCTGCGGCGAGGTCCTCTGGGGTGTCGATGCCGATGTTCGCATGGGGCGTTTCGACGACGTGGATGCGGTATCCTGCCGCCAGCCAGCGCAGCTGCTCCAGTTTCTCGCTCTCCTCCAGTGCCGCGCTGCCAAGGCTGCACAGCGTCGGCAACAGCGTGGCTCGGAAGGCGTAGATGCCCACGTGCTTGTAGTACGGCCCTTCGGCGAGCCACCGTTCCGGCTCCACGCCGCGGCGGTAGGGCAGGGGCTGGCGGCTGAAGTAGAGTGCGCGGCCCTCGTCGTCGCAGACCACCTTGACGTTGTTCGGCGAGAACAGCTCCTCGCTGCTGCCGATGCGGGTCTTGAGGGTGGCTATCTCCACGTCGCTCTTCTTGAAGCATTCCGTGAGGGCCTCTATCTGGCTGCTCTCCACAAAAGGCTCGTCGCCCTGGATGTTGACGATGACGTCGAAGGTCTTTCCGCGGGCGGCCAGTATCTGCTGCACCTCGCCGCAACGGTCGGTGCCGCTGCGGTGTGTCGGCGAGGTCATCAGGGCGGCCTCGCGTCCGGCCAGGGTGTTGACGTGCTCCAGGATGCGACGGTCGTCGGTGGCCACGTAGACGCTCTCTGCCCCCACTGTCTTCACGGCGGCGCGCCACACGCGGCTGATGATGCTCTCGCCTCCCAGCAGTGCCAGCGGCTTGCCCGGGAAGCGTGTCGACGCATATCGTGCCGGAATGACTATCAATGTCTTCATCTGCTACTCCCCCTGGCTTTTAGTTCTGGAAAAGGCTGTTGAACTCTGCGTCGATCCTGTTGATGATGTGTCCCAGGTCTTCGCGGCGCTCCACGAAGTCCAGCTCGTCGGTGTCCACCACGAGCATCTTGCCGTCGTACTGTTCGGCCCACTGCTCGTAGCGGTTGTTGAGGTTGGTCAGGTAGTCGAGCCGTATGCTGCTCTCCAGCTCGCGGCCGCGCTTCTGGATGTGGCGTATCAGTGTCGGCACATCGGCGCGCACATAGATCAGCAAGTCAGGCTTCGGCAGGAGCGAGTAGGTCATCTCGAACAGCTTGGTGTAGGTCGTCAGGTCGCGCGTGGTCATCAGCCCCATGCTCTGCAGGTTGGGGGCGAAGATGGCCACGTCGTCGTACAGCGACCGATCGCGGATGAAGCTCTCGCCGCTCTGCTGCAGCTCGGCCAGCTGCCGTATGTTGGAATATAGCGTGTACACCATCATGTTGAACGACCAGCGGCGCATGTCCTCATAGAAGCTGCTGAGGTAGGGGTTCTCCTCCGACGGGCCGTAGATGGCGCGGTAGCCATAGTGCCGCGACAACAGCCGTGTGAGTTCCGTCTTGCCGGCTCCGATATTGCCTGAGATTGCTATCTGCATAACGTTTCTTTAGTGCTACACCGCCCCTTGTTGCTTGACACAGAGCCGCATAGCAATTTTATATTGTTTGTATTTAAATGGCAAATATACGCATTTATTTTTGATTGTGAGAAAAAAAATAATCTCCCGCCGGCGGAAGCAGACCGCTGCGCAGGGATTTCTGCCAGTCGTCCAAGGTTCTATTGCCACGGGCCCTCCGCCGCCTCACCGCTCTTCATCCGCTTTCTATCGGACCACCGTCGGACCATCCTCGGACCACCATCGGACCATCCCCGGACCAAGAGCCTTGTTTGCGATGTTTTGGCGCGACCGTTGCGCCTTCATCCAGCGACTGATTTTAAAAGAATTAAAAAAAAGTGTATATTTGCAAAGCCAAACCGCCCCTTCAAACGAGGCGGAAAAGTGATTTATATACCTAAGTAACAAGATGTTATGATGAATATTGAGAACCTTGACGAACTCATAAAATCGGCCCTGCGCGAGGACATTGGCGACGGCGACCACTCGACGCTGGCCTGCATTCCCGCCTCGGCAGTCAATGCTGCCAAGATGGTGGCCAAGGCCGACGGCATCCTCTGCGGCGCCGAGGTGGGCCAACGCGTCTTCAACCTGGTCGACGACAGTCTGAAGGTCGTCATGCTGAAGCACGACGGCGACGCGCTGGCAAAGGGCGATATCATTATGACCATCGAGGGACATGCGGGCAGCATCCTCACTGCCGAGCGCACGGCGCTGAACTACATGCAGCGCTTGTCGGGCATCGCCACGGAGACCCACCGCATGGTGCGTATGCTCGACGGGCTGCACACCCGCCTGCTCGACACCCGCAAGACGACGCCCAACATGCGCCTGCTGGAGAAGTACGCTGTCGCCTGCGGCGGCGGCACCAACCATCGCATCGGGCTCTACGACATGGTGATGCTCAAGGACAACCACATCGACTTTGCCGGCGGCATCGAGCAGGCCATCGACCGCACGCACAACTACCTGGACACAAAGGGTAAAGACCTCCGCATAGAGATCGAAGTGCGCGACCTCGACGAGCTGCAGCGGGTGCTCGACCACGGCGGCGTGGACCGCATCATGCTCGACAACTTCGACGTCGCGACGTTGCGCGAGGCGGTGCGCCGCATCGACGGTCGCTACGAGACCGAAGCCAGCGGCGGCATCACCGAGGCCACCCTGCGGGCTTACGCCGAGACGGGGGTGGACTTCATCTCCGTCGGCGCCCTCACCCATCACATCAAGAGCCTCGACATCTCGTTAGTGAAGAAGTGAAGAAATGAGGGTAAAGGTTATAGGTTATTGAGGATATCTGTCAGGTGGTCAATGTGAAAGCATATATCAGGCTGGCCGTAGGCAAGGTGAGGCAGTGGCGGCGACGGGCGCTTTACTGGCGTCCGGTGCGCTCGACGCTGTGGTTCCTGCAGCACTTCTCGCTGCCGGGCAACCGCGGTGTGCCGCTCTACGACGTGCTGCGGTTCTTCCTGGTGGGCATCTTCAACGGCGACCTGAACCAGCGGGCCAAAGGAGTGGCATACAGCTTCCTGACGGCCTTGCCGCCGCTGCTCATCTTCTTCTTCACGCTGGTGGCCTACTTCCCCGTTGACGGTGTACAGGATGAGCTGTTGACCGAGTTGGGCGGCATTGTGCCGGAGAAGATCATGAACCCCCTCTCGAACACCATCAACGACGTGATGGGCCACCGCCACTCGACGCTGCTGTCGATAGGCTTCATCTCGTCGGTGCTGCTGGCGGCCAGCGGTCTGATGGGTGTCATCACAAGCCTCAACTTTGCCAACCGCTCTGTCGAGAAACGCCCCTACCTGCAACGCTACCTGCTGAGCGTGATGCTGGTCTTCGTGCTCTATGTGCTCATCGTGTTGACGATGGCTTTGCTGATGGGGCACAAGCTGCTGCTGCAGATCATCTTTGCGCAGGGATGGCTCACCGACACCAAGGCCAACACGCTGATGTTCAACATCGGCCGCTGGGTGCTGATCACCTTTGCCATCCTGACAGCCATCTCGCTCATCTACTACTGGGCTCCCGTCAAGAAACAGCGGGTGGGCTTCTTCTCGGCCGGCAGCGTGCTGGCGACGGCGATGTTCATCGTGCTCAGCTGGGGCCTGTCCATTTACCTCAACAACTTCAACCGCTACAACCTCATCTACGGTTCCATAGGGACGCTGTTGATGGTGATGTTCTGGATACGTTTCAACTGCATTGTGCTGCTGGTGGGCTACGAGCTCAACATCAGCATCTACAACGGCAGTATCGTGAAGAAAAACCGCGACTCGCGCCGCGAGTTCAGACATAGAATACAAAACCTGCACAATGATTATACAGAAGAACCACGGACGGGTGGTCAATGATGCCCCGTCGCCAAGAGAGAAATTCAAGATGGTGGCCAAGACGATGGTCAGCCTCGAAGAGGTGCTCGCCGACGAGCTGCGCGCCCTCGGTGCCGAGAACGTGACGGTGGGGACACGCGCCGTCGAGTTTGAGGGCGACATGCGGCTGCTCTACCGCGCCAACTACTGCTGCCGCACGGCATTGGCTATATTGAAGCCCTTTGCCGAGTTTGACGCCAACGACGACCAGGAACTCTACGACCAAGTCTACAAGATACGCTGGGAGAAGCTGCTCGACTGCGACGGCACCTTCATGATCGACAGCACCACCAGCGGCGAGGTGTTCACGCATAGCTACTATGCCGCTTTGAAGACCAAGGATGCCATTGTGGACCGCTTCCGGCGCAACTTTGGCAAGCGACCCTCGATTGACACGGAGCAGCCCGACTACAAGTTCAACCTGCACATCAGGGACAACCACGTCACGCTGCTGATGAACTCGAGCGGCGACTCGCTGCACAAGCGCGGCTACCGCCAGGGTGTGGGCGTGGCGCCCATCAACGAGGTGCTTGCCGCGGGCCTGCTCAAAATTGCCGGCTGGGACAACGCAATCAAACAATCGGGCGACCAAGCCGTCAATTTCTACGACCCCATGTGCGGCAGCGGCACCATGCTCATCGAAGCCGCTATGATGGCCAACCACATACCGGCGCAGTACTACCGCGGCAACCGCTTCGGGTTCATGCGGTGGAAAGAGTTCAACCTTGGCGAATGGAAGAGCGTAAAGGCTGAGGAAGACCGCAAGATAGGCAGTATCGACTTCGAGGGTGAGATATGGGGCAACGACATCGACCCGCAGGTAATCGAACAATGCGAGAAAAACCTGGAGTATGCCAAGCTGCACCATGACGTGATGCTTCACATCGGCGACTTTGCCGAGCAGGATCCTCCCGAGGGCAAGACGCTCATCGTCACCAACCCGCCCTACGGCGAACGCATCAAGGTGGAGGACCTCAACGCCATGTACGAGAAGCTGGGCGATACCTTCAAGCAGAAATACGGTGCGGAATGCGATGTGTGGCTCATCACGAGCGACTTCGAGGCCATGAAGCACATAGGGCTGCACCCGTCGGCCAAGATACCGGTGCAGAACGGCTCCCTCGACTGCCGCTTCCTGCACTTTGAATTATACACCGGCAGCAAGAAAGCCAAGTACCAGGCGGATGCTGAATAGCGGCGACGTAAAGCGCCTTGCCGTAGAGGTGGGTTTCGATGCCTGTGGCATAGCCCCGGCCGGTGCCCTCGGCGACGACGAGTATCCGCTGCGCGAGTGGCTGGCCAGGGGGTGGCACGGCGACCTTGGCTACATGGAGCGCAACGTGGAGAAGCGCATGGACCCGCGGCAGTTGCAGCCCGGTGCGCGGAGCGTGATATGCTGCGTGAGTGCCTATCCGCCGCCAGAGGAGGTGGAGAGTGGAGAGCGGAAAGTGGAAAACGGAGGGATGATTGCAGCGTATGCGCGAGGGCGGGAATACCATAAGGTGATAAAGGACATGCTTTTTGCGTTGAGGCAGCGGCTTGGCATCGACGGCAAGGTGTGTTGCGACACGGTGCCCATCAGCGACAAGCACTGGGCTGCGCGTGCGGGCTTGGGCTGGATAGGGCGCCACACGCTTCTCGTCACCGAGCGGTGGGGCTCGTGGATCAACCTGGGCGAGATTGTCACCACCGAGGAGTGCGACCGGTATGACGCGCCGGTGGCGCGTGGATGTGCTGACTGCAACCTATGCGTGGCGGCCTGTCCCAACGGAGCCCTTGCCGCCGACGGCACGCCGATGCTTGACGTGCGCCGCTGCACGGCCTACTACACCACGCATCACACCCGCGAGCTCCCGCCCGACGTGGATCCGCGCGGCTACACTATGGGTTGCGACATTTGCCAGCTGGCCTGCCCCTGGAACAGACTGTAAAAAATGCGATTTTTCTGTGATGCACAATAAAAGCCGGCGAAGGGCGTTATTTTCGTGCATTGCAAACACAGCAAAATGTACAAACAGGCTAAAAAACAAACGCAAGCGTTTCGCTTCCGTCGGTTCTGCCGTGCGGGGTGGGCGGCCTACAGTTCGATGCACCGCGAGGTGACTATCGGGCGGCTGGCTGTTCGCGTGGCCGACAGCAGCTTGGCCAAGGGGCTGGCTGCCACCGCTGTTGCCATTGTGCTGGCACAGGGGGCTGTCAGCGCACAGAGCGACAAGGAAGCCGAGACGCGGAGCCTGCCGGAGGTGCAGGTGACGATGGGCGCCGACACATTGAGCGGCGCGCCCGAGCCTGCTGCGGTACTTACCGCGCAGGATTTCCAACAATCAAACATTCGTTCCATAGGAGACCTCGTGGCGCTGCTGCCCGGGGTGGACCTTCGTGTGAGAGGCGGTGGCGACGTGCAGGGCGACATCAGTATGCGCGGCGGCACGTTTGATCAGATGCTGGTGCTGCTGGGCGGTGTGAACCTTACCGACGCACAGACAGGGCACCACACGATGGACATACCCATCGACATCACGATGGTGGAGCGCGTGGAGTTGCTGACGCCAGCCCAGCTGCTGTCGCGCGGCATAGTGGCTTTCTGCGGGGCGGTGAACATAGTGGTCTGCGAGGAGTATCGCGACCGTTTGCTGGCCGATGTCAGCGGCGGCAGTTATGGCAGTGGCGATGCATCGCTGCTGGCTACGACGGCCCGTGGCCCGTGGGCGCTGACGGTTGCCGGCGGCTACCATCGCAGCGACGGATACCGGCCGAACACCGACTACCGCCACGGCAGTCTGTTTCTGCAGGCGGCCCGTCACGGCAAGGTCCACGACCTGCAGCTGCAGATGGGAGGACAGATGAAGGGCTTTGGGGGGAGCGGCTTTTACAGCACCGCCTATCCGGACCAGTACGAAGCCACCCGAACGCTTGTGGCCTCGGCGACCGATGTCTTCAAGGTGGAAGGCTACCACTTCCGCCTGACGGCCTACGGGCGGCTGCATCGCGACCGCTTCGAGTTGTTTCGCGACGGCTATGTGGAAGAGGTGCCGCTGTGGTACCAGGGCCACAACCACCACCTGGGGAGTCTGGCTGGTGCCAGCGTGAGGGTGGACAAGCGCCTGGGCCACGGCGAAGTGGTGGCAGGAGGAGACGTGCGCCGCGAGGGTATCTGGAGCAATGTCCTGGGGTTGCCCGACAGCAACCTGCCGTCGCCCTACACGATGAGCGACAAGCGCGTTGGCACGAGTCTCTTTGGCGGCTATCGCTACAGCCGAGGGCGCTTTGCGGGCGAGGCGGTGGCGATGGGGCTGTACAACAGCCGCTTTGGGTTCCACTATGCGCTTGCCGGCGATGCGAGCTACCGTGCGGCATGCGCCGAGGTGTACTTGTCGGCGGCACGCACCTTCCGCCTGCCCACGTTCACAGACCTATACTACCAGAGTGTAGACCACCGATCGAATGCGTCGCTCAATGCCGAGAGCAGTGCCCATGTAGAGTTTGGTACAAGACTCCAAATGAAGGACTTCCGCTGCCAGGTGGCGGCCTACTACCGAGGCGGCAGCCAGATAATAGACTGGGTGCGCAGGCCCGAAGAAGAGCTGTGGTACTCGATGAACCATACCGCCGTAGATGCCTACGGGATAGACGCTATGGCGGCGGTGAGGGTGGCGAAGGTGGATATAAGGGCGAGCTATTCCTACTGCCATGTGCTACAAGATGCCGGCGAGTGGATCAGCGGCTCGGCGCTTGACTACCTGCGGCATCGCGCACAGCTGAGCCTTGTATGGCACCCTGCAGAGCGGCTTGGTCTCAGGCTTGACGCCACCTATCGCTACCGCGAGGGACGATGGGTGGATGCTGACGGCAGGGTGCAAGCCTACGGGGGAGTGCCGCTGGTGGGTGCCGGCGTGGACTACCGGTTGGGGAGCAGCACGCTGTATGTAGAGGGCTACAACCTGCTTGACCGGCAGTGGCGCGACCACGGCGGGGTGCCGCAGCCCGGCATCAGCGTCAGGGCCGGAGTGCGGGTGGCGCTCTGAGCGAAGTGTGGCGGCAGCGGGGGAACATTTTTATTTTGTCATGTTGCCGAATTGTCGTATCTTTGTCGGCTGAAGGACGTGAGGGCGTGATGGCGACGGGGTGGTGTAATTGGTAGATAGATAGAGTGTTGGGGCGTCCTCTGCGGGAAATGGAAACGACACTAAAAAACATAAAATCATGAAGAAAACAATGATAGTGCTGGCCTTTGTAGCGCTGGCGGCGACCTCGAATGCACAGTGGTTTGACCTTGGGGAAAACAACAACCGTTTCACGCTGGGTCTGAATTTGGGTTCGGCTGGTTTTGGCACTGACCAGGCACGCTTTGGAATGGGTGCAGGGCTTTCGATATGGGGCGTATATGTTGACTTTATCTGGGCTTCGCCGCAGAACCGGTACAATAACCATGTTGTGCAGGAGTATTGGGATGACGATGAGGCTTTTGCGGTCAATATAGGCTACCAAATTCCCGTTCTGCCGTGGTTGCGCGTGGCGCCCATTATCGGGTACTGCCAGACCAATTATGGATACGTTGATGCGAGCACGGTCAATGTGGAGGTGGACAGCGAGACGTCGACGGGGCGCATCTATCACGACTATTACCCGTTGCCGGGTTCCATCATGGAATATTTCAACTATGGCGGTGGTGTTTTCGTGCAGCCGTTTGAGTGGCTTGGGTTCCATGCTGTGGCCTCGCGCCGTGCGATTTACGGCGGTGTGACCATTGATTTGTCGGCGATGAGGGATTGAATGCGATGAGGAAGCCGAGGGAGTGTCCTGTATGCGGAGGATATGCAGAGGATATGCCTTGGATATGCTTAGGATATGCTTAGGATGAGGCGAGAGAGGGTAGGGGGAGAAGAGAAAGATTGTGGAGGAGAAAGTGAAAAATATTTTGTGGGATTGGAAAAAAGTTGTATCTTTGCAGCACGAAAATAATTAACGAAGTATAAACAATCGTCTGACAATAAACGGGTTAGACGGCAAAAAGAGAGAAAATGAAAAAAGGAATCCATCCCGAAAACTATCGCCTTGTGGTGTTCAAAGACATGTCGAACGACAACATGATCCTCACCAAGAGTTGCGCCAACACCAAAGAGACCGTGGTCTATACCGACGGCAAGGAGTATCCCGTGGTGAAGCTTGAGATTTCGAACACCTCGCATCCCTTCTTCACAGGCAAGTTGAAACTTGTTGACACTGCAGGACGCGTTGATAAGTTCATGAACAAGTACAAGAAGTACGCCAAGAAGGCCGAGTAAGAAAGAAAAGGTAATTTGTTTTAGATTTTAGATCTAGAAACCCCGCCCTGAGAAGGACGGGGTTTTCTAATGTCGGAGCGAGAGGTGGGGGTTAGAGGAGGTCGATGATGGCGGCCTCGATGTCGGAGATGGGTGCCGTGGGCTCGAAGCGGCGCACGACGTTTCCCTGGCGGTCGATGAGGAACTTGGTGAAGTTCCATTTAATATCGGGGTTCTGGTCGTAGAGGCTGTCCTGGGCGCGGAACATCTGGTCGAGGTAGGCGCCGATGCGGTCGGTGGTGTCGAAGCCGCCGAAGGGTGCCTTGCTCTTCAGCCACGAGTAGAGAGCTGTGGCAGAGTCGCCGTTGACGTTGATTTTGGCCATCTGCGGGAAGGTGGTGTTGTAGGTGCCGGTGCAGAAGGCGTGGATTTCCTCGTTAGAGCCCGGAGCCTGAGCGCCGAACTGGTTGCAGGGGAAGTCGAGGATTTCGAGGCCTTGGCCGTGGTAGCGGGCGTAGAGGTCCTGAAGGCCCTCGTACTGCGGGGTGAAGCCGCATTGTGTGGCGGTGTTGACGACCAGCAGCACCTGTCCTTGGTAGTCGCTGAGGTTGACGGTGTTGCCGTTGCCGTCCAGGGCTTCGAAGCGATAGATGTTGTCTGTGTCGGGTTCTGCGGGGGTCTGTGATTGCTGTTTGCAGGCACCAAAGAACAATACGACTGCTGCAGCAAGTGCTAAAACTTTGATTGGTTTCATAAAGATATGTTATTGATTAAGTTGTTTTTTGATGGAATTCTCGACGAGACGCATAGAGGAAGTTCTGGCATCGAAGCGGTCTACGACTTCGCCTTTGCGATTGATGACAAACTTGGTGAAATTCCAGGGTATATCACCGGGTTTCTTGCTTTTGAGCCATACGTAGAGGGGTGAGGCATTGGCTCCATTTACATCAATAAGGTTAAATTGCGGGAAGGTGATATTGTAAGTGGAGGTGCAGAAATCATGAATATCGTCGAAAGAGCCTTGTGCCTGGAAGAACTGATTGCTTGGGAAGTCGAGAATGGTAAAACCCTGATCGGCATAATTCTCATAGAACTCTTGGAGTTCGGTGTACTCTGGAGTAAAACCGCAAGAGGTGGCCGTGTTTACCACCAGAAGCACTTGGCCTCGGTATTGGCTAAGCGACACACTGTCGCCATGTCCGTCAAGTACCTTGAATTGATAGATACGGTCGTGGGTGACGGTATCCTCGGGGTTGATAACCTCGGTATTGCCAGTCGAGGAACTGTCGGCGACGGTATTGGCATTGGTGGAAGATTCCTTGCTGCAGGCTACCCACAGTAGCGACAGGGCAACTACGGCATAGAACAAACGTTGTTTCATATAGTTGAACTTTTTGATTTTTATCGCGGCAAAAGTACACTTTTTTTATTGATAAGAGAAAAAAATATGTTAAATATCAAAAATGTGTGTACTTTTGCAAGTGGTTATCTAAGAGGGGAAATGGAGGGGTGATTGTGGTAAGGGGCTGATATGTAGCAATATGTCGCAGGTGATGTGATTGTTCAAGAAGCCTGCGACCCAGTATCGGTCTATGCCACAAACCATAAATAAGGACAGAAGAATTCTATGGATACATCCACAAGCAAACCTACACTAAAATGACGTACCGCGAACTAACAGCTACGGAGATAGCGCAGTTGGAACAACAAGGAAACTATGCTGACGATTGGTCTAAAGTAAAAGTAACAGATCCCTTTAGCATTGCCTGTCTGCGCAACAACAACTTTGAGGGGGCGGTGTGCATCGGTGTGGTGGAGAGCCGCAAGAACAGCGTCGGCGACCTCACGCTGCGCGAGGGTATCTACAACTCGACACTCAGCGACAGTTGCATCGGCGACCATCCGACGGTGCACAATGTGGGGATGATGAGTGGCTACACGCTGGGCGACAACGTGGTGGTCTTCAATGTTGAGGAGATGACCTGTTGCGGCGAACCGCGAAGGGCGGTGTGGATAGAGCCGATGAATGAGAACGGAGGGCGCAAGATATTGCCCTTCAGCGGGATGACTATAGGCGATGCCTATCTGTGGGCTCGCTATCGAGGTCGCAAACGCTTCATGCAGAAACTGGAGCAGTTTACCTATGACCTCCTCGGCACTGCGGAAGGTGCCTACGGGCATATTGGCGACGGCTGCATCATAAAGAACACCAAGACGGTGCACAACGTCAGTGTGCGCTCGACGGCGGCGGACCCCACGCGCATCGACGGATGCATAGTGCTCAGCGACGGCGTGGTGGGCTACGGATGCACGGTGGAGTATGGCGTTATTGCCGTGCGCTTCCTGCTTGGCGAGCATGTGCATTTAGAGTACGGTCTGCGGCTGAACGACACGGTGGTGGGTGACAACAGCACGCTGGCCCGTTGCGAGGTGGGCAACAGCATCATCTTCCCCGCCCACGAGCAGCATCACAACAACTCGTTCCTCATCGCCGGCCTCGTCATGGGGCAGAGCAATATCGCCGCCGGCGGCACGATAGGCAGCAACCACAACAGTCGTACGGCCGACAACGAGCTGGCGGCGGGTCGCGGTTTCTGGCCAGGGCTGT
Source organism: Bacteroidales bacterium UBA3630 (assembly GCA_002373995.1). Taxonomy (GTDB): domain Bacteria; phylum Bacteroidota; class Bacteroidia; order Bacteroidales; family P3; genus Colimorpha. Next base: position 107,252 of record DFLB01000047.1, on the reverse strand, counting down.
GCTGCTCGTTCAAGCATCCCAGCCGATTTGCGAGTTACTGCCTGATAGCCAAGGCCGACTACCCTGCGGAACTCGACATACAGCTGCCCTTTGCGCTGGTCAACAACAACGCGAAGGAAGACCGTCTCGAGGTGATGCCGGCCTTCTGGTGGATGTACAACATGTATGCCCTGGACAGGAACAGCAAGAAATTTGCCAAGCGGGACAAGCGCACAGTAAAAGCGCAGAATATAGAGTTTGACAACCTTGCGCCCGACACCGCCGAGGAAATGCTGCACGGTATGGACCTGTTGCGGGGATGGATGGCGGCGTCGACAGACGGGACGGTCTATGCCGACGGCATGGAAAAAGGCAAGCGCAAGACGGTGGTGCTCAAGGCTGCCGAGGGGCTGAAAGCCTACGAAGAGATGCTTGTCTACTACGCAATGAAATGCCTCAGCGCCAATGGTGACAAGATGCCTGCAGCGCAGGCAAAGGTCGAGACCGAATGGGTCAACATTGGGGGGCAGCTGGTGGCGCGCGGAGACATGGAGGGGCTGATTACAGACGTGGAGAACGGAGAAATCAAAGACTGGAACGGCCTCAACGCCAGGCTGAACGACCTGTGGAGGCAGTACCCTGCGCAGCGCGAAGCCCATGCCTACCATGTGCTTTGCAGGCTGGCGGGAGCAGAAGAGCTGGATGAACAGCAATGGGGCGGCTACCGGGCCCGGTATGAGGAGATAAAAGAATATGTGGCGCGCCAGATCAAGGCCTCGCGGCAGAAAGACGAAGTCAGCCCCTACCGCCGGATGACCTACTGGGACGACGAAGAGATGGCGGCGGTGATGGGGAGTTGAGAGTTAGGAGTTGATGGGTTTGATGGGTTTGATGGGTTTAGTGGGTTTAGTGGGTTTAGTGGGTTTGATGGGTTTAGTGGGTTTGATGGGTTTGATGGGTTTAGTGGGTTTGATGGGTTTTACGGAAAATAGGAAATAACATAAAAAAATGACAAGAAAGTTTTTTGCATTAGCCATGGGCGCGCTGCTGGTATGCGGCGGCGCGATGGCACAGAAGAAACAGACCGCTGGCAACAGCCAGCCGGCGACAGGCGGCATCACGGCCGAGATGATGCAGCAGATGAAGAAAGGCTTCGGCGGGACGGCGAGCGACAAGGCGCTGCGCAACATCATGGTGAACCAGAGCCCGCAGAAGCTGGCTATGAACTACGAGAACGCGACGAAGTTTGACTCGCACTTCTCGAACCGCGTGGTCAGCAAGGCGGTAACGGACCAGAAGAGCAGTGGCCGCTGCTGGATGTTCACCGGCATGAACGTGCTGCGCAACCAGGCCATCCGCAAGCACGGGTTGCCCGCCGACTTCCAGTTCTCGCAGGCCTACCTCTTCTTCTACGACCAGTTAGAGAAGAGCAACCTCTTCCTGCAGGCCATGATAGACACCTACAAGAAACCCATGAACGACCAGGAAGTGGAGTGGCTCTTCAAGAACCCCATCGGCGACGGGGGGCAGTTCACGGGCGTGGCCAACCTGATAGACAAGTACGGGCTGGTGCCTGCCGACGTGATGCCTGAGACCTACAACACCAACAACACCAGCAGCATCAGCAACCTCATAGCCCTCAAGCTGCGCGAGGACGGCCTGCAGCTGCGCGAGATGGCGGCCCAGAAGGGCATGACTTCACAGAAACTACAGGCCAAGAAGACCGAGATGCTCGGCACCATCTACCGCATGCTGGCCCTCACCATGGGCGAGCCCCCGGCGCAGTTCACCTGGCAGCAGAAGAACGCCAAGGGCGAGATCGTGGAGACTGCCACCTACACCCCCAAGGAGTTCTACGAGAAGTTCGCCAAGACCGACTTCAGCAAGTACTACATGGTGATGAACGACCCTACGCGCGAGTACTACAAGGTGTATGAAATCCAGTACGACCGCCACGTCTACGACGGCCAGAACTGGCGCTACCTCAACCTGCCCATGGAGGA
>DFLB01000047.1:2934-105191 GCA_002373995.1 Bacteroidales bacterium UBA3630 | reverse complement strand
GCCTCCATCAAGGACAGCACGATGATGTATTTCAGCTGCGACGTGGGCAAGTTCCTCAACCGCGACAACGGTCTGATGGACATGAACAACTACGACTATGAGAGTCTCATGGGCACCACCTTCGGGATGGACAAGAAGCAGCGCGTCAGTACCTTCGCCAGCGGCTCGAGCCACGCCATGACCCTTTGCGCCGTGGACCTCGACAAGGACGGCAAGCCGCTGAAGTGGATGGTGGAGAACAGCTGGGGTCCCAACTATGGCTGGCAGGGCAACCTGATCATGACCAACGACTGGTTCAACGAGTACATGTTCCGCGTGGTGCTGGAGGAGAAGTACATTCCGGCCAACATCCGCGCCATGATGGACCAGAAGCCCATCATGCTTCCGGCTTGGGATCCGATGTTTGCTCCGGAGGAGTAGGCACGGGGGATGGCTTTTTTTTAGATAATATAAACTGGTGTATCGTCAATGTGTCGGATGGGATGCATTGACGATATGCTTATGATATACGGAGGATATGCTTAGGATATGCTTAGGATGAGCTTAGGATATGCTTAGGATGAGCTGAGGGAGGAGAGGGGGGAGGTTGGCGTGGTGGTGAAAATTTATTCTTGCATGTCGAAAAAAATTAGTATCTTTGCACCGCATTTTGAGTGAAACAACAATAGATAACAGTTAGATACAGATGAAAAAAGCATTCCTTACATTGGGCGCTATTGCGATGTGCGCCACTTCTGTGATGGCACAGGAGGAGAAGAAAACCGAGGATGAGGGTTACAAGTTTGACACTGTCAAGGTGTTGCCGATTACCTCTGTCAAAGATCAGAACAATGCCGGTACGTGCTGGAGCTACAGTGGTATTGCATTTCTGGAGGCTGAGTTGCTCCGCATGGGCAAGGGCGAGTATGACTTGAGCGAGATGTATGTGGTTGAGAAGACGTACAATGACCGTGCGATGGCTGCTGTGCGTACGCATGGCGATGTGAGTTTCTCGCAGGGCGGCGCCTTCAACGACGTCATCTACTGCCTCAAGCATTACGGTATGGTGCCGGATGAGGTGATGCCGGCCGGCGCGATGTATGGCGACACGTTGAGCAACCACACGGAGCTCAGTGCGCTGACAGACCGTATGGTGGAGGCAGTGGCCAAGGGAAAGTTGAAGAAGTTGCAATACAGTCCGGACGGTCAACCGCTGTGGCTGAAGGCTGTGGCTGCGGTGCACGAGATTTACCTTGGCAAGATTCCCGAGAAGTTCAACTACAAGGGTGTCGAGTACACCCCCAAGAGCTTCGGCGAGAGCCTCGGCCTGAACCCCGATGACTACGTGAGCATCACCTCCTACACCCATCATCCTTTCTATGAGCAGTTCGTCCTCGAGATCCAGGACAACTGGCGCTGGGGACAGAGTTACAATGTGCCGATAGACGAGATGATGGAGATCTTCGACTATGCTATCGACAACGGATATACCATTGCTTGGGGCAGCGATGTGAGCGAGGCGGGTTTCCGCTATACGCGTAAGGGTTTCGCGGTGTTGCCTGCCACTGACGGCAATGCTGCCGGCAAGGTGGGTAGCGACCAGGCCCGTTGGAGCGGCATGAGCGCCGCCGATATTGCCGACGAAGCCGCCAAGCATCCCACGCCACAGCGGTGGGTGAGCCAGGAGGAGCGTCAGCAGGCGTACGACAACTGGGAGACTACCGATGACCACGGCATGTTGATCTTCGGCAAGGCAAAGGATCAGATGGGCAATGAGTACTACATGGTGAAGAACAGCTGGGGTAAGTATAATGGCGAGTTTGGTGGCAACTTCTTTGTCAGCAAGGCGTTTGCCCGTTACAAGACGATGAATATCGTGGTGCACAAGGATGCCATTCCCGCCGCTATCAAGGCCAAGCTCGGCATTCAGGACAGTGCCAAGCCCGCCGCCAAGAAGGGCAAGAAGAGATAGAAGAGAGAGTGTGGCGAGTGGTGGGTGGCGCTCAGGGATGGGTGCTACCCACTGCTTGTTCTATTTAGAGTGTCAATAAAAAATCGCGGTTTGCGATTTTTTTTGTATCTTTGCGACCGAAACACGGAGGTTTCAGAAGTTTGTAACCGGCTGTATTTTCGCTTGGTAGAGCGGACAACTCCACATGGTTTGATTAACAAAAACAGTACAAGACATGAAACAGAACATGCGGGGTTTGACGTTTGCCATTCTCTCAATCAGCCTGCTCACCGTGATGGCGGGGGCGGCTATGGCACCGGCGCTGGGTGCCATCAAAGAACATTTTTCCGGATGCAGCCCATTGACAGTGCAACTCATTGTCAGCTTGCCGGCACTCTTCATTATTTTCACGACATTTGCTTTCAGGCCGCTATGCCGGCTGATGCAGACACGCACGCTGGCGTTGACGGGTCTGGCTATCTATGTGGTAGCCGGCGCGGGGGCATTCTTTGTGGATGAAATCGGGTGGCTGTTGGTTTTGAGGGCGATGCTTGGGGTGAGTGTCGGTATGATTATGCCGCTCTCCACGGGGCTGCTGTCGTTCTATTTCCCGCCTGAGGAGCAGAGTAGGCTGATGGGGCTGTCGGCTGCGATGAACCAGATGGGAGGCGTGGTGGCGACCTTGTTGGCCGGCATCTTGGCAACGGTGGAGTGGAGGTATGCCTTCTTGGTCTATCTGGCAGGGCTGGTGGCGATAGTGCTTGTTGCCATAGAACTGCCCAACGAGAGGCTTGCTTCGAAAGGGAGCCACTTGCAGTGGAAGACACTGTTGCGCTTCCACCCTTCGGTGACGGCCATGCTTTTCATCATGCTACTCTTTTTCGTCTATCCCACTAACTTTGCCCTGACAGCGCAAGCACAGGGTATCACAACCCTGGCCACCACCCTCGTCATGGTGGGGCTTGACGTGGTGGCGTTCGCTATTGGGCTGCTGTTCGGCTGGCTGATGCACCACATGCGTCGGCAAATGAAATATGCCGCACCACTCTTTTTTATGGGCGGTTATGCTGTGCTGGCATTTATTCCGGAGATGACGGGTATGGTGATTGGTTCGGCACTTGTCGGGTTGGCTAACGGTGCGGGGGTGCCCTACGTGAACACCATCGCCAGCATCAAAGGCGGTAAGGATGCGGCAATTACGGTGATGCCGCTCATATCTGCCGCGCTGTATCTTGGGCAGTTCCTGTCGCCGCTGATTGTCAACCCACTATCGCAGGCCATCGGTGGGGACAATGCCCCCTACCTGGTGGCTGTCGGTCTGGCAGTGCTGTTCCTGTTGCAGGTATTCTTCACCCGCAAGCACCATGCGCTTCCTCCGGCATAAAATGTGGGTGGAGGAGCACAATAATAACGCTTGCAGGTCGTTATCCCAACATGCGAATACTGCTCATCACGCCGCCGCTCACGCAATTGAACACCCCATATCCCGCCACGGCCTACCTGAAGGGGCTCTATGTAGCACAGGGGCATGAGGTGCGTCAAGTTGACCTTGGGATAGAGGTGGCAGACCGTGTGCTTTCGGAGGATTTCCTGCGCGACATCGGATTGGCGCGGGAAGCTGGTTTGATAGAGCCCGTGAAACGGTTTCTCCGAGGGCAGGATGATACCCTCGGGCCACGCATCGCCAACCGCTCGCTGCTGCCTGAGGGCAAGCGTTTTGCACAACTGGATGAAGACAACCTTGAGTGGAGTTTTGGTGTCAGTGGAAGCACCGATAAGGCGCAACACCTGGCAACCCTCTTCCTTGAGGATATAGCAGACTACATTAGGGAAAAGATAGACAGCCATTTCGACCTTGTGCGTTATGCCGAATACCTCTCCAACGACGCACCCACTTTCGACCCTCTCTATGAGGAATTGCAAGGTGAGCCGTCGCCCATAGACCGTATTATGTTGCGTCTGCTGGAGGATATTGTGAGGGACTATAATCCAGAACGAGTGGATATTACGGTACCTTTTCCGGGGTGCCTTTACGGCGCCTTGCGCTGTGGCCAATGGCTGAAGAAGCACACCGATGCCACTGTGGAGATAGGAGGAGGTTTTCCCAATACCGAGTGGCGGCAGATGAGCGAGATGCGCATCTATGAGTTCTGTGACAGCATTGCCATAGACGGGCATCCCGAAGCCATAGACCATTGTCCCGACTTCGGGGATTTGCCGTTGAATAAATACCTGTCGCTTACAGAGATGGCAAACCCGATGCATCGCTTGTGGAGTCAGGGCCGATGGAACAAAATGGTGGTGGCGCAGGGATGCTACTGGCATCGTTGTGCCTTTTGCGACACCACGTTGCCCTACATTGGCAGCTATCGTGCAGCGGATGCCGCCACCATTGTGGACAGAATGGAATGCATTGTGCAACAGACGGGACGCACGGGCTTTCACCTAGTAGACGAGGCTTTGCCACCCAAACTCCTTGGCGAGGTGGCCAACGAAATCGTCCGTCGTCAGTTGACTGTTAGCTTCTGGGGCAATATACGTTTTGAGCGAGCTTACGATGCCGAGTTATGCCAGCGGCTGGCCAAAGCCGGCATGGTGGCCGTCAGTGGTGGTCTGGAAGTGGCCAGCGACCGATTGCTGAAGCTCATGGACAAGGGCGTCACCATTCAGCAAACAATCGGGGCCTGTCGTCACTTGCGCGATGCCGGCATCATGGTGCATACCTATCTCATGTACGGGTTTCCCACCGAAACACTGCAGGAAACCGTTGATGCGCTGGAGACTGTGCGGAGGATGTTCGATGAAGGCATAGTGCAGAGCGCTTTCTGGCACCGCTATGCTATGACTTGCCATAGCCCCAGTGGACAGCATCCGGAACGCTACGGTGTCCGCCGCACCACCTGGGAGCCAAATCCATTCTGCAACAATGAGGTGGATTGGGAGCCTGCCCAGTTCGATTATGACATTGAAGCCGTTGGCGCTGCGTTGCGTCTGGCTACCTATAACTACATGAATGGACTTGGCTTGGATCAGCCAGTGCGTTCTTGGTTCCCGATCAGAGTACCTAAACCCAGTATACGATGAAGACCATATTCCTTGCTGCGGGCTGTTTTTGGGGCGCACAGCATTACTTGAAGCAGATTAGAGGCGTTGTTGAGACTGAAACGGGCTTTGCCAATGGCCACACCGAGGCGCCGACCTACGAGGAAGTATACACCGACCGCACCGGTTACGCAGAGGCGGTACGTGTGGTCTATGACCCTGAAATTCTGCCGCTACGCAAACTGCTCAATCTTTATTTTGACTGTATCGAGCCCACCAGCGTCAACCGTCAGGGTGAGGATGAGGGAACGCGCTATCGTACAGGGATATATTACCTCGAAGCGGAGGATTATCCGGTCATAAAGGATGTCTTCGACGAGGTGCAGCGGTGCTACAGTGCACCGTTGGCTGTGGAGGTGGAGCCTATCAAAGGATTCTATCCTGCCGACGAGAGTCATCAAGACTACTTGGACAAGCACCCCGACGGCTACTGTCACCTGCCGAAGGCGCTCTTCGAGATGGCGCGCCGTGCCAATTAGAACTTGAAGTTCATTCCTACGCTGACCAATAGCGGCAACTGGTTAACCCGCTCGTGGGTGGCTCGGTTGAAGTAGAAGATATTTTGCCGGCTATAAACGTTGGTGGCACTGAGGCTGAGGTCGAGGATGGAGCGACGTCCGATAGAGATGCGCCGTTTGATGCCGAGGTCGAGCCTGTGATAATCGGGCAGCCGCCCCTTGTACAGTTCTGCGTAGTGCAGGCTGTAAACGCCGTTCTCCTCGGTATAGTCGCTGACGATGCTGTTTCCAAAGAGCAACTGCTGGTAGACACCCTGTGTCTGTGTGAAGGGAAATCCAGACCCGTAAGTCCAGCGGCCGCTGGCTTCCCATTCGTTCTGTCGGCCGAACTTGTAGGTTGCCAGCAGGTTAATCGTGTGCCGGCGGTCGTAGTGAGGGTTATAGCTGAGAATGCCGTCGGGGTAATCCTGGTTCTCCTGGTTGCGTTGCACATAGCCGAGCGAGTAGGTGGCCCAGAGGTAGAGCTGGTCCAGATCCACGGTGGCGCTGATGTCGAACCCCGTGGCGAAGCCGTCCTCGATAATGTAGTCGGTCATCAGATACTCAGGTTTGGCGTAGGGGCCCGAGGTATAGGCGGGGTCGTCCTGGTCGTAGATTTTGTTTCGGTTGGCGTTGAGCAGCTGGTCGAAGTATTTCAGGTAGACTTCGGCATTGAAGGTGATGAGGTCTGTCAGGTCGTACTCGGCACCGATGATGACGTGTTTGGCGCGTTGCAGGCAGTCGCGCAGCGGCCCGTTGCGGAATGACGATGGCAGATTGAGTGCCGCCGAGCCGGTGAGGAAGCCGGTGAAGAGGTTGACGATGTCGTTGTCGGAGCGAGCATCGAGGAACACCTGGCTGTAGAAACCGCCGGCAAATTTGAAGCGTAGTTTGTCGGTGGCGTTGTATTTGGCTGCCAGGCGTGGTTCCGGCGAAATGCGGTTGACGGTCTGCGACGTGTAGGCCACCAGGCGGAAGCCCGGATCGAGCAGCCAGCGCCCGTGGTTGAGTTTATAAGTGGCGTAGAACGACAGGGTGGGGGAGTCCTCGTGCTGCGAGACGTGCTTGCCGTACTGGTTCCAGTATTGATAGTCAGTGTTGTAGCCCTCGATGCTGAGGCCATACTTCAGGCGGTCTTTGCCGTAGAAGTTGGTGGCTTGCAGGTTGAGGTTGAAGCCGTTGATGGAACTGTATTTGTCGTAGCCCGAGCCGTCGTCGAGCGTGATGCGGTAGTCGGAATAGGCCACAGTGCCTTCGAGGATGGCCGAGGTGCCGGTGACGATGGAGAAGTGGGCTCCGGCGCCGTAGTTGCGCCAGTGGTAGTCGGCGATGGCCTGATAGTTGCTCACCGAGTCGTCGAAGTAGAATCCAAAGATGCTGGCTTTGCTGCCGGTGCCCGAATTGATAGATAGCTTGCCGTAGAGGTCGAGGAAGTCGAACGGCAGTCCGCCGGCGACGGCAATCTGCTTCAGCCCCATCTGGGCGGGCAGTTTGTCATAGAGCGTCGGTGAGGTCTTGGAAAGGAAGGAGTTCTTGGCTGTCAGCAGGTAGGTGATGGTGGTCTTCGAGGCTGTGGTCTCTTTCTTGAGCGGACCTTCGAGGATGAGGCTGGCGCCGAAGGTGTTGATGCCCACTTTGCCGGTGTGGTAGCGCTTGTTGCCGTCGCGGGTCTTGATGTCCATCACTGACGACATGCGGCCGCCGTATTCGGCCCCGAAACCGCCGGTGTAGATATCGGCGTTGAGGATGACGTCGGTCTCGAAGATGGAGTAGAGCCCGATGGAGTGGAAGGGGTTGTAGACCACCATGCCGTCGAGCAGGCAGAGGTTCTGTATCATCGAGCCGCCGCGGATGTAGAGCTGGCCGCCCTGGTCGCCGGTCGAGCTGACACCCGGCAGCACCTGCATGTACTGTGCTATGTCGGCGGTGCCGCCGATGGAGGGCATCTGCTGTATCTGGCTGGCGGTGAGTTTCTCGACGCTAACCTGCGTCTGCACGCGGCGCTCTTCGGCTTTGCTGTCGGTGATTTCCACCGCTTTGAGCATTTGGGCGGCAGGCTTGAGGTGCAGGGTGAGGGTGGCGGTGCGGCGGTCGGCGACGGCGATGCTCTGGGTGTACTCTTCGTAGCCCATGAAGCGCACGCGCAGGGTGTAGGTGCCGGCGGGAACCTTGTTGATGAGGAAGAAGCCGTTGAGGTCGGTGGCACAGCCGTATTGTGATTGGTTCTCGCTGGAGCCTTCGTGGACAAGCACCACGTTGGCAAAGGGAACGGCTTCGCCGTTGCTCTCGTCGAACACCACTCCCTTCACTGTGCCCTGGGCCAGGAGGTTGAGAGACAATAATGGCACGAAAATCAGTAGGAACAGGATCCTTTTCAACATATTTCGACGGTTAGTGTATGACTTTGAAGATGAGTTCTTTGAGGAGCTCGCCATCGGTGACGTTGCCGCTGTTGCGGACGCCCTTGGAGCGGAGGTCGGCCTCGTAGAGGTAGCCGATGCAGGTGGCCAGCTTGCCGAGCGGATAGTTGCGTGCCGCCTCGTCGTAGTCGCGCACAAACGAGGGCGCGCAGCCGAGCGCTTTCGGTGCATCGCTCTTGTTTTCAAGCTGATGGTAGATCATCACTTTGATGAAGTAGCCGTAGAGCAGCGGCAGCACCATCTGGATGGGGTTCTTCTTGGGGTTTTCGGCGAAGTGGTTCACGATGCGGTTGCACATGACGGGGTCGCGCCGGCCGATGGCTTTCTGGAGTTCGAAGACGTTGTAGTCTTTGCTGATGCCTATCTGGTCTTCGATGAGTTGCTCGCTGATGGCGGCGTGTTGTGGCAGCAAGGGATATAGCTTGGAGAGCTCGTTGGCGATCTTGCCCAGGTCGGTGCCCAGGTAGGCGGCGAGCATGGCGGCGGCTTTGTCGCTGATGGTGTAGCCGTGGGCTGCCACCTCGCGCACGATCCATGCCGGCACCTGGTTGTCGTAGATCTTGGGGCTCTCGTAGACCACTCCTGCGGCGGCGATGGCTTTGTAGACGGCGGTGCGTTTGTCGAGCTTCTTGTGGCGGTAGCAGAGTACCAGCACGCCCTGCGGCGAGGGCTGGGCGAGATAGGCTGCCAGACGGTCCCACTGCCCGACGGGTATGTCCTGCGCCTCCTTGACGATGACCAGGTGCACGGGCGACATCATGGGGTAGCGCTTGACGGTGCTCACCACGGTGGCCATGTCGACATCGCGCCCGTAGACCACCGTCTGGTCGAAGTCGCGCACCGACGGGTCGACGACATGGTTCTCGAAATAGTCTGAGACGATGTCGATATAGTAGTTCTCCTCGCCGGTGAGCAGGTAAACGGGTTTGTAAACACCGCTCTTCAGCTCGTCAATCAGCTGTCTATCAGTCATTGCCATTGCGTGTGCCGTGTTGTTTCAAGGATACAAAGATAGTAAAAAAATCACACATGGCGCCATTTTTGGGACGATATGTCGGGACGGTTGCCAATGGCTTGAATAATAGCGTCCTGTAGCTTCTTGGTCCGGGGATGGTCCGGGGATGGTCCGATGGTGGTCCGATGATGGTCCGACAAAAGCCGGACGAGAGGCGGTCCGCCGGCGGTGCGGCGACGGGGTGTTTGGGGGGTGATGGTTTGGCCCGGTTTTGTCAGCGCGCCTATTGTATGCCCGGGACAGGCGGCGCCCGGGTTAAGATTATTTAACATTATAGTTATCGGTGTATGAAAATAATGTAGTATTTTTGCAAAATTAATTTAAATTAACATCTGCTATGCAAGAGCCTACCCGATTGTTTGACCTGCTGGAGTGGAGAAAAGAGCTTCACCCCGAGCGTCCTGTGTTCCGCTTCAAGGAAGACGGCGAGTGGAAGGACCACTACATCGATGAGTACATCGAGAAGTCGAATCTTATCAGCTATGCCTTGATGCACCTGGGGGTGCAGAAGGGCGAGAATATAGGGTTGATCAGCGCCGGCCGGCCGGAGTGGAACTATGTGGACTTCGGCGTTCAGCAGACGGGTGCTGTGCTGCTGCCCATCTATCCCACCATCAGCGAGGAGGACTACCAGTACATCCTCAACGACGCCGAGGTGCGCCTGCTGGTGGTCGAGACTCCTGCGCTCTACAAGAAGATCTCCAACATCCGTGAGCACCTGCCGCATCTGGAAAATCTCTGCACCATCGTGCCTATGGAGGGTGTGAAGAGTCTGGACGACATCTATGAGTTGGGGCGCCGCTATGTGGCCGAACACCCCGATGCTCCGGCACGCCTGCAGGCGATGAAGGACGCCATCACGACCGACGACGTGTGCACGATGATCTACACCAGCGGCACCACCGGTGTGCCAAAGGGTGCCATGCTGGCGCACAGGGGCCTGATTATGAACGTGCAGGAGATCAAGGGGAGCCCCCATCCCAGCTGGACGCGCGCGCTGAGCTGGCTGCCGATGTGCCACATCTACGAGCGCATGATGGGCTACCTCTACCAGTGGCTGTGCTACGAGATAGCCTACGCCGAGAGCATCGCCAAGGTGGGCGACAACTGCAAGGAGATCCATCCGCACATGCTGGCCTGCGTCCCTCGCTTCATCGAGAAGGTCTACGACAAGATCTACCGCAAGGGCGAGAAAATGAGCGGGTTGAAGAAGAAGATCTTCGATTGGGCCATAGACTTGGCCTTCGAATACGACCTCGACGAGAGCAAGCTCTCGGCCTGGTACAAGATGCAGAAGGCTGTGGCCGACAAGCTGGTCTACAAAGAGATACGCGAGAGCATGGGCGGCTGCCTGGGTATGTTGGTCTCGGGCGGTGCCATCATCCAGCCGCGACTGACGCGCTTCTTCTCCTGCGTGGGTCTCAACCTCTTTGAGGGCTATGGCCTGACGGAGTGCTCGCCGCTGATTGCCGTCACCAATTCGAACAAGAAAGGGCGCAAGATTGGCTCTGTGGGCTTCGCCATGCGCGAGATAGAGGTGCGTATCGACCCGGATACCAACGAGATACAATGCCGCGGCGGCAACGTGATGAAGGGCTACTACAAGAAGCCTGAATTGACGGCTGAGGCGATAGACGCCGACGGATGGTTCCACACGGGCGACACGGGCTACTTCGACCCCGACGGATACCTTTTCATCACCGGCCGCACCAAGAGCATGTTCAAGACCTCGATGGGCAAATACATCAATCCCGAAGTGATAGAGGAGAAGATGAAGCAGGCGCCGTTCATCATGGACATGATGGTGGTGGGCGACGGGCAGAAGTTTGCCGCGGCACTGATAGCGCCCGATTTCGACATGCTGAAGGACTGGTGCAAGCGCCACGGTGTCAGCGCCACGACGCCGGCCGAGATGGTGGCTGACAAGACGGTCGTGGCCCGCTATCAGAAAGTGGTGGACAAATACAACGCCGAGCTGGGTGTCACGGAGCAGGTGAAGCGTTTCGCCCTGGTGGCCGAACCGTGGACCGAGGCCAACAAGATGCTCACGCCCACGCAGAAGCTCATCCGCCGCAACGTCGCCGCGGCCTATAAGGAGCAGATCGAGGCACTGTTCAAGTAGCCAGGGATAGGTCGACACAATAAAGATATCCATAACGCCGTTATAGATGGCGTTATGGATATTGCTCTTTCGGGACACTATGGATACCGGCGGCTGCTGCGCACAGCGGCACCGTGTGTAGCGATGATGCTGGTCTCGTCGGTCTACGGCATCGTGGACGGGCTCTTTGTGTCCAATTTCGCGGGCACGACGGGCTTCGCGGCGGTGAACCTGATGTGGCCCGCCATCATGGTGCTCGGCGCGCTGGGCATGATGGTGGGTAGCGGCGGTGCCGCCCTGGTGGGCAAGATCAAGGGCGAGGGCTACCCCCTCAAGGCCGACCGCGTCTTCACCATGCTGGTGCGCTTCCTGGGATGCACGGGTGTGGCGGTAGGTGTGTTGTTCGCCGTTTTTGCTCCGACGATAGCGCGGTGGCTGGGGGCCGACGACGCCATGGCTGCCGATGCGGTGCTCTACAGCCGCATCTGTATGGCTGGCATGCCTTTCTTCATGATGCAGAATGCCTTCCAGTCGTTCTACATGGCCGCCGAGCGGCCGCAGTTGGGCACCTGGATGAGTGTGGCCAGCGGCGTGGTGAACATCGTATTCGACGCCCTGTTTGTGGCCCTGCTGGGCTGGGGCGTGGCGGGTGCGGCGGTGGCGACGACCATGGCGCAGGTGGTGGGCGGCGGCTTCCCGCTGCTCTACTTCAGCGTGCGGCGCATCAACCGCGGCACCCTGCACCTGATGCGCGGCTCGCGCACCATCTGGCCCTACATCGGCCAGGCCTGCACCAACGGCCTGTCGGAGTATGTGGGAGGCATCTCGCTGAGCTTGGTCAGCATCTGCTACAACCTGCAACTGATGCGCTACATCGGTGAGAACGGCGTGGCGGCCTACGGCGTGGTGATGTACATCTCGTTTGTGCTTGCGGCATTCTTCATCGGCTATAATATTGCGCTGACGCCCGTCGTCGGCTACCACTACGGTGCCGACGACCTCGGCGAGCAGCGGTCGCTGCTGCGCAAGTCGCTGGTGATCATCTTCGGCGTCGGCGTGGTGCTGACGGCCTTGGCCGAGCTGCTGGCAGGGCCGGCGGCGCGCCTCTTCGTGGGCTATGATGCGGCGCTTGCGGCGCTCACCACGCGTGCCATACGCATCTATTCGCTGTGTTTCCTCATCTGTGGCTGGAGCATGTTCGCCTCGGCGCTCTTCACGGGCCTGCAAAACGGTGTGGTCAGTGCGGCGGCGGCCTTCGCGCGCTCACTGGTCTTCGAGATGGCCGCCGTCTGGGCCTTGCCTGCCTTGGTGGGTATCGACGGCATCTGGTGGGCCGTCAATGTCAGCGAGGTGCTGACGCTCCTCTTCTGCGCCTTCCTCGTGGTCCGCTTCGCCCCTCAGCTGGTCCGCCGCAACGGGAGGTGAGCAAAAAAGATTTTGCCATATTGCGAAAACTTTGTATTTTTGCACTTCGAAAACCGTAATAGCGTAAAGATATGAGCACCGAGACGATGACCAAGCTGATAGCCGACTACTTCAAGACGCAGCCTGTCTTGAAAGCATGGCTCTTCGGCTCCTTTGCCCGTGGCGAAGAAACGCCGAGGAGTGACGTGGATATCCTTTTCGTGCCCGACTATTCCGGCAAACCATTTACTCTTTTCACCCACGGTGGAATGTTGATGGACTTGCAAGAACTGCTTGGCCGCGATGTTGACCTTGTGGTGGACGGCACGCTCCGCCCCTACGCTGCAAAAACAGCCGAACAAGACAAGATACTGATTTATGAGAGAGAGGGCACGAGATAAAGGACGGTTGGAGGACATTGTTGAGTACTCCAGCAATGTGACTATGCTTATAGAAGGGCACACGTTCGAGTCGTTTGTCGGCGACAAGAGTACCTACTATTCCGTGATGAAAAACGTTGAGATAGTGGGCGAGGCAGCATATATGCTGAGCAAAGCTTTCAAGAAAGCACACCCGGCAACACCATGGAAGATTGTCCAGGGTATGCGCCACGTGTTGGTACACGACTATGCCAACATTGACGACAAGGAGCTTTACAATACGGCCGTCAACAGCATTCCCGAGTTGCACCAGCAGGTGGAGCGTTATCTCGACGAAACCGATTGGAATGCTTGGACTGCACTCCCCGACGATTTCGAGGACACAGCCGACGAAACCGCATTGAAGTTTGCCCGCCAGATGAAAGCCGACGGTATACCCACCGAAAACATCACCAAATATACAGGCCTGACGGCAGACGAAATAGAGCGGCTTTGACAGGACAGTCAAAGAATTGATTAGAAACCAAAATATAAACTATGGCATAAAACAAAGAAATAGAATAGAAATAAAGACATATTGAGCTTGAAGCTCTTGTTCCCACATAACGAAGCTGGTAACTTTTATGGAACGGGAATGGGATGCGGAGGGTTCACGTTGTGGCGTGAATTTTTTCGTAACTTATTCGTTCCATAGGTATCACCAGCACCTGTTATGTGAATAAGGAAAACATAAACGAAAGATTTACGCCTTTCTTTATGTCCCTTGTTTCAGACAACATCGGCTTCCGACTCAATAAACAGTCGGATTTTTTATAATAACGCCTATGGAAGAAAATGAAAATATAATGTTTGATGAAATGCCTGACATGTTTGGCAAAATGTTTTCTGGAGGAGAATCGCAAAGTGGCTATACATCCCCAACTGTCAATAAAACATATGATTCTTTATATGAGGAGCTATGTGACAAGTGTTTTCCTGGGCGGTATATGGAGCCATACGATGCCAATTTGGTATCTGTTGCAACCAAACTCTATGGTGAGGTTCTTCGGAGCAAAGAGAATGCTGATTTGCAAAATGATTTGAGACACAGGGCATATGACGAGTTGGGCGTAAAGTTTGATGGCTCATGTTTGTACAAGTATTTGATGGGATACCTCAATCCACGTTTATACCTTGAACCATTTATGCCGGACAAATTGGAGTATGCAAACAAATATTATCCGGCAATAGAAGCCAATAGGGATGACTATATTAAATTAGAGGCCATTCAAGAAAAAGTGAAGCCTTTTATTGAAAAGATAAACGAAGAAAAAAAAGCTGAACGGGAAAAAGAAGAGAAAGCTTTGATGAATGAGGAGCAACTTGCAATGCGTAGATTTGAGGAAGATAAACAATGGCTTGACGATGTGCGCAATAGCCTTGGCGAGGAAAACTGGCGCAGGTATGTAGAAGAAGAGTATGGTGGATACATAAAACTATAACAATATGCAGGAACAGGAAGAAAACATTCAATTTGACAATATGCCCAATTTCGGGGAGATGTTCTCGCCAAAGGTTAGCGATTGGGATGATGAAAAAGAGTACAATTCACTCTATGACGAATTGTCTGACAAATGTCGTCCCGATAGATTTATTTGGGACACATCCGATAATAAGACATTCTTGTTGGCTAACCAATTGTATGCAGAACTGAAATCCAAGCAAGGGTGCAGGGACAACGAACTTATAGAATTTCGGGATAGGGCAATGAGTTTGCTGGGAATACATATCTCAACAAAGAAACTATATTCGTGGTTGGAAGGATATCTGAATCCACAAGTGTATACAACTATGGAGCCCTACGATGCAGAAAGAGTGGCTTTGGCAGGTGAATACTATATGAGAATGCGGGAATGCAAAGATGACATCCACGCTCTTGAAAAACTTCGAGATGATGCAGCAACTTTTATTGACAGGAAACTGACAGAAGATAAAATAGAATACGAAAAACGGCAGGAAGAAGAAAGGAAAGCAAAAGAAAAAGAAATAGAAGAAGAGGAGGAAAAAGACAGCCAGGAAGCCATCATTGTGTTTGCTGTCATTTTTATTGTGATAGCAGTATTTATAATAATAGGAACCTCTCAAAACTAAACATTATGGCCATATTATCAAACTTTTGGAACAGAATCGTCGAATGGTTTGAGGACCGCCAGTCGCGTACAGCATTGGTGCGGAGTTTCAACCGCTCGGCAAGAGAAGCCTTCGTACAGGGTATAGTACCCGTTATGATGGAGGCTAAAATCGTGAAGGGTGACCCTCGCTACCGTCACCAGTTTTCAAAAATACTGGATGGCAGCGGCTTCCGCATCAAGGCATTTTCTGGTCGACAGCTTACAAAACAGGAAGTTATCAATATTGGAACCACCATCTTGGCAAACGATGTGCTTGTGCGTCGAATGGTGGTACTTGGATGGGACACCCTTCAAATTCACTGCGACGTGGGCAATCACGGCTGTCAGTGGCAATTGCACGATTACATTTTAATAGGAGGATAATACATGGACACAGTACAACAAATCGTTGCCGACACAACTGCCATCGTGGCAGAGCAAGGCGCAACAAGCGGCATCAACGTATGGACGATAGTCGCTTTGGCAGAATTGGTCATTATCATCGGACTGCTACTTTCTCGCAACAAGAGCAATGACAAAAGAGCGGAACTCAAGCGAAAGGTTTTGGCCGAAGGTGACATGGATATTGGAAACACCATGAACAGTATGTTCAATGCCGAGCCCTTGTACAAAGAACTGATTAGGAAATGTCATCCAGACCGCTTCGCTCCAGACGAAGAGAAAGTGGCTATTGCAAGCGAACTGTCGATGCGTATTACCAAAAACAAGCACGATATAAAAATCCTCGAGGCACTACGCCAAGAGGCAGTAGACAAACTTAATATCAACATTTAAAACATTAAAATTATGGAAGAAGCGGGAGCAACATTCTTTGTTGGCTTAATTGTAATGGCTATTAGTGGTGGCATAGGCTACCTTATTGGCCGCAATCGTAAAATTGGAGGTGGATGGTCTTTCGTCCTCGGTGCCATCCTTGGAGCTATAGGGTGGATTATCGCTGCATGTAGCGAGAAAACCAATGTTACCAAATTTGACGATATGTCAAAGAAAGGGGGAAACGTATGAGGACGTGGGGTATAGTACTGATAGTATTCGGTAGCCTCAGCCTTCTCGGTGCATTGCTTGCCGCAGCCAACGGCGCGGCAGGCAGTGCCGGAGGTATAGTCTTTATTGTACTCGGTGTCTATCTCGTTCACAGAGCAAAGCAGAAAGAAGAAGAGAAAAACCAACACGACAATTGGAGCGATGAATAACCCCAAACACATTTTCGGAACATTATTGACAGGATTATTCTTTTCATTATGTATTAGCTGTCAATACAATCCACAGCAAATAGAACAGACGGTATCGTTTGCACCGGTGGCCATATCGCTTGGCAGTATTCAGACACCGAACACCTGGATTGACCATACTTTGTATTCTGCATTCACTCTATCTGTTCCGAATGCGTTGGAAAGGGGCAATCCCAGCGATAGGTGGAGCCAACAGCTGAATAATATGGGTGTTCAACGGGACAACGAGGTTGTGTTTTTCCAGCAAAAATCGCTAAACAAAGGTTCTATGGTAAATGCCGACGAGCATTATTGCAGGGTAATAGTAAACTACGAGAAAATCACCTCTGATGACTTGTTGCACTCTTGGCAGACCGAGGAATTAGATGCGGACACACGTGCATGGTTATTTGAAAATGTAAAAGCTAATTTGGCGTATTCACAACAGTTGCTCTCTGGGCCTTCCTACGAATGGATAGACATTGGAGGTACAAAAGCAATTCGAGTAAAATACAGGCGCAGTGGCAACAATGGGAACACAACAGCATGTGCGATGTACTATCTGTTCAACCATGATGAGATGGCAATGGTGATGACTGCGTATCGTGAGCAAGAGGCCAGTCTGTGGCAGTGTGATATGGAGAACGTTATCCGAACGTTCCGTTGGAAACGATGCAAGTGACTCTCAAATCTCAAGCGCATGTGGTTTTGAAATCATGCTCATAAACTTCAGAAATCATGCTCATGATTCATCTATAATCATGAGCATGATTTTTTGTTAAACAGGGGAGGTGCCTATGGAATGCTTAGGATGTGCTTAGGATATGCTTAGGATACGCTTAGGATGTGCTTAGGATGTGCTTAGGGTAGGGCGGGCTACTTCTTGCGGCGACGGCTGCGAGGCTTGCTGCCGCTGTTGGTCTTCCCGCTCCCGGCTGGGGTTTTGCCATCCTTGCCGCGTCTGCTTTTGTCTTTCCGCGAGGGTTTCCCGTGGGGTGAGGTGCGCTCGTCGTCCTCGACGAGCTCGAAGTCGATCTGTTTCTTGAGCATGTCGACGCGCTTGACGCGGATGTTGACGGGGTAGCCGAGCTTGTAGGTGCGGCCATGGCGGCGACCGATGACCTGGTAGTTGTCCTCGTCGAGCATGTAGTAATCGTCCTTGAGGCTGCCGATGGGTATCATGCCCTCGCATTTGTTGCCTTCAATCTCGGCATAGATGCCCCACTTGCTGACGCCGCTGATGAGGGCGGGGAAGACCTGGCCCAGCTTGTCGGCCAGGAACTCGGCCTGCTTGTACTTCACGCTGGTGCGCTCGGCGTCGGCGGCTTTCTTCTCCATGACGGAGCAGTGGCGGCAGTAGTCCTCGTACTCGTCGGCGTTGACGCTGGCGCCCCCCTCCAGATAGCGCTCCAGCAGGCGGTGCACCATCAGGTCGGGGTAGCGGCGTATGGGCGAGGTGAAGTGGGTGTAGTAGGGGAAGGCGAGGCCGTAGTGGCCGATGTTCTCGGTGCTGTAGTAGGCCTTGCTCATGGTGCGGATGGCGATGGTGTCGATCATGTTCTCCTCGCCGCGGCCGGCGATGTCGCGGAAGAGGTTGTTGTAGCTCTCGGCCAGCGCTTTGCGCGACCCCACCTTCATGCTGAAGCCCAGCTTGGCGACGAACTCGACGAAGGTGTTGAGCTTCTCGGGGTTGGGCTCGTCGTGGACGCGGTAGACGAAGGTTTTAGTGGAACTAGTCTTGCTAGTTTTACTAGTTCTACCAGGCTTGCCGATGTATTCGGCCACGGTCTTGTTGGCCAGCAGCATGAACTCCTCGATGAGCCAGTTGGCCTCTTTGCTTTCCTTGATGTACACTCCCGTGGGGTGGGCGTTCTCGTCGAGGATGAACTTCACCTCCTGGCTCTCGAAGTTGATGGCGCCGCTGCGGTAGCGCTGGTTGCGCAGCACGGTGGCGATGCCGTGGAGTGCGAGGATGGCCTCGGCGACGTCGGTGCCGTCGCTGACGCCGGAGTCTATGACGGCCTGCGCCTCTTCATAGGCCATGCGGCGGTTGCTGCGGATGACGGTCTTGCCCATCCAGGTCTTGTGCACTTTGCCTTTGGTGTCCATCTCCATGACCACGCTGAAGCAGAGCTTATCCTCGTCCTGGCGCAGGGAGCAGACGTCGTTGCAGAGCTTCTCGGGCAGCATGGGTATGGTGCGGTCGACGAGGTAGACGCTCGTGCCGCGCTCGTATGCCTCGCGGTCGATGGCGGAGCCGGGTTTGACATAGTACGACACGTCAGCGATGTGCACGCCCACCTCCACGCGGCCGTTTTCCAACTGGCGGTAGCTGAGGGCGTCGTCGAAGTCCTTGGCGTCGGCGGGGTCGATGGTGAAGGTGAGCACGTCGCGGAAGTCTCTTCTGGAGGCAATCTCCTTCTTCGTCGGCTTGCGTATCTTCTTGGCCTCGTCTTCGGCCTCCTTGGGGAATTCCAGCGGGAAGTCGTACTCGGCCAGTATGGACTGCATCTCCACGTTGTTGTCGCCGGGGCGGCCCAGGCGCTTGACTACCTTGCCTACGGGGTTGTTCATCCGCTCGGGCCAGTCGGTCATCTCCACCAGCACCTTCTCGCCGTTCTCGGCGCCGCCCATGTCGTCGGCGTGGATGAAGATGTCCACGGGCATGGTGCGGCTGTCGCTGACCATGAAGGCGAAGCGTTCCTGCTTCTGCAGCACGCCCACAAAGCGGGTTCGGGCACGCTTCAGGATCTCCACCACCTGTCCCTCGGGCTTGTGCATCTTGCGCTGCGGGAACATCAGCACCCGCACCGTGTCGCCATGCAGGGCGTGGTGGGTGTTGTTGGGGGCAATCTGTATGTCCTCGCGGCCTTCCTCGTCGGGAATCACGTAGGCCTTGCCGCCCTGCTTCATGTCGATAGTGCCCACCACGTAGTTGTGCGGCACCAGGTCGTCGTTGATGTTCTTGGGATTGATCTTGTACTTCCCTTTATGGTCATCTTCCACCAGTTGTTTCTGCTCGGCCAGCTCCTGTATGGTGCGTATCACCTCCTGGCGGTCGCGCTTGGTGTTGATGCCCAGACGCGAGCTGATCTGCTTGTGGTTGAAGGCGTCGAAGGGATTGTTGACGAATATCTTGAGTATTGTCTTGGCTAATTGTTCGTTCATTGATAAGGTTTAATGTTTATGGTTTAATGTTTAAGGTTGTTGGGAAGCGAGGCCCATGCGGCGCAGCAGGGCTTGCTGGTCGGGCTCGCGGCCCATGAAGCGGCGGAACAGCACGGCGGGGTGTTCGGTGCCGCCTCGGCTCAGCACCTCGCGGCGGAAGGCTGCGGCGGTAGCCTCGTTGAAGATGCCGTCGCGTTTGAAGCGACTGAAGATGTCGGCGTCGAGCACCTCGGCCCACTTGTAGCCGTAGTAGCCGCTGGCATAGCCGCCGCCGAAGATATGTCCGAAGCTCGTGGACGTGCAGCAACTCGGCACCCTCGGCAGCAGGTTGGTCATAGCGGCAGCCTCCACCTCCTCGGCCTTGAAGTCGGATGCGTCAGATTTGTCGGACCAGTCGGACGTATGGAAGGCGATGTCGGTCATGCCGAGGTTCAGCTGGCGCAGGCAGAGCCATCCGGCCATGTGGTTCTGGGCGGCGCGTATCTTGTCGATGTACTCGGTCGGCAGCGCCTCGCCGGTCTGCCAGTGGCGCGCGAAGGTGGCGAGGAACTCCGGCTCGTAGCACCAGTTCTCCATCACCTGCGACGGCATCTCCACAAAGTCGCGCTTCACGTTGGTGCCGCTGAGGCTCTCGTACTGCACGTTGCTCAGCATGCCGTGCATGGCATGCCCCATCTCGTGCATGAAGGTCTCCACCTCGCTGAAGCGCAGCAGGGCGGGGGTGTCGGCAGTGGGCTTGCTGAAGTTGCACACCACCTGTATCTGGGGCCGCACCGCGCCGTGTTGCCCGCGGAACTCGGTCATCCAGGCACCGCTGCGTTTCGAGGGGCGCGGGAACATGTCGAGGTAGAGGATTCCTATTTCAGTTGGCAGTTGGCAGTTGGCAGTGGGCAGCTGGCTGACGCGGTACACCCTCACGTCCTTGTGGTACACCGGCACGCTGCTGTCCTCCGCGAAGCGCAGGCCGTAGAGGCGTCCGTAGAGGGCGAAGATGCCCTCGCGCACAGCCTCCAGGGGGAAGTAGGGGCGCAAGGCTTCGCTGTCGAAGTCGTACAACTTCTTCCGCAGCTGTTCTGACAGGAAGCTGACGTCCCATGGCATCACATCGGTGTCGGCTATGGCCCTGAGGTGCTGCAGGTCCTCCTCGGCGGCGGGGCGCACGGCGTCGTGGAGTTGCTGCATGAAGCGCCGCAGGTTGGGCAGGCTCTGCACCATGCGGTCCTCGAGCACGTAGTCGCAGTAGGTGGGGTAGCCGAGCAGCCGGGCCTGCTCGGCGCGCAGGGTGACGATGCGGCGTATCAACGCGTTGTTGTCGTGCTCGTTGCCGCGGCCGCCGATGCTGCCGTAGGCGCGGTACATCCGCTCGCGCAGGTCGCGCCGTGTGCTGTAGGTCATGAAGGGTATGTAGGAGGGTGCCGCCAGGGTGAAGAGCCATCCCTCCAGCCCCTTGGCGGCGGCCTCCTCGCGTGCCGTGTCGCGCACCTGCTGCGGCAGGCCCTCCAGGTCGCCCTCGGCGGTCAGGTGCAGCGTGAAGTCGTTGAGGTCGGCCAAGGCGTTGCGCGAGAAGCGCTGCTTGAGCACCGTCAGCTCCTCCTCGCCGGCGCGGTAGCGCCCGGCCTCCTCGCCCTCCAGGGCCACGCCGTGGCGCACAAAGCCCTTAAGCGTGTTCTCCAGCAGCGTGCGCTGCTCCGCCGTGGCCCCCGACGGCAGGGCGACACGCTTCACCCGGTCGTACAGGCGCCTGTCAGTCATCACCTTCATGCTGAAGCGGGTCATCTCGGGCTCCAGGCGCATCACCACCTGCTGCAGCTCCTCGCTGGTGCAGCACTCGTTGAGGTTGAGCATGATGGCCCCGATGCGGTCGAGCCTGCGCGAGGCCGTCTCTATGGCCTCCACCGTGTTCTCGAAGGTGGGCGCCGCGGGGTTGGTGGCGATGGCCTCCACGCGGGCCTCCGCCTCGGCGATGGCGGCGTGGATGGCGGGCTCGTAGTCCTCGGTATGTATTTGGTCGAAGGGAGGCAACTCCCAGTCTTGCAGCAATATATTCATCATATTGATGATTGTAACGCCGAAGCGTTGCATTTATTGTGCAGGCTCCGGTGTGTTTCGTTGAAAAACGCGTAATGCGCTGAGTATGAGTGCCGGATGCTTACCGTTTGTTGCTATTTAGCTGAATGACAGCAATCTGTGGCTTCTTGGTCCGAGGGTGGTCCGGGGATGGTCCGAGGATGGTCCGTAGGTGGTCCGACAAAAAGCGGACGAACGGCGGAGGGGAGGCGGCGTGGCGGCGGGGACCCCGTTGCAAAGCCGCAGGGCTTCCGCCAGGGGGGGGGTAATTCCGCCGGCGGGATAAAAATATTTTGCCACATTGTTTTTATTTTGTATTTTTGCCGCCGGTTTGGTCGCCCGACGAGGGCGCCAAGAGGGAAGCCGGTGAGAGTCCGGCGCAGTCCCGCTGCTGTGAGTCCAGGAGTTGAAGCCCAATGAGTTAAGTCACTGTGTGCCGCCATAGGCACATGGGAAGACAGGGTCTAAACGGACAAGCCAGAAGACCTGCCAAACCAGCGAAATCGGTCCCGCTTTCGAGGAAAAAGCACTCCGGTGACAGGATGGCCTTCCGCCTTTTTGTTCTCGTCGTTTCCCCTCGTGTGCGCTGCCGATATTGGAACAGAAAGTTTAACCTTTTAAAAAACAATATCGAGATTATGGTAAAAAAACTACTGACTTTTGCATTCGGCCTGCTCATGTTGACTGGCCTTAAGGCTCAAACCGACGCCACCATCGCCTTTGAGGACATCCGCTACTGGGTGGGCGAAGGCAGCGACAGCGCCGTCCTCATCGTCAACTTTGGCCGTCCCGACACGGCTTTCGCCTGGGGCTACCTCTTCGACGACACGGCTACCGTGCAGCAGATGACCGACGCCATCACCGCCGCCGACCCCCGCTTCCGCGTGGAAGGCCAACCCTCGTACTATCCCGACGGTGACATCTTCTTCGTTATCGACAATGGCGACACTTTGAAGCTCTCCGGCGTCGACGACGAGCTGTCCTTCAACTATTGGGAGGCCAACATCAACGGCCAGACGTCCTACGACGGCGCGAGCCAGGCTTTGGTCAACGGCGATGTGTTCAAGTATGGCGACCTGCGCGCTCCCT
The DNA here is from genome assembly GCA_002373995.1 of Bacteroidales bacterium UBA3630. GTDB lineage: Bacteria > Bacteroidota > Bacteroidia > Bacteroidales > P3 > Colimorpha. The sequence goes on along the minus strand of DFLB01000047.1, from coordinate 82,636 downwards.
CGCGCGTGTGTCTCAACGAGATGGAGTATGAGGGCGAGATCTACTGCCTGCTTTCGGCGTGGACCAAGGCTCCCACCCCCGTCAGCGACCCCAACGCCCCCGTCGAGCCGCAGCCCGAGGAGGCCACCATCGCCGCCAGCGAGGTGACATACTGGGTGGGGCAAGGCTCGAACCAGGTGGTGCTGGCCGTCAACTGGGCCGACACAGCCCTGGCCTGGGGCTACCGCTTCAGCACGGACAGCGTCAGCGTGCAGCAGGTGATGGACGACATCATGGCCGCCGACCACCGCTTCAGCTGGGTGGTTGGCACTTGGGGCCTGGGCGACATACTCTTCTCCATGGGTGCCAACGATACCCTCCGCGGTGTCGGCGGCTACTGGGAGAGCAAACGCAACGGCTATATGGACATGGGCATGACTCAGATGCTTGGCAACGGCGACTTCGAGAAATGGTGCGACCCCGCCGCCGGTGTCGTCGTGGACAGCATGCTGTATGATAGCGTTTGGTACTACACCTACGTCTATCCCATGGAGATTCACCCCGTGAGCGACCCCGCCGGCATTGCCTCCGTCGAGAACCTCAGCGTCAGTGTCTTCCCCAACCCCGCCGCCGCTATGGTCAATGTGACCTTCGACGCCCTGGAGCAGACCGCTGAAGCCGCCCTCTACGACATGAGCGGCCGTGCGGTCTATCGCCGCAGCCTTGCCGCCGGCAGCACCGGAGTGCAAGTGCCTGTCAACCAGCTGGGCGAGGGTGTCTACCTGCTCCGCGTGGCCGGTGCCGCCGCCAAGGTGGTGGTGAGCCGATAAGATGCAGTGTTTGTTATGGTTAATAAAGTAATGTCATTTTTTGTGGCCATGCTCCTCATGGGCTCCTTGTGTGCCCAGGAGCATGGTCCTTTTTGTGGTGCCGTGGGCACTGAGGGTTGCAACGCCGTAGCCTATAGCAGCAACGCCATAGCGGGCTGGGCCACAGGGTGTACCGTGGTGCGCGGGCCGGTGGACATCGTTGCCCCCGACGGGCCCCGCGTGCGCTACGGCAACGAGTCGTTCGGCATCGGCCCGGCGACACAGGCCACCACGTCGGCCGTCAGCCTCGGCGACGGTGGCACGGCCACACTGACCTTTGCCGAGCCTATACGCAATATCGATGGGCCCGACTTTGCGGTGTTCGAAAACTCGTTCAGCGACGGTTTCCTCGAGCTGGCTTTTGTCGAAGTCAGCACCGACGGCGAGCGCTACGTGCGTTTCCCGGCCACCTCGCTCACGCCCACCGACCGCCAGACGGGGCCCAACGGCTCGACCGACCCGACGATGATCAACAACCTGGCCGGTAAATTCCGCGTGGGCTATGGCACCCCCTTCGACCTCGACGAGCTTCGCGACAGCACCGGCATTGACATCGACAGTATTGTCTACGTGCGGGTAGTCGATGTCGTAGGTACCATCGATCCCGACTATGCCACCCGCGACGCCGGGGGGCGCATCGTCAACGACCCCTATCCCACGGCCGACACCGTCTATGCCAGCGGGGGCTTTGACCTCACGGGCGTGGCAGTGCTGCGCTCCACGGTGGGCATCGACGCAGTGTGCAGAGAGATGCTCAGCGTCTATCCCAATCCTGCCAATGGTCGTCTGACCGTCAGCGGCACCGATGGCGCCGAGGCGCACCTCTACACCTTGTCAGGCCGTTGTGTGGCCTCGCTCCGTGTCAAGCCTGAGGGTACTGTCCTCGACATCGCGTCTCTGCCGGCGGGCATTTATGTGTTACGCCTGGGTCACCACGCTGTCCGTGTGGTAGTTTATTGATATTTATTGGCATCTGAAAAAATGCAGAACGGCGGCCGCAAGGTGTTGCTGCTTCTGTGTTTTAACATTATTTACGATAGAAAAGGATACTTTGTGTTGCGAGTTGGCGTTATGTACATGTTCGCGATTAGGCGAAGTATTATTTGGAAATTAATCAAAAAACGATACGAAAATGAAGAAAATTGTTTTGACAATCGCACTCTCGGTGGTGGCCCTGGCCTTCACCTCGTGCAATCAGAAAGAGCTTGAGGCTCAGCAGGCCAAGATCGATTCGCTGCAAGGCATCGTGGATACGAAGGATGCCGAAATCGACGGTCTGTTCGAAGTTCTCAACGAGATTGAGGACAACCTGTCAATGATTAATTCGAAGTACACCACGGTGCAGGAGATGCGCCGCAACACGACCGAGGGCACTGTCAACCAAAAGCAGCAGATTGCCTCGCAGATATCCTCGATCGAGAGCATGATGGCCGACAACAAGAAGAAGATAGCCCAGCTAAACTCGAAAGTGAGCAGCCTCAGCGGTAAGAACGCCGACCTTGAAGCCTACATCACCAAACTCGAGGAGCGCTCTCAGGCTCAGGAACAGCAGATCAATCAATTGCTTGCCGAACTTGAGAACAGCAAGGTTGTCATTCAGGGGCTGAATAAGAACGTTGAGGACTTGACGGCCTCGAATCAGCAGAAGGACGACTACATCGCGCAGCAGATGGCTGATGCCAACCGTGCGTGGTTCGTTGTGGGAACTTACAACGAGCTCAAGGATGCCGGCGTGGTTACCAAGACCGGTGGCTTTATCGGCATCGGCCGCAAACAGGGCACTGTGGCTGACATGAATACAGAACTTTTCAACGAGATTGACCGCACGAAGGTGACTACCATCGCCATCGGCAAGAAGAAGGCTGTCGTCATCTCTCAGCACCCCGACAACAGCTACGAGCTGGTGGCTGACGAGGAAGATCCCACCGTCACTGCCTACCTTCGCATCCTCAATCCCACTCAGTTCTGGAAATACACTGACTATCTCGTTGTCTCGACCAAGTGAATCACAACCGTGTATTGATAGTCTATACCGGTGGTACCATCGGTATGGTGCAGGACGAGCATGGCTCGCTGCACCCTTTCGCCCTTGACCGTATCTATGATGCTGTGCCGCAACTGCGTGCCTGCAGCTATGATATCGACTCGGTGACGCTTGACCATATCATTGATTCCAGCAATATGTCGCCTTCGATGTGGGCCGACATTGCCGGTATCATAGAGCGCGAGTACGACCGCTACGACGGGTTTGTGGTGCTGCATGGCACCGATACAATGGCCTATACTGCCTCGGCGTTGAGTTTCATGTTCAAGAATCTGTCCAAGCCCGTCGTGCTCACCGGCAGCCAGTTGCCGTTGGGTATGCTGCGCTCTGACGGCCGCGAGAACATCATCTGCGCCCTTGAAATAGCCTCTACGCGCTTGGCCGTTATCCCCGAGGTCTGTATCTTCTTTGAGAACCACCTCTATCGTGGCAACCGCAGTACCAAGCTCAGCGCCGAGAACTTCGATGCTTTCGAGAGCTACAACTATCCGTCGCTGGCCAAGGCAGGCATCAACATCAGCTTCAAGGAACGTCTCTTCCTGCCGATGCCTCAAGGACGGCTGCAGGTGCGCACGGCGTGCGATACGCATGTGGCGGTGCTCAAACTCTTCCCGGGCATAGGCCCAGAGGTGGTCAACGCCGTCTTGCAGGCCCCCGGTCTGCAGGGAGTGGTCATAGAGACCTATGGCACCGGCAATGCCCCCACCGACCCTTGGTTCATCTCAGCACTCGAAGAGGCTATTCGGCGCGGCATCATTGTGCTCAATGTGACACAGTGCAAGGCTGGTGCCGTCAAGATGCGTCAGTATGCCGCCAGTTGCGACATGGATCGTATTGGCGTCATCGGCGGTGGCGACATCACCATCGAGGCGGCCGTCACCAAGATGATGTACCTCCTTGGCTCCTATCCCACCGACAAGGAGCATGTCAGGATGCGTCTCGGGCAGTCGCTGCGTGGCGAAATCACTGAATAAAAGATGGGTGTTAAAGTAGGAAAGAGGAAAGCGTTGATGCTGGTATGTCTCGGCATCGCTTTCCTCTTTCCTTTCTCTTCTTCTTGCTCGCTTTTTGCCCAGGGGCAGACGGGCAACCTGGGACAATTTGACCGCCGCCTGCTGCACTACGGCATACAGGTGGGCTATACGCAGTCCAAGTTCGACCTGCGCTACACTGACGAAGCAGCCCTCCGCGAGACGTTGCAGGGCACCACTTCCTACTATGCCCCCGGCTTCCATATTGCCGTCATTGGCGACATGCGGGTGGGCGACTGGATCAACCTGCGCCTGCTGCCGGGAGTGACGCTGGTCACGCGTACCATCAGTTTCGCGTGGGAGCCGGACTACTTGGCTTCGCACCATTTGGCTGAACGCAGCCGCAACGTCGAATCGGTCTACGGCGACATCCCTATCGAACTCAAGTTCCGCGCGGTGCGCTACGGCAATTTCCGACCCTATGTGACGGCCGGTGCCAGCTACGGCTTCGACTTTGCCTCGCTGCGCAAGAACCGCAACGAAACGAACCAGAGCATTATCCGCCTTGGCGCCAATGATTTGCGCTATACGATGGGTGTCGGTTTCGATGTCTTCCTGCGCTATGTCAAGTTCGCTATCGAACTCAAGATGAACTTCGGTCTCCTCGACCTCAAGGTGCCGGACCCCGACATCTACATCCGCAGCTACGACTACCTCCACACCCGCACTTTCATGCTCAGCTTTACCTTCGAAGGCTGATGGCTTCGGCGCAGCGGATGCCGTCGAGGGCACTGCTGACGATGCCGCCTGCATAGCCGGCTCCTTCGCCGCATGGGTAGAGGCCCTGCAGTTGAGGATGTTGCAGCGTCTCTTTGTCGCGCGGGATGCGTACCGGCGACGAGGTGCGGCTCTCGACGGCCAACAGCGTGGCGTCTTCGGTGATGAAGCCGCGCATCTTGCGGTCAAAGTCCTTGAATCCTTGTATCAAAGAGCCCACGATGAAGGGGGGCAGCAGTTCGTGCAGTGGTGCGTCGACCACCTGACCCATGTAGCCCGTCGGGTTGAGCCGCGACGAGGGGCGCCGTTGCAGGAAGTCGACCAGCCGTTGTGCGGGGGCGTTGATGGCGTCGCCTCCGGCGTGGAACATGCGCTCTTCCACCGCTTTCTGGAAGCGAAGCAGGGCAAAGACGTCGTCGCCCTCCACGTCGTCGGGGCCCACGGTGACGGCGATGCCGCTGTTGGCGTGGGGCGAATTGCGGCGGCTGTTGCTCATGCCGTTGACCACCTGCTGTCCGGCGGCGGTGGCGGCGGGGACGATGACTCCCCCCGGGCACATGCAGAAGCTGAACACGCCGTGTGTGCCCACCTGCGTCGTCAGGCTGTAGGCCGCCGGCGGCAGGTATTTTGAATAGCCTTTGCCGTGGTATTGTATCTCGTTGATGAGCTGCTGCGGGTGCTCCACGCGCACGCCGAGGGCGAAGGGCTTGGCTTCGAGCAGCCAGCCGTGGCGGTGGAAGAGGGTGTAGATGTCGCGTGCTGAATGGCCGGTGGCCAGGATGACGGCCGTGCCCTCGATGCGAGAGGCCTGCCGAGTGATGACGCCGCGCACGCGTCCGTCGCTGACAATCAGGTCTTCCACGCGGGTGTTGAAGTGGTATTCGCCGCCGTGATCCTCGATGGTGTGGCGCATATTGGCTATGATGCCGCTCAGACGGTCGGTGCCAATATGGGCGTGGGCGTCGAGCATGATGTCGGGGTCGGCGCCGTGGGCCACAAACCATCGCAGCACGGTGCCCACGTCGCCGCGCTTGGTGGAGCGCGTGTAGAGTTTGCCGTCGCTGTAGGTGCCGGCGCCGCCCTCGCCGAAGCACCAGTTGCTGTCAGGGTTCACCACCTGCTCGCGGCTGAGGCGGGCGATGTCGTATTTGCGCTGCTCGACGGGTTTGCCGCGTTCGACGATGACGGGCTTCATGCCCAGCTCAAGGCATCGCAGGGCGGCAAAGAGGCCTGCCGGCCCAGCGCCGACGATGATCACCCGCGGCGAGTCGGGGGGCAGGGGCGAGGGGGGGAGGAGGGGCGAGGCGAGCGGCTCGCGCGCTGGGTCTGCGCCTATCTCCACCGTCAGGTGGTACACCACTTGGCGGCGGCGGCAGTCGAGGGTGCGCCGGGTGACGCGCAGCGGCCCGAGCGCGCCCTCGGCAACGCCGGCGGCCTTTGCCACGGCCTGGCGCAACTGTTGCGGCTCATGGTATTGCTCGGGGCTCAGATCGAGGTTCATCGTCTTCATATCCCCCCTATAACGCAGAATCTTGTCGTTTATTATACCACCTTCCGCTGGCGGAATGGGATTGCACCGCTCACCCCGCCGCCGCACCGCCCCCGGGCCGCCGATGGTCCGCTTTTTGTCGGACCACCACCGGACCATCCCCGGACCATCCTCGGACCATCCCCGGACCGAGAACCGTCAGAGGGCTGTCGTTCAGTAGGTTAGCGCTTTGGTTTGGGTGTATGTCGCTTGTATCCAGCGCTTTGCACTGTTTTTCGACGAAACGCTGCGGCGCGGATACAATAAAAAGCGATGTCTGTCGTTAGGTGTGGTAATGGACTTTGAACTGAAATCTGATTTTGCCCCCATGGGCGACCAGCCGGAGGCCATCCGCCAGCTGGTGGAGGGGGTGCGCAGCGGCCAGCGGGCCCAGGTGCTGCAGGGCGTCACCGGCAGCGGCAAGACGTTCACCGTGGCCAATGTCATTCAGCAGTTGGGCCGCCCCACGCTCGTCATGAGCCACAACAAGACGCTGGCGGCGCAGCTCTACGGCGAGTTCAAACAGTTCTTCCCCAACAATGCGGTGGAGTATTTCGTGAGCTACTACGACTACTACCAGCCTGAGGCCTACATCCCGGCCACCAATACCTACATCGAGAAAGACCTGGCCATCAACGACGAGCTCGACAAGCTGCGGCTGCGCGCCAGCAGTGCGCTGCTCAGCGGCCGGAGGGACGTAATCGTCGTATCCAGCGTGAGTTGCATCTACGGCATCGGCAACCCCGACGAGTTCAAGCGGGGCACCATCACCCTCAAGGTCGGCGATCGGATGCAGCGCGACCAGCTGCTCATGCGGCTCCTGGAGGGGCAGTATGTGCGCAATGAGATTGAGTTCACCAACGGCCACTTCCGTGTCAAGGGCGACACGGTCGATGTCTATCCCTCGTTTGCCGATTTCTGCTACCGCATCAGCTTCTGGGACGACGAGGTGGAGAGCCTCGAAAGCTTCGACCCCGTCAGCGGGCAGCGTATCGAGCGCTTCGACGAGGTGGTGATCTATCCCGCCTCCAACTTCCTCACCAGCAAGGAGACGATGGGCGACGCCCTGCTGCAGATAAAACGCGACATGTTCGACCGGCGCGACTACCTTGTCAGCATAGGCAAACACCTTGAAGCCAAGCGCTTGGAGGAGCGCGTAAACTACGACCTGGAGATGATCCAGGAGATGGGCTACTGCTCCGGCATCGAGAACTATAGCCGCTACTTCGACGGTCGAGCCCCCGGCAGCAGGCCGTTCTGCCTCATTGACTACTTCCCCGACGACTTCCTCCTTGTCGTCGACGAGAGCCATGTCACGGTGCCGCAAATCGGTGCCATGTATGGTGGCGACCGTAGCCGCAAGACCTCGCTGGTCGAGTACGGCTTCCGTCTGCCGTCGGCCCTCGACAACCGGCCGCTCACCTACGACGAGTTCTACAACCTCACCGGCCAAACCATCTACATCTCAGCCACGCCTGCCGACTACGAGCTGCAGGAGGCGGAAGGCATTGTCGTGGAGCAGGTTATACGCCCCACCGGACTGCTCGACCCCGTCGTCGAGGTGCGGCCGGCGGTCAATCAGGTCGACGACCTGCTGGACGAAATAGAGAAGACCGTCGACAAGGGCGAACGCGTGCTGGTGACCACCCTCACCAAGCGCATGGCCGAGGAGCTGACCTCCTATCTGATCAACCTTGGCATACGCAGCAAATACATCCATTCCGATGTCGATACGCTTGAGCGAGTGGAGATTATGCGCGATTTGCGCATGGGGGTCTTCGATGTGCTGGTGGGTGTCAACCTCCTGCGCGAGGGCCTCGACCTGCCGGAAGTCTCGCTGGTGGCCATCCTCGATGCCGACAAGGAGGGGTTTCTCCGCAGCGACCGTGCCCTCATTCAGACCATTGGGCGTGCAGCACGCAATGTCCACAGCAAGGCTATCCTCTATGGCGACACCGTCACAGGCTCCATGCAACGCGCCATCGACCTCACCAACCGTCACCGCGACAAGCAGATAAAGTACAACATGGAGCACGGCATTGTGCCGCGCCAGATTGTCAAGAGCACCGAGGCTATCCTTGGCACCACTTCGGTCATCGAACGCGCCGCCGAGGAGAGCCACAAGGTGGAGAGTGGTTCGTGGGGAACGGAGCACAGCACCCTGATGGCTGCCGAGGAGGAAGAACCCTATGGCACCCCCGCCGCCCCAGCCCCCAAGCAGCCACTCGCACAAGCCTATCTCGCCATGAGTAAAGAACAGTTGCGCAAGGAGATACGCGACCGTCAGCGCAAGATGCAGACTGCCGCCAAAGAGCTTGACTTTATGGCTGCCGCCACTTTCCGCGACGAAATCAAAGAATTGCAGACAATACTTGAAACAGCGAGATAATGAAACAGTTACTATGGTATGACAAACTCCAGCTGGCCGTTATGATCCTCATGGCTGCCGCCATGCCGATCTCGTGGCAGCTGGGTCTTTGGGTGGCACTGGCGCTGGCGGGAGTGTCGCTGGTCAAGGTGGTGGCGCAGCGGCGCATTGGCAATCCGGCTCTTGGACGAGGGTTGCGCTGGTCGCTGATTGCCGTGCTGGTCTATTGGTGCCTCCTTGCCATGACTATATTCTATAGTACCGACACTGCCAACGCTTGGTACATCCTGGGCCACAAGGCCGTGCTGCTCATCTTCCCCCTCTGTTTCCTGCTGTCTGACACCTCTTACCTCACGCTGCGTCGCCTGCGTTGGCTCGGCTATGCGCTGTTGGCGGCCGCCGTGGGTGTCTTCCTCTTCTTTGCAGCCAAGTCATTGCCTGCCATTATCGGCGGCGCCTCAATTACCAGTTGCATAGGTGAGGGTGCTTTCGATCCGCGCCATCATTCTTATTATGCATTCTATGCAGCTGTAGCCCTGTCCTTTGCGTACTTCGAACTGGCTTATTTCTGGCCGCAGTTGCGCGGTTGGCTGCGTGGGTTGCTGATAGCCTCCATCCCGATGCTGGTGGCCTATATTATTGCGGTTGACTCAAGAGCAGGCATCCTCTCAGTGGTCCTGATTGTCGTATTTGTCGTGCTCCATCAGGCCATCCGTTTTCGTCGTTTGCTAGTGGCGATTGTTGCCGCTCTTTTGCTGGTGGGAGGAGGCGTCGGTTTGACGCTGCTGCCGGGCTACAACAACCCCATCACCGATACTATCTCCAAATTGCGCGCCGACCGTGGCGGCGATGCTCGTGTCCTCATCACCCGCTCCGCCTGGCATGTGGCTAAGGAGGATATTATTGTGGGTCATGGCGTGGGCGATTACAAGAGCCTCCTCGTTGCCCGCTATGAGACTGACGGTTATAAAGATATCCTCGACCCGAACTTCAATGCGCACAACCAGTTCATGGAGACGCTTCTTGCTGCCGGCATTGTGGGGCTTCTGGCCCTGCTTGCCATGCTCTTTCTTCCCTTCCTGCTGGCTTGGCATGCCCGTGGCGATTGTCTCTCTGTAGTTTCTCTATTCACCGCCTTGATTGCTTTCAATCTGCTCTTTGAGTCTATGCTCGAACGGCAGATGGGTCTCCTTTTTATTGGCTATTTTCTGTCGGTTATGGTGTTGATAATGAGTGTTGAAGAAAATAAATTTGGCCGTGTGCCAAAATCTTAGTATCTTTGCACGCTCTTTTCAAGAGTAATAGCATAGTTTGTCCTATGGTGTAATGGTAGCACACCAGATTTTGGTTCTGTTTGTCAAGGTTCGAATCCTTGTAGGACAACAAGCGGCCCTGCAACACGTTGCGGGGCCGCTTCCCTTTTAGACTAATCTTTCACCCATGAACGCTACTTCTGTGATTCCTCTATCGCCTCGCGTACTCTGGGGCTGAACAGGTAGCGGTAAATGGTTGTGTAGGCGAAACGCACTGCCTGTACACCAGTATTCAGGTAGATTGGCCAGTCTTCGTTGCGATAGGCCCTGCGCTGCTTCTTCTTTGTCGGGCATACGTACACAATGTCGTTCTGCTGCAGATAGTAGTATGGACCTTCCAGTAGGCTTCGCGATGTGAGGTCGACCGTGTCCACCGTCTCCCGACCGTCAGTCGTGCGTACCACCATCACGCAGTTTCGCATTCCATCCATTGTCACGTCGCCGCACCGGGCTATCGCCTCTAGGATCGTCAGCCGGTCACCGTCGGCGTGCAGTTGCTGTGGATGCGCCACTTCGCCGATGACTGTCGCGCGAAAGTTCATCAGGCTTACGCTTACAATTGCATCCTTCACGTAATTACCGTCCTTCAGCCTCCGTTCGATCTCGTGCGCCAGTTCGCTGGTACTGAGGCCCGTGGTGTTCAAACTGCCCAAGATGGGGAACAGCATCGTTCCGTCGCTGCCCACGAGGTGACCCACCGGCTTGTATTCCTGCTGGTTGTTCACCACAGTCTGCACCGAATATTGCGTGCGGTTCGTCTCCTCGTTGAACGGCGTGGCACTCTCAGGTGTCTGGCTGTAGACATAGATGTACAGCCGGTCTCCGGGGAAGATGCGCAGGCTGTAGCTCTTCTCCACTGGCATCGCCACGTCGCGCGGTGCATCCATCAGGTACGCCTCCCTCTTCTGCGAAGCGCATCCCGCCAGCATCGCCGCCAGTACGATGACAATCGGAAGTTGACAGTTGTTGGTCTTGACTTTCAATGCTTAATTCTTGATTTTCAGTTCTCAATTCTTCTTGCCCCACGGCATCGTCGGGAGGTCGACGCTCTTGAATGCCGAAAAGAAACCATTCGTCGCCGCCTTCTCTTTGCCGTAAATCTCCGCCACCAGCCCCTTGTACTTCTCCATCAGCGGCCCGCGGCGCAGCTTCAGTGTCGGCGACAGCAACCCGTTGTTCGGCGTCCATTCGTCCGTCACCAGGCGGAACTGCTTAATCTGCTCATGTGGCGCTAACGTCTTGTTGTACTCGTCCAGCACTTTGCGCATCTTCTCGTGCACCTGCGGCAGCGTAATCAACTCCGCGTTGTCGCGATAGTGCAGTTTGTATTTCAGCGCCCAGTAGTGCAACGTGTTGAAGTTCGGACTGATAATGGCAGCAGCCTGCTTCTCGTTCTCGCCGATGACCATCACCTGGTCTATATACTCCGACCCTCGCAACATGTTCTCTATCAGCTGCGGTGCCACATATTTGCCTGCCGACAACTTGAAGATGTCCTTCTTGCGATCCGTGATCTTCAGGAACCTTCCGCCCACTATCTCGCCGATGTCACCCGTGTGGAACCATCCCTCCTTGTCTATCACCTGCGACGTGTACTGCGGGTCTTTGTAGTACCCCAGCATCACGTGTGGCCCGCGCGTCAGTATCTCTCCGTCGTCGCCCAAGCGCAACTCCACACCGCTCAGCACCGGCCCCACGGTCCCTATCCTCACCATGTGGTGCACTGGGTCGTTCACCGCTATCACTGGGCTGGTCTCGCTCAACCCGTAACCCTCGTAGATATTGATGCCAGCCGCCGCAAACAAGCGTATCATCTTCGGCTGTATCGACGAACTGCCGGTGATCACCGTCAGCCGGTTCCCGCCAAACTTCTCCCGCCACTTGCTGTACACCGCCTTGTCCAGGAACCACTGCGCCATCTGGTAGAAGATATTCACCTTGTTGATCAGCGTGTAGTCATACCGGCTGCCGTGGCTGAACGCCCAGTCATAGATCCATTTCTTCACCCCCGTAAAGTCCTTGCCTGCGGCATACAACTTGTCGTACACCATCTCCAGCACCCTCGGCACCGCGCAGAACCCGTGACCGTGTATCTCCTGTATGTTCTGCTGTATCGTCCCAAGACTCTCGGCATAGTATATACTGATACCCAAATACTGGAAGTGGTAGTTCAGCGAACGTTCGTAAATGTGGTTCAGCGGCAGAAAACTCAGCACGCGGCACCGGTGATCCATCGGCTGCACCTGCGCATGCGCCAGAAAGTTGCTGCACAAGTTCCTGTGGCTCAGCATCACACCCTTCGGCATTCCCGTCGTGCCACTCGTGTAAATCATTGTCGTCCAGTCGTCGGGACGTATCTCGCGCTTCCTCCGCTCTATCTCCTCCATCCACCGGTCGCGGTTCGCAATGCCGGCCTTCAATATCTCCAGCATCCGACGCTCACCCTCGATATTGGCCAGCGTAAACACCTGCGGCTTCTGCTCCAGGCTGTCTATCGCCCCACGCAAGCGCCCCAGCAACACCTTCGTACTCACAAAAATGGCCGCAGCCTCGCTGTGCTGCAAGATGTACTGGTAGTTGTCCGTAGACAGCGTCGGGTATATCGGCACATGGATTATCCCGCTCATCGCCAGCGCCATATCAATAAAATTCCACTCTGGACAGTTGGCACTCATCGTCACCACCCTGTCCCCGGGTTTCAAACCCACCTCGCACAGCCCGTAGGCCAGATAGTGGGCATACTTATAATAATCATGCGACGAGTATTTCACCCATTCGCCATTCACCTTCCCCGCCAGTATATCCTCTTTCTGGTAGTTCTCCACCAGGTGGTCCAACAGGTCGAAAGTGCGTCTGATCTCTGCCATTTCTATTCTTTGTTTGCTTGTTTTAGAAATGCAAAAGTACACACTTTTTTCCACATGGCAACAAAAAAGTGCCTTTTTAACTTTTCCAGCCCTCCTCCTACCTCCCGTCCTAAGCTCATCCTAAGCTCATCCTAAGCATATCCTAAGCATATCCTCCGCATATCGTAGGCATATCCTAAGCACAAAAACCATCAAGGGTAGGAAAACCGCCTGCGCCAAGGCACCGGCCCCGCCTCATTTGCGCCAAAAACGCGGCAGGCACAAAATCAACACCGTCATGCACTCCAGCCGCCCCAGCAGCATCAGCGCCGAACACAGCCACATCGCCGACGCCGGAAACACAGCGTACGACCCAAAGCCCCCTGACGCACCCAACCCCGGTCCGTAACCCGTCAGGCATCCCACCGTCGCTCCCACAGCCTCCGTCGCACCCACTCCGCTCAGCATCAGGCCCATAGTTCCTATCAGCATCGTAGCACCATACACCATGAATATCACCATCACGTTGCTCCTTATATGGCTGCTGACAGGCTGCCCGTTGAGGCGCAGCGGCGCCACCGCGTGAGGATGCAAGTGGTTCCGCAGGATAGCGTGGGCATTGCGCATGAGGATAAGCACCCGCATAGCCTTCAATCCGCCTGATGTCGAACCCGCCATCCCGCCGCACACAGACAGCATCAGCAACAAAAAACATACCGGTGTCCACCACTGCGACGTATCCGCCACTACAGACCCCGTCGTCGTCAACGCGCTGGCTGTCTGTACGGTGGCTTGCCGCAACGCGTCGCCCCACGGCAACCCGCCCTTGAAATGCAACCCCGCCAGCACCGCCGCCGTGCCCGTCAGGGCCGCCAGCAGGTAGAACCGCAGCTGGTCAAGCTTGTGCCCCAACTGGCGCCAGCGCAACGTGAGGAACAAAAACAGCAGCGAGAAGTTCACCCCGCTCAGCAGCATGGCGCAGGCCAGGATATACTGCTGCTGCGAACTCAGCGAGGCTATGCTGTCGTCGTAAATCGAAAAACCACCCGACGAAATATTCGTAAACGTCAGATTTACAGCATCCCATAGCTGCAGGCCGCTGCTTGTCAGCAGCACGATGAACAGCGCCGTCAGCAGCAGGTACACCGTCAGCGTCCGCCGCACCGTGGCACCCGTGCTCACCACTCGCCGCCCTCCGTTGTCAGCCCCCGACGCCTCGGCTGTGTAGAGCGAATACTTGTTGATTCCTAAGTGTGGCGACAGCGCCAGCACTATCAACACGATGCCGTACCCTCCCAGCCATTGGGTCATCGACCGCCACAACAACACCGACGACGGCAGGCTCGCCACGTGTGGAAACACCGTCGCCCCGGTCGACGTCAGTCCGCTCATCGCCTCGAACCACGCCCGCGTGAAACTCCTTGCTGCGCCGGTAGCCATCAGCGGCAGCGTGCCGAAAAGCGTCAGCGTGAGCCACATAAGCGTCACCAGCAGGTACGACATGCGGCGGCTCTCCACGCGCCGGTAGCGCCCAAAACTGACCCACAGCAGCACCCCAACGGCCAGCGTGAAACCCGCTGACGCCGCCACGCCTCTCTCCGTGCCGTCGCCAAAGTGCACCGCAGGCACCAGGCACAACGCCATCAGCCCCCCCTCGGCCACCAGCATGATGCCTATGAAACGCAGCAATGCCTTCCAGTCCTCGCTCCTCTTCATCTTGTGCGCCAGTATGAGGGTGAAACAATAGCCAACAGTGCAAAAATCTCCACCCTGCCGGCAATCATCATCAGCATCAGCGTCCACTTGGCGGCAGCAGGCAGCACCGCATAGTTGAAGTCGGCCCCAAGCGAGTTGATCAGCGGCGACGGGCCCAGGTTCGACATGTTGGCCGCCGCCAGGCAGAACGCGTCGGCTATGCCGCTGCCGCACAGCGTCAGCACAAACGCTCCGCCCACGATGAACAGGATATACAGGAACACAAACCCGAAAATCTTGTTGACGTAGTCCGCACTGACCACCTGACGGTCTATCTTGACCGTAAACACCGCGTTGGGGTGTATCATCCGGGTGAAATAGTTGCGCAGGTATCGCACAAGGGTCATCACCCGTCGCAGCTTGAGACCCCCGCCGGTCGACCCGGCCATGGCACCGCACAGGATGAGCGGAAAACTCAGCGCCGACACTACGAAGGGCCAGTGCTGTGGCGCGGTGGTGTAGAAGCCGCAGGTGCTCACCGTCGCCGCCACATGGAACAGCGAGTATCTCACCGACTCGCCCCACGGGTTGCCCGCCGCCACAAAAGCCACCGTGCAGCCGGCACTGGCCAGCGCAAAGACGGCTACATACACCGCAAATTCCTGGTTGCGGCGCAGGCGGCGCCAGCTCAGCGTGAAGAAGTTGTACAGCAACGCCACGTTGACTCCGCTCAGGAACATGAACAGGGTCAATATGCTCATCGTCAGCGTGCTGTAGCCAGCCAGCCCGCCGGTGGCTGTCATGAAGCCACCTGTCGACACGGTGCTCATCGCCAGGCATACAGCATCTGTCGCTTCCACCCCTGACAGCATGAGCGCCGCCGCCAATATGATGGTCAACAGCGTGTATATGTGCCACATGCGACCCACCGAGGTGGCCGTGTGCGGGTGCAGCTTGCGTTGTTGCGTGCCCGAGAATTCCGCCGCGTAGAGCTGTTGCGACTCGGCGCGCAGCGACGGCGCCAGGGCTATGATGAACAGCACAAGCCCCAGTCCGCCAATCCATTGCGTCAAGGCCCGCCACAGGCGCAGCCATACCGGTAACGCCTCCGGTGCCGCCACCACCGAACTGCCGGTGGTCGTGAACCCGCTGACCGACTCGAAGAAGGCGTCGGTCAACGTCGGCACGGTGCCGGTGGCTATGTATGGAATAGCGCCCAGCAGGGGCACCGCCAGCCATAGCGCCGCAGTGATGCGGTAGGCATCGCCGTGTATGTTCAGTCGACGCATCTCAGTCAAACAGTCTCGTCATGCGGTCCATCACTTTGGGTAGCGTGAAGATGACCACCTTGTCGCCCTGCTTCAGCTGCATCTCGCGGTTGGGAAGCAGCGTCTCCCGTCCCCGCACAATGCCGCCAATGGTGGCCCCAAGCGGTATGTCCAGTTTCCCGATGGGCTTGCGCGTGGCTGCCGACCATTTCCCTACCACCAGCTCTATCACCTCCGCATTCGTCCCGCTGAGCCACTTGCTGCTCACGGCATCGCCGCGCACGATGAAGCGTGCTATGTAGCTCGCCGTGATGAGCTTCTTGTTGATGATGGTGTCGATGCCGATGTCTTGCGAGATGGTGATGAAGCCCGTGTTCTCCACCAGCGCAATGGTGCGGCGCACACCCAGCCTCTTGGCGTGCAGGCAGGTGAGGACATTGGTCTCGCTCGAATCGGTGACGCCGATGAAGGCGTCGGCCTCCTGAAGGCCTTCTTCTTTGAGCAGCTCTATGTTGGTGGCGTCGCCGTGGATGATGAGCGTGTCTGACAGGGTGGCGCTGAGCTCCTCGGCACGTGACCGGTTCTCTTCTATCAGGGTGACGCGCAGGTGGTCCTGAAGGGTCGATGCGGCGTAGCGGCCTATGCGCCCCCCGCCGGCAATCATCACGTTGCGTATGCTCACCTCCTGCTTGCCTGCCACGCGGTTGATGGTCTCCACCTGGTTGGCACGGCCTATGATGTAGGCCAGGTCGCCGGCGTGGAAGACGGTGTCTGAATGAGGTATGATGGTGTCGCCGCCGCGCAGCAGCGCCACCACCTTCACCTGCAGGTCGCGGTAGGTCTGCACCAGGTCGCTCACCGCGTGGTCTACCACCGGCGACCCGGGTTCGAGGCGTATCACATACATCGTCAGCAACCCTCCGCTGAAGTCAAAGAACTCTGTCGCCGCAGTATTGTTCAGCAGGTTGGTGATCTCCTTGGCGGCTATGCGTTCCGGACACACCATCTCGTCGATGCCTAGGTCGCGCATCATCTCGCGGTGCTTGGGGGTCAGGAGCTCGGCGTTCGTGATGCGGGCCACGGTCTTCTTGGCTTTCAGCTTCTTGGCCAGAATGCAGCTGACAAGGTTGATGCTTTCTTCGTGTAGCACGGCGAGGAATAGGTCGCAGTCGGCAGCTCCGGCGTCGCGCAGCACCTGCGGCGAGGTGGCCTCGCCTGTGATGGTCATCAGGTCGGTCTCGCTCTCAAGGCGTTTCAACAGCTCCGAGTGCGGGTCGACCACGGTGATGTTATGGTCTAATTCCGAGAGCGATTTGGCCAAGTGTACCCCCACTTCGCCATCGCCGGCAATGATGATGTTCATCTGTCTCTGTTCTTTTTTTCGGGCGGCAAAAGTACGAAAAATATTTCATTCGCATGTTAAAGGCAATATTTTTTTGTCTGATATGCACTTTTTTTGTATTTTTGCATCGCAATTTGTGTCGTCACTTTTATGGAAAACAATGAGAATACGACTCCCGTGGAGCCGATAGTGAGTCTTGAAAACGTGACTGTTAGTCACGGCGATGTGCCTCTGCTCGAGAATGTCAACCTCCAGCTCGCCACAGGCGAATTTGTCTATCTGATCGGAAAAAGCGGCGCCGGCAAGACCTCGCTGCTGCGCTGCCTCTATGCCGACCATCCCGTGGCGGCAGGCAGTGCCGTTGTGTGCGGCATGGACCTCTCGCGCATCCGCCGCCGCCAGATACCGCAGTTGCGACGCCGCATAGGAATTGTCTTCCAGAATTTCCGACTGCTCGACGACCGCAATGTCTACGCCAATCTCGATTTCGTCCTCCGCGCCACAGGCTGGAAGCACGCCGACGAGCGCCGCGCTCAGATCGAAAAGGCCCTCTCCGCAGTGGGTATCGCGCACAAGGCCGACGCTCTGCCTCAGCGCCTCAGCGAAGGCGAGCAGCAGCGCGTGGGTATCGCCCGTGCTTTGATTAACAATCCTCAGCTGATCCTCGCCGACGAGCCTACCGGCAACCTCGACCCCGTCACCTCGGCCGAGATTATGCAGCTCTTGGTCGACGTGGGCCGTCAGACCGGCGCCGCCATGCTTATCTCGACCCACGACTTTATGATGATCGACCGCTTCCCGGCACGTGTGCTGCTCTGCGAGGACGGCACAGTGGTCGATACTGAGGAACGCCATCAATAAGTTGCAATAATACATCCCTTTTCGGTACAAAAAAATAAAACCACTTCTACATGATGAAAAAGATAGTCAGTCTCCTGGTCGTTGCCTTGCTTGTGGGCGTCAGCCTCGATGCCGCCGCCCAAGCCAAGCCGAAGAAAAGCAAAAAAGATGCCTCGCCCTTCATCGAGGGAAGGCAGAAGGTGCGTCAGACCGATTTCGACACCCTCTGGCAGTTTACTAACTTCAATACCAAAGGCACCAATGTCTATTATAGTCCCTACGACTATGTCGATTTCAACACTGTCACCACGGCACGCAAGCCCAACTGGGGACGCATGACGCCGGTGGTCAACTACTTGCAGAGCGTGTCGCGTGCCACTATGACTATGTGCGCCATCTATGCCGTCAACCCCGACATCGATGACCCGCAGCGCCGCCAGGCCCTGTCAGAACAGGCTCGCAACGAGGCTAAGGGGGCTCTCGATGCTTTCGACGCTTGGAAGAAGAAAGAGGAAATGCGCAACAAGGTGCAATATCAGGTGGCTGAGATCGACTACCGCTACTTCAAGGGTGCTAATTATTATAATGAACAGTCCTCGGAACCTATCATCCGTGTGGGCCTGCTGATGTACTTCGGCAGCAAGAAACGTCCTATTTTCATCCCCGATACCAATAACCGCACTTTCGAGGATATCCGCTTCTTCCCCAACGATGCCACTATCGTCGAGTCCTGGTTGAGCCAACTCGACACCCTGGCTACCTACCTGAAAGAGAACGAGCGCAAGGGTGTCTTGCTCAGCGGCTACTCTGACAATCAGGGCACTGAGGCCTACTGTATCGGCCTCTCGCGCCAGCGCGCCGTCGAGGTGAAGAAAGCCCTCCTCATGCGTGGCGTCGAAGCCAACCGTATCGAGGTGGAGGCCAAAGGCGATGCCGACCCGATTGGCGACAACGACACCCGCGAGGGCCGCATCAAGAACAATCGCGTCAGCATCAAAATCCAGTGACCGACAAGGAGCGATACCGCGCCCTTTGCGAGGCGGGGGACCTCTATGTGCCCCTCTTCCAGCAGGCTTGGTGGATGGATACCGTCTGCCACGGCAAGCTGTGGGACGTGCTCCTGGCCCGGGACGGCGATGCTGTTGTGGGCGCCATGCCATTCCTCTGCGGCTCAAAGTTGGGTCTGTCGTATATTCTTCAGCCTCAGCTTACCCCGTGGAGCGGCCCGTGGCTGCATCCTGAGCTCGATGACGAGCGGCGCAGGGCTGTCCTGGACAGCTTTGCTACGGAGTTACGCCACCGGCGGACGGCACTCTTTATGCAGTGCTTCCCGCCCGAGGTGACGGACTGGCAGCCTTTCCACTGGCATGGTTTTCGTCAGACGACGCGCTACACCCACCGTTTTCCCTCGCTGGCCGACCCGGATGCCCTCTATCGTTCCGCTTCCCGTCTGCGCCGCCGCTACGACAAGGCCGTAGCAGAGCAGTGCTTTGTGGACCATGAACTGTCTGTCGATGAGTTTGCTCCGTTCCATGCCGCCTACTACCGCCGCCAAGGGCAGCGCGACCTTATTGCCGAGCCGTTGTTGCGTCGCGTGGTGGAGACGTCATGCAGTCGCGGGCAGGGGCTGCTCTGGGGTCTGCGCGACCACAGCAGCCGAGGTCTGCAGGCCGCATGGTTCGTGGCTTACGACGACCGTTGTGCTTGGTCGCTGTTGCTCGCCATCGGCGCCGACGCACCCCACGGGGCTATGAGCTATCTCATGTGGCAGATGTTGCGCGAGCTCTCGCATCGCACGCAGATGTTCGACTTCGAGGGCGGCATGGACGAGAAACTGGCTTTCTTCTACCGCTCTTTTGGCACCGAGCAGGTGCCCTACCATTGCGTTTACCGCTCAGCGATACCTTTCGGAGAACGTCTGCTGCATCTATGAATATCAAGCTGATAGTGGTCTCTAAGACCGATGTGCCTTACATTCAGGCCGGCCTCGACGAATATGTATCGCGGCTGAAGCACTATTGTCCTTTTGAGTTCGTCACCATCCCGGCCGTGAAGAATGCTGGCAGCCTTTCGCCCGACGAGTTGAAGGAACGAGAGGGACAGTTGATACTAAAGCAGATAGAGCGCGCCGACCATGTGGCGTTGCTCGACGAGCATGGCAAGGAATACACTTCGGTCGGGTTTTCGGAGTTTATTCAACGACAGATGAATGCCGGTGTCCGCACGCTGGCCTTCGTCGTCGGAGGTGCCTATGGCTTCTCGCCGGCTGTCTATGCCGCGGCGCACTCGAAGATGTCTCTCTCGCAGATGACGTTCAACCATCAGATGGTGCGCCTGTTTTTCCTCGAACAACTCTACCGCGCCCACACTATCCTGCGGCACGAAAAGTATCACAACGCCTGAAGTCCGGCTGAACTCGGACGTGATACGGACGTAGACCGGACGTAAAACGTGGGTGGAGCGTAGGGGAAAGGTGTCAGAGCTTTGTTTTTTTCGATGTGGAAAGCTGTGAGAGCTTTGTTTTTAGTGGTCGGATTGTTTTTGGCAATGCTGTATTTTTGCACGCCAAAAAGTAACCCAATTCATTTATTCACTAAAAAACATCATTATGAAAAAAACAACTATCTTTTTTACCACGGTTCTGCTGGCGTTGGCTCTCGGATGGGGTGGCGCGGCGCAGGCGCAGTATGTTTACCTTGGTGATGGTTATCTTTCCGAAAATCAGGCAGGTGTGCCAGCTGGTATTATGGAACCTCACAGCATATCGCAGACTATCTATCATGCCTCTGAAATAGGTGATGCGTGTTTTATCCATGCCATTGCATATTATCAGAAAACCACGTCATCACAACCCCAAAAGCGGCGTTGGTCTGTCTATATGTCGCACACGGACAAAGATTTTTTCGAGTCTGGTCGTGACTGGGATGTGACGGTGGACAATAATCATTTGGTCTATAGCGGACCTTTCTGGGTGTCGGATCAATATGAGTGGACATCCATTGACCTTGACACTCCTTTTGCCTATAATGGTAGCGACAATCTCTTGATAACGATTATAGACGATGGCGATGTGGATGATAAAGAGCATTATTTTGAGTGTTCCGAGCTCCCGTACAAGGCGAGCTTGGTCAAATACTCAAGCAACGATTTTTTCTCCCTTTCCGATTTGAGGGGGGGAGTATATGCGTCGCGATGGGCTACGAAACGTGCCGATATACGTTTCTTTACTTCTGCGACCGACACGCTGCCTTATACCCATGTGGGCAATAGCGACAACATATCGATAGTTCTCCCTACGTACATTAGCTACAAAAACTCCTGCTCTGAACAGATCTTCAGCAGTGAAGAGCTTGGAGGGGAGGGTAGTACGGTCTATGGTGTGCGGTTCAATTGCACGAACTCCGGTGCAATAGTACGACGCAATGTGTATGTCTACCTTACAGCGATGGAGGAGGACAGTGTTTTCGCCGATAGCACTGACTGGGCTGATGTGCGTGGGACAGACCGGGTCTACCGGGGTGGATTCTGTGTCGGTGCGGGTGCAGGATGGTACACCGTGTGGTTTTATAGTCCTGTAACCCTTGGCCCAGCCCGGCACTATATCCTTACGGTTGAGGACAATAACGATTATTACGGGAGTTTCCGCTCTTTTGCGGCACATAATGTGGATTATCTTGCCACCATTGCCGACTGGAGCGATTACGTTACCTTTGACGCATGTTCATTGCATGGTTCAGCTGTTGCGGGCGAGGTGGACTCTGTGCGCAACGATGTGCGGTTCATCACGCTGCCGCAGCAGTCGTTGGGTATCGCTTCACCAGGTGAGCCTGACGGCGACGCCGTGGCCGCCACGGTCTATCCCAACCCCACAACGGGGTGGCTGACTGTGAGTGCCGACGGGCTGCGCCGTGTGGAGGTGATGGATGCGACGGGGCGTGTGATGTCTGTATCGGAAAGTGCAAGTGTGAACCTTACGGGCTGCGCCGCAGGAGTATATTTTGTGCGTGTGGTAACTGACGGCGGCTGTGCGCTGCGCCGCGTGGTGCTGCGGTAGTGCGTGTGAGGACAGGGCGAGGCCGTCCGGCATCAACCGGACGGCCTCGCTGTATCTTCTCTGGTGAGGCTTTAGAAACTCTTGGGAGTGAACTCAACGATGGCGTAGTGCTCGTCGAAGCGTATATCCTTGAGCCTGATGTGCTCAAAGATGGAGCCCGCTTGCTGGTTCTTGCTGAGGTTGAGTAGGATGCGGTTGTCGTTGAGGGGCTCTATCAGCTCTCCCCCAGGGCGGCTTTTGGCCATGTTGATGGCTTGACGGATCATGAAGTCGATGCCGGCGCCGCCGTTGTAGGAGAGGTAGATGTCGCTGTCTACTATCTGGTCGACGGTGAGGTCAATGCCTACGCTGGTGCTTTTGAACAGCACATTGACGTCGTAGGCAATGCGGACGGTATGGGGGCCGCCGTACATGACGGGGAGCGAGCGACCTGCTTTCTTTTCTATCAGGTCGCTGATTTCCTGGTAACTGAGTCTGAATTCCATGAGGTATCTTTTTATTATTGTTTCTCGGCGAGTGCGGCCAAGCGGCCGGCAATGGTTTCGGTATAGGTCTTGGTGACGGGGATGACCTTGGTGGTGCCACCCAGTTCGAGTTGCAGACTGCTGCCTTCGCGCTGCAGGCGCCGCACATTCTCCAGATTGACCATGTACCCGCGATGGCATCGCATCAGGGTGGTGCCGGCAAGGGCTGCCTCAAGGACTTTCAGCGTGTTGTGGAGGATGTAGGTCTCTTCGTGTCCATCGTTGAGGTAGTGGATGTTGGTGTAGTTGTCGGCGGCTTCAATATAGAGTATAGATTGGCTCTCGATGCTGAATACGAGACGGTTGCTGCGGTTGTGAAAGTTGATGATGCCGTTGCCTGCGGGTGTGTCGGCTGCAGGACGGGCGGGTTGCAGCCGTTCGAGTTCTTCCTGTAGCATGTGCTTTTCGTGCTGCTCCTGTTGTAATAGAAAGATTAAGAATGAGATAGTGTACGGCATGGCGGTGACAAAAATGGTGCCTAACAGCATGTCTCCAGCCAAGGGCCCGAGCTGTAGATGTCCGCCTCCGCTGACGACCCATAGTATCGTGCATAGGGTGGCTATGATGCCTATCAGCTCGACCATTACCCATAGCAGGTATCCTATTGGACTGAATGTAAAACGATTGCAGAATATGAGCAGTAGCACTCGGCTCGCGGTGAGCACTATGAGTCCCGCCACAATGGTCAATGTCAACTGTATGAGGGGATGAATAGTCGATAGCTGGTCGGTAAAGTTGAGCACGACCACAGGTTGGCCGAAGACTACAAGTAGAATGGCAAAGAAAAGAGAGAGGGCTAAAAACAGCATTGTGGCTGTTTTGCTCTGGAAGAACTGCTCTATTTTCGCCAAGTTTTGAGCTTGGGTGAAATTATTTTGTTGTTCTTTCATGTCAAATTTAAATGTTTTCACCCAAAATAACACAATTTTGCCCCTATTATTGTGTTTTTTGTGTAAATTAACTTTTTTCTTTTCGGAAAGTGTTGTTTTTTTGCAGCCCGAAATTAGGAAAAATTAAGATAATAACACGGGGAGTACAAGCACAAATCCCTCCCCTCAAATAAATATTAAGGAATGAAAATACTTGGAACCGGTAGTGCCCTTCCGAAGCATACAGTTACGAACGACATGCTGTCGGAATATGTCGACACCAGCGACGAGTGGATCACTACCCGAACTGGCATCAAATCGCGCCAGATTATCACCAACGAACGTTTCGAGGACATTGCGGCCCTGGCGGGTCAGCGTGCCATCGAAGCTGCGGGACTGGTGCCCGAGGACATCGACTTCATCATCTGCTCCAATGTTGTCAATTGCTATGTCACCCCGTCTTTGGCCAGCTTGGTACAGGGCATCCTGGGCATTAAGGGCCCTAACTGCCCCACGATGGACATCAATTCGGCCTGCGCGGGATTTGTCTACGGCCTTGACATCTGCGATGCTTTCCTCCAGACTGGCCGTGCGAACCGCATTCTCTACATCTGTGCAGAGGAGGTGACGCGCATGGTTGACTGGACGCAGCGCGAGACCTGCGTGCTTTTCGGAGATGCGGCAGGTGCTATGGTGCTCGGCAAGGGCGACAACATGCTGGCCAGCAAGTTGACTTCCACGCCGATGCCGGATGTCATCTTCTATCGTCTGCCGTGCGAACCCACGCCGTTTGAGACCGGTGCGGGCATCGACACCCACAAGGCTATGCAACTCAAGGGCCGCGAGGTCTTCCGTATGGCTGTCATGTCGGCGCAGCGCGACATCAAGGATGTGGTGGAGAAGGCAGGCTTGCAGTTGGCAGACATCGATCATTTCCTGCTACATCAGGCTAATCAGCGTATTATCGATGCTATTAAGCAGAATTTCGACTTGCCGCAGGAACGCTTCCACTCTAACATCCACAAGCGTGGCAACACCAGTTCGGCCAGTATCCCTGTACTGCTCGACGAGATTGTGCGCGAGGGTAAGGTAAAGCGCGGCGACTTGATGGTCTTCAACGGCTTTGGCGCTGGGTTTGTCACCAGTGCGGCTGTGGTCAGGTATTAAAATATGTTTTATATATAAAATTATGAATAGAGTATTCATCACAGGCGTGGGCTGTATAACCCCACTTGGAAACAATATCGAGGCGCTGTGGCAGAGCCTCGTGGACGGTGTCTGCGGCATTGACTACATACAGCAGATAGACCGTGAAAACCTGCCGGTCAAGATCGCTGCCGAGGTCAAGGGATTCAATCCCGAAGACTACGGTATCGACAAGAGCATGATACGTCACAATGACCGTTTTGCCCTCTTTGCCCTGGCTGCAGCGGCACAGGCTATGCAGGACAGCGGGCTGCGCGTGGGCGAGGATGTAGACCCCACTCGTTTCGGCACGGCAATAGGCAGTGGCATCGGCGGTATCAAGACCTTCGAGCGTGAGCACGCCAACAAGATGCAGTACGGTCTGCGTCGTATTTCGCCGTTGTTCATTCCCGAGATGATAAGCAATATCGCAGGAGGAAACGTGGCCATCACCTATAATGCACAGGGCCCCAATATACCCGTTGTGACGGCTTGTGCCACGGGAACCCACTCGGTGGGTGAGGCCTATCGTCTGATACATGAGGGTAGGGCAGATGCTGTTATTACCGGTGGCACCGAGGCAGCCATCTGCGAGATGGCGGTCGGTGGTTTTGCCAATATGAAAGCCCTCACTACGGCTGAGGACCCGATGGCGGCTTCGTTGCCTTTCGACGCACGCCGTAAAGGTTTTGTCCTCGGCGAAGGCTGTGGCATCCTGATACTCGAGAGCGAGACGTTGGCCAAGAAGCGTGGCGCCAAACTCTATGCCGAAGTGTGCGGCTATGGCAACACCTGCGACGCGCATCACTATACCGCTCCTCATCCCGAGGGCCGCGGGGCGGCGCAGGCCATGAAGCTGGCACTCGAAGAGGCTGGCTTCAAGAGTGACGAGCAACTGTATATCAATGCCCACGGTACCGGCACACCGCTCAACGACAAGGGCGAGACTCGCGCCATCAAGACCACACTCGGCGAGGAGGGTGCGAGGAAGGCTGTCATCAGTTCGACCAAGTCGATGCATGGTCACATGCTGGGTGCCACCGGTGCGGTGGAGCTCATTATCAGTGCTCTGGCTCTGAAGAACGGCGTGGTGCCGCCGACTATCCACCTCGACGAACCCGATCCGGAATGCGACCTTGACTATACGCCGCACACAGCCCGTCAGTGGCAGGCAGATATTGCGCTGAGCAATACCTTCGGTTTCGGTGGCAATAATGCCAGTGTTGCGTTGCGGCGCGTGTAAACCAAAGGCTGTCGCGGCGCATAATACTAAACAAAACAATAGACACATAAAATTAATGATATGAAGACTTTGAACAGAGACGATATCAAAACCTTCCTGCCGCATCGTGAGCCGATGTTGCTCATCGACGATGTGGTGATGGAGGACGATGTGGCCACGGCTCACTACCATGTGCGTGGCGATGAGTTCTTCCTGCAAGGCCATTTCCCCGGCAACCCTGTTGTTCCCGGGGTCATCCAGTGCGAGATCATGGCTCAGTCAAGCTGCATCCTGGTGCGTGACGAGCTTGTAGGTCGCACGCCGCTCTATAGCGGCATCAACAATGTGCGCTTCCGCCAGCCGGTACGTCCCGGCGACACGATGGAGATCAAGGCCCGCATCACCAACCGTCGCGGCATGATTTTCTTTGTCGATGCCAAGGCCAGTGTAGACGGCAAGGTGTGCTGCTCAGGAGAATTAACATTTGCATTAATAGATAATCCCGTAAAACAATGAAGCTGTTAGAAAACAAAATAGCCCTTATCACCGGTGCCTCGCGTGGCATCGGAAAACGCACCGCCCAACTCTTTGCCGAGCATGGTGCCACCGTAATTTTCACCGACCTGCAGGAGAACGAGGCCAGCCAGTCGCTCCTCGACGAGTTGCGCCAGGTGTCGCCCAAGAGCACCTTCATCGCCAGCAATGCAGCCGACTACGACCAGACCGTTGCCGTCGCCGAGCAGGTGCAGAAGGAGTACGGTCGCCTTGACGCCCTGGTCAACAATGCCGGCATCACACGCGACACGCTGTTGCTCCGTATGCAGCCCAAAGACTGGGACATGGTAATCGAGGTCAATCTGCGCTCGGTGTTCAACTACTGCAAGGCTTTCACCCCCATGATGCTGAAGCAGCGTTCGGGGTCAATCATCAACACCTCGTCGGTGGTGGGCGTGAACGGCAACGCCGGCCAGTGCAACTATTCGGCTTCCAAGGCGGGCATCATTGGCTTCACCAAGAGCCTGGCCAAGGAGATAGGCTCGCGTGGTATCCGCTGCAACGCCATCGCCCCCGGTCTCATCGAGTCGGCCATGACGAAGGCTATGCCCAAAGAGGCCTACGACAAGTGGCTCAGCGAGATACCGTTGCATCGTGGCGGTACCGACCTCGACATTGCGCGCACCTCGCTATTTTTAGCTTCCGACCTGAGCGAGTACATCACCGGACAGGTAATCTGCGTGGACGGTGGCGTGTCGCTGTAATATGGTTAAGGGTGTCGGGTCGTTGCGGCCCGATGCCCTTGTCCTTGTCCTGCTGGCAGCGTGGTGGGTGATAAACCTACTGCAAGCTGCCTTCACAGGCCTTGCCAACGACGAGGCCTATTATTGGTATTTCTCCAAGCATCTGGATTGGGGCTACTTCGACCACCCGCCGATGGTGGCTGTGCTGGTGTGGCTCTCGTCATGGCTGCCGGGAGCGCTGGGGATCCGCTTCTGTGCCACGCTGTTGCAGCCGCTCTACCTCCTTCTGTTCTGGCACCTGATACGGCCTGCCGACGCCACTCGGCGCGATGCCGTGCTCTATGTGTTGCTCTGCTTCTCGCAGCCGTTGTTGCAACTCTACGGCTTCCTGGCTGTGCCCGATGCGCCGCTGATGTTCTGCACCGTGCTTTTCCTATGGGCGTGGCAGCGCTTCCACCGCAGCAACACGTTGGCAGATGCCCTGTTGATGGGCCTTGCGGTGGCGCTGCTGGGCTACAGCAAATACCACGGGGCGTTGGTCGTGTTGCTGGTGCTGCTTTCCCAGCCCAGGATCTTCTGCCGTCCGCGACTCTATGTGGCAGCGCTGGTGGCGCTGGTGCTCTACCTGCCGCATCTGTGGTGGCAGTACAGCCACGAGTGGGTATCGCTGCGCTACCACCTGGCGGGACGCAATGCATGGGAATACAAGCCCTCCTTCATGTTTGAGTACTTGGCCACGCTGCTGGTGCTCTTCAACCCGTTGTGGCTATACCACTACGGGCGTGCCCTCTTCAGCCGCCGTCATGCCACGGTTCCCATGCGGGGTGCCCTGGTGTGGACTGTCGCGGGCTTCGCTCTCTTCTTCCTTGTCGCCACGCGCAACGGACACGCCCAACCGCAGTGGCTGCTGCCGATGGCATTGCCGCTGACGGCCTTGCTGTTCTATGAGGCGCGCAGCTCGCGCTATGTACGTGTGGCGGCGTGGGTGTGCGGCGGGCTTTTCCTTGTGGTGCGTGTGCTGGCTGTGACCAACCCCATGGGGATGAAGGGTGAGCTGTGGAACCAGGAGGCGACCTACAGCCAGATTGCCGAGGTTGCCAACGGGCGGCCGGTGCTGTTCATGCAGAACTACACCGCGCCGGCCAAGTATGCCTACTACACCGGCGGCACGGCGTTCTGCTCGCCATACTACTTCACGCGCGAGAGCCAGTGGCGCTTCGACACCGCCGACCGCGCCTTCCACGGTCGCGAGGTGGTGGTGGGAAACATGAACAACAATGGCCAGTCGCATAGCATTGAGCTGGCTGACGGGCATGTCTTCAACTACGACATCGTGCCTGATTTTGTGCCGATGCGCGAGTTGCGTGTCGAGCATATAGACCCCATCGACATCCGTCTGCCGTGGCTGCAGCCTGCCGACAGCAGCCGCCAGGCCGACAGTCTGCCGCCTTTCAGCCTTGCCCTGCGGGTCTACAACCCCTACAGCTACGACATTGTCCCCTCGGCCGAGCGGCCCATCAGGATCAACTTCTGGTTCCATTGGGAGCAACACTCGGCACACTCGGCTATGGCGCTGCTGACCGACACCCTCCGTGCCCACGCCTGCACCGAGATACATCCACAGATGTACATGCCGCTGCAAGTGCCTGACGGCACCCACAACAGCGGTTTCGCCATAGGCTACACCTTCTATCCGCCCGCCAGCAACACGCCTGTGCAGCGCACCACCGTCGTGCGCGACAGCGTAGGCTTGGCTGTGCGCGGCGACTGGTAGCCTTGAGTATAACCCAGAAACACACTTTCGAACATGAAAAACGACACCATCGAACTCCTTATGCAGCACCGCTCTGTGCGGAAATTCACGCCGGAAGGCGTCAGTCCCGACCTGATAGCCGAGATGCTCGACTGCGGGCTGCGGGCCTCCAATACGGGCAACATGCAGCTCTACAGCGTCATCGTTACGCAGCAGGAACCCTTGCGCAGCGAGTTGTGCAAGCTGCACTTCGGCCAGTGTGCCACGGCGCCGCTGTGGCTTACCGTCTGTGTCGATGTGGCGCGCTATCATCACTACTGCCGCCTCAACGCCTGCGACGAGCCCTACGGCAACCTGCTGTGGTTCACCTCGGCGCTGGTCGACGCCGCCCTCTGTGCGCAGAACATCTGCATTGCCGCTGAAGCGCGAGGCCTAGGGTTCTGCTACCTCGGCACCGTCAACTACAACACGCGCCAGATTGCCGACTTGCTGCAGTGCCCTGCAGGGGTGGTGCCCGTCATAGCCTTGGCGATGGGGCATCCCGCCGAGGAGCCGCGCCGCAGCGAGAGGCTGGGGCAGGACGCCGTGGTGCATAGCGAGACCTACCACGTGGCGACCGACGCCGAGTTGAGGGAAAGCCACCGCGTGCGCGACGACGACCCCTTCAACAAGAAGATGGTTGAAGAAAACGGCACGCGCAACTATTGCGAGATCTTCACCACCAAGCGCTACCCGCGCGAGATGAACGAGTCCGTCAGCCGCGACCTGCTGCAGTTCCTCAAGGACAGCGGCATGTGGCAGTTCTGAGTATAGCTGGCAGCGGGTAGCAGGCAGCGGGTAGGTGCGCTTCAGGTCCGCTTTCCGTCCGAATTTTATCGGACCATCCTCGGACCACCACCGGACCATCCTCGGACCATCCCCGGACCAAGAGCATGGCGACGGGTGGGGGATAAGCGGGGCGAAGAGCGCGTGGAAAAGTTAAAAAGGCACTTTTTTGATGATATATCGCAGAAAATGCGTATTTTTGCAGTCTAAATATAAAGAACGATATGAGTTTGAAGATTGTTGTACTGGCCAAGCAAGTTCCTGACACAAGGAATGTTGGCAAGGATGCTATGACGGCTGAGGGCACGGTGAACCGCGCCGCTCTGCCCGCCATTTTCAACCCCGAAGATTTGAATGCGCTGGAGCAGGCGCTCCGCATCAAGGAGCAGAACCCCGGGACGACGGTGGGGCTGCTGACGATGGGCCCGCCGCGTGCCGGCGAGATTATCCGCGAGGGTCTGTACCGCGGCGCCGATACTGGCTGGCTGTTGACCGACCGCCTGTTTGCCGGTGCCGACACGCTGGCGACGAGCTACGCGCTGGCCGCGGCCATCAAGAAGATCGGCGACGTGGACTTGGTCATCGGTGGCCGCCAGGCCATCGACGGCGACACGGCGCAGGTGGGTCCGCAGGTGGCCCAGAAGCTGGGGCTGAACCAAGTGACGTATGCCGAGGAGATCATCAAGATAGAGAACGGCAAGGCTACCATCCGCCGCATGATCGACGGCGGCGTGGAGGTGGTCGAGGCACCGCTGCCGCTGGTGGTGACGGTGAACGGCTCGGCAGCCGAGTGCCGTCCGCAGAACGCCAAGCTGGTGATGAAGTACAAGTATGCCGCCTGCCCGCTGGAAATGGCAGAGCTCAGCGCAAAGTGGAAGGTGGACAGTGGAAAGATGGAAGAGATGCGCCAAGAGCGCCCGTACCTGACGCTGACGCAGTGGAGCGTGGCCGATGTGGACGGCGACCCGCAGCAGTGCGGCATGAGTGGCTCGCCCACCAAGGTCAAGGAGGTGCAGAGCATCGCTTTCCAGGCCAAGGAGAGCAAGTGTCTCACAGCCAGCGACGAGGACATCAACGGCCTCATCGTCGAATTGTTGAACGACAAAATTATTGGATAGCATGAACAACGTATTCGTATATATTGAGATTGAAGGCACTGAGGTGCGTGAGGTGTCGCAGGAGCTGCTGACCAAGGGGCGCAAGCTGGCCAACGAGTTGAAGGCCGAGCTGGAGGCCGTGGTCATCGGTACGGGTATCAAAGGCAAGGTGGAGGAACAGATATTGCCTTACGGCGTGGACAAGCTGTTTGTCTTCGACGGCGAGGGCCTGTTCCCCTACACGTCGGCGCCTCATACCGACATCATGGTGAACCTCTTCAAGGAGGAGCAGCCACAGATATGCCTGATGGGGGCAACGGTGATAGGCCGCGACCTGGGGCCGCGCGTGTCGTCGAGCCTGACGAGCGGTCTGACGGCAGACTGCACGCAGTTGGAGATCGGCCCCTACGAGGACAAGAAGAGCGGCCGGCGCTATGAGAACCTGCTGTACCAGATACGTCCCGCCTTCGGTGGCAACATTGTGGCTACGATTGTCAACCCCGATCACCGGCCACAGATGGCCACGGTGCGCAGCGGTGTCATGCAGAAAGCAGTCTATGACGGTCCCTGCCGCAAGGAAGTGGTGTATCCGGAGGTGGGCAAGTATGTCTCGCCCGAGGCCTTTGTGGTGAAGGTGCTCGACCACCATGTGGAGGCCGCGAAGCACAATCTCAAGGGAGCGCCCATTGTGGTCAGCGGCGGATACGGCGTGGGTTCAAAAGAGGGCTTCGATATGCTCTTCGAACTGGCCAAGGTGCTGCACGGCGAAGTGGGTGGCAGCCGCGCTGCAGTGGATGCCGGCTGGATAGACAACGACCGCCAGATAGGTCAGACGGGAGTCACGGTGCACCCGAAAGTGTATATCGCCTGCGGCATCAGCGGACAGATACAGCACATTGCGGGTATGCAGGACAGCGGTATCATCATCAGTATCAACAGCGACCCCGAGGCGCCGATCAACAAGATAGCCGACTATGTGATTACCGGCACGGTGGAGGAAGTTGTGCCGAAGTTGATTAAGTATTACAAACAGAATAGCAAATAATTATGGCAAACTACTATACAGACCATCCGGAGATTGATTTCCATCTTTCCCATCCATTGATGAAGCGGCTCGTGGAGCTGAAAGAAGACGGCTTCAAGGATGCCAAGGAGTATGACTACGCCCCAGTAGACCATGAAGATGCTGTCGAGAACTATCGTCGCATACTGGACATCACGGGCGAAGTGGCGGCTAACACAATCGAACCCAACTCGGAGAGTGTGGACCTTGAGGGGCCGCACTTAGAGAACGGACGCATGGTGTATGCGAGCAAGACGTTCGAGAACCTGGATGTCACGCGGAAGGCGGGCCTCTACGGTGTGTCGATGCCGCGACGCTACGGCGGATTGAACCTGCCGAGCACGGTGTTCAGCATGATGAGCGAGGTGATCAGCGCCGCCGATGCCGGCTTCCAGAATATCTGGAGCCTGCAGAGTTGCATCGATACCCTCTATGAGTTTGGCAGCGACGAGCAACGCGAGAAGTATATCCCGCGCATCTGCAAGGGAGAGACGATGAGCATGGATCTGACCGAGCCCGACGCCGGCAGTGACTTGCAGCGCGTGATGCTCAAGGCCACATACGACGAGAAGGAGCAGTGCTGGCGACTGAACGGTGTGAAGCGGTTCATCACCAACGGCGACTCGGACATCCACCTGGTGCTGGCTCGCAGCGAAGAGGGTACGAAAGACGGCCGTGGCCTGTCGATGTTCATCTATGACAAGCGCAATGGCGGTGTCGATGTGCGCCATATAGAGCATAAACTGGGCATTCACGGCAGTCCCACCTGCGAGTTGACTTACAAGAACGCTAAAGCCGAGCTCTGCGGAGACCGCAAGCTGGGCTTGATCAAGTACGTGATGGCCCTGATGAACGGCGCCCGCCTGGGTATTGCGGCGCAGAGCGTCGGCGTGGAGCAGGAAGCCTATAACGAAGGCCTTGCTTATGCCCGCGAGCGTGCTCAGTTTGGTGAGAAGATTATCAACTTCCCCGCCGTCTATGATATGCTGAGCCGCATGAAAGCCAAGCTCGATGCCGGACGGTCGCTGCTGTACTGCACCTCGCGCTATGTGGACATCTACAAGAGCCTGGAGGATATAGCTCGCTTCCGCAAGCTGGAAGCCGACGAGCGCGCCGAGATGAAGCAGTACTCGAAGCTTGCCGATGCCTTCACGCCGTTGGCCAAAGGTATGAACAGCGAATATGCCTCGCAGAACGCCTACGACGCCATCTCGATACATGGCGGCAGCGGCTTCATCATGGAATACAAGAGTCAGCGCCTCTATCGCGATGCGCGTATCTTCAGCATCTACGAGGGTACCACACAGTTGCAGGTGGTGGCAGCCATACGCTATGTCACCAACGGCACCTACCTGCAGGTTATCAAGGATATGATGCAGGGCGAGGTGGCAGAGGAGCTGCGTCCCTTGAAGGCCCGCGTTGCTCCGCTGGTAGACCTCTATGAGAAAGCTGTCGCATACGTCAAGGAACAAGGCTCACAGGAGGTGCACGACTTCCTGGCGCGCCGTCTCTACGATATGACGGCGGAAATCATTATGAGCCTGCTCATTATTGATGATGCCAGCCGTGCCGAAGGCGAGCTGAAAAAGCGCTTCACCGACAGTGCCAATGTCTATGTACGCATGACGGAAGAAGATGTATGCGCCAAGGCCTACTACGCGATGCACTTCAGCGAGGCAGACCTGGCGTCGTTCCGCGCAGAATGAAAAACAATAAACAATCAGTATAGCAATGAAAGTCAGAGAACTTGTAGATAAACTCAACCTCAAGGTGTTGAGCGGAGAGAATGGCCTGGATCGCGAGATAGACGGGTGCTACGTCAGCGACCTGCTGAGCGACGTCATGGGCAACGCCGAGATGGGCAATGTGTGGGTGACGCTGCAGACGCACAAAAACGTGATGGCAATCGCTTCGCTGAAGGAGTTGTCCTGTGTGATACTGGTCAAAGGCCTCACCGCCAGCGAGGATACTGTTGAGCAGAGCAACGAGGAAGGTATACCGTTTCTTTCCACCGAGATGCAGACCTACGAGACGGTTGGTAAGATATACCAGCTCATAGGTTAAAGGATAGAGGTTTCTGGGTTAAGGTAGTATCATGCTGAGCCCGTTCAAAGCCGACTTGCACATTCACACTGTGCTTTCGCCATGCGGCGACTTGGAAATGTCGCCGTCAGCGATAGTGGAGCGTGCGTTGGCACGAGGTTTGGACATGATAGCCATCACAGACCACAATACCACCCGCCAGGTCAAGGTGACGCAGAAAATAGGCCGAGAGAAGGGCTTGTTTGTGCTGGGCGGAGTGGAGGTGACATCGCAGGAAGAAACACACTGTCTCTGCTATTTTGCGGATGAAGGACAACTGGATGCCTTCCAGGACTTTCTGGATGCGCATCTGCCTCCTATCCCTAATGACGAGGATCGTTTCGGATACCAGCTCATTGTGGATGAGAACGATGAGATTGTGGGTGAGGAGGAGTACCATCTGCTGAATGCCATCGACGTTGATATTGACGGCATCTATGATGAGGTGCACTGCATTGGCGGTCTCTTTGTGCCGGCGCATATCAACAAAGGCACCACCAGCTTGATGAGTCAGTTGGGCTTTGTGCCGCCCGACTTGAGGGCCGACGGATTGGAGATTAACTTCCGCACCACGCGCGAGGAGACCCTAAAGAAGTTTGCCTACCTCAAGCGTTTTACCTTCATCACCGACAGCGACGCCCATTTTATTGACAATGTGGGCGATGTGTACAACGTTGTCTATATGGAGCATCGTACGTTCGACGAGTTTGCCAAAGCACTGCACGGCGAGGACGGGCGCAGCATTGACACCATGTATTTCCGCGAACACAAGCTGAGAAAAATACTGTAACTATGAAAAAGACACTGATTTTGTTGGTGCTGGGCATTGTATGCTCGGCAGTTATGGCCCAGCCTGGGCACCGCCCTGCCAAGCCCCAGCCAGGCAGCGTGCCGCCGCCGACGCGCTACACGGTCAGTTTTGAGAGTCAGCGCGGCGAGGCTTTTTCGGTCTTCATGGATGGCAACCTGATGAACCGGATGCCGCAGAGCCGAGTGATGGTGAACGACGTGAGCGACCAGACCCATGAAGTGGTGGTGGTGCTGAAGCGACCGGCCGAGAAAGCCGCCGTCATGCAGTTGCGCCCGGGTGAGCCCAACGTGCAGGTCAACGTCAACTATGACCAGCGCTTAGAGCAACTGCTGCTCTATACCCCCTCGCACAATCGTGCCGAGAGCTATGCCGAGGATCGTCAGCCGAAGCATCGTCCATCTGGCGACAAGCCGGCGGTGGTCGTTGTGGTGCCCGAACAGCCTGTGGCGCCGGTAGAGCCAGAGGTGCGAGTGGCTACGGACGACGAGGTGGAAGCCATGATAGGACGTATGCGTGCACAGTCGTTTGACAGCGACCGGTTGGCGCTGGGCAAGGTCATCGTGGCCTCGTCGAACCTCACTGCCGTGCAGATAGGTCGTCTGGCGCAGACCATTGACTTCAGCAACTCGCAGGTTGAGTTTCTCAAGTACGCCTATCACTACTGTGTGGATCCGGTCAACTACTACAAGACCATCGATGTGCTGAGTTTCAGCAGCGACAAGAAGAAGGTGCTTGACTATATCGCCACGCAGCGATAGCCAAAAGAAAAGCGGAACTTGAGGGTTCCGCTTTCTTTTTGTTTTACAAGAATATGACCTTTGATGGCAGCATGCCTGCCTGTGTGCTCCAAGAGCGCGAGCGGTCGGCTGCGGTGAAGCGGACATCGCCGTTGGCGATGTAGCCGCCCGTGGTGGTCAGGTACTCGTCGCCATTGGCGGGGTTGATGTTGATCTTGTAAGGCTCCACGCCGTTGTCCATGTAGCTGGTTGAGACAGTGAAGGCGGAGGGCGAGCCGGAGAGTGTGCGATACATGGTTTCGCCGTTGCTTGTGCTGAAGCCGATTACGCGGTTGTTGTACACAGCCATGTCCTCCAGGTTCTCGTCGTAGAGAGTTGCTTCGAGAGAGGAGACGTTGATGGCAGCCACTTTGGGGTTGGAGTAGCTGTAGGTGCTGGCGTTGTAATCGCCGAAGCAGTTAACCACAACATACTGATCGTTGAAGACCAGCACCTTGTTTGGGTTTGTGCCGACGGTGACGGGCGTTGGGTTGGCGAAAGAGGCGAGGTCGATGGCATACACCTTGTTGTCGTAGGCGTAGCTGCCGTCGGGCAGGCCGGCTTTGTTGCTGGCTACAAAGAGTTTGCCGCCGGCTACGGCGACACCTTCGGGGTTGTAGTCGCCCACGGCGCAGGAGGCTTCGAGTTTCAGGGAGGCGGTGTCGATGCGGATGACGCAGTTAGGGTTGTAGCAGCTGATGTAGAGCTTGCCGCCGTGGGTGGCGATGTAGCGCGGGCTCAGGTCGCCGAGGTCGATACGGCGGGAGCGGCTGGTGTTGCGGTCGATGACTTCGAGGCTGTTAGAGTTCCATACTGTGATGTAGATTTTTGAGCCGTAGGCCACCATGTCCTGGGCTACGTCGCCCAGGCCGCGGCCGTTTTTCTGAGCGAACCAGTTGTTGATGACCTCGCCGGTGGTGTCGTTGAGGAGCAGCGATAGCGAGGCGTTGTTGTTGCCCCAGCTGCCTTCGTTGAGGATGAGGGCTACGCCCCGGAGGGTGTCGGCTATGGCGGGTTCGGAGCCGCCGGTCTGAGAGGAGCCGTCGGGGGCGAGGGAATCTTTGTGGCAGGCTGCGAGGCAGAAGGCCAGCAGCGCGATGGCAAAAATTTTGTTGATGTGTTGCATACTATTTTCTTTTCTTTTGCGTTAGAAGATATAAATCAGCTTCAGGCGGTAGTTGCGCCCCATCATGGGGTAGGAGCGAACGACCTCGTATTGTTCGTCGAGGAGGTTGAGGACCTGCACTTGCACGCGCAGTGTGCCCCAACGGAGTTGGAAGTCGCGGTCGGCTTGGAGGCCGAGGTCGCAGTAGGGAGGCAGGAGTGTTTCGGCGGAGTTTTGCATGCGGTAGTATCGTTGGCCGACCACCATTGCTGTGGCGCCGAGGTTGACGAAGGTGTTTTCCCAGCGGAGGGCGGCGCCGCCGCTGTGTCGCGGAGTGTAGGCAATCTGGTGGCCGAAGGTGCGGCTGTGTTCGTCGGTGCGGTCGAGAGCACGCTGGAAGGTGTAGGAGAGTTGGATGTTGAGGGAGGAGAGTTGCGCGTTGGCAGTGGCGTCGAGGCCGAGAATTTCCACCTGGCCGATGTTTTGCATGCTCCAGAGGAACATGTTTTGTGTGGGGATGGCGAGTATTTTGTCGCTGACGCGGTTCATGTAGCCGTCTACGGTGAGGGCGAACCAGCGGTTGGTGTGGGCGATGCCGATGTTGTGCTGGCGAGCGCGTTCGGGGTGCAGGTTGCGCGGCATGGCGAAGAAGTAGAGTTCGCTGAAGTTGGGTGCGCGGAAGGTTTCTTTGTAGAAGTAGCGCAGTGTGGTGTGGCCAAAGAGTGTGAGGTTGATGCCGAGGAAAGGAGAGAGTCGCCGGTAGGAGGGGAGTGTGTCGAGGTCGGCGACGCGGTCGCGGATGGAGGTGGCGAGGAGGTGAGCGTTCAGTTCCAGGCGGTTGAGGAGGCTGTCGGCGGTGTGCAGACGGATGGCTGCTACGGCCATGAGGTTTTGGCGGTGCACGTCGTTTCGCAGGGCGAGGTTGGTGAGGAGGGAGGCGAGGCTGGCGTCGGCGGCGGCGCGGAGGTCGAGCCAACGGGTTGTGTGCCAGACGGCTGTGGCGCTGAGGTAGGCTTCGCGCTGGCGGTAGTCGTTCATGAGGTAGTGTGTGAGGGTGTTGGCGGCGCTGTCTTCGTAGCGGTCGTAGGTTTGCTGTGCTTTGGCGAGCACTTGGGCTTGCCATCGCTGCCGGTCGATGTGCCATTTGGCTTGGAGGAAGGCTATTTCCTCCAGGGTGCTCTGGGCCGAGACGCGCTGGGTGTAGAACTGCACGGGTCCAGGCAGCTGGTGCCGGCCCCCCATGTAGTGCAGTTTGGCGCTGAGGGTGTTGCCGCGGCTGATGCGGAAGAAGAGGTTGGCGTCGGCGGTGAGCATGTGCATGGCCGAGTGGAGTCGTTGTTCGCGGCTGCTGCTGTCCTGGCGGCTGTCGGTGTAGTAGAGCGTGAAGGGGTAGTCGCCTTTGCTCTGCAGCCAGCTCAGCCAGAGGCTGCTTTTGAGTCGGCGGTTCCAGCGCTGTTCCCAGAGTGCGGAGGGGTTCATGAGAGAGAAGGAGCCCAGCTCCATGCCGAGTTTGAGGTTTGTGTGTTCGTCGGGGAAGAAGCGTGGTTCTGCGGTTTCGAGGTTGAGCACGTTGCCTGCGGCGCAGGCGCGTGCCGAGAGGAGCGCGTCTTGCTGCTGTCCTTGGCTGAAGCTGACGTAGGCGGCAGGTCCCAGCAGGTAGCGACCGAGGTCGACCTGACCGTTTTGTGCGTCGCTGATGGCGATGCCGTCGATGGTGACGGTGGAGAATTGGCTGCCGAGGCCGCGCGCGGAGACTGTTTTCATGCCGCCCACGCCGCCGTAGTCTTTCAGTGTTACGCCGGCCATTTGTCGCACGGCGTCGCTCAGTTGGAGGATGCCTTGCTGGTCGATGCGTGCGGCGTCGAGGACTTGGGTTGGTGTGGAGGTTTGCATGACGGCTGGGGTGCGCTGTGCGCTGACATCGATGGCGTCGAGGGTCTGGACGGTGTCTTGCGCGTGCAGGGAGAGGGAAAAAGCCCCCGAGAGTATGGCGGCGAGCAATGGCACTCCGGTGTGTGGGCCGGCGTGAACGATAAACGATACAATACGATATAATCCTTTGCTCATAGATCCTGTCCTTTCCTCGAGGGCTTGGAGTGTTGACTAAGGTTGCGGCAGGTCTTCTGGCTTGTTTCCGACCCTCGGCCTTCCCACCTGCCTATGGCGGCAGACAGTGGCATGAGGAGGGTCTAAGTGGTTGAAACTCACAGCAGCGGGACTGCTCAGGACTTGCACCTGATTCCCTCTTGGCGCCTCAGAGAGGCGACCGAAACCGGCGGCAAAGGTAGGAAAAAAAAACGAATTGGGCGTTGACTAAATGGAAAAAAATCGTCTGGAAGGCCCTTGGGTGTTCATTTTCATTGCATTGCAGAGGAACTCGCCAATGGAATGGTTAGGATATGCCTTGGTGATGCTTAGGATATGCTTAGGATATGCTTAGGTAATGCTTACGGTTGGGGGGTAATGGGCTCAGGGAGAGGATGTTGTGCTATACGAGTTGCCCAATGAGGTCGTTTTCAAGGGCTTGGAGGATGCGCACATTGACGAAATCGCCTGGGCGGATGGAGGTGGTGGTGGTAGAGATCAGGACCTCGTCGTCTACTTCGGGGCTGTCGTATTCGGTGCGGCCCACGAGGAGGCAGGAGTCGGGGGTGCTCCCGCTGAGCGCAATAGAGGTGCGGTTGGCGCATGGCTCGATGCGGTCGATGAGGCAGCGGAAGACTTTGCCGACACGGGCTTCGTTGCGTTCGAGTGATATTTGTTCCTGGAGGGCCATTAGTTCGCTGACGCGCTGCTGCTTTACTTCGTCGGGCACCGGGTCGCCGAGTGCGTAGGCCGGGGTGCCCTCTTCGGGGCTGTAGGCGAAGCAGCCCATGCGGTCGAAGCGTGCTGTGCGCACAAAGTCTTTGAGTTCCTCGAACTCGGCGTCGGTTTCGCCGGGGTAGCCGACGATGAGTGTGGTGCGGATGGCGGCGTCGGGGAGTTTGGCGCGAAAGCGCTCGAGCAGGCGGAGGGTGCCTTCGCGGTCGATGCCGCGCTGCATGGAGTTGAGGATGCGGGAGTTGATGTGCTGCAGCGGTATGTCGATGTAGTTGCAGATGTTAGGGTGGCGAGAGATGGCGTCGATGGCGTCTTCGGGGAAGGAGGAGGGGTAGGTGTAGTGGAGGCGTATCCAGGTGGCACCGCTTTCGACGGCCAGGCGGTCGAGGAGTTGGCCGAGGGCGCGGCGTCGGTAGAGGTCGAGGCCATACCAGGTGGTGTCTTGGCTGATGACTATCAGTTCTTTTACACCGTTGGCTACCAGGTTCTTGGCTTCGGAGATGATTGTCTCGATGGGTCTCGAATGGTGAGCGCCGCGGATGAGGGGAATGGCGCAGTAGGAGCAGCTGCGGTTGCATCCTTCGGCGATCTTGAGGTAGGCGTAGTGGGAGGGGGTGGAGAGGGGACGGGGTTCTATGGTTTCAATGGGGCCTAAGGTTCCGATGGTGTCTGCAATCTTTTGCCATTCGTGGACACCGTACCAGGCGTCCACTTCGGGCATCTCCTGTTGCAGTTCGTTGCGGTAGCGTTCGACCAGACATCCGCAGACGATGAGTTTGCGGGCTTTTTGGCCGCGTGTTTTGACGGCAATCTGCTGGAGGATGGTGTCTATGCTTTCCTCCTTGGCGTCGCCGATGAAGCCGCAGGTGTTGATGATGATGGTGTCGCAGTCGTTGCGGTTGCGGTCGAAGTGTACGGTGTGGCCCAGCGCTTTGAGTTGACCGGCGAGGTTCTCGCTGTCTACCGTATTTTTTGAGCACCCGAGGGTGATGATGTTGATTTTCATTCGAACAAGGAATCTACGAATTCGTCTGGGTCGAAGAGTTGCAGGTCTGTCATTTTTTCGCCGAGGCCGATGTAGCGTACGGGCACCTGGAACTGGTCGCTGATGCCGATGATGACGCCGCCTTTTGCTGTGCCGTCGAGTTTGGTCAGGGCCAGAGCGTTGACGTCGGTGGCCGAGGTGAATTGGCGAGCTTGTTCGACGGCGTTCTGGCCGGTGGAAGCATCGAGAACGAGGAGTACCTCGTGAGGTGCGTCGGGGACGAGCTTTTGCATCACGCGGCGTATCTTGGTCAGTTCGTTCATCAGTCCCACCTTGTTGTGCAGTCGGCCAGCGGTGTCGATGATGACGACGTCGCACTGGCGAGCGATGGCTGACTGGAGAGTGTCGTAGGCGACGGAAGCCGGGTCGGCGCCCATGCCTTGCTGCACGATGGGCACCCCGACGCGGTCGGCCCACAGGCAGAGTTGTTCGACGGCGGCGGCGCGGAAGGTATCGGCGGCCCCCAGCACTACTGAGCGTCCGGCCTCCTTGTAGCGGTAGGCGAGTTTGGCGATAGTGGTGGTTTTGCCCACGCCGTTGACGCCGACGACGAGGATTACGTAAGGATGATGGGGCAGTGGAGCGTCGAAGGTGGCGGGAAAGCGATCGTTGGACGGGTGGCGCAGCAGTTGCGCAATCTCGGCGCGCAGGATGGAGTTGAGTTCGGAGGTGGATATGTATTTGTCGCGATGGATGCGCTGCTGCAGTTTGTCGATGACTTTGAGTGTGGTCTCGACGCCGACATCGGATGTGATGAGAGTCTCCTCGAGGTTATCGAGTACGTCGTCGTCGACAGTGCTTTTGCCAAGGATGCTCTTGGTCAGCTTCTGGAAGAAACTCTCTTTTGTCTTGGCGAGGCCACTGTCGAGGGTGGCACGCTCGGCTGATTTGTCTTTTTTGCTAAACAGTCCCATGATTTTAATGCTGAAATGTTGGACGTTGAGTGATTACTTTAGCTTTTTGTCCATCTGTGGGCGTATCTCTTTGTCGAAGATGCGCTGGTAGCGGTCGAAGGGGTAGCGGTCGCAGTCGCCCGAGGCGAAGTACCAGAGTATGATGACGAACTGGTCGGGAGGATAGAAGCCAGGGATGACCTGCAGTGGGCTGCCGTCGGCGCGGAAGAGCACAAAGGAGGGGAAGCCCTGCAAGCCAGTGGCAAACTGGTGAGTGCTACCGCGGCGGTTGGCTGCGCCAGGCTGGTAAGTCTGCCCTTTCCAGTTGATGCTCTGATGGCTCTCGGCGTCGAACCTGACGGGGTAGTAGTAGTGGTTGAGTATTTTGGCTACGGTGGGATTGGTGAAGGTTTCGCGGTCCATCTTTTTGCAGTATCCACACCAAGTGGTGTAGAAGTCGATGAAATAGAGTTTGTCGCCAATCTTGGAGGCTGAGGCTTCCTCGATGGTGTGCCATTTGACCTGTGCTTGGAGAGTGCGGAAAGCTGGGAAAGGAGATATTAGCAACAGGGCGACAATCGCGATGTGCCAATGTTCGGTGGCCTTCTGTAATTTTTTACCATTCATATTCCCAATCGGTTTCGTTGTCTTGTTCTGATTCAATGTAGACCTCCTGGCGCTCCTCGCGGTCGCGAAGTCGGAAGAGGCGCCCCAGCCAGTCGTCTTTCTTTGAATGAGCCTGGGTTTTCTTATTTTTGTCTTCCTCGATGATGCGCGCTAATTGCGAGGTGTAGTCTTCGATGTAGCTTGGTGTCATGGAGGGGTCGAGGTGGATGACGGCACCGGTGTAGTAGTGGCGCAGGATGGAGTCGTAGCTATAGCCTAAGTCTACCATCCGAATGGTGCCTTCCTGACTAAGACCGACACCGTGGCCGTAGCCGTGACCATGCAGGATGACGGAATTTGTGGCGCTGTCGACGGATACGGAGAAGAATGTGGATTTGAGTTGGAAGTCGGTACGGATGCGGGTAAGGGGTATTCCAAGCAAGCGCACCTTACGGGTCAGCTGGGTGAAGTGGAGCAGTGTGTCGAGGATGGCATTGTCGGCGATGTCCAGTTTGTGCTGGCGCTTAAAGTAGTCGAGCCAACGGTCGATGCTAATGGTCCGCACCCAGTCGCTCTGGCGCATGTGGTATGAGAAGGTGTCTGGTACAGAACGCAGATATGGTAGGGCGGTGCGCCACACATCCTCTGAGTTGCAGGTCTGGCCGCCAGAATTGGAATGGAAAGGGGTCTCGATGAGTTTGCCTGTAGAATCCACAAGTGTTTGACCGCTACTTTGGATAGTGCCCATCATAATATCGGGCCGAATGCAACGGTTCTGGTAGGCCTGACAGTGTACATGGTCGCAGAAATTGTAGCCGTCAGAAGCGTGTTTGCGCATATTTCGCAGGGCCCAGGTGCGGCTGATGATGGCCTGGATGCGGAAGATATCACTTTGTGTGCCGTAGATCTCGCTTTGTACAACACCGGCAATGTAGGTCTCGAACTCCACATCGTTGATGATGCGCAGCCGTGAGCCAACATTGGTGACTTCAAGATTGCCCTCGTACGTGCGCTGCTTGCCTCCTTCGGGGTTGAGGCAGAGAATGCAAGCGGTGTCGGTGGCTTCAATTCGTAGGGTATTTATGGTACCGTAGTCATCTTCGTTGACGCTGACATGCAGTTTCGTGCCTTCGGTGCGAACCAGCACCGAACGCCCCTCGCCTACCATGTCCTCCAACAATCGATTGCCATCGGCGTAGAGATTGAAGTTGCCCAAGTCGAATGAGATATTGAGGGTGCTGACTTTGGTGTTGCTGTAGAGGCACACCCTTACGTGTTCGGCTTGAAGACTCCAGGTGGCAAGCAAAAGGCAGAATATGAGCGTGACATGTTTCATTTCAGCAAGTCTATGATGGCTTGTGCGGTACGATCGCTGGCTCCACCTCCGCCGAGGAGGGTCCGCATTTGGGCATATTGTGTGAATATGCGACTGCGGTTGGCATTGTCTGTGGTTATCAACTGGAATTCCTGTTCCAAGCGAGAGGGGTTGAAGTCGTTCTGAATGAGTTCGGTAATGATAGGTTGGTCGGCAATGAGATTGACCAGAGAAATGTAGCGGATGCGGCGGCTGACGACGGCACGGGCGATAAGGTAGGAGAGGGGATTGCCGCGATAGCAAACCACCTGAGGTACATTGAAGAGGGCGGTTTCGAGGGTGGCGGTGCCGGAACAAACGACGGCAGCGTAGGCATCAGCCAACAGGGAGTATGTCTGGTCGTACACCACTTCGATGTTGCTGTCGGCTGGTATGTATCGTTGATATATAGACTCACCCAGCAGACTCATGCCAGCTACAATGAAACAGAATTCCGGATGTCGCTTGGCTAACTGTACCATAAGCGGCATGTTGCTCTCCAGCTCTTGGCGGCGGCTGCCGGGCATCAGTACGATGGTAGGCTTTTCGCGTCGTAGGACAGGTTTGTCTTTGTCTCGGATGGCGTCGAGCAGTGGGTGTCCGACATATAAAGCTTGGGCCATTTGGTTGTCGTTGAAGAATTTCTCCTCGAACGGCAGAATGTAGCACAGGAGGTCGAGGCTTTTCTTCATGCCACGGATGCGCCCCTTTTTCCAAGCCCATAGATTGGGCGAGATATAATGTATGGTTTTGAACCTGTGGAGGTGTGCCCATTGTTCAATCTTGAGATTGAAGCCTGGGTAGTCTATGCCGATGACGACATCCGGGCGGTAGTCGAGAATGTCTTGTTTACAGAAAGATAGGTTCCCCAGTATTGATTTAAGGTGTGCCAGAACCTCGAGAAAGCCCATAAAGGCTAAGTCGCGAATGTGTCGCACTGGAGTGTGGCCGACAGCCGCTTTCATATTGTCGCCGCCCCAATAGCGGAAATCGGCCTGTGAATCCTTTGCTTTTAGCGCTTGGACCAAGTGGGCTCCGAGCATGTCGCCCGAGGCTTCGCCGGCAATGATGTAGTATCTCATTTGAGAACAATTATATGTGCGCTGAATAAGTAGAACATGAATGCAATAAACGTAACAAACAGGATGGTGGCTACCGTTTTGGTGACAACAGTCTGTGTTTGGCGTTTTGCATAGAACCTTAGGACGAGTAATATTGGGATAAACATGCCGCCATACCAACGCAGATGATCTCCGACGGACTCACCGGCGATAAGTAGGCCTGCTGTCAGCGCAATGCAGAATCCTATTTCTGCGCCCAGGCCTGAGACGAGTCCGACGAAAACGGTATTTTGATTGAAGAAGTGCTTCATGCGTTGGTTTTTAGATGGTAAGGTTTTGTATCTTGCCGATGGCGTCATATCGTGTGAGATCGGTATGTACTGGCACCACAGAGACATAACCATTAGTCAAAGCCCATTCATCGCTGTCTGTTGATGGGTCGTTGCACTCGAATTTGCCAGTCAGCCACCAATAGGGACGTCCTTGCGGGTCAATGCGTTGGGTGAAACTGTCACGCCATTGTGCTTTCGATTGGTGACATAT
This sequence comes from Bacteroidales bacterium UBA3630, assembly GCA_002373995.1. Classification (GTDB taxonomy): domain Bacteria; phylum Bacteroidota; class Bacteroidia; order Bacteroidales; family P3; genus Colimorpha. The sequence goes on along the minus strand of DFLB01000047.1, from coordinate 37,870 downwards.
GCGTATGCCTCGTATCTCGCCTTTGGGGAGTTTTGGTATGTTGACGTTGAGCGATACGCCTTCTGGAAGTCCTTTTTGGAGTACCTGTCCAATCAGGTGACGCACATATGGCACCCCTGGCTCAAAATCGGCATCTGGATTGTGGCTTAACAGAGAGAATCCAATGGCTTTGAACCCCAACATTGTAGCCTCGAGAACAGCCCCCATGGTGCCGCTGTATATGACATTGATAGAACTATTGCTGCCATGATTGATCCCGCTGAGTACCAGGTCGGGGGGACGTGGGCAGAAATGCTCTGTGGCCATCTTAATGCAGTCAACTGGTGTTCCGTCGCAGCTATAAACGCATCTCCCCTCTGCCATCCGTTCTTCGCGAACCCGCAATGGACGTATACCAGTGATGCTGTGGCTTTGTCCTGACAGGTTGTTCAATGGAGCCATGACAACCACATCGCCAAATTCTGCTGCAATCTCTTCTAAAGCATGCAATCCTTTAGCGTTTACGCCATCGTCATTGCTTATGAGTATCAGTGGTCTCATTTGCCGAGGAAATAGGATGCTGGTTGCAGTATGTTGTCGAATATGTAGTACTGTATCAACACGGTGTCGCGTTGGTCAAGAATGGCGTATAGCCGGTTGATGTCGAATGCTTCATAGAGAGAACTGTCGCCGATGGCCTCGAAGTCGGCTGGGTTGTTGTACTTGATGTATGTCTTCAGTTCATGTGCTTGTCCTGCAGTATCGGTGATACGGAGAATGGTGCGAGGGGTGCCGGTGATACAACTGTCGGCGAAGCTGTTGGGCACGATGGACGCAAACTCGTCGAAGTTAAGCCATGTGAACGAGGACAATAGTTGAGCTACGCGCGCTGTGTCGAAGTATTTTACGTATTGGCCATTAGATAGTTGCATGCTGAATCCTTCGCCATCGCGGGTGATGGTGAAGCTCTCCTGTGGGGTATCAGGAATCTCGAGTTCAACGCGTTCAATCTGGTGTACATCCAGATCTACAATCGTATGACTGCGCCATTTCAGTGGGTCGGTGACAAAACGTGGGGTGAGAAATCCCCTAAATCCCGGAATATGAATGATGTAAGGGTTTTTGTCGCCCTCGCGGTACATATAGCTCGCCATCATGTCCTGTGTCTCGCGGCCGACAAAATATGTCACCGTTAGTTTTTCGTGCGGGAACAATTGCAGCCGTCCGCCAAACCAGTTGATGCGTGGCACGCGCTGGTAAACTTCCACTTTGATGGCTCGTGCTGAGAGGTCGTTGATGATGGTCGGTACCGCGTTGCGGTTCACTTGTTGGCGTATGCGCATCTTGTGCAGTGTCTCCAGTAGCATGTCCATCATTGGTTGACTGGCTTCGTAGGTGTTGTCGACTATCCAGGCCGAGTCGTTCACACGCGTCAGTAGCACCTCGTTGTCTTGCTTGTCGGCAAGGAAGATGCGTGTGATGGTATCAATATCCTCCACGTGATAGTCTTGTTCAAAAGTGGCAGTGCGCGATCCACGCAATGCTATCACCAGTGCTACAATTGCAACGACCGCAACAGCGGCAATCAGTATGATGTTCTTTTTCTTCATCGAGTTGATTTATTTGTGCTTACGATATTTGCTTCGTCTCACCAGCAAGATGGCTCCTCCTGTGGATGCCAGCAATACAAGTGGACACACAATGTTGATTATCTGGTATTTTGTTCGTTCTTCATGTGTCTTGACAACATCCAGTTTTCGCAGGCGTATTACGCGCGACCGCGACGCCATCATTCCCTCGTCGCCCACCAGATAGTTGACGGCGTTGAGTATGAAGTTCTTGTTGGCGTATTGCGTTTGGGTGTAGTAGTCGTAGCCCAGAGGCAGCACAGCACCCTCATCGGCCATGTAGCGGTTACGGATTATGTCGCCATCCGAGACGACTATCATTTTTGTCTCTTCGCTAATCTCGCGGTATCCCATCGCGGCTTTTGCAGTAAACTCTGGCGACAGCCGGTTGCGCCATGCCGACTTGAATTGGCCCTCCAGTAATACTGCGATGGGCAGGCGGCTCGCGCCGAAAAGCCGTCGGTCGGGCTCGGCTTGTGCTTCGGCCAAGTCTACCGTCGCCGGCGCATTCTTTACTCGCGTATATTCCGATGTTGTCAACAGTACCGTCTTGCGAATATCGTTGTCTATCAGGTCTAAACTCCCCACAAAATCGGTCTTTATCAGGTCCAAGTTTCGCACGATGGGGTGCTCCGCCAACGGCACAATCTCGGGGAAGTAGTACCACGGGCAGAAGCGCATCTGCGGCTTGTCGCCGACCAACCCAACCTGTATCGGTATCGGACGGCAGCGCATATCCATCAACAGGTTGGCGTTGAGTCGTACACCGTAGCTGAACAGCATCTCATCCAGTCCCAGAGGGTAGCGAGTGGCTATCATCATCCCGCGATTGGCCAGGCTGTCCAGGTCGGCATCTACAGCATCGACTAACCACAATACCTTGCCGCCATACATGATATACTGGTCCAGAATGTACAGGTCTTGGTCAGAGAAGGGTTTTGTCGGTTTGGCCACTATTAGCAGATCGTAGAGGTTGAAGAAGTTGTACTCCGTACTATCATCTTGCTGCTGTTTGTGGGCGGTGAGAGCCTGGATCTGACCGTCGATGGTGACGTAGTCGAGGCTGTAGTACTCTTGCAGTGCTCGTTGCACATCGTACAGCACTCCTCCCGTCAACTCGCCGTGCCCCTGCAGGAAACCGATACTCCTTTTCTCGCCGCGTGCCAGCGTCCGTATGGCGTTCGACAGCACGTATTCCAAGTTTTGTATCGAATTGTTCAATAATTCGGCGTCACTCACATATCGCTGGTTTTGTATCAGTTGAACAGATGTCTCGCGACCGCGGTAGTACACGTCTGCCGCCGGTATCAGTATCTGTGTCGTCATTCCCCCGCCGGATGCTGTTTGTATCTGAGTCGGTTGTATTCCTTTCATCGACAACTTTTGGTAGAACATCTGCTGTTCCTCGCGATTGGTAAAGTTGTTGGGGTTCACAAACTCATACTCGATGTAGTTATTGTAGGCACGGAACTGGTTGAGCATCTCCTTTGTCTCGTGTTGCAACCGTTTGAAATCGGCAGGGAAGTCGCCCTCCAGATAGACACGGAATAGCACTGGCTCGTCGATTTTCTTCAGCATTTCCTTTGTCGACTTAGACAAGGTGTAGCGGCGCTCCGACGTTAGGTCGAACCGCGCAAAGACATAGTTGCTGATGACGCTCACCGCCACCACGATGACCACCGTCGCACCCATTTCTATCCAGTGGCTGCGCTTGAGGCTCTTGCGCTTGGCCCATCCGCCCCACTGCCGGCTCTGCAGCACCATCCGGGTGGCCATCAGGAATAGCGCCGTCACGCACACAAAGTACACCACGTCGCGGGTGTCCACCACTCCGCGGCTGATGCTCTCATAATGATGCATCATGCCCAGGCGTTTCACCACCAGGTTCGCGCTCCCAAGCATCCCCATGTTGTATATCGATTCAAAGCCCAAGTAGCCCGCCGCACACAGTACCGCCGCCAGTATAAAGGACACTATCTGGTTGCCCGTCAGCGACGAGCAGAACAGGCCGATGGCCACAAAAGCGCCCCCCAGCAGCAGCAACCCAATGTACGAACCCGCCACGCTGCCGGTGTCGATGTTGCCCACGGGATCCCCGAGGGCATAGACGCTGAAATAGCACACCACCGTCGGCAACAGTGCGGCAGCCACCAATGTCCACGACGCCAGAAACTTGGCCCACACAATTGTCCAGTCGCTCAGCGGTCGTGTCATCAGCATCTCCATCGTGCCGGTGCGCCGTTCTTCGGCCAGTGAGCGCATCGTGATGGCCGGTATCAGGAACAGGAACAGAAACGGCCCTATCAGGAACAACCCGTCCATACCGGCATAGCCGTAGTCAAGGATATTGAAGTCGCTTTTCAGCACCCACAGCATCAACCCCGTCAGCACCAGGAAGACGGCAATGGTCAGGTAGCCCGTCAGCGACGAAAAAAAGCTTCTAAGTTCTTTCTTGTATAAAGTCCACATCCCTTGCTTCTTACCTCTTAGTCTTTTTCTTTAGTTTCTAAACCTCAGCGACCGGCTCTGCGGCGACCGGCCTTGGTACAGGCCCTCGCCCAACTCGGCCACCGTCTCGGCCATCAAGCGCGTGGCCTGGTGCAGTATGCGGCGGTCTATGTTCTCCCAGATGTCTGATGCCACATGGTTGTGCTGCATACCGTTATGCGTCGTCACCACTATCGATGGTATCGCCAGGTTGTCAAACGCCTTTGCATCTCCGCGCGGATTGGTCTTCGCCTCGCTGCGGAGCATGTGCTGCCGGTCGGCGGCAGTGTCGTGGCTGTGCGCTATCTCCCACAGCGTCGGGTAGCGGTTGTCGCCAAGTACCACCAGGCTGTCACCGCAGCCGATGTTCTGTGCGTTCACGAAGGCCTCCACGTTGCGTAGCCGCCCGTATTGGTTCAGGAACTCCCGCGAACCAGCATACTGCTGCTCGCTGCCGCTGAACAGCACAAACAGCACGCTGCGGCGCGGACGGAACTCCTTGTCGCTCAGCACGCGGGCCGTCTCCAGCACCGCCGCCACACCGCTGGCGTTGATGTCGGCGCCGGGAAACAGACATGTCTCCCCCTGTATGCCGATACCATCCAGCGACGCACCCACCACCACTATCTCGCTCCGCAAATGCTTGTCGCTACCTTCCAGCAAACCCACTACGTTCATCGTGCGGGCCCTCGGACGGTAGCGTGCATTCACATCCACCTCGGCCTTCTTCAGCGTCGCAAACGAACTCACCTTGTGCTCCTTGTCTATCGCCTCTTTCGCCGCATCCAGCCCCATGGCCTCGCCGTTCAGTATCTCTCGCCCGCAATCCAACGTCAACTGCAGGATGGGAAACGTGCCCAGATGAGGCAACTCGCCGCAATACACGCGACCCTGTGGCTCATAGCTCGTGCAGCTCGGGCTTATATTGATCGCCAGCAACCCTATCGCACCGTGGCGCTCGGCGGTGCGCGCCTTGTCGCGGAGCGTCCGATAGTGGTCGGCCACGCTGCCGGGCAACCACTCCGGCACACCCGTCAGCACCACCGCTATCTTCCCCTGCACGTCTACTCCTTTGTACTCGTCAAACAACCCGTTGTCCACCCCATAACCGCAAAACACCATCTGCGCGTCTACATATCCTCGACCCGTCATCCCCGCACAGCAGAATTCATTGCCCAGCGTAAACACCCTCTTCTCCTTGCTACCGGGCGTGTAAATGTTGAACTTGCAGTTCTCCACCTCGTTGCATTCCAGCTCGAAAGGCTGCTCCTTCAACTCCCGCACCCCGTACCGGCGCAGCACGTTCCCCACATACTTCGCCGCGCGGTCGTAGCCCTCCGTGCCGGCCAGTCGCCCCTCGTAGGTCTCCGACGACAATTCGACAATATGCTTCATCACCGAGTCGATACTCACCGTCGGCATCGGTATCGGGTCGCGCTCCGGCGTGCCGCCCTTCTGTGCTCTCACCGTCGGCACGGCGGCCACCATCGCCGCCGCCAAAACGACGCTGCAGATTATCCTTTTCTCCATTTGATATATTTGTTTGTTTGACAACACTTGGTCCTTAGTCCTTAATTCTTAGCCCTTTGCATCGCGCGCGGGTACAATATTGACATGCAAATATACGAAAAAAATCGCACATCGCACAAAATTTCAACTCCCAATCCCCCTTTTTCCTAAACTTCTTCCTATGCTCTTCCTAAGCATTACCTATGCACATCCTAAGCATTACCTAAGCACATCCAAGGCATAAACAAAACCCAAGGGGGCCGCTCCCCTCGGGAGCGGCCCCCTGCTCTCCTTGCTGCCCGGAGCTCAATTCCCCATCTCCTGCAGCAACTTGTCAAGGTTCGGCGTAAGGATAATCTCCGTACGCCGGTTGATGGCCTTGTTCTCCGGACTGTCGTTGGCCACCTTCGGCGCAAACTCCCCGTGGCCGCAAGCCTCTATGCGGGCCGGATTGATACCCTTGCCATGCTGCAACAGCAACTTCACTATCGCCGTCGCGCGCATCACGCTCAGGTCCCAGTTGTCCTTCACAGCCGTCGAGCCGCGATAAGCATCGTTATCCGTATGTCCTTCAACCATAATATTCAACGTCGAATCCTGCTCAAGCACCTTCGCCAACTCCTTGATGGCGCTGATGCCGTCCTTGCTCACCGTCCAGCTCGCGCTCGGGAAAAGCAGCTTGTTCTCCATCGACACATAAACCTTCCCGTCCTTGGTCTCCACCTTCAACCCCTTGTCGGCAAAACCCGTCAGCGCCTGCGTGACAGAGTTCCTCACCGTCTCCAGCTCCCGCTCCTTGGCCTCTAACTGCGCTTTGGTCGCAGCCTCCTGCATCTCAAGCTCTTTCTGCTTGGCCAGCAACTCGCTGCGCTGCAGGGCAAACGTCTCCTGCTGCTCCTGCAGCTCCTGCTGCCGCGCCTGCAACTCGCGCTCCTTGTCGCCGAGCTCCTTCGTCCGGGCCGTGAGCAGGTTCTGCGCCCTCGTCAGGTCGCGGCTCTTCCCGGCCACTTCCTGAATATAGTTCTCCATCGTCGTGTCATAGTGCTGCGCCATCTGCTCTATGCGGCGGCCCAGGCTGTCCGCACGCGCATCGGCAGCGTTCTTCGCCAGCGCCAAATCCGTATAGTCTGCGTTAAGCGATTGGTTCTGACGCGCAAGGGCGGCATTCTCTTCTTTCAGCTCTAAAAGTTCCTGCTGCGTCAGGTTGTACTGTTTCGAAGTCTGGTCATACTTGGCCTGCAAATCCTCATGCTCGCTGAGCGACACACACGACGTGAGACCAAGGGCGGCAACGGCGCCAAGTAGAATTGTTCTCTTCATATTTCTGTTAAATTTTACGTTAACATAACGCGGGTTGAATATTTTTCGTATCTTTGCACCCGATTTTTTAATAAAAAAAAACGCTACCAGCTCCCAGCTACCCGCTCCCAGCTACCCGCCATGTCCCTCTACATGAACATACACCGCTGGCGCCTGCGCCACATGAACGAACAGCCGCTCCTCCTGCTCCTGGCCGTTGTCGTCGGCCTCTTGGCAGGCCTCGCGGCCGTAGTGCTCAAAACCCTGGTGCACTATGCCGGCGCCTTCGTCACCCGCCTCGCCACCGACTCCTCCCTCCTCATCCACCACTCCTCCTTCATCATCATCTTCTTCCTCCCCCTGATAGGCATCGTGCTCACCGTGCTCTTTGTCAAGTATATCGTCAAGGGCGACATCGGCCACGGTCTCCCAGGGGTCCTCCTCGCCATCAGCCGCAAGCATTCCAAACTGCCCGCCAAGCACATGTATGCCTCCCTCGTCGCCTCCACCCTCACCGTCGCCTTCGGCGGCTCGGTCGGCCTCGAAGCACCTATCGCCACCACAGGCTCCGCCATCGGTAGCAACATCGGACGCTTCTTCCGCCTCAGCCCCAAGAGCGTGCGGCTCTTGCTCGGATGTGGCGCCGCCGGTGCCATCGCCGGCATCTTCAAAGCCCCCTTCGCTGGCATCATGTTCGTGCTCGAAGTCTTCCTCTTCGACCTCTCCGCCACCACAGCGCTGCCGCTGCTCATCTCCGCCCTCACCGCTGCAACAGTGGCCTACTTCCTGATGGGCACCGACGTGCAGTTCAGCTTCACCGTCACCGAACCCTTCGCCCTCTCGCAGCTGCCTTTCTATATCGTCCTGGGTGTCTTCTGTGCCGCCGTCTCGCTCTATTTCCTCCGCATCACCGACCGTGTCGAGAGCTGGTTCAGCCGTCGCCGCAACCCCTGGCTGCGGGTCGTCATTGGCGGCCTCTTGCTTGGCCTGCTCGTGGTCATCTTCCCCCCGCTCTACGGCGAAGGCTACTCCTCCCTCACCGCCCTGCTGCACGGCAACCCCGACAGCCTTTTCGCCGGCGCACCTTATCGCCAATGGGCCACCGCCGTGTGGGTACCTCTGGTGCTCCTCGCACTCCTGATTGTCCTCAAACCCCTGGCCACAGCCATCACCATCGGCTCCGGCGGCGTAGGCGGCACCTTCGGCCCCTCGCTCGTGCTGGGCGGGCTCTCGGGCTACTTCATCGCCCTGCTGGGCAACCAGCTCGGCCTCCCGCCCCAGAACACCGCCAACTTCGCCCTCGTCGGCATGGCCGCCGTCATGACGGGGGTCATGCACGCTCCCTTCATGGCCACCTTCCTCATCGCCGATATCACCGGCGGCTACGGATTGCTGGTGCCGTTGCTGACGGCCTCCGCCGTGACCTACCTCTGCATCAACCCCTTTGAACACCATTCTATCTATGCCCGCAAACTGGCCAAACAGGGCAACCTCCTGACCCACGACAAGGACGCCTCTGCCTGGCACCTGCTCAATATGCAACGCCTCATTGAGACCAACTTCGTCATCGTCCGCACCGGCGACCACCTGCGCGACCTCGTCGATGCCATCCAGAATTCCAGGCGCAACGTCTTCCCGGTGCTCAGCAATGACGATAAGTTCCTCGGCGTCATCGTGCTTGACGATGTGCGCAAAATCATCTTCCGCCCTGACCTCTACGACACCGTCGTCGTCGACGACCTCATGCACCCCATGAGCGAAGGCGACCTCGTGCGCAGCAGCGACAATCTGAGCGATGTGGTGGAAAAATTCCGCGTCGGCAACCGCTACAACCTCGTGGTCGTCGACGACGAGAACAACTACCTCGGCTTCATCTCCCGCGCCAACACCTTCTCGGCCTACCGTCGTTTCATCTCCGACACCAGCGACGAGTAGCCGAACACCCTCCGGGCGGTGAGATAGCGCTTCTTGTAGTATTCTTCTGTGCTCCGGCTGATGGTGACTCCGCTGTGCGTGGCGGCATGTATGAAGGTGAAAACACCGGTTTGGGCGTCGGCGCCCACAACGATGCCCGTGTGCCCCACAGCCTTGGTGTTGTGGCGGCCGCCGAAGAAGACCAGGTCGCCGGCCTGCAGGTTGCGCGTGTCTGTCACCTCGACGCCGAGGCGCGCCTGCGCACCGCTCCAGCCGGGCAAATCGTGCCCGAAGTGGCGGTAGAGGTAAAGCGCAAAACCGGCACAGTCGAAGGCCTTCGGTGTGCGGCCGCCGTAGCGGTAGGGCACGCCTATGTATTCCTTGGCCATAGCCACGAGCATCATGCCCGAATCGGCGGCGGTGATTATCTGCGGGGTAGGGTGGAAGCCATGCTCTGACGGCACAATGTCGATATCCCAGCAGCGGTGACGCTCCACTTGCTGCGCCTGCAATGGGGCGTGTTGAACGGTGGCCGTGATGAGAAGAAGTGACAGAGGCATGAGGTGAGCAAATACTTTTGCCCTGACCCATATCCCCTTATGGCTTATCGTTCTCATGCACTATTGTGTGTATTCTTCTCCGAGTATACGTCCAGTGCCACCACCGCGGCGGTGAAAGCCCAGAAGGGCACGGAGAGCTTGTCGGTGTCTAAAAAGTTGTTGAATACACCGTGGATGTAGTAGGTCAACAGGCTCAGGGTGAACGCTATCGCCATGTGCCTCACTTCGCTGTCGCGGGCGGTGCGGTAGACGCGCACGCCGGTGGCAAAGGTTGTCAGAAACAGCGCCGCCACAAGCAGCACCCCCGGCAGGCCCTGCTCGGTCATGGGGCCGATGTACTCGCTGTGCGCATTGCCCAGGTCGCCGGCATTGGTGCTGATGGTGCTGAGCTGGTAGCTTTTCTGGTAGCTGCCGTAGAGGAACTGGTAGGTGCCGGGCCCAATGCCCACCACGGGGCTCTCTTTCCACAGCCGCATGGCCGACGCCCATCGGTTGAGGCGCTCAAGGTTGCTGGCATCGGTCGAGATATTGGAGATGCTCTTCACCTGGTCGGCCAGCGTGTAGCTGCTGTCCTGGTGGTTCTTGCCCAGCTTGTAGAGCACGTCGCTCTGGTACATAAAGAATGCTCCCACGCCTATCCCGAAGAGCACCACCATCCATTTGACCTTCATGCCCATACGGATGAGCACGTAGACACCTATCGCGCCCACCACGCTGATCCATGCCGCGCGGCAGTAGCTGAAAAAGAGGCCGATGCAGAGCCCGGCAAAGAGCAGTAGCGTCAGCACGCGGCGCCAGCCGCGGTGCGAGTGGCTGAAGATGAAGTGGACCGATGCCGGCAGCATCAGCGCTATGGCGCAGCCGTAGGCCGTATGGTCGTTGTAGAAGGGGCGCATGACGCGGTGCAGGGTCTGCAGGTCGCTGAAGTTGCCCAGCGTCTTGCTCGTGGCGATGAGTATCACGATGCCCAGGCCGATGGCGTAGGCCCAGTAGAACTGCCGTATGCGTGTGCGGTTGCGGAATATCTGCGCGGCAGCGAAGAAGAAGGGCACCACAAACCATACGCGCGCCAGGGTGTATTTGGCCGATACCCACGGCAGTCGCGACGTGCAGCTCGTAATCACCATCCACGCTATCGATGCCAGCAGCAGCAGCGTTACAGGGTGGCGCATGATGGTGGCCGGAGGTTGGAGGTTGGAGGTCGAAGGTATGGGTTCCGACCTCCGACCTCCGACTTCCGCCCTCTTTGAGACCAGCACGCGGAAGAAGAACATCACCGTGAAGAGTATCATCATTGGCTCCACGGGCATCGAGAGCTCCATGCCCGGCAGCAACGCCATGTTGATCGAGAAGGGTGTGAGCAACGCCATCAGCAGCAACCCCGTCTCGAAGCGCACCACGAAGAGCCACACCACCAGCAGCGCCAGCGGCACCAGGGTGATCACAAATCCCCCCTTCCAGTAGAAGACCAGCGCCTCGGCAACGATGAACACCACCGTCACCGCTATCGCCGCCAGCAGACCTTTGTTGCGTGCTATGAAGTCTTTGAACATGGCTGTTTTATGACGCCTGTAGTTCTTGTAGCGTCAATGGTCCTTATTCCTCCTCTTTTTTGGCAGGGCAGAACACCAGCAGGCTGAAGATGCATACCACCACCGCTCCCAGCGTGCCGGCTATCACGATGAGCAGCCGCTTGGGGTAGGCTTTCTTGTCGGCAGGCTTGGCTTCGTCTACCAGGTACTTGTAGCTCACCTCCAGCCCTTTGTCTACGTTGGTCTGTATGGCGCGGGTCTGCAGGTCGGCCAGCTGCTCGCATTTGTCGGCTATCAGTATCTCTTTCCATTTGCCGCTTTCCGTTTTGCTCTTGGCCAGCGAGTCTATCTCGGCCTCCATCTGTGCCACCACGCCGTTCATCACGTCGGCAGCCGAGGCTGCGCGGTCGGCGTGGATCTCATGGCACAGCGTGTCGTACATCGCCGCCATGTAGTTGGCTATGTCGGCAGCCCACTGCGGGTCTTGGTCCAGCACGCCTATCTCCACGCCCAGAAACTCGGTGCGCTTCACCGAGATGTTGCTCTTGTATTGCTTCTCCAGTTTGAAGAGCGGGTTGGCACCCTTGATGGCGTAGTGCTCCATCAGGTTGAAACGGTCGCAGACAGCCTGCTGCATGCGTTTCGACGTCAGTATCTGGATGGCGTACTCGCAGTCGCGCTCGATGCCGTAGTCCATGAAGTCGAGGCTGTAGTGGTAGTCCATGATGGCCTTGCTGAGGCGGTTCGAGTTGGTCGGGAAGATGACCGCACTCGATTTGTAGAGCGGTTTGATGAGCAGCGCCACCACCAAGCTCACCACCGCCGCCGCCACCGCCACGATGGTCAATACTCGCCACCAGCGGCGGAAGAAGCGCACGGTGTTGCCGTGGTCGTAATTGTTGCCGAATGTCTGTTCCATGTCTGATATAATATGTATTCGTATTTTCTATATGATAACAGAACCATAACGCAATGCTTCCGTTCTTATTGTATCGCAGCGCTAAAACTTTTGTTTCCGTCCGCCTCCCGTCCGCCCCCTGTCCGCCTTTTGTCGGACCATCCCCGGACCATCCTCGGACCACCACCGGACCATCATCGGACCACCACCGGACCATCATCGGACCAACAGCAGCGTCAGCGCTTCTTAAAAAGTGTTAAATCTTAGTGTTTTTGCTATTTTGTTTTTGGTGAAACGAAAAATTGTACTACCTTTGCAGTGTACTAATACACTAATACAGTAGTAAACCAATCGAAAAATACAATGAATAACAGCAAGTTAAAGAAAACGATTGTCGTGGCCCTGCTGGGCATTTTGGCCTTTTCGGGCTCCGTTTGGGGGCAAAACTTGCACGTCGTGGGCATGGTGGCTTCTAACGACGGCGAGCCGATGCCCTTCGTCAACGTGGCCCTGATGCGCCCGACCGATACGGTCTTCATGCGCGGTGCCACTACCGACATGGATGGCCGCTTCGACATCGACGATGTGGACACGGGCAGCTACCTGCTGCAGGCCTCCTTCGTGGGCTATATGACGGTGGTGCGCGACATCCGTGTCGAGGCCGATATCCGCGACCTCAAGATTGAGCTTGTGCGCGGCACCACCCTGCAGGAGGTGAAGGTCACCGCCGAGCGCCCCCTCTACGCCATGGACGGCGAGAAGAATATGTACAACACCAAAGAGGACGCCAGCATCCAGACCGGCACGGCCAGCGACGCGCTGCAGAACGCGCCCGGCGTGGAGGTGGACGCCGAGGGCAACATCACCCTGCGCGGCGTCTCGAGCGTCGAGATCTGGATCAACGACCAGCCCAGCCACATGAACGAGGAGGCCCTCAAGCAGTACATCAAGACCCTGCCGGCCAACGCCATCGAGCGCATCGAGGTCATCACCAACCCCTCGGCGCGCTACTCCACCAACGGCGGCGTGATCAACATCGTCACCAACCAGACCGTGACCCGCAACGAATTGCTCTGCGTGGGCGTGAGGGCCAACACCATGCCCAGCGTCTCGCCGTGGGTCAGCTACGTGTATGCCAATGAGAAGTTCGATATGAACATCTACGTCAACGGCAGTATCTCGCACTACAACAGCTATGCCGACGGCACCTCGACCCTGCTGGATGACACGGGCGCCGTCAGCCGCTACCAGTCGCACTACGATACCACGGTCAGCAACAACAAAGGCGTATACACCGGGGTGAACCTTAACTGGAAGCTTACGGAGAAGACGCGCCTCTCCACCTGGGCCGGCATCTACCCCTACTGGGGGCGCAGCCACAGCACTGTCGACCTCGACTACTACGAGTACCCGTCGCCGCAGAACCTTGGCTACCGCTACACGCACGACAATGACGACGGCTTCTTTTGGGGCGGCTACATGGGTGCCTGGCTTGAGCACCGATTCGACAGCACCGGCCGCAAACTCTCCATCTCGCTCAACGGCAACACCTCTAGCAACGAAGGCACCAGCACCAGCTCGTTCGCCTATCGCGACCCGTTGCGTGACACCCTCTTTCGCCGCAACTACTCGCAGAACATCAACCCTACCATTGGATTCAACCTTGACTATGCCCACCCCTTGAAGAACGACTGGGAGTTGGCCGCCGGCGTGGCTGCCAGCACCGGTGGGGGCAGTCAGCGGCAGACGTTGGACACCATGGCCGCCGGCCAGTATCAGCGCGTCACCCTGCGTTCGAATGAAGGGGAGGAGCGCGGCACCGACCTGGCCCTCTACGCCACCGCCCAGAAGCGCTGGGGCGGCTTCACCGCCAAGCTGGGTCTGCGTGCAGAAAGTGCTTGGCCGCGCAGCACCTGGAGCTATGCCGACGGCACGGGTAGGTCTGTGGTGGACACTTCGTTCTTCGGCCTCGTTCCCTCGTTGCACTTGAGCTACCAGACCAAGACCTTCACCTCCTACAGCCTCAGCTACACCCTGCGCCACACCAATCCGGGCTCCACCAAGCTCAACCGCTTTGTATTTTACGACGACTACAGCTACGAGACCGGCAATCCCGCCCTGCGGCGCACCTACACGCACAACCTGGAGGCGGGCTGGAGTAAGTACATCATGGGCTTCGGCATGCTGAACCTCAGCGCCTACTTCCGCGCCAACACCAACGAGATCGGCACGATGACCTATGCCGGCTATGCCCCGGCGTACTTCCCCGCCACCCAGCTGGTCAACTACACCTTCCCCGACAACATCGGAAGCAGCCATACCGAGGGTCTGGATGCCAATATCACCTACCGTCCCAGCGGCTTCATCAACGTGCGGCTGAACGCCTCGGTGTTCAACTACGGCTACAACTATCAGGGTAATATGGATAACCACTGGAGCTGGAGCGCCCGCCTGAATGTGTGGGCCAAGCTGTGGAACAAACTGGAGGTCTTCGCCAACGCCCACTACCGCTCGCCGCAGCTGGGCCTCTACAGCATGAGCGTGGCCAACAAGGGGGTCGACTTCGGCCTGAGCAGCGACTTCTTCAACCGCCAGCTGAGCGTCTACTTCAACGTCAACGACATCTTCGGCATGGCCGAATGGGGATCCAACACCACGGCGCCGCAGTACCAGACCACCGGCAGCCAGCGCTTCGACTCGAGCTTCGTCAGCCTCGGCCTCACCTGGCGCATCGGCAAGATGGAGCTCGAGAGCAAGGCGCGCCAAGGCGCCACCGACACCAGTATGCCACAAATGCAATAATCAATAGAAACTATGAAAATCGTAACAGTAGAATCCCTGCAAGGGGTACAGTATGAGGAGCTCGGAGTGGTCACCGGCAGTACCATCCGCGCCAAGAACATGTTTGCCGACTTCGGTCAGCAGCTCAAGGGCATCGTGGGCGGCGAGCTGGGCAGCTACACCGACATGATGGAGAAGGCTCGCGAGATAGCCACCCAGCGCATGGTGGACCAGGCTGTCCGCATGGGCGCCGACGCCATCATTGGCGTGCGCTACACCACCAACAGCATCATGGCCCAAGCCGCCGAGGTGCTGGTGTTCGGCACAGCAGTAAAGTATAAATAGAATATTAATCAGTGGTTAAGTGGGCAGTAGTTAGGTAGTTGGGAGATTCGCAACCGGCCGGTGCATTTGTCTTAACTACTATCGAGCGCAGCGAGAGATAACTTCTTTACTACTTAACTTCCAAAAAGAATGATTATGATAGAGATTAAGAACCTTGATTTCAGTTACAAGAAGACTCCGGTCTTCAACAATATCAACCTGAGTTTCCCGCAGGGAGCCATCTATGGCCTGCTGGGCGAGAATGGGGTGGGCAAGACCACGCTGCTCAAGATCATCTGTGGCTTGCAACGCCCGGTGCAGGGTACCTGCACCGTCGACGGCATGACCAGTCACGACCGCCTGCCGGAGATGTTGCAGCGCATAGTCTTCCTGCCCGACGAGGTGACGCTGCCCGACAACGCCACACCGCAGAAGTATGTCAACGAACTCAGCCCGTTCTATCCCACCTTCTCGCAGGGCACCTTCCTCCACCTGATGCAGGAGCTGGAAGTGGAGCCCGACCGCAAGTTCCGCGAGATGAGCTTCGGCCAGCAGAAGAAGAGCCTCATCGCCGCCAGCCTCTCGATGGGCACCGACTATGTGCTGCTCGACGAGCCCACCAATGGCCTCGACATCCCCAGCAAGGCGCAGTTCCGCTCCATACTGAGCAAGATAGCCGACGAGGGCAAGACCATCATCATCTCCACACACCAGGTGAAGGATGTGGAGAACCTCATCGACCCCATCGTCATCCTGAGCCACAACGCCGTGCTGCTCGACGCCTCGGTGCAGAAGATCACCGAGAAGCTCTACTTCGAGTATGGCGGTGCCGAGCGCCCGGATGCCCTCTACAGCGAACTGCTGCCGGGCGGCTACATGAATGTGGTGCCCAATCAGAGCGGCGAGGAGAGTCAGCTCAACATCGAGGCCCTCTTCAACGCCGTGCTGCGCAACAAGGAGAAGATTAAAGAGCTGTTCGCATGAGTCAGACATTCGACATAAAGCGCTTCGGGCGGCTGGTGCGGCACGATGTGCGCAGTTGCCCCATGGAGACCCTCTATTCGGGCCTGTCGATGGCGTTGGCCTTTGCGCCACTGATGATGCTGAGCCGGCAGCTGCTGGGCCAAGAACAGTATGGCACCTTCTATCGCCTGGCACTGATGGTGTGCATGGTGGCCTGGTGGGCGCTGATGATACCCAATCAGGTCTACCCCAACGTGGGCAAGAAGAAGCGCGGCATCTACTTCGCTATGCTGCCCGCCACCAAGGCCGAGAAGCACGCCTCGATTGCCACGCTGATGGTGCTGACCGTCGTGGGGCTGATGGTCATCGGCCTGGTGGAAGACGTGCTGCTGACGGCGGTGCACCTGCCGGGCTACACGAAGTACTTCTGGCAGTCGGAGACGCTTAGGTTCGTCGACCTGCCGATGGTGCTGGGCACCCTGTTCACCTTCCTCGTGGCGATGTTCGGCATGATATGGGCCAACACGGTGGCCAACAACACCCTCCGCGGCATCCTGCAGGTGCTGCTGTTTCTCTTGATGATTGGAGAGTTTGTGTTTTTCCCCCTCTATTTCGACAACAGGCCGCAAGGCTACTGGGTCGTGATAGCCGTCGAGGCTGCCGCAACCCTCTTCCTGGCTTGGCTCAGCCGCCGCCGGATGGATCGTATGACGTATTAAACCTTAAACCTTAAACCGTAAACTTTAAACCTTAAACCTTATGGAATGGAACCGTTTCTGCAAAGTCGTAGCGAAAGACTTTCGCAATATGTGGCCGATGTTCGGCACCACAATGATTATCCTGGCCGCCCTGCCGTTTGCCGTGTGGCTGATGATGTATGTCTTCGGCGGCCGCGATGCCCACATGCCGGCCGACCTGCGCCTCATCATGATAGAGACCGTGGCCTATATCGCCGCCATCATGGCCCCCTCGCGCATGTACCGCACCTGGAACCTGCATGGCGAGGGCATCTACTACGCCATGCTCCCCGCCTCGAAGGCGGAGAAGTTCTGCTCGGCGCTGCTCTTCTCGCTCATCGTGTGCCCGCTGGCCGTCTATCTGGGCAGCATGGTGCTCGATATGTTCCTCACCGCCGTGCCCTTCGGCCCGTGGCAGGAGTGGATTTGGCAGGGCGAGATGGGCTTCCCCTTCACTTTCAACATGGCTGCCCTTAATGAAGTGGCCCCAAGGTTTAATGAAGATGCCGAACTCTTCCTGCACCTCGGCTGGATGTGGCAGGTGGCCTGCTGGATAGGCTACATCTCCACCGTGCTGATGTTCGTCTTCACCAGCACCATCTTCAAACGCCACAAGGTGCTGCAGACCATCCTCTGGCTCTATGTTATCAACTTTGCCATCAGCATCATCCTCATGCCCGTGATGGTGGCTGTCTTCTCCGACAGCAGCTTCATGGACTGGTTCATGCAGCTGCCCGACCGCATGAGCGGTGAGCAGATGGTCGACTGGCTCTTTGGCATTTCGTTGGGCTTCAACGTGCTGCTGACAGCCCTCTTCGGCTGGCTCAGCTGGCGCCGCCTGAACCGCATGGCGTATTGAGAATTAAGAATTGAGAATTAAGATTTTAGAACAATGAAAACACGTAAAATAATACTCGCCCTGATGACCACGGTGTTGCTGGTGGCCTGCGGCGAGAATTCAAAGATTGACATTAAGTACGACCACCCCGAGCGCTTCAGCGTTGGTGACGCTACGTTGCAGCAACCGATTAGCGGCATCAGCGTCGACTGGCTCTTCGGCGACATGGAAATACTCTACACCGACGACTCTGCGGTACGCATCCATGAGGAGATTCAGGAGGGCTTCCTCCCGCTGACCGACTCGCTGCGTATGCGCTACTATGTAGATGAGGAGGGCGAGCTTGAGATACAATACTGCGGTCATGGCAAGTACCGCTATGGTGATTTGAAGAATATTCGCAAGCACCTTGTTGTCAAGGTGCCGCGCAGCACAGTGCTCGACGATATCGACATCGACGGCGTAGAGACCGGCGTGATTATCGAGAATGTGGCGAGCCGCAAGTTGGCGGTGGATGGCGTGAAGGTCAGCGTCAATGCCAACTACCCCAACACCCTGCCTGACGAGATTGACATTGACGGCGTCCAAAGCCTGCTGGCGCTCCATGTGGTGCCCGAAACGGCGGGACTGACCATCGAGATGTCGGGCATAAAGCCTTGGCTCACTTGCGACCTGCCTTCGCGCAAGGAAGACGAGAAGACCATTGTGGGCGACGGACGCTGCAAGGTCGAAGCCGACGGCGTCGACGTCCACCTGAGTATCCGCGAACTGAAATAAGGAGGAATGAATATGGACTTCAGGAAACAGAAACCGATATACCTGCAGATAGCCGACTGGTTGATGGAGCAGGTGCTACAGGGCCAACTGGTGGCCGACGACCGTATGCCCAGCGTGCGCGACGTGGCCACCCAGATGGGTGTCAACCCCAACACGGTGGTGCGCTCGTTCGACTACCTGCAGCAGGAAGAAATCATCTATCAGCGCCGCGGCGTGGGCTACTTCGTCTGTGCCGATGCACGCGACAGGATCCTCGCCATCCAGCGGCGCGAGTTCCTCGACGAGGAACTGCCCTACATCCGCCAGCGTATGAAGACGCTCGGCATCAGTATTGACGAATTAACATTAGACGACGTGATATGAAAACAAGACTCTTTATCATTGTTGCGGCGGTGGCCCTGATGACTACGGGCTGCCGCCACCGCGAGGCGCCGGCGCTGGATGGCTTCCAGGGCGGCGTGACGGCCAGCGAGGTGGAAAGCACCTGCGAGGCCGAGGGCTACGATTTCGCCCTCATGGCAACCACCAAGGATCGGCAGCTGGTCACCTACGGCTGGCGCGACAGCCTCCACTTCTTCACCCGCATCTACGACGGCAGCGACGACAATCTCCACATCGACCACGCCTCCTCCCAGTCGCTCGCCGACGACGGCGTCAGCCTCGAGGCGTTGAACGACAGCGTCTGGTGTCTCCGATTGCGGGGCGTGCCCAAGTGGGTGCTCAACGTCAGGCTGGGCTGGACGCGCGTGACCACCGACGGCGTCGAGTTCGACGTACGCTTCTGGGGCCGTCCGATAGCGCACTGCACTTTCGTCTGCGACGACCCCGCACTCCTCTCCACCCGTCTGCTCGACATGCCCGAGGTGAGCGAGCTGGTGCTCCACGTGGTCTTCGTGCAGCTGCTGACCGCCGACAAGGCCGATTGGGAGGACGAATGGGATGACATCATGGAGGAGCTGGACGATGTCCAAGATGAGGACGAAGAGGCTGGGCAGGCCGCGAGCACGACGCTGATTGACACCGTCTTCGTCTCGCACGGCTGCTCGGCCGACCGAGCCTTCGACCGTCTGGAGCGTCGTGCCAAGGAGTTGGGCTTCGGCAGCTTCGAACTGCACCACCAGGCGGGGCACAAGGGCTGCTACATGCAGTGCACCCACGGTCTGGGCGGCGTCAATAAGTGCCTCAGTCGTATGGAGGAGATGTCCAAGGTGGCCGCCGACGCGGGGTTGGCCTTCAGCATCAAGCACAACGGCGACCCACACTTCGCCTGCACCTTCCGCGCCTGGAAGTCCAACTGAGGGTGGTTCCTTAACTCGCATTACCTAAGCATTACCTAAGCATAACCTAAGCATAACCTAAGCATAACCTAAGCATAACCTAAGCATTACCTAATCTCTTCCTCCGCATCACCTCCGTAGTTCCTCCGTACCTGCTCCGCCGTTTATCGGACCAGATACGGAAGTAGCCCCTCGAAAGCACCTTCGGGGGGCTATTATAGTGTGGTACATCAGGCGTGTGTCCCTTTACTGTGCGGTGTGCTCCATCGGCACCACCGTATTGTGGTCGATGCCGTAGGGGTCGGGTGGCTCATTGTCGAGGTCGGAAGTCTGAGCCCGTTGGGTAGAGTCTTTGCGATACTCCAGCCCTTTCTCAGGCCGCTTGCAGTCGCTCATATTGTCCTGTATCTGTTCTATCTCCTCGGGGGTTAGCGCCCGGTCGCTGCTCGTGAAGCGCTGCCTGTGGTAGGGGAAGGTCTCGACCAGCTCGCCGCTGTAGTAGAAGTCAAAGCCGATGGCCCCGAAGGTGTACTCTCTGTCGCCCACCGTGATGCGGCTGCCGCCCGGCATGGGGTCGGCTTTGGGCTTCGAATGGTCGAAGCCAAGGTTGAAGAGGGTGAACAGCACGTCGGGGCGCTCGCTGATGTCGTAGCCCGCTCGCCGCCACTGCAGCATGGTCTGGTGAAGGATGCAGCCGGTGTAGATGTAGCTGTATAGGTGGTTGCGGTAGTCCACGAGGCGGTTGTAGCGCTCGGTCTCGTGGTCGTCGCTGGTGAAGTCGAGCAGGTGCTCATAGGCAGGCCCCATGTAGAACTCCGAAAGCGGGTCTTTCAGGTGCTCCTCGACGGCCTTGGCGGTGAAGTCTTTGATGCCGTTGACGCCATAGCTGAACTGGCTCTGCACGCTCAGCACCTTCACCGGCCCGAGGTATTTCTTGAACATCTCGCGCTTCGAGTTGAAGAGGCGTATCTGCTCTCCGATGAGGCACCCGACAATGAGCCTCGGCTCGACGCCGGTCAGCCGTCCGGCTTCGCGTATCAAGGCGCTGTCGCGCACGATGGCATCTTTCAGTGCCGCCCATTCGACGCCTGTCATCCAGGGAATGGCGTTGGCGTTCTCCCGCTGCGGTACTGATGTCAGCAGGGCGCTGACCTGCTCCTGCAGCTGCTGCATCTGTTCGCTTTCTTCTTCATCGAGGTACACACCCGCGGCGTGCATCATAATCTCTGTGGTGGCCGGATTGTCGCTGTACTGCGCAGCGTGCATGATCAATCGCGCGTTCTCGGGATAGAAGCGTGCCATCGCCGCTATGCGACCCATCTCCACCGCCCACTGCTCGCTGTCCGACGCACGTTGCCCGCCGTCTTTCTGCAACGATTCCATCTCGCTGACCGACAGCAGGTAGCGGTAGTTCTTGTCCACTGCCCCGCGGTTCTTGGTCACGCCCAGCTGATACAGCCCCCAGGCCCCTATGATGGCAGCCCCCGCCAATGCGAAGAGCACCAGCAGGATGTCGCACACCTTGCGCCACACAGGGCGTTGTTTGAATTCAGTCCAAATCTTTTTCAACTCTCAACTCCTATACTCTTATACTTTTAGCCCCTTAGGTTCTTAGCCTCTTAGACTTTTTGACTCTTAGACCCTTAGACTTTTAGACTCTTAGACCCATTGACCCATTGACTTTTTGACTCTTAGACTTTTTGACTCTTAGACTTTTTGACTCTTAGACCCTTTGACCCTTAGACTTTTAGACTCTTAGACTTTTAGACTCTTAGACTTTTAGACTCTCAAATCACACCATCTGGCTCCACCAGTCGTAGGGCTCAAAGGTCAGGTTCATGGCCACAAAGATGATGGCACCGGCGATATAGCCCGCCAGAGCCAGCAACGTGATGCGTTTGAGGTACCAGATAAAGTCTATCTTTTCCATTCCCATGACGGCTACGCCGGCGGCCGAACCAATGATCAGCAGCGAGCCGCCCGTACCGGCGCAGTAGGCCAGGAACTCCCAGAACGGGTGGTTGGCGATGAATCCCTCAGGACTCATGGGATACATACCCTGCACGGCAGCCACCAGCGGCACGTTGTCGACGATTGACGACAGCACGCCAATGATGAGGTCGATCAGGAAGAAGCCTACCGTCTCGCCGCCCACCTCGATGCCTCGCATCGCGTCAAGTCCTTGGGCCATGGTGCTCAAGATGCCAGACACCTTCAGGCAGCTGACGGCCATCAATATACCGAGGAAGAACAGAATGGTGGGCACATCCACATGCTCCAGTGTGCTCACTGCGGTGGGTAGCTGGTGCCCCTCTTTTGAGTGCTTGCGGCTCAGAATTTCGGTCGTCACCCACAGCACCGAAAGGCTCAGCAGCATGCCTAAGTAGGGCGGCAGGTGGGTGACGGTCTTGAAGATGGGAACAAATATCAGACCGCACACACCCATGATTAGCACCAGTTTGCGCATCCAGGGGGCCACCTCGATGCCGTCGTGCTCTGCTTCGGGACGCTCGATGTCGCCCTTCAGCTGTGAACTCAGGATGAGTACCGGCACCACCATGCACACTAAGCTGGGCAGCAGGGTCTTGACGATGATGTTCACTGTCGTCACCTGTCCCTTGATCCACAGCATGATGGTCGTCACGTCGCCGATGGGACTCCAGGCTCCGCCCGCGTTGGCCGCCAGGATCACCATACCGGCAAAGAGCCACCGTTCCTTGCGGTCGGCGATGAGCTTGCGCAGCAGCGCCACCATCACGATGGCTGTGGTCATGTTGTCCAGCAGCGCCGACAGGAAGAAGGTCAGGATCGAGATGACCCACAGCAGCTTCTTCTTGTCGGTGGTGGTGATGTGGTCGGTGATGATGGTAAACCCTTGATAGTCTTCTATAAGGGTCACGATGGTCATGGCACCCAGCAGGAAGAAGACAATCTCCGCCGTCTCGCCGAGGTTCTCTATCAAACTGCTACTCACAAAGCTGCGGTATCCATCCATGCCCCCGTACTGGGCAAGGGTGGCGGGGTCGCCCACGTTGAACATGTTGAACACGGCCCATATAATACACCCCAGCAGCAGGGCAGTAGCCGTCTTGTTGATTTTTAGCGGGTGTTCAAGCGCTATGCACGCGTACCCGATAATGAATATTGTAATGAGTGTTGCAACCATGATGGATTTATTGTTTTAGGATAGTCTTGGCTTATCTGCGATTGTTCTGCTCGCGTTGCATGGCCTCGGCCTGCTTCTGCAGCTCTTCTAAGCGTTTCTGGAAACTGCTCTTCTTCGGTTTCCCGTCCTTGCCGCTATGCTTCGCATCGTAGGCCGCCATACGCGCGCGTACCTTCTTCTCGCTCGTAAAGCGTCGTATCAGTATCATCAC
The DNA here is from genome assembly GCA_002373995.1 of Bacteroidales bacterium UBA3630. GTDB lineage: Bacteria > Bacteroidota > Bacteroidia > Bacteroidales > P3 > Colimorpha. The sequence goes on along the minus strand of DFLB01000047.1, from coordinate 14,990 downwards.
TATCATGGTGAAACTGATGGAAATGAGGTAGTACAGGTTCAATCCGGCACTCTGGCTGTTGAAGATGAAGAGCATCATGAACGGCATGAAGTACATCATAAACTTCATGCCCGGCATCTGCTGCGTGCCAGCCTGCTGCTGCATCGTGTACCAGGTGTAGAAGAACTGCACCCCGAACATCAGCAGGCAGAACAGCGAGATGTGGTCGCCGTAGAGCGGTATATTGAAGCCAAAGTCCAGTATCGAGTCATAGTTCGACAGGTCGTCGCACCATAGGAACGACTTCTGTCTCAACTCGATGGCTATGGGGAAGAACATAAACATGGCCGTCAGGAACGGCATCTGTATCAGCACCGGCAGGCAGCCTGCCATCGGGCTATACCCCGCCTTCTTCTGCAGGTTCATCATCGCCTGCTGCTTCTGCATCGCCTGTTCGGGCTGCGGATATTTCTTGTTCAGCGCATCCATCTCGGGCTTCAGTATCCGCATGATGGCACCGCCCTGATAGCTCTTGTACACCAGCGGCAGCAGCACCAGGCGGATAAGCAGTGTGAAGACAATGATGATGATACCATAGTTCCAGCCAAACTGCTCCAGGAAGTTGAAGACCGGTATAATCAGCCATCGGCTGGCAGCCTTCGAAAATACCCACCAGCCCAGCGGCAGCATCCGCTCGTAGCTCCGGTGCATCGCCTTCAGGTCACGGTATTTCGTCGGTCCGTAGTAGAAACCCGCATGTATCGTCGGCGCCGTCTGGTCATACTGCAACCCTATCACCGCCTGCATGTCGGTCATGTAGTTGTGCGTCGTGTCGCGCTTGTCGGTGCTGACCTCAATCTCCGCATTCTCAAACGGCACTCCCCCCTCGGCAGTCATGATGGCGGCAAAATACTGATCCTTGAAGGCCACCCACTCCAGGTTCGTCTTCACCTGCTTGTGCGCGTCCTGCCCCATGCGCAGGTTGTCTGGGTTCTTGGCCTTCGGACTCTTATAATAAATACTGCTGTAGAAACGCTCGCGGTCGCTGTTGCGATTGCTCTTGCCCCGGCTGCCGCTGTTCACCTTCTCCTGTCGCAACATGCGGTTCTGCCACCGGAAGTCCATATACGGCGTGTTCCGCACCACCCCCGTCAAACCCACAAAGTCAATGTCAAACCCAACTTCATGGCTCTCCCCGCGCACCGTGTACCGAAACTCCAAGTAGCCCTCACCGATGCTGTCCTCCACCGCCGCACGGAAACTCACCGTCAGCGAGTCTCCTCCGTCCACCTTCCACTCTCCGCTCTCCACCTTCTGGCCTTTGATATATGGAGTGAACACCAAGTCCTTGGTATTCACCACCCTGTTGTCCTCCGTCGAAAAGACCAGGTTCATATTCTCCTCGTCGGGTGTCACCAGCACCAACTCGTTGCCGTCATAGGTCTGGTAATCCTTCAGCACCACCCTGTCCACGCGACCGCCCAACGTGTTGAACTCTACGCTCATACGCTCACTCTCCACGCGCAACGGTCTCGCCTCGCCCTGCGCGGCAGCGTTGAAGGCACCCATGTCAGCCACCCGACGCCCCCCCACGAGGGTCATCGCAGTGCTGTCCCCCGCAGCGGCCAGCGAATCCACATGCGCTTGCGCGGCAGCAATACTGTCGGCCACGCGCTGCGCCTCAAGGTTGGCCGCAACCGTCGAGTCATACACCCGCTGCCGCTCGGCCATCTCTTCCTTCGACGGCGCCACCCAGAACATGTACCCCACGAAAATGGCGAATATCAGTACCAGTCCGATGATTGATTTCTTATCCATAGTCTTGTCGTTCTTCCTTTTATGCTGTTGGTATACAATAAGCTATCCTCATTCCCGTCATAGGAATGAAAGTGCAAAGATACAAAAAAAAACCACACCGCGCACTTTTTTTCACATCTTCTCTCCTCCTCTCCTCCTCCATCCTAAGCTCATCCTAAGCATAACCTAAGCTCATCCTAAGCATAACCTAAGCATAACATAGGCATCTCGTACCGGTTTCTTTTATCAATCCCGCTACTCATAAGGCACCGAAACACCTGAAGCACAGCGCAAAAGAGCTCTCCCTCACCGCCCGAAGAAAAAAAGTTGAATAAAGATGCCTCCGCCGCGCAATAATTCCCCTGCCGCATCGTTAGTAAATATTATTATGATAAAAAAACTGGCCATAGCGCTGATGCTCTTGCTCCTGCCTCTGGCGGCAGCGAGAGCCTACGACTTTGCTGCGACGGTACCGTCGGGGCAGACACTCTATTTCTCCCGCGTCGCCGGTGGCGTCGAGGTCGTTTACCCCGACGCCAACGCCACCCCCTCTCAAGGCTGGGGCTCCACGTCGCGACCCGTAGGCGCACTCTCCATTCCCGCCACCGTCGCCCAGGGCGACTCGCTCTTCAGCATTGTCTCCATCGGCCATCACGCCTTCTACGGCTGCTCGGGTCTCACAAGCGTCTCCATCGCCGAAGGCATATCCGCAGTCGGCTCGTCGGCATTCCGCCTCTGCTCCGGCCTCGCATCCATCTCCCTGCCCTCCACGCTGCTGTCCCTCGACGGCATGGCCTTCGCCGGTTGCTCATCGCTGGCCAACGTGTGGATCGCCGCCGCCAACCCGCCGCAAACAGGCTCCAACATCTTCTTCGATGCACCGCTCGACGATGCCGTCTTGCACGTACCATGCTCGTCGCTTGCAGCCTATAGCACCCTGGCGCCCTGGAACAACTTCGGCACCGTGACCGATGCCGGATGCGCCGTGACAGTCGTCGCCGAAGCCAACTATCCCCACCGCGGCACCGTGGTGGGCGGCGGCACCTACGACGCTTCCGCCACCGTAACGCTCGTCGCACAGCCTGCCGACGGCTTCTTCTTCGCCTGCTGGCAAGACGGCGACACCCTCAACCCCCGCTCCCTGCAGGTTACGGAAAACAGTCGCTTCACAGCAATGTTCTTCCCGCAGCAATACATCTTGATCGAACCCGACAGCTGCACCCTGCATGTCCTTTCCTCGTCTCCGGCACTCGGCGTCGGCGTGGGCTCTGCCGTGCTGCCCGTCGGCGCGGTGGTCGAGGTATGCGGCCTGCCGTTGGAAGGTGCGCGCTTCTCGTGTTGGAGCGACGGGCTCACTGACAACCCGCGCCGCGTGGCGCTGACTGGCGACCTGACGCTGACCGCACTCTTCGAACCCGCAAGTCCCGCAACCATCGACGCCCCCGAGCCCTGGGCCGCCACCGTCGTCGGCCGCCGCCTGACGGTCTCCGGCAGGGTAGGGGAGGCCTTGCGGCTTTTCGACCTGCAAGGGCGGTGCCTGTTCTCGACGACCACCACCGCCGCCACCACCACTCTCGTGCTGCCTCAGGCCGGCGTGTGGCTGCTGCAACTCGGCGACGGGCCGGCACACCGCATCGTGATTGATAATTAACACTCGAAATATGAAACTACAATTCATGGGGGCCACCCGCGAGGTGACCGGTAGCAAACACCTGATTACAACCAAGAGCGGACTGAAGATCCTGCTCGACTGCGGCATGTACCAAGGCAAAGGCCTCGAAACCGATGCCATGAACCGCGACCTCGGCTTCGACCCCGAGGAGATAGACTATCTCGTGCTCAGCCACGCCCACATCGACCACAGCGGCCTCATCCCCTACATCTACAAGCAAGGCTTCCGCGGCACCGTGCTCTGCACACCCGCCACGCGCGACCTCTGCGCCATCATGCTGGCCGACGCAGGCCGCATCCAGGAGCAGGATACGCAGACTTTCAACAAGAAGCGCAAGGCCCAAGGCCTCGAGCCCGTCGAGCCTATCTACGACGAGCAGGACGCCCAGCAGTGCATGAGCTGCTTCATCAGCGTGCCTTACCACAAGAAGTTCAACATCGAAGGCGAGGTGACGGTGGAATTCTTCGACGCTGGCCACATCCTCGGCTCGGCGCTGGTCTACCTCGAGATCAAGGATGGCCGCCGCAGGATACGCCTCGGCTTCACCGGCGACATCGGCCGCTACGACAAGCAGATCCTCAAGGACCCCGAACCTTTCCCGCAGGTGGACTACCTCATCATGGAGAGCACATACGGCGACCGCCTCCACGAGAGCATGCAGGATGCCGAGCAGGAACTGCTCATGGCGGTGCTCGACACTTGCACCAAGAAGAAGGGCAAACTCATCATCCCCAGCTTTGCCATCGGCCGCGCGCAGGAGATTATCTACGCCCTCGACCGCCTCGAGAATGCCAAGCTGCTGCCTGACATTGATGTCTTTGTCGACAGCCCGCTCTCTATCAGCGCCACCAACATCATGCGACTGCACACCGAGTGCTTCAACCAGCGCATCGCCGACTACTGCCAGAACGACCCTGACCCCTTCGGCTTCAACCGCTTGCACTACATCCAGAGCGTCATGGAGAGCAAGCAGCTCAACATTCGCCACAAGCCTTGCGTCATCATCGCCGCCAGCGGCATGATGGAGGCCGGCCGCGTGAAGCACCACCTGGCTAACCATATCGACAACCCCGCCACAACCATCCTCTGCGTGGGCTATTGCGAGCCTTCGACCCTCGGGGCCAAGATCATGCGGGGCGACGAGGAGGTCTCCATCTTCGGCCAGCGCCACAAGGTGCGTGCCGAGCTGCGCCGCATCGAGTCCCTCTCCGGCCACGGCGACTACAGCGAGATGATCCGCTACATCGGCTGTCAGGACAAGCGCAAACTGAAACACATCTTCCTCGTCCACGGCGAGGAGGAGACACAGCAGCACTTCGCTGACACTCTCCGGGAGGTGGGCTGGAAGAGCGTCAGCATCCCTCAATTCCGTGATGAAGTCGAACTGTAGCCTTATGAAACTGCTGGTTGTTATACTGCTGCTGTTGGCGTCTTGCACATCGGTGCAGCCTCGCCACCCAGCGCCTGCCATCGATGGTCTCGAAATACCGGCCTTCGATGCTTCCGAGGATATCGTCCAGCATCTGGGCTATACGGCTTCCTATAACCATCAGACGCTGTTGCCTGATTGGGTGGCGTGGCAGTTGACGGCCGAGGAGGTGTCTGATGCCTACGATTTCCAATGCTCGTTCAGCCGCGACCCCGATGTGGAGTTCCCCAAGGCTTCGCGCGAGGATTATTCCCACTCCGGATGGGACAAGGGCCACATGGCTCCGCGTGCCGATATGCGCTGGAGCGAGCAGGCGCTGATGGAAAGTTATTATTTTACCAATATCTGCCCCCAGGACCACGACATGAACAGTGGCGCCTGGCGTAAGATTGAGGAGCTCACACGCCGCTTGGCACGCCGCTATGGTGCCGTTTATGTCGTCTGTGGACCTATTGTCGGCACCGGACACCACGGCACAATCGGCAAGGCGGGCGTACAGGTGCCGGATGCCTACTTCAAGGCCTTGGCCACAAGTACCTCGACGGGATATGCTGCGGTGGCTTTCGTGGTGGACAATAGCCGCCAGGACGGATCGCCTCGCCGCTACGCCGTCTCGGTCGATAGCGTGGAGGCTCTCGTCGGACGCAACCTCTTCCCTCAACTGCCCGAAGAAGCCGAGGCAACCTATGATTGGAACCAATGGAATTATTGAAACACAATCCTTAAGATGATGAAGATACATTACATTGCACTTCCCTTGCTGGCGTCTGCACTGCTCGCCGGCTGTGAACAGAGACAACAGGAAGCACCCTCGGTCCCCGAGGTGGTGGTCGCCGACACTGTCGCCGCCGAACCTCAGGAGGTGAAGCCGGTAGAACTGGTGCCTGTCATCCGCGACATCAAGCATCCTTCTCCTTCGACTTCAACGCAGTCGGCTGCCAAGGCCAAGAAGAACGAAAAGGCGGAGACTATCTATGTTGAGGCCGACGGCGCCCAGGGACGCGTATGGGGACACGTCACCATGCGCGGCGACCGCGGCACCGGCACCATCCACGACTGGGACGAGAACACCCTCGCCGTCACCGTCACACGCCACGGCAACGAGCTCTTCGCCGTTGACCAGAACTCACGTCAATATGTATTCAAACTGAAACAAAATAAAACACAGGAATAACAATGAAAACAACACAGGAACTTCAGCAGATTGCGACGCAGGTGCGCCGCGACATTCTCCGTATGACCACCAACGCCAAGAGCGGCCACCCGGGCGGCTCGCTCGGCACCGCCGACTGGTTCGTGGCCATGAACTTCAACATTATGGACTTCGAGCCCAAGAACTTCACCATGAGCGGTGAGGGCGAGGACATGCTCTTCGTCAGCCAGGGCCACATCACGCCGGTGATCTACAGCACCATGGCGCGCCGCGGCTACTTCCCCGTCGACGAGCTCAAGACCTTCCGCAAGTTTGGCACCCGCCTGCAGGGCCACCCCAGCACCGAGCACGGCCTGCCGGGCATCCGCATGGCCAGCGGCTCGCTGGGCCAGGGCCTCAGCGTCGGCGTCGGCGCCGCACTCGGCAAGAAGATGACGGGCGACAAGCACCTGGTCTACACCATGCACGGCGACGGCGAGCTCGAAGAGGGCCAGATCTGGGAAGCCGCCATGTTTGCCGGCGCCAAGCACGTGGACAACCTCATAGCCACCGTCGACTACAACAACCAGCAGATCGACGCCACGGTGGACGAGGTGATGAGCCTCGGCGACCTGAAGGCCAAGTTCGAGGCCTTCATGTGGAAGGTGGTGGTCATCGACAACGGCAACGACATGCAGCAGGTGCTCGACGGCATGGCCAAGGCCAAGGCCTTGACCGGCCAGGGCAGCCCGGTGTGCGTGCTGCTGAAGACCAAGATGGGCTACGGCGTCGACTTCATGCAGGACACCAACAAGTACCACGGTGCCGTGCTCAGCGCCGACGACCTGCCCAAGGCCCTCAGCCAGCTGCCCGAGACCCTCGGCGACTTTTAAGATTATTAAGAACGGCGAATTATGCGAATTAAACGAATTTGTCGCTTGTTGTAATTATCAGCGAATTACTATAATAGCGTCCTGCGTCAATTCGAGTAATTCGCCAACAATTGACCTGCGTAGCTTCGTTTAATTCGTTTAATTCGCCGTTAAAAAACTATGCGTAGAATAATAACATTCGCTGTGCTGATGCTCCTCGGCATTGTCGTGCAGGCACAACAGCAGTCCGACAAGACGCGCTTGCTGCTCATCATGGACTGCTCCAACTCCATGTGGGACCACTGGCAGAGCAACAGCAAAATCAAGGTGACGCAGCAGGTGCTGCTGTCGTTCCTCGACTCGGTATCGCGCCAGCACGACGTCGACGTGGCCCTGCGCGTCTTCGGCCACCTGAACAAGGAGCAGTTCGGCACGCGCCTCGAGGTGCCCTTCGGCAGCGACAACATCTACCGGCTGCAGAGCAAGATCAAGACCCTCGTGCCCCAGGGGGGCTGCACGGCGGCGGCGGCGCTGACCGATGCGCTGAGCGACTTCCCCGCCACGGGCTCCAGCCGCAACCTGATACTCATCATCACCGACGGCATGGACGACTGCGAGGCGGAGATTTGCGACGTGGCACGGCAGGTGCAGCTGAGCGGCGTGGTGGTGCAGACCTTCGTGCTCTGCATCGGGGGCAACATTTCGGCCCACGCCTCGTGCGCCGGCAGCGTCTTCCCCGTGGCGCATGAGGAGGAGTTCGCCAAGACGCTCTACGACATCTTCCGCCTCAGCGGCCACAAGGCCAAGGTGGTGCTGAACATGGTGGACGCCACCGGCGACCTCTACGAGACCGAGCACCCCGTGGCTTTCTACGACCACCGCACGGGCGTCATACGCCAGAGCACCATCTACAGCGTCGACGGCAAGCTGAAGCCCGACACGCTGCTGCTGGACCCGCTGGTGACCTACGACATGTCCGTTTTCACCCATCCGCCGCTGCGGCGCGAGGCGATGCAGTTCTCGATAGACAAGGTGAACACCGTCGACATCACCGTCAGCGAGGGCACCATGAAGGTGGCCTACAGCGGCCAGCGCCCACAGTGGCAGCAGCCCAAGGTGGACGTCATTGTGCGCCGTGCCGGCAGCGGCGACCGCGTGGCGGCACAGGAAATGGGCGAGACGGGGCAGTACCTGGCCGGACGTTACGACATCGAGGTGCAGACCCTGCCGGTGACCACCCTGCGCGGCGTCGAGGTGCGTGGCAATGCCGCCACCGAGCTCTCCGTGCCCATGCCAGGCATGCTGGTCCTCAGCAAGCCCAAAGGCATCACCACCGGCGCCATCTTCAGATTAAGAGACGGCCAAGTCGAGTTCGCCACCGACCTCAACCCCAGCACCGCCGGCGAACGCCTACTGCTCCAACCCGGCCAGTACGAACTAGTCCTCCACCCCCAGAACGCAACCAAGTACGACAAAGTCCAGACCAAACGTTTCGTCATCGAAAGCAGCCAGACCACGAAGATACAGTTTTAAGATAAACAAATAATGGATACTATAATTCAAACAAGACACACTCTGATTAATGGTGACAGCAGAAATATGAGTTTAATGCCGGACAAATCCGTGCATCTCATCATTACATCGCCACCATACTGGCAGTTAAAGGACTATGGAGCTGATAATCAAATAGGTTTTAATGAGAGCTATGAAGCATACATTAACAATTTAAACCTTGTGTGGTCTGAATGCAACCGTATTTTGAAAGACGGGTGTAGATTGTGTATCAACATTGGAGACCAATTTGCTCGCTCTGTATATTATGGTAGGTATAAAGTAATCCCTATTCGTACAGAAATAATTCGTTTTTGCGAAACTTTAGGGCTTGACTACATGGGTGCAGTTATATGGCAAAAACAAACCACGATGCACACAACGGGGGGCGGTGCTGTTATGGGTAGTTTCCCATATCCACGAAATGGAATATTAAAAATAGACTACGAGTTTATATTGATCTTTAAAAAGCAGGGCAAGGCTCCAGTACCAACAAAAGAGCAAAAGGAAATGTCAGAAATTAGCAAGGAGGAGTGGAACAAACTTTTTGCTTCTCACTGGAATTTTGCAGGTGCACGTCAAGACGGACACATTGCGATGTTTCCAGAGGAGTTACCTGCCAGACTTATAAAAATGTTCTCTTTTGTAGGCGAGACTGTGTTTGACCCATTTATGGGAAGTGGAACGACAGCACTGGCTGCACGCAACCTTAACAGAAATTCTATAGGCTACGAAATCAACAAAGATTTCAGGCAATACTATGAACAGAAAGTGATCAGCAATTCTATTTTCAGTCATAACACCTACAATATCCGAGAAGACGCAGACTCATATAATATCAACGGGCTGATAGACAATCTTCCTTACTTTTTTCGTGATCCACTGAAGATGAACAACAAAGTTGATGTAAAGACGCTGCAATTTGGTTCCAAAATAGACAGAAGTAGCGGCAAACGTGAGGAATTGTATTCTGTAAAGCATGTCTTGTCCCCCAATTTATTAGAATTAAGTTCAGGGTTGATTGTAAAACTATTGGGCGTTGAACCCAATCCCGCAAAAGCAGAGCAGGCCACTATTTACCTCCAAAACAAAACAAAAGGGCATAAAGTATACATGCGATTTGACGAGGTAAAGTACGACTCACAAAACCAACTTCTCTGTTATCTGTATTTAGAAAACAGAACATTCTTAAATGCACATATTCTAAAAGAGAAATTAGCGATAGCGGATACTAGTATACCCTATAAATATCGAAACAAGTTTATTAACTATTAAACCATAACAACATGGCTACAATTCAAGATTTAATGAATGTGATCCCTAATGGTCGTGCAAACGCTATTCATGCACCAGAATTAGCCACCCGATTAGGGCTATCAACGGGTGGGACCCAAGAAGCGACCAGAGCTCTTGTTAGGAAAGCAAACTTACAAGGAGAAATGATTGTAAACACACTTGATGAGGGTTTTTGGCTTTCTAATGACAAGCAAGAAGTTAAAGACTACATCAACACATTGTATTCAAGGATACAGGGGACTTTGGACAGAATAAATGCGCTGAAAAACCACTGGAACGTCTCTCACCCGAATAACTTAATTTAGCCATTATGAAAACATATTCCATGACCTTTGCTGGCAAAAAAGAGTTTTTGTTGAACCATACCTGTCAGTTATACCAACTAACGCGCCCAAACAAAGTTGGTGCCGTTATGAATTTAATACGTCAATGTCAACCCTCGACCATTGAAGAGTGGGAGGAGTGGTATTTTGATAATGCAATGACCGAAGGTAAAACCCCACTCAAAATAACAAGAGAATCACTGTTAGAACTTGGAGAACGTCTTTATACAAAGATGACCGAACTTGTGATACCTCAATTACAAGAAGCAATAAATAGCTTAACACGTCAAGACTGCGTAGATTATGTATATAATCTAACGATTAACAGAACTTTCGATGGCTACCAACGAGAAAAATCAGTTGTCAATGACGGATTAGCAAAGATATTCAAAGACATCATCTTTGAGGAGAGCGATCCTGAACTTGACCACGCAGGTGATATAGATTACGTGGCCCATGTTGGCAACCATCAGATTGGCATTCAAATTAAGCCCGTAACTGCAAACGCCAACTTTGGAGGGTACTCCCTTACCGAAAGAATGAAAGCCAGTTTTGAAGCATTTAAAGAGGAGTATGGCGGAGAAGTTTTTGTGGTTTTCAGTTTGGATGGTAAGATTGCAAATCCAGATGTTATCGAAGAAATATCAAAAGAAATAAAAAGATTACGGAATCAATAAAAACATTAATATTATGACCCACTACGAAAAACAATCAATGAAAGAACTGCGCGCCGGTATGGGCGAAGGCCTTGTGGAAGCTGGCAAGCGCAATGAGAATGTCGTGGCGCTGAGCGCCGACGTGAAAGGCAGCGTGAAGATGGACGGCTTCGCCAAGGAGTTCCCCGAGCGCTTCATCCAGTGCGGCATCGCCGAGGCCAATATGGTCGGCATCGCCGCCGGTCTGAGCCTCTGCGGCAAGGTGCCCTTCATCGGGGGCTTCGCCGAGTTCGTCACCGGCCGCGTCTACGACCAGATCCGCCAGGTCGTGGCCTACAGCAACAAGAACGTGAAGATCTGCGGCTCGCACGCCGGCATCTCGCTCGGCGAGGACGGCGCCACGCACCAGACGATGGAGGACATCGCCCTGATGAAGGCCCTGCCGAACATGACCGTGCTGGTGCCCGCCGACTTCAACCAGGCCAAGGCCGCCACGCTGGCCGCCGCCGAGCACGTCGGCCCCGTCTATCTGCGCCTCGGCCGCAGCAAGATGCCCTGCTTCCTGCCAGAGGGCGAGAAGTTCGAGATCGGCAAAGCCCAGCTGCTGAGCGAGGGCAAGGACGTGACCCTCTTCGCCTGCGGACACCTGGTGTGGGAAGCCCTGCAGGCCGCCGAAGCCCTGGAGAAGGAAGGCATCAGCGCCGAAGTCATCAACATCCACACCATCAAGCCGCTCGACGTGGAGGCCATCGTGGCCAGCGCACGGAAGACCCGCGCCGTAGTGACCTGCGAGGAGCACCTCTTCAACGGCGGACTCGGCGACAGCGTGGCCCAGACCCTCGCCCTGCACTGCCCCACGCCGATGGAGTACGTGGCCGTGGACGACCGCTTCGGCGAGAGCGGCACTCCCGACGAGATGCTCACCAACTACCACCTCCGCGCCGCCGACATCGTCGAGAAAGTGCACAAAGTATTATCTCGTAAATAAGAAAAAGCTATGGACAATCCCTTCCCTGAAATCCAGCACTTCTGCCAGAGCTGCGGCATGCCGCTGAGCGACAAGGTCGTGAGCGACAACCCCGACTACTGCAAGTACTGCCACGCCGACGGACACTTCACGCAGGACTGCACAATGGACGAGATGATAGAGGTCTGTGTGCAGTTCCTCGACGAGTTCAACAAGAACACCGGCCAGCACCTCACCGCCGACGAGTACCGCGAGGGCCTGCGGCAGTACTTCCCGACGCTCAAGCGCTGGCAGAAAAAATAAAAATGATTAATAAACAATAGAAATATGAAACTATTCAAGAAAAAGAACTGGGCTTACTACCTGTTTCTGTTTGGCGTAT
>DFLB01000047.1:2525-2884 GCA_002373995.1 Bacteroidales bacterium UBA3630 | reverse complement strand
TCTGTTTGGCGTATTCACATTGGTATTTTTCCTTGTGAAAATATTGTTTTTGCACCACGAACTTCGCCACTCTATCATTAGCGGGGTGGTAAGTGGCGTTGTCTTCACCATCCTGTGGTGGTTTCTCGACCAAGGCCACGTGCAGATAAAGTCCTCTGCCAAGGAAGACGAAGCCGAGCGTAAGCGCAAGGAATAACCCGTGGGGGATGTTTCGGCGCGGCGGCAAGCCGCCGCGCCGAAACATCCCCCACCGAAAGAATGATGCATAACATATAATATAAAATGATTAATAAACAATAGAAATATGAAACTATTCAAGAAAAAGAACTGGGCATACTACCTGTTTCTGTTTGGCGTAT
>DFLB01000047.1:0-2492 GCA_002373995.1 Bacteroidales bacterium UBA3630 | reverse complement strand
TCTGTTTGGCGTATTCACATTGGTAGATTTCCTTGTGAACATATTGTTTTCGCACCACGAACTTCGCCACTCCATCATTAGCGGGGTGGTATGTGGCGTTGTCTTTACCATCCTTTGGTGGTTTATCGACCAAGGCCACGAGCAAATAAAGTCCGCAGCCAAGGAAGACGAAGCCGAGCGCAAGCGCAAGGAATAACCCGTGGCGGATGTTGCGGCGCGGCGGCATGCCGCCGCGCCGAAACATCCCCTCCCGACCGCAAACTCACAAAACAATAACCTATAAATATAATGTATATGGACTTAACCAATCAAATTCCCGACGTCACCGTCGGCCGCGCGGCCAACGCGCCGCACTACGAGTACATGACCACCTTCGGCAAGCGCACCGCCGAGCTGCCCGTCGACCACGAGCTCTGGCGCAAGGGCAAGGACGAGTTCGACACCGCCTTCCGGGCCGAGGACGAAGCCTTCAAGCGCTACCGCGACAGCGAGCTCACCGACCCCCTGAAGGCCGCCGACGAGGAGCGCGACAAGCTCTACGCCTCGCTGCGCGACACCATAAAGGCCTACGCCAAGTTCCCCATCGCCGAGACCGCACAGCACGCCGAGCCCCTCCTGCGCGTCGTCCGCAACTACAAAATCAAGACCACGGAGAACTACATGAAGGAGAGCGGCCTCGTCGACAACATGCTGCAGGACCTCTTCCAGTACCGCACCCAGCTGCGCCGCCTCGGCCTCGAAATCATCGCCGACCGCCTCAAGGCCGCCAACGACCGTGTGCGCCAGCTCCTCACCGAGCGCAACGACCAGCGTTCGGCGCAAATCATGGGCGAGCTCAAGGCAGCCCGCGAGGCCACCGACCGCGCCTACCTCACCCTCGTGCGCCTCACCAACGCCTACGCCCTCCTCAACCCCGACCGCGCCGAGGCGCAGAAACTCGTCGCCCTCGTCAGCGAAGACCTCGAATACTTCCGCAAGCACGCGATGTCGAACCCCAACGCCAACAAGAAGAAGAAAGACAGCTCCGACACCGACCCGCAGCCCGACGCGGAGCCGGCCGAGGCGTGAAAACGCACCGCGCATATATGCGGGGTCACGAATCGGCCCGGCAAACGCACCCCGCATCGATGCGGGGCCGGTTTTCGGCCGGAAAGTGCGCTCCGCATATATGCGAGGTCGATTTTCAACCGGAAAGTGCTCCCCGCATATATGCGCGACCGATTTTCGCACCGAAAGTCCACCCCGCATATATGCGCGGTGAAACTGACTGGATGAAACAACAAATCGAAGTCAAACAACAAACACATTCAGACAATGAAGAAGATAGTGCTCCTATGCGCCGCCCTGCTTGCCCTGTCTGCCAATGCATTGGCGCAATATGAGGAGTTTGATTCATTTATTATCATCGATTCAAATGGTGTGGCACGCCAGATAACATGCAAACTTCCTATTTGTGATAGCGACGATGTGTACACTGTTGTTGAAGTCGACCCGGAGTTTCCTGGCGGATTAGATTCGATGTATGCTTTTATCCGACGCAATATCAACCTAAAGAAGGTTGAACAATGTGACGCAACAGGGAAAATATTTGTTGGAGTGATTGTCGAACCCAATGGTTCTCTTTCTGATATACGTATAATGCGTGATATAGGATGCGGTATTGGTGAGGAAATCGCACGTATAGTTGGAGTGATGCCGAAATGGAAACCCGGTATTCATCGAGGTAAGTCCGTAAGGGTACGTTATTATTTCGCATTTCCTTTTACCTTCCCTTATTTAAAAGAAAATCAATGAACATCTCAGTCTTCTGCGGGGCGTCGCTCCCGCACAGCGAACAAATCACAGATGCCGCGCGGCAGCTCGGCCGCGCCATCGCCCGCGGCGGCCACACGCTGCTCTACCTCTGGACCGACAGCTCGTGCAACTGGCAGTACTACCCGCGCCACGGCTACGAGCAAGTGGGCTTCGGCCGCGTGCCCGAATACAGCACCGCCGACGAAGAGTATACATACCGATTGTTCCGAAAAAACATCACACAATAACGAGTAGATATGTGGAAATTCTATGCACTCCTTTCGGCGTTCTTCGCCGCCCTGACAGCCATCTTCGCCAAGGTGGGTGTCAAGGATGTCAACTCCAACCTCGCCACGGCCATCAGAACCACCATCATCCTTGTGCTGACGTGGGGCATCGTGCTGTTCGGCTCACACCTGCGGGAGATTCGCGATGTCAGCCGCCACACGTGGCTGTTCCTCATCCTCTCGGGGGTGGCCACAGGGCTGTCGTGGCTCTGCTACTTCAAGGCCATCCAGCTGGGCGATGTCTCACGGGTCGCCCCTATCGACAAGCTGAGCGTTGTCATCACCATTATCCTCGCCTTCGTGTTCCTGCAAGAAAAGGTTAGCGTGAATGTGATTGCCGGAGCCGTACTGATAACCCTCGGCAGCCTGCTGATGCTGATGAAGGCGTAATGCGCGCCGTCGGCGAGGGCG
>DFLB01000025.1:2700-4001 GCA_002373995.1 Bacteroidales bacterium UBA3630 | reverse complement strand
GTGGATGCCAACAGCCTGAGCGACCGCTTCAACTCGAAGATGAACGATGCCGACGACTGGATGTTCACCGCCATGCTCGGCGTGAGCTTCCGCTTCGGTCACAAGTACAAGAAGTGCTGCGAGAAGAAGCCCGAACCCGTAGTGGTGCCCGAGCCCGTTCCCGTGGTTGAACCCGAACCGGAGCCCGTTCCCGAGCCCGTGGTCGAGAAGAAGCCCGAGCCTAAGGTGGTCACCGTGAAGGAGCAGCTGCACGAGGAAATCTTCTACGTCATCTGCAAGAGCGATCCCGAAGTGGGCAAGCGCCAGATGCAGAAGGTGGCCGACTTCATGAAGCGCAACCCCAACGCCAAGGTGAAGATTGTGGGCTATGCCGACAAGGGCACGGGTAACGCTCGCCTGAACATGGGCTACTCGCAGAAGCGCGCCGAGAACTGCATGAAGGAACTTGTAGACGTCTATGGCTGCGACGCTTCGCGCATGACGGTCGACTACAAGGGCGACACCGTGCAGCCGTTCGACGAGAACGACAAGAACCGCTGCGTCATCATCGACGGCGACGGCTCGCACGAAGAGACCAAGTACGAATAAAAACAAAAAATCATCCCCACACATCAAAAATGCGGGTCGTGTCTAAACCCAGACACGACCCTTTTTTAATCCATCAAAGACATGCGCAAACTACTCCTATCACTCCTTTTCCTGCTGAGCCTCACGATGCAGGCCACCACCGCACCCGTCTTCAGCCAGTCCTTCACCGAGTCGTTCGACAACGGCTGGTTGTTCTACCTGGGCAATGAAGAAAGTGCAAAAAACGCCGATTTCATCGACTCCTCATGGCGAAAGCTCACGCTGCCTCACGACTGGTCGGTAGAGTTCGCACCCAGCGAACAGGAGCCTTCCGGCAACGACGGCGGCTACCTGCCCACGGGCATCGGCTGGTATCGCAAGCACTTCCGCCTGCCGGCCCTGCAGTCGCAGTCGCTCTTCCTCTATTTCGAAGGCATCTACGAGCGTTCCACCGTCTACGTCAACGGTCAGGAAGTGGGTGGCCGACCCTATGGCTACTCCTCGTTCTTCGTCGACATCAGCAAGGCCGTGCGCAAGGGCGACAACGTCGTGGCCGTGCGTGTCGACAACTCCAACCAGAAGAACTCGCGCTGGTACACGGGCTCGGGCATCTATCGCCACGTCTGGCTGGTCAGTCAGCCGCTGGTTGCCATCGACAACTGGGGCACCGTCGTCACCACTCCCGACCTCCACACGGTGGTGGTCAGCACGACGCTCGTCAACCGCACCGACGC
>DFLB01000025.1:246-2557 GCA_002373995.1 Bacteroidales bacterium UBA3630 | reverse complement strand
CCTGCGTGCAGCAGACGTTCCACATCGACAATCCGCGACCCTGGTCGCCCAGCCAGCCGAACCTCTACACGGCTGAGCAGCAGCTTGGCAACCAGCACGTGAGCACCACCTTCGGCATCCGGACAGTAGAGTATACGGCCGAGCGAGGCCTGCTGCTCAACGGCGAGCCCATCTTGCTGAACGGCGGCTGCATTCACCACGACAACGGCATCCTGGGCGCTGCCGCCTTCGACCGTGCCGAAGAGCGCAAGGTGCTGCTCATGAAGCAGGCTGGCTTCAACGCCGTGCGCACCAGCCACAACCCGCCGTCGCCGGCGTTCCTCGATGCCTGCGACCGACTGGGACTGCTCGTCATCGACGAGGCCTTCGACGGCTGGCGTGAGGAGAAGAACACCCACGACTACCACGAGTGGTTCGACGCCTGGTACGAGCGCGACATCGAAGCAATGGTCAGCCGCGACCGCAACCATCCGTCCATCTTCTGCTGGTCCATCGGCAACGAGGTCATCGAGCGCAAGAAGATTGAAGTGGTCACGACGGCCCACCACCTCGTGCAGGCCATCCACCGCTTCGACACCACACGCCCCATCACCTCGGCCCTCGCCGCATGGGACAGCGACTGGGAGATATACGACCCGCTGGCTGCCGAGCACGACATCGTGGGCTATAACTACATGATCCACAAGCACCCCACCGACCACCAGCGCGTGCCCAGCCGTGTGATGATGCAGACGGAGTCGTTCCCGCGCGACGCCTTCCGCAACTGGGCCACCACCCACGACAATGCCTACATCGTGGGCGATTTCGTCTGGACTGCCATCGACTACATCGGCGAGTCGGGCATCGGCCGCTACTGGTACGACGGCGACCCTGCCGGCGAGCACTGGGAGCGCCCGCTCTGGCCGTGGCATGCCGCCTACTGTGGCGACATCGACCTCATCGGCCAGCGCAAGCCCATCAGCTACTACCGCGACATGCTCTGGAATGGCGATGCCAAGACTGATGCCGTCATCGCCGTGCGCGAGCCCGACGGCTACCTCGGCACGGGCATCAAGGCTGGCCTTTGGGGCGTGCATCCCACGTGGCAGAGCTGGACGTGGCCGGGGTGGGAAGGCCGCCCCATCGAGGTGGAAGTCTATTCGAAGGCTCCGTCGGTGAGCCTCTACCTGAAGCCCGACGGCAAGCCCGAGCAACTCGTGGGCACACTGCCCACCACGCGCAACGAGCAGTACAAGGCTACGTTCACGCTGCCCTATCAGCCGGGCACACTGCGCGTGGGCACCACCACACTGACCACTGCCTCGAAGCCCGCACGGCTACGCCTCACGGCCGACCGCACCACACTCTCGGCCGACGGGCAGGACCTGAGCTACGTCACGGTGGAAATCCTCGATGAAATGGGGCGTTTTTGCCCCTTGGCCGACACTGAGCTGACGTTCTCCATCAACGGAAAGGCCGCCACCCTACAGGCCACTGGCTCAGCCGACATCAAGGACACCACGTCCTACACCGCCCACCAGCGCAAGGCCTGGAAAGGGCGCGCGCTGGCCGTCGTGCGCAGCACCGACCGTCGTGGCAAAGCCACCCTCACCGTCAGCGCTCCTGGCATGAAAAAGGCTTCCCTCACCATCGCCGTGCGATAGGAGGGAAGCCCTTCTCACCAAATATCCTCGAAAAAAAATCAGAAGTAGAAACCGAAGGTGAGTTGCCGCATCTTCGGACCGCGCCCGTCCTTGAAGAACGTCATGGGGCTGTACTTGCAGTAGATGGCGGGGATATAAGGCGCGTTGAACATCACGATGGGCTCCACGGTGACCGGGCGCACACCGATGTGGTGGAGCGAGATGTCGTAGTCCTCGTCGCCAATCGTAAAGTGGCGGGAAGCATTGGCAGCGAAGTTGAAATTGACAAACGCACCCAGCGTGAGCGACCAGCGGCCGCGCTGGTCGAAGCAATGCTTGTAGAGCACGGGCACCGAAAAGCGGGCTGCGGTCAGCGAAGAGTAGGTTTTGTCCTGATCGTCTGGGTAGGGCACGAGCAACATCTCATCCCCTGCCAAGCCATCCTTCACCCAGTAGCGATGGGACGACGTGTGCGGCATCACTCCTCCGAAGAGCAGGCCGATGCTCCACGTGTTCTTGGGACCGAAGGGATGGTAGTCGGCAGTAATGCCAATGCCCAGCTCCATCGTGGGCCACATGGAATAGCCGTCGGGGGCAGCGGTCATCGTGCCCATGCCGAGGTAGATGTGTCCCGAGGCTTCCCACTTGCTGGGCTTGCCGTCCTTGGTCTTCACCACCACCTTGTTGAA
>DFLB01000025.1:0-125 GCA_002373995.1 Bacteroidales bacterium UBA3630 | reverse complement strand
CTGATGCGCTGCGTGTACTGGAAGTAAGGATCGTCCTTCATGCCGCTGATGACGATGCGCTGCACGGTGTCGCGCGTCTCAATCTTCACGCGGTCCACCTTTTCCAGCACCAGTGTGTCGCCCGT
>DFLB01000046.1:9862-9982 GCA_002373995.1 Bacteroidales bacterium UBA3630 | reverse complement strand
ACGGCAACATCAGCACCGCCACCGTTGGAGCCATCCAGCGCTCGCTGCTACAGCTTGAGAACCAGGGCGCCGACCGCTTCTTCGGGGAGCCGAGCTTCGACATCTTCGACCTGCTGCAGA
>DFLB01000046.1:726-9642 GCA_002373995.1 Bacteroidales bacterium UBA3630 | reverse complement strand
TCGACGAGGCACACATGCTCTTCGAGGACACCTCGAAAGCGCTGGTGGACAAGATAGAGCAGGTGATACGCCTGATACGCTCGAAGGGGGTGGGCATCTACTTCGTCACCCAGAGTCCCACGGACATACCAGAGAGCATCCTTGGACAGCTGGGCAACCGCGTGCAGCACGCGCTGCGTGCCTACACCCCCAAGGACCAGAAAGCGGTGCGTGTGGCCGCCGAGACCTTCCGGCCCAACCCCGCCTTCCGTACCGACGAAGCCATCATGGAACTTGAGACGGGTGAAGCCCTGGTGAGCCTGCTCGACGAGAAAGGCGCACCCGGCGTGGTGCAGCGGGCCAAGATACTCTTCCCGCTGAGCCAGATAGGAGCCATCAGCCCGGAGCAGCGCACCGCCATCGTGCGCAGCAGCCGCATCTACGGCAAGTACGACACGATGGTGGATCGCGAGAGCGCCTTCGAGGTACTGCTGAAAGAGAGCGAGGAGCAGAGCGCCGTCGTCGAACAGCCGGCTGCCGTCAACGAGCAGCGAAGCGTAGAGAAGGCAGAGCGTCAGACACCCGCCAGCGCGACGAAGAAAGCCGGCGTGGGCAGCAAGGTGCTGAAGGCCGTCTTCACCGCCGTCACCGCCACCGTAGCCACCGCCGCCGGCACCGCTATGAGCGACGCCATCAGCGGCAAGAAGACCAAGAGCAAGACCTCGACAGGCCAGAAGATAGTGAAGAACACCACCTCGGCGGCCACCCGCACCCTGACGCGCGAACTGACGCGAGGCATACTGGGCAACCTGCTGAAATAGCGGGTAGCCGGCAAGAGGAGGACGATACGTGGTTGAGTACAGGAAACACAGACTGGCCAACGGGCTGAGCGTGCTGACGCACGAGGCGTGGGACACGCCGCTGGCATCGGTCAACCTGCTCTACAACGTCGGCTCGCGCGACGAAGACCCCTCGCGCACCGGCTTTGCCCACCTGTTCGAGCACCTGATGTTCGGCGGCACGTCCGACGTGCCCGACTTTGACGCCGTTCTCAGCAGTCTTGGCGGCGAGAGCAACGCCTTCACCAACTGCGACTACACGAACTACTACCTCACCCTTCCCGCTGCCGGGCTGCCGACCGCCCTGGCGCTGGAGGCCGACCGCATGGCCCACCTCGACATCAGCGCCAAAGCATTGCAGGTGCAGCAACACGTGGTGACAGAAGAATACCACCAGCGCTACACCAACCGTCCCTACGGCGATGTGTGGCTGCTGCTGCGTCCGCTCTGCTACAAGGTGCACCCCTACCGCTGGGCCACCATCGGAGCAGACATACGACATGTGGGCGAGGCCACGCTCGACGACGTGCGCACATTCCATCAACTTTACTACCGGCCAGACAACGCCATCCTTGCCGTCGCAGCCCCGTTGCGGCACGAAGAAATGTTGCAGATGGTGATAGACGCCTGGCAGAGCAGCCTGGCAGATGGCGACATGCCCAGCCTCTCGCAGACATCGGCATCGGCGCAGCTGCGGGAGCCCGAACAGCAGTCCGCCCGTCAATTGCAGGTGCAGCGCGACGTGCCTGCCACGATGGTATACATAGCGTGGCCCATGTGCAACCACTACCACCCACACTTCCGCGCATGCGACTTGGTGAGCGACCTGCTGGCCAATGGCAACTCGTCGCGCCTGTACACACGGCTGGTAAAAGAGCAAGGGCTGATGACCGAAGCCGACGCCTGCATCACGGGCGATGCAGGTCCCGGGCTGATGGTGCTCAGCGGCAAGCTGCGCGACGGCGTGACAGCAGACGAAGCCGCAGCAGCACTGCGGCGCGAGGCCCAACAGCTTGCCACCGATGGCGTGAGCGACTACGAGCTGCAGAAAGTCATCAACAAGTACGAGAACACCTTTGTCTTCTCCCAATACAAGGCCGCAGACCGTGCGCTGGCGCTATGCTATTACACGTGGCTTGGCGACACCGACCTCATCAACAACGAACCTACCGCCTACCGGAACATCACACCCGTGGACATCCAGGAAGCTGCACGGGAAGTGTTCTGCAACCACCATGAGAACCTGATGTATTACGAGAAAGCATGAAACTGAAAGACAACATCGTAGACCTCTACTGGCGCGTGCGCAAATGGTACGCCGGTCTCGACTGGCGGGCCATCGGGCACAACATCATCGACTTCATCGGCCGTGTGATGCACAAGGTGCTCTTCGAGTGGCTGATGCCCAAGAAGTACCGCGGCATCAAGAAACAGGAGATCTATGAGATCATATTCAAGAGCGATACCCCGGCGGGGAAGAAGTTCGACGTGTGGCTGCTGATACTCATTGTGGCCAACATCGTCGTCATCATCATAGACAGTCTGTTTGGATCGACGAGCACCATCACCTCCGGAGCGCGGCTGTCGATATCCTTCTGGATCATCAAGATATTGGAGTGGGGCTTCACTATCCTCTTCACCTTTGAATACTACCTGCGCATCTACTGCCTGAAGCGGCCGTTGAAGTACGTCTTCTCCTTCTGGGGCATCATAGACTTCCTGAGCATCTTTCCCGCCTACCTGAGCCTGTTCATACCCGCCACGCAGGCGCTGACGGTGTTACGCCTGCTCCGCGTGATGCGCATATTCCGCATCTTCAAGCTCGACCGTTTCCAGCGGGAAGCCTACCACCTGCTGGCAGCGCTGCGCAACAGTGCCATCAAGATACTCATCTTCATGCTCTTTGTGCTTGTAGCGGCAGTCATCCTGGGCACTATGATGTTCTCGTTCGAGGGGAGGGTGAACAGTTCGTTTGACAGCGTACTGAGCGGCATCTACTGGGCCGTTGTCACCATCACGACAGTGGGCTACGGCGATGTGGTTCCTGTCACGGCAGCCGGGCGTTTTCTGTCTGTCATCGTGATGCTCCTCGGCTACAGCATCATCGCTGTTCCGACAGGCATAGTGGCCGGCGAGACGATACACCAATACCAGCAGCCGCAGAAGCCGGGCACGAAACCCCACGTGAAGGAAGACGACGAGGAAGAAGCCATTAAGAACTAAAAGCCCATGCGACGCCTACTGACAGTCCTCCTGCTGCTGCTGCCCCCCATGCTTATGGCACAGACCGTAAGCGGCACCATAACCGATGCCGCCACTGGCGAGACGCTTATCGGGGCCACAATCCTCGACGAAGCGACGGGCAAAGGGGCCGTCAGCAACGCCTACGGGCGCTATACGCTCACTTTGCGCAGCGACTCCGTACACCTGAGATTCAGCTATATAGGCTATCGCACAGAGTACCGTACCCTGCCGCTACAGGAAAACACCGTGCTCAATGTCGAGCTGCGCCCCACGGTAGAGCTCGACGAGGTAACCGTCACCGCAGAGCGCATCAGCAGTCCGAAGACCTCGCAGATGAGTGCCGTGGAGATCCCCGTCGAGCACCTCAAGATGGTGCCGGTCATCTTTGGCGAGGCCGATGTGCTGAAAGCCTTGCAACTGCTGCCCGGTGTACAGAGCGGCACCGAAGGCACCAGCGGCATCTATGTCCGCGGCGGCGGTCCCGACGAGAACCTGTTTCTTATCGACGGCATACCGCTATACAACGTCAACCACTTAGGCGGCTTCTTTTCGGCCTTCAACAGCGATGCCATCAAGAATGTGACCCTCTACAAGGGCTCGTTTCCGGCCCACTTTGCCGGACGCATCTCGTCGGTGCTGGACATCACCACCAACAACGGCAACGACCGCGAGTGGCACGGCGGAGCCTCGCTTGGGCTGCTGGCCGCCAAGCTCAATGTAGAAGGGCCCATCATCAAAGAGCGGACCACCCTGAGCCTCTCTGCCCGCCGGACGTATGGCGACCTGCTGCTGATGCCGTTCTTGGCGATGACATCGCTGATGAGCGACCTCACGACCAGCTTCGGGTACCACTTCTACGACATCAATGCCAAGGTGGTGCATCGCTTCAACGACCGCAGCCGCCTCTATGCATCGCTCTACACCGGCGACGATGTGCTGCGCCTCAAGTTTGCCATGAACAACGGCGACTACGGCTACATGTCGTACCGAGAAGAGATGAGCACCACCTACAACTGGGGCAACCTGGCTGCCGCGGTGCGGTGGAACTATGTCATCAACCCCAAGCTCTTCATGAACCTTACCGGCACCTATACCCGCTACCGCAACGACTTGCAACTGGGGATGTTCTACGACTACTACGGGAGCGGCGTACAGACCATTGCCGACATGAAGATGAGCTACAACTCAGGCATTTCAGATCTGACGGCACGCGCCGATTTTGACTACACGCCGCTGCCGGAACACAACATACGCTTCGGCGGTTCCTTCATTCACCACCGCTTCACGCCCGAAGTGACGAGGGTCAAATTCAGTTCCGGCGGGACTGCACCCAGCGGAGATCCGATTGACACCACGCTTGGCCAGAGCATTGTCTACGCACAAGAGGCCATGCTCTACGGCGAAGACGACTTTGCCGTCACCGATGCACTGAAGATAAACGGAGGCCTTGCCTTGACCGCCTTCTTTGTGCAGGGGCGCACCTACTTTGACCCACAGCCGCGCCTCAGCGGTCGCTTTCTGATTACCGACGACCTCTCGTTCAAGGCCGGCTATGCCTACATGGCGCAATATCTGCACCTGCTCAGCAGCAGCAATGTCAGCCTGCCCACCGACCTATGGGTGCCCGTCACCGCCCGCATCGAGCCGATGACCTCGCACCAGATAGCAGCCGGCGTGTTCTACAACTGGAAATCCATCGATTTCAGCGTTGAAGGCTACTACAAATGGATGAACAACTTGATGGAATATCGCAACGGCAGTTCGTTCTGGAGCGGCACAACGGAGTGGGAGGACAAGGTGTGCTTAGGCCGAGGGTGGGCCTACGGCATAGAGTTCCTTGCACAGAAGACCATCGGGAAGGTTACTGGCTGGGTGGGCTACACTTGGAGCCGCACGCTGAGGCAGTTTGAGATGCTGAACAACGGCGACCCGTTCCCAGCCAAGTATGACAGGATACACGACCTGTCCATCACCCTGCAATACAAGCCGAACGAGCACTTTGACTGCGGCATCACCTGGATATATGCCACCGGCAACACAGCCACCCTTGCCCTGCAGGAAATACCCTCAGACAACTACGACCCCAGCAGTTACACTCCGAGCATTGCCCCCTTTGCAGGGCTCTACAATGACGGCGACCACTACAACTATGTCAGCGCGCGCAACAACTTCCGGATGCCGGCCTATCACCGCATGGACATCAGTGCCAACTTCCATCGCCGCCTGCGGCACGGCAGCCGCACCATCTCGCTCAGTGTCTACAATGTCTACAACCACCAGAACCCCTTTACCATCTACAAGAGCTACAAGTACCACACCACCATCGGCGACCGCACCTACGGTTCCTCGCTCGTGCAGCTGTCAATCTTCCCCATACTGCCGTCGGTGTCGTATATATATAAATTCTGACCGCCATGAAACATACGACCTTCTGCATAGGAATTCTATTCGTGCTGCTGCTTGCTGCCTGCGAGAAGCCGATAGACTTCAACGGCGAAGTTGCCGACCCGCAGGTTGTGCTGCAGTCAACTCCCGCAGCTGGCGACACCATGACGCTGCGGCTGAGCTACTCGCGCTTCTTCCTTGACGCGATGCCGTTCCGCATGATCAGCGATGCCACGGTGCGCCTCAGCGTCAACGGGAGCCCTGTGGCAGCGGCCACGAGTTATGATGCCGCGACGGGTCAATACAGCATTGGCTATGTGCCGCAGGGGGGCGACAAGCTTGAGATAGAAGTCAACGTTGCGGGGCACGATGCCGTCAGCGCCACCACCACTATACCATCCACACCCGCCATCGACGCATTCACGATAGACGCAATCAATGGCGGCGACGGCGAAGAGGGGTCGGACCGACGGTACAACGTGCGCTTCCGGCTCCACGACGATGGGGCGACCGATGACTACTACCTGCTGCACTTCAGGGGCACCATTGACCGCATCGACAGCACGCAGCGGGACGGATTGCCGGTCTGTGACACTGTGACGGAAGAGATATACATCCTCTTTGGCTGCCGCGACTATCTGCTCCTTGATCAGGACGAGATAGCCATTGACGACGAGCCTACCCACTACGAGCTCTACTTCAACGATAGTCGCATCAACGGGCTCACGCACGAGATACAGCTGACTGTAGGCATCGACAGCTACTTTGTCGGCGACAGCTATGGCTCTTACGGCTATACCAGCCGCTACGACCCGACGTCGCTGCGGCTGACGATGTACCTAAGCAAGCTCACGCGCGACCTCTACCTCTACCGGCTCACCAGCCGTGCACAGCAGGACGAGTTTGGCAGCATCTTCTCAGAGCCCACGCAGATACACACCAACGTCAGGGGCGGTATAGGCATCTTTGCCGGCAGCAACACCGCCGCCATCCAAAGCGATATGCCATGACCAAAGTACTCATTGCCGACAAGACCCACCCCGTGCTCGCCGAGCGGCTGCAGGCAGCAGGCTTTGCCGTCAGCGTGGAGCCGGAGCACGACTACACGAGCCTGCTACAGGCCGTGCAGGGAAGCGACGCCCTCGTGGTGCGCAGCAAGGTGACGATAGACCGCCACTTCATCGACCACGCGCCGACGCTACGCTGCATAGGGCGCGTAGGCGCGGGCATGGAGACCATCGACGTGGCCTACGCCGAAGGGCGGGGCATCAGCTGCCTCAACAGTCCGGAGGGGAACCGCGACGCGGTGGGAGAACACGCTGTGGGGCTGCTGCTGGCGGTGGTAGACAACATAGCGCGTGCCGACGCCGAGGTGCGCCGCGGGCTGTGGCAGCGCGAAGCCAACCGCGGCCGCGAGGTGGGCAGTCTCACGGTGGGCATCATAGGCATGGGCAACATGGGGCGCGCCTTTGCGCAGCGGCTGAGCGGGTTTGGCTGCCGGATAATATACTATGACAAATACCTTACAGGGGCACCCGAGGGGGGGGAGCGCGTGTCGTTAGAGAGGTTGCAGGAGGAGGCCGACGTGGTGAGCTTCCATGTGCCGCTGACCGAGGAGACGCGTCACTACTTAGACCGCGGGTTCATCGAGTGCATGGCCAAGCCGTTCTACCTGCTCAACACCTCGCGCGGGGCTGTTGTAGACACAGAGGCCCTGGTGCAGGGTCTGGCCAGCGGCAAGGTGATAGGGGCCGGTCTCGACGTGCTTGAGCAAGAGAAGATGCAGGCCGACGCGCTCGGCACGCAGGATGCTGCACTGAAAGCCCTTTTTGCAGACCCCCGCACTGTGCTGACGCCGCACGTAGCCGGATGGACTGTGGAATCGAAATACAAGCTGGCCGCAGTGCTGGCTGACAAGATAATAGAGATACTGAAATGATTGTTGTAGGGAACTCCATCATATCTGACGACATAGCCGAGCAGTGCTTTGGCTGCGACCTGGGGTGCTGCAAGGGAGCCTGCTGTGTAGAGGGCGACAGCGGGGCGCCGCTGCTCGAGAGCGAGGTAGAGGTGATAGAAGCTGTGCTGGGCGAGGTGTGGGCGGAGATGAGCCCCGAGGGGCGCGAGGCCGTAGAGCGGCAGGGGGTGGCAGTGCGCGACAGCGAGGGCGACCTGGGTACACCGCTCGTGACGGGGGGGGCATGTGCCTACGCCATACGCACAGCGGCAGGCACGCTGTGCGCCATAGAGAGGGTGTATCGCCAAGCGCCGCAGGAGTCGGAGCTGAAGAGACGGGGTTTTCCGAAGCCTGTCTCGTGCCACCTGTATCCCATCAGGGTGGAAGACTACGGCGAGTTTACGGCTGTCAACTATCACCAGTGGGACATCTGCCGAGCTGCCCGAGGCCAGGGCGAGCCGCTCTACCGCGCGATGCGGGAGCCCCTCGTGCGCCGATTTGGGCAGGAGTGGTACGACGAATTGTTGCAAGAAATACAAAACCGCGAACATGAATAGCAAGAAAGAAGCGCAGAGAGTGGCGCTGATTGTCGGCGCACTGATAGTTGTCGACCAGATAGTGAAGATATGGGTCAAGACGCACATGCAGATTGGCGAGGAGATACCGCTGATTGGCACCTGGTGCAGGCTGCATTTCACAGAGAACGAGGGCTTTGCTTTTGGCATGAGTCTTGGAGGGGCTGTGGGGAAGGTGATATTGACGCTGGTGCGCTTAGTGGCGTCGGGAGCGATAGTGTGGCTGCTGGCCCGGCTGGTGCGTCAGCAGGGGCGGCGGTCGCTGATCTACAGCTTGACGCTGATACTGGCCGGTGCGCTGGGCAACCTTGTGGACAGCTGCTTCTACGGCTTGGTGTTCAACGAGAGCTACTATACGGTGGCGACACTTTTCCCGCCCGAGGGAGGGTATGCGCCATTTATGCAGGGGCGTGTGGTGGATATGTTCTACTTTCCGCTTTTTGCTTTTGACTGGCCTGCGGGACTTCCATTTATCGGCGGTGAGCACTTCGAATTCTTCAATGCTATCTTCAATGTGGCCGATTCTGCGATAACGATAGGCATTGTATGGCTGATAGTGGATCAAGTTTTTATTTCTCCAAAGTACAGTAAATCAACAGAGAGCAAAGATGTGGAGGGAGAAAAGTAAAAAAAAATTTGGCCAGTTTCCGGAAAGTTTGTAATTTTGCACCCGATTTCGAGAGTTGGCGTCGTAGCTCAGTTGGTAGAGCGAAGGACTGAAAATCCTTGCGTCACTGGTTCAAATCCAGTCGATGCCACAGAGGAAAGAGACCCGAGGAGAGGGTCTCTTTCCTTTTTTGGGGGCTATTGAGAGGGAGCCCCTACGGGGCAGGTTTGCATGGGCGGGAGTTGATGAGGGGGAGGCGTTAGTCTCGCGGGAAGGTGGAGGAGGGTGTGTAGAGGAGATGCTTGGGATGTGCTTAGGATGTGCTTAGGA
>DFLB01000046.1:430-568 GCA_002373995.1 Bacteroidales bacterium UBA3630 | reverse complement strand
ATGCTTAGGATGAGCTTAGGAAGGGCTTAGGGATTGGAGGGGATGATTGGGGCGAGCATTATTTTTTTTTGCCATATTCGGGAAAAGTTGTATTTTTGCAGCGTTAACCAATTGTCTAATCCAAAAGCCTAATACCTG
>DFLB01000046.1:0-385 GCA_002373995.1 Bacteroidales bacterium UBA3630 | reverse complement strand
AAAAGCCTAATACCTGATGGAGAAGCGAATAGGGACTATAACCGTGCTCATAAAAGACCGGCAGGAGACTCCTGCCATCAATCAGATTCTCTCTGATCATGCTTCTGTGATATTGTGTCGTCAGGGTTTGCCTTTCCGCGAACGGAGTGTGGCCGTTATATCGCTTATCGTGGAGGGGACGATGGATGCCATCAACGGGCTCACGGGCCGATTGGGTCGCGTGGGTGGGGTGGAGTGCAAGGCGGTGGTGACGAAGGGGTGAGCAGTGGGGGGAGATGATTTAAAGCAGCAGACAGATATTAATCCCAAAACAGATAAAGAGTTATGAGACATCAGAATTTTATTGACCGCGAGAAGCTCTACGGCATGATAGACCAGCCGGCTC
>DFLB01000067.1 GCA_002373995.1 Bacteroidales bacterium UBA3630 | reverse complement strand
TTGCTCAGCAGGGGGCTCTCCGTGCGGCTGCCGTCGCGGCCTATGATGTACACCTTGTTGGTGTCCACGCCGAAGCCGGCGCCTTGGTCGCGCAGCGAGTTGAGGACTATGTAGTCGAGGTTCTTCTTTTCCAGCTTGCGCTGGGCGTTGGCCTCCTCGTTGTCGGTCTCCAGGGCGAAGCCCACCAGCGTCTGCTTTTCTGTCTTCATTGTGCCGAGGGTGGCCAGTATGTCGGGGTTCTGCACCAGCTCCAGGGTCATGCCCTCCGAGCCGTTCTTCTTCAGCTTGTGGTCGGCGCACTCCGCCGGACGGTAGTCGGCCACGGCGGCCGAGAGGATGGCCCCGCGGCAGTGGGGGAACACCTCGGTGGCGGCGGCGTACATCTCGCGGGCGCTCTCCACGCGATGGACGTTGATACTTTGATGTGTTGATATGTCAAGGTGGGTGGGCCCTGTCACCAGCTCCACGTCGGCACCGGCGCCGGCCAGCGCTTCGGCCAGGGCGAAGCCCATCTTGCCGCTGCTGTAGTTGCCTATGAAGCGCACACTGTCGATGCGCTCGTAGGTGGGGCCGGCGGTCACCAGCCAGCGTTGCCCGGCCAAGGTCTCTGTGTGTTGCAACACTGTTGCAACATGCCGGACTATCTCTTCCGGTTCCGCCATGCGGCCCACGCCGCTGACGCCGCAGGCCAGCTCGCCCTCCGCGGGGCCTGCCATGCGGATGCCCCACGACTTGAGCGTCTCTACGTTGCGCTGCACGGCGGGGTGCGCCCACATCTCGCAGTTCATGGCCGGGGCCATGACCACGGGCTTGCCCGAGAAGGCCAGCAGCAGCGTGCTCAGCGCGTCGTCGGCTATGCCGGAGGCCACCTTGCCTATGATGTTGGCCGTCGCCGGGGCCACCACCAGCATCTCGCCCCAGTCCTTGAGGGAGATATGCTCCGTGCGCCCCGAGGCGAAGAGGTCGCTGTAAAGCGGCGCCCCGGAGACCGTCTCCAGGGTCACCCTCGTGACGAACTCCAGCGCGTGCTCCGTGGCGGCGCACCGCACCTCGTGCCCTGCCTTCTTCAGCAGGCGCACCAGCTCCGGCGCCTTGTAGGCCGCTATGCCTCCCGTGATGCCGACAATGATGTTCATTACATCTCCTTGATGACCTCTTCCTCGAGGGCCTCGAGTTTTTGCTTCTGCTGGTCCTCCTTGGCGGGGTTGCGGTAGTATATCTTCCCTTCGAGGTATTCCTCGGTGGCTTCGAGCGTGGGTTTGGGCTGCTGCTCGTAGCGGCGCACCAGGTCCACCTGCTCGCGGTTCTCGTACATCTCGTCGATGGCGTCGCTGCTGCTCTTGAATTCGTCAATCTTGTTGTGCAGTTCTCTCTTCTCCTCCATAGCGATCTGGTTGGCACGTTTGGCGAGGACAGCCACCGTCTCGTAGATGTTGCCGGTCATCTTGTTGAATTCGGCAGTGTTGCGGGTGATCGTTGTGTTGTTCACCTTTTTTTTCTTTTCTTCCATAGTGTTATATTGTATTTTTTTTGTTATCGGTTCTCCGCAGGCCGCGACGCTTCTTCGAGGTTGGTCAGGGCGGCGCGGGCTTTGGTGTAGATTTGCTGCGCGGCAGCCAGGCGTTTCGAACCCGCGAAGCTGCTGCTGAAGCGCTCGAAGTCGTTCACCACATGCTGCAGGCGCTCGCGCTGCTTCTCCTCGCGGCTGCCGATGGCGTAGCGGTAGCCCGCCTCGAGCTGGTAGTACATGGCGTCCTCGCGCTGCGGTGCCTCGGGGTAGAGGTTGAGGAAGTTGCGGAACGACTCGTAGGCCGCCGAGTATTCCTCGATGAAGTAGTAGCCGTAGGCTATCTCGTAGTCTTTCTTGATGAGCTTCTCGCGCAGTTCGTCGAGGTAGCGGTTCACCTCGGGGATGTGGTTGCTGCGGGGATAGCGCTCGACAAACGACTCCATGTCCGCAATGGCTTCGCGCGTCTGCGATTGGTCGAGTGTGTGCGACGGCGACTGCATGTACTTGCAGTAGGCCGAGAGGAAGATGGCCTCCTCAGCGTGCTCGCTGTAGGGAAACTGGCGCGAGAAGCGCTTGAACTGGTAGCCCGCCGAGTAGTAGTCTTTCTCGTGATAGAGCGCCTGGGCATAGTACCAGCCGATGTTTTCGGCATTCTCGCGGCCGCGGTAGTGCAGCGTCAGGTTTTCGAAGAGCTGGATGGCCTTCGAGTAGCTGTTGTCGTTGTAGTATCGCATGGCGGCCTCGTACTTCGCGTCGAAATCGTTGCCGTTGAGCAACTTGTCGAAACTGCTGCAACCCGCTAAGACCAAACAGGTTACAGCCATCAGCACAATGTTTTTCATCATCTTCATAGCGTGCAAAGATACACATTTTTTTTTACATACGCGTTTTTATTTGTTTCCGCAGGCCCGACGGGGCCCGTGCCGGCGAGCCCCGGATATTTATACCGCGCACGATAAATTCAGACTTTCCACCATCCTCCTCCCACCATCCTCCTCCCCTACCCCATCCCCGTCGCCACCGCTCCCGCCACGGGGCACCGCAGCACCGGGAGAAACCACACGAAGCTGACTATCAACACCATCCACACATACCCAAGCATCACCCGCCGCACAAACATACTGAAAACAAGGCTCTCGGTCCGATGGTGGTCCGAGGATGGTCCGAGGATGGTCCGGTGGTGGTCCGTGTTTTTGCGGACCAAGAGCGGTGTGGCTACGGAGGGGCGGCGACGTGGTTGCAGAAACATCGTGCACGATAGACATACCATTCGGAAAGAGCTTGCCGAAGCGGGGCAGAAAGATTATTTTTGCAGTTTTTAAGAATTGTTGTATCTTTGCATTTTGTTTTGCAGAGAAAAGAGATGAAACCATCGAGAACCCTACCGGCCATCCTGGTGCTGCTGCTGGCGGCGTGGCCCGCCGCGGCCCAGGAGCACGGGATCAGCGCCAGGCTCTACGGCACCGTGGGTCACAACTATGCCAACAGCTTCTACCTGGCCCTGGCCGCGACGGGCCAGTGGCAGAGCAACGAGACCCTGCGGCTGACGGCCGGCGTGGAGGCTTTCCGCAGCCGCGGCTACGCCGCCACCGCCAGTTGGCAGGCCCAGCTGCCGTGGCCCAGCAAGCGCTTCTTTGTCTACAACCGCTACCTCTACCGCCTCTTTGCGCGCTGGAACACAAACGAGTACAGCGCTCACACGGCCTTGGGCTACGAGTCGGGGCACTGGCGTGTAACCCTCGGCCTGGCCAACCGCTTCATGAGCCCCTTCCACCCCTACGACCGCACGGGGAGCACGGAGTATGTCTTCGAGCCCTTCAACCTGATGTACGAGGTGCAATACCGCTTTGCGCTCGACGCCGGCAAGCGGTGGGAGGTGGTGCTGCGCATGGCCGACTTCGACGACTTCGTCACCGACCGTGCCTACCAGCCCCTCTTCTCGGCCGCCGCGGGGCACCGTTTCGGCCACGGCCTGACGGCCTATGCCCGCGCCGTGTGCTACCCCACGGGCATGCTCTCGCTCTCGGCCAACTATTATGAATTGTTCCTCAACCTCGGAATACAAAAGCAATGGTAAAGAAAACCCTCCTTGGCCTCGCGGCGGTAATGCTGCTGACGGCCTGTACCAAACTCGACCTCACAGGCCTCGTCATGCCCGCCAGCACCGAGGCCGACCAGCGCGTCAAGCAGTCGCTCGGCATGGGCCTCAAGAGCAGCCCCGCGAACATCGTCGCCACGACAGACAACTACCGCCTCTACGTGTGCTCCGACGTGCACACCGAAGAGTTCCCGCGGCGCTACAACGAATTCCTGCGGCGGCAGCGGGCCGACTCGACGGCGCTCTTCGCCCTGCAGCTGGGCGACCTCACCAACCGGCAGGGAGCCCTCTACAGCGCCGCCAAGACGATGCGCTACGACAGCATCCGCGACCGCCACGACACGCCGGTCTACTCCATCGTCGGCAACCACGACCTCTTCTTCAACCAATGGGACGACTTCAAGCAGCTCTTCGGCGCCTCGACCTACGTCTTCACCGTCACCACACCGCACTACCGCGACCTGTACATCATGCTCGACTCGGGCGGCGGATGCCACGGCAGGACGCAGATGAACTGGCTGCGGGGCATCCTGGCCAACCGCGACAGCTACCGCCACTGCATCGTCGGGTCGCACGTCAACATCTTCCGCACCGACATGTCGCAGTTCGTCTCGGGCAACCTGCCGCTCGAAGAGACCTACGAACTGATGGACCTCCTGGCATCGCACCACGTGGACCTCTACCTGCAGGGCCACGACCACCACCGCTGCGAGACCCTCTACGGCGGCGTGCACTACATCACGCTGGACTGCCTCAAAGACGGGGCCGACTACGCATCGTACATGGTCATCGACGCCGGCGACGGACTGGCATGGAACTTCCACGACGACATCTGAGGCCTCGCGGCCTTAACAAATCTTAAAAAAAAGAATGTAACGTCGCCATATAAAGAAAAAAGCGTATATTTGCATTTTAAAATAAACACACATATATGGACACCATCATCATCTTAGACTTTGGCTCTCAATACACTCAGCTCATTGCGCGCAAAATTCGCGAGCTTAACGTCTACTGCGAAATCCATCCTTTCGACAAGATACCCGCCCTTACCCCCGAGGTGAAGGGCGTCGTCTTTTCGGGCAGCCCCTACAGCTGCAACGCCGCCGACGCCCCCGTGCCCAACATGGCGGACATCAAGGGCAAACTGCCACTGCTGGCCGTTTGCTACGGTGCTCAGTATCTGGCCAAATGGGGTGGCGGACGCGTGCAGCAGAGCAAGATACGCGAATACGGCCGCGCCAACCTGAGCTACATCGACAACAGCAACCCCCTGATGAAGGGTGTCCCCCAGGGCAGCCAGGTGTGGATGAGCCACGGCGACACCATCGAGGTACTGCCCCAAGGCTACCGCACCATCTGCTCCACCGCCAACGTGCAATATGCCGGCTACCAGATTGAGGGCGAACCGACCTATGCCATCCAGTTCCACCCCGAGGTGCACCATTCGGTAGACGGAGTGACACTGCTGCGCAACTTCGTCGTCGGCATCTGCGGCTGCCGCCAGGAGTGGACGCCGGAGAGCTTTATCGAGACCACCGTGGCCGAACTGCGCGACAAGGTGGGCAGCGACAAGGTGGTGCTCGGCCTCAGCGGAGGCGTAGACAGCACCGTGGCCGCCGTGCTGCTCAACCGTGCCATCGGGCACCAACTGCACTGTATCTTCGTCGACAATGGACTGCTTCGCAAGAACGAGTTTACCAGCGTCCTCGAAAGCTATAAAGACATGGGGCTCAACGTCAAGGGCGTAGACGCCAAAGAGCGCTTCTACAGCGTGCTGGCCGGCGTAACCGACCCCGAAAAGAAACGCAAAGCCATCGGCAAGACCTTCATCGACGTCTTCGACGCCGAAGCCAAACTCATCACCGATGCCAAATGGTTGGGTCAGGGAACCATCTACCCCGACGTCATCGAGAGTTCGAGCGTCAAAGGCCCCAGCCAGACCATCAAGAGCCACCACAACGTGGGCGGCCTGCCCGACTACATGAAGCTGCAACTGGTCGAACCGTTGCGCTCGCTGTTCAAAGACGAAGTGCGCCGCGTGGGACGTCAGCTCGGCATCAAAGACACCCTCATCGGGCGCCATCCCTTCCCCGGCCCCGGCCTTGCCATACGCATCCTGAGCGATGTCACCCCCGAGAAGGTGCGCATCCTGCAGGAGGTTGACGACATCTTCATCCAGGGACTGCGCGACAACGACCTCTACGACAAGGTGTGGCAAGCCGGTGCCATGCTGCTGCCGGTGCAGAGCGTGGGCGTCATGGGCGACGAGCGCACCTACGAGAGCGTCGTGGCGTTGCGCGCCGTAGAGAGCGTGGATGGCATGACGGCCGACTGGAGCCACCTGCCCTACGACTTCATGGCCAAAGTGAGCAACGAAATCATCAACCGTGTGCGCGGCGTCAACCGTGTGGTCTACGACATCAGTTCCAAACCGCCGGCAACCATCGAATGGGAATAAGCATGAGAAAGATACTTTTGATACTGGCACTGCTGCTGACTGGTGTTACCGCCTGGGCGCAAAAGCCCGGCACGACACCGGTCAAGGTGAGCGACGAGAAGCAGATGATGCATGGACGCAAGTACTACGTGCACATCGTCGAGAAAGGGCAGACCGTCTACTCTATCGCACGCGCTTACAGGGTGGAGAGTTTCGACGCCGTCACACATGTTGACATCCACTCCCTGCATCCCGGCGATACCGTATGGATTCCATTCCGTGGACAATTTGCCGAAGACGAAGATCCGTCAACTTCAACGCCAGCACCGACACCAGCACCTGCTACCGTCCGGGTCGACACAGTGCATGTGCATGACACCACATACATCAATGTGCCGTATGCCGTGCATGACACCACTACCGTAACCAATACGGTAACCGTGACGGAGCAAGTACCAGTGCATGATACCACTTATATTCATGTTCATGACACTACTATCGTAACCAACACTGTGACAGTGACGGAGCAAGTGCCGGTGCACGATACCACCTATATCACTGTATATGACACCACATACATCAATGTGCCGTATGCCGTGCATGACACCACTATCGTAACCAACACGGTAACCGTGACGGAGCAAGTACCAGTGCATGATACCTCTTATATTCATGTCCATGACACTACTATCGTAACCAACACAGTGACAGTGACGGAGCAAGTACCAGTGCATGATACCACTTATATCACTATATATGACACCGCATTTGTCAACGTGCCGTATGCCGTGCATGACACCACCTACATCAATGTGCCTTATACCGTGCATGACACCACTATCGTAACCAATACGGTGACAGAGCAAGTACCGGTGCATGATACCACCTATATCACTGTATATGACACCGCATTTGTCAACGTGCCGTATGCCGTGCATGACACCATTATCGTAACCAATACGGTGACTGAGACGGAGCAAGTGCCAGTGCACGACACCACCTATATCACTGTATATGACACCGCTTTTGTCAACGTGCCGTATGCCGTGCATGACACCACCTACATCAATGTGCCTTACACCGTGCATGACACCACTATCGTAACCAATACGGTGACAGTGACGGAATACGTGCAGGTGCATGACACCACTTATATCA
This sequence comes from Bacteroidales bacterium UBA3630, assembly GCA_002373995.1. GTDB lineage: Bacteria > Bacteroidota > Bacteroidia > Bacteroidales > P3 > Colimorpha. The sequence continues at coordinate 309 of DFLB01000067.1, read as the reverse complement.
ATGTCCACGACACTACCTACACCACTGTATCTGACACTGTGACGCTTACGAAGTACGAACCAGTACATGATACCACCTATCTCACGGTCCATGACACTATCTATTTTACCGTACATGACACCACCTATTTTGGTACTCCATACGCTGTACATGACACTACCATCGTCATCGACACAGTGACGCTAACGGAGTATGTGACAGTGCATGACACAACCTATGTTAATGTCCCCTACGCCGTACGTGACACCTCCGTCATCACAGACACGGTGACGCTAACGGAGTATGTAACAGTGCATGACACGACCTATG
>DFLB01000063.1:1245-105499 GCA_002373995.1 Bacteroidales bacterium UBA3630 | reverse complement strand
CTGTCATCATGAAACTTGTTTCCCCCTCGCTTTTAAGCGCCGACTTCGGCAACCTGCAGCGCGACATCGAAATGCTCAACGACTCTGAATGCGACTGGCTGCATGTCGATGTCATGGACGGCATCTTTGTGCCCAATATCAGCTTCGGACAACCCATCGTCAAACACATCAAAAAGCACGCCCGGAAACCCCTCGACGTGCACCTCATGATTATGGACCCAGGCCGCTATGTGGAAGACTTCAAAGCCGCCGGTGCCGACATCCTCACCGTGCACTACGAAGCCTGCACCCACCTGGACCGCACCATCCATGCCATCCACGACCACGCCATGAAAGCCGGCGTCGTCCTCAACCCCTCCTCTCCCGTCAGCCTGCTGGAAGACATCGTGCAAGAATGCGACCTCGTGCTCCTGATGAGTGTAAACCCAGGCTTCGGCGGACAAAAATTCATCGAGAACACATACGCCAAAGTGCGTCAACTCAGGGCACTGTGCGACCGCAAGAACCCGCGCTGCCTCATCGAGGTGGATGGCGGAGTCAACCTCCAGAACGCACAGCTCCTCTACCAAGCCGGTGCCGACGTCCTCGTGGCCGGCAACGCCGTCTTTGCAAGCACCGACCCCATCGCAGTCATCCATCAGATTAAAAACTCAGAACACTAAACACCGAACATCGTGACTCGTCCGCGCTTGATAATCGCCGCCGGCAAAGAGAAAGCCCTCCTGCGCCGTCATCCCTGGGTCTTCTCCGGAGCCGTGAAGTCCATCGAAGGCTCACCTGACGATGGCGACCTCGTCGACATCTGCTCCCCTGACGGCCGCTGGATGGCCACGGGCCTCTATGAAACAGGCAGCATTATCTGCAAAGTGCTCTCCTTCAGTACTGATGCCATCGACGAAGACTTCCTGCGCCAGCGACTTCAATCCGCCATCGCCTACCGCCAACGCCTCGGTCTCTTCACCCACCCCTCCACCAACGTCTTCCGACTCGTACACGCCGAAGGCGACGGTCTGCCAGGCCTCGTCTGCGACTGGTACAACGGCATCCTCGTCATCCAAGCCCACTCCCTCGGCATCCACCGCCTCCTCCCACAGCTCACCTCCGTCTGCTGCAGCCTGCTCCAACCACTCGGCCTCAAAGCCATATTCGACAAGAGCAACGCCACCTGCCCCGGTGCCCCAGCCGACACCTACCTCTGGGGCATCTCTCCGCAAGAATGGGAAATAACGGAAAACGGACTCCGCCTCATCATCAACTTCTACGAAGGCCAAAAAACAGGCTTCTTCATCGACCAGCGCGAAAATAGGGAACTCGTCGCATCGCTCGCCTCCGGCCGTCGTGTGCTCAACTGCTTCGGCTACACCGGCGGATTCTCCCTCGCAGCCCTCAAGGGCGGTGCCAACTACGTCGAAACCGTCGACATCAGCAAGAAAGCCATCCAACTCTGCAACCGAAACGTGCAGCTCAACTTCGGCCCCTCCGCGCCCCACAAAGGCACCGTCGCCGACGTCCTTCAATACCTCGGCCCAGGCAACGCAACCCCCGGAGACCCCTTCGACCTCGTCATCCTCGACCCACCAGCCTTCGCCAAAAACCACCGCTCCCTCGCCCAAGGACTCAAAGGCTACCGCACCATCAATCAACGCGCCCTGGAAACAATACCCTCCGGCGGCATGTTGATGACCTTCAGCTGCTCACAAGCCGTCAGCCGCGACGACTTCCAGACCATGCTCTTCACCGCCGCACTCAACGCCCGCCGCTCCGTGCGCATCGTCAGACAACTCCCCCACGCTATCGACCACCCCGTCAGCATATACCACCCCGAAGGCGAATACCTCAAAGGCCTCCTTGTCGAAGTAGAATAATAAACAGCATGCAGCAGATAGCTAACAGCTACCCGCTACCAGCCACCAAAAACAATACACCTATGAAACACACACACTGGACCCTCATCCTTGCCGCAAACCTCCTCCTCAGCCTCCTCTCCTGCACCGAAAAGCCCACCTCAACCACCCCATCCTCAGGCAGCGGACAAACGGAAATGGCCGCCGTAGGCTTCGACGACAACGGCGCATCTCTCGCCCTCTTCTCCGTCGCCGAACAAAAATACATCCGCTTCTCACGCGGAAACCTCCAATACAAACCCCTCACCGACACATGGCGCTTCGCCACAACACAATACAGCTACATCGGCCCCGACAACGCCAACATCTCATCCATCTACAACGACTGGATCGACCTCTTCGGCTGGGGCACCTCTGGCTACCCAAGCGGCGCCCTCGCCTTCTCCCCCTGCGACACCAGTACCCTCTTCTCCGACTACTACCCCGGCGGAAACCCCGAAAACGACCTCGCTGGCGAACATGACAGCTGCGACTGGGGCATCTTCGCCTCCATCACCAACGGCGGCAACCAGAAAGGCCTCTGGCGCACCCTCACCACCGAAGAATGGCAATACCTCCTCTCCTACGGCCAGCACGCCAACTACTTCCGCGACGGCAAATGGGGCCTCGGAACCATCGCCGGCCTCTACCCCGGCATCATCATCCTCCCCGACAACTGGATCCTCCCCGATAACCTCACCTTCACCCCGGGCCTCTCAGCAGGCTGGTACACAAACGCCTACCCCATCGACGCCTGGATACGCATGGAAAAAGCCGGCGCCATCTTCCTCCCGGCCGCCGGCCGCCGCATCTCCACCACACCTTCCTTCGTTGACTACTACGGCGACTACTGGAGCTCATCACACTACGACCCCGAGCGCGCCTACAGCCTCAGCTTCAGCAACAAATTCCTCGACACCGACCGCACCCTCGACCGCAGCCTCGGCTGCGCCGTCCGCCTCGTACAAGACGTCCAATAATAGCAGGGAGCAGAACCAGCTACCCGCTCAAAAAAAAACAATACACCATGAAACACAAACACCTCGCAGCAATAGCCCTCCTCCTCCCCCTCGCAATCGTCTCGTGCCAAAAAGACACCACCACCTCCGGCCCCAGAAACACCACCTCCGGCGACAGCCCCGCCGCCACCCAATCAGCCTTCGACAACGACGGCATGAGCAAGTACTCATTCTCCGTCAGCTCCTTCAAGCGCGTCGGCTTCTCCCGCGGCAACCTCCAATACCAAGCCTCCACCAACACCTGGCGCTTCGCCGAACACCAATACGACTACATCGGCGCCGACAACACCCTCATCTCCTCCGTCAACAGCGGCTGGATCGACCTCTTCGGATGGGGAACCTCCGGCTGGAACAGCGGCGCCGTAGCCTACCAACCCTACAGCGTCAGCAACAACAACGCCGACTACTACCCCGGCGGCAGCTCCCTCAACGACCTCGTCGACAACTGCGCCAACGCCGACTGGGGCATCTACATCCCCGTCTCCAACGGCGGCAACACCCCCGGCCTCTGGCACACTCTCAACTCCAACGAATGGCGCTACCTCCTCGGACAAAGCGGCGCCGAAAACCGCGTCGGCAAATGGGGCCTCGCCGTCCTCGTCGACCTCTACAAGGGCCTCGTCATACTCCCAGACTCCTGGTCCCTCCCCGACGGACTCTCCTTCACCCCCGGCGCCACCTCATGGGACCAAGCCAACAAATACACCGACACACAATGGCAACAAATGGAAGCCGCAGGCGCCATATTCCTCCCAGCCGCCGGCTGCCGCTACGCCAACGGCATTGACCTCATCGGCGAAGCAGGCATCTATTGGTCTACAACCCACTACAACGAATCCCGCGCCTACAACATCTACTTCTCCGACGCCACCCTCGACATGGTCAACCGCAACTATCGCAGCAACGGCCTCTCCGTACGCCTCGTAAAAAAGAAATAACACCCCCTCAACCACCCCCTCACCCCGCCACCTCCACCCCTCTTGGTCCGATGATGGTCCGGGGATGGTCCGATGATGGTCCGAGGATGGTCCGACAAAAACCGGACAAACTGCGCTCCGGAGGCGGATGAATGGTGGAACAAAAAATATCGAAAACTGATCAATCTAACAAACATGGAACTTGGATACCAGAAAATAGACAAATACGACGAACAATGCGTCTCCGAGATGGCGTCGCACTACAGGTCCATCCTTCGTCTGCTCGGCGAAGACCCCGACCGCGAGGGACTGCAGAAAAGCCCTGAACGCATAGCAAAGGCCATGCTCTTCTTCACCAACGGCTACGACCTCGACCCGGAAGAACTGCTCCGGTCGGCCATCTTCCACGAGGACTACAAGCAAATGGTGGTCGTCAAAGACATAGAGCTCTACTCCCTCTGCGAACACCACATGGTGCCTTTCGTCGGGAAAGCGCACGTGGCCTATATCCCCAATGGCACCATCGTGGGACTGAGCAAGATAGCCCGTGTGGTGGATGCCTATGCCCGCCGCCTGCAGGTGCAGGAACGCCTGACCAAGCAGATCAAGGACTGCATCCAGAACACCCTCAACCCGCTGGGTGTCGCTGTCGTCATCGAGGCCCAGCACATGTGCATGTCCATGCGTGGCGTGCAGAAGCAAAACAGCGTCACCACCACCAGCGACTTCACCGGCGCTTTCATGAACGACCCCAAGACGCGCGAGGAGTTCATGCACATCATCGGCGTCTCTTTGCATTAAAAAGGTATCATGCTCAATACTATCATTATAGCAATCCTCTCCCTCGCCATCGGCTGGCTCGTCGGGTGGCTCATTATGCGGCCGCGATTGGCCGCGATGGAACAGAAAATGGTCGCCGCCAACGCCGAGAGCGAACGCAAGGCCTCCGTCGAAGCAACCCTTTCAGGCCAGATCGACACCCTCCGCAAAGCCAACGAAAGCCTGCAGGTCGAAAACGGCGGCCTCGCACGCGAGGTGTCCCTACTGAAGGAACAAATGGAAAAAGACGACCGCACCCGTTCCGAAGCCTTCGACAAGCAGCTCGCTATGGTCAAGGAACAGATGAAGGAGGAAACGCGCAAACTCCTCGAACAGCGCGCCGAAGCCCTCGGCAAAAACAACAACGAGCAGATGGGCAACGTCGTCAACCCATTGAAAGAACAACTCCTGGCTATGCAGAAGCAGGTCAACGAGACCATGAAAACCTCCACAGAAAACCGCGCTTCTATCGAGAAAGCCATCGAAACACTCGTCAAACGCACCGAGGAAATCAGCACCGACGCCAACAATCTGGCCCGTGCCCTCAAGAACGAGTCCAAGACCCAGGGCAACTGGGGCGAGATGGTGCTCGACACAATCCTCGAAAACTCCGGCCTCGAAAAAGGGGTACACTACGAAACCCAAGTAACCCTGCGCGACGAGAGCGGACGCGCCCTCAGCCACGACGAGACAGGCCGCCGCATGGTGCCCGATGTCATTGTCCATTACCCTGACGGAAAGGATGTTATCATCGATTCCAAGGTATCCCTGACGGCCTATATCGACTATTGCAACGCCCAGACCGACGACGAGCGCGCCCTTGCCCTCGACCGCCACGTGGCCAGCGTCAGGCAGCATGTGCGCGAACTGCGCTTCAAAAACTATGCCGCCTACATACGCCCCCCGCGCCAGGCGCTGCAGTACATGATCATGTTCGTCCCCAACGAAATGGCCATGCAGCTGGCCTTGCAGCACGACAATGCCCTCTGGCGCGAGGCTTTCGACAGCGGTGTCTGTATCACCTCCGAGCAGAACCTCATCGTCCTCCTGCGCATGATACAACTCGCATGGACCCAGGTGCAGCAGTACCAGAACCAACAAGAAATCATGAACCAGGCCAAAACGCTCCTCGACCGGGTGGCCCTCTTCGCCGAACGCTTCACCAAACTCGACACCGGCATCAACAACCTGCGGCGCGACTACGAAGAAGCCAACAAGTCGCTCCTCGGCCGCCAGAGCATCGTCAAGGCCGCCAAGGAGATGGAACGCCTCGGGGCCAAAACCAGCCAGCAACGCGCCCTACCGGAACCTATTGACTGACAACCATAAAACCCCATCAATTTATGAAGAAACGACTCCTTTCACTCATCGCTTTCGGGCTCTCGCTCTGCTCGTTGTGCGTCCCGCTCAGTGCTCAGATAACCCATGCCCCGCAGGGCAACCTCGACCGGAATGCCACAGAAATCCTCAAAAAAGCCGCCGGCCGCTTCAACCAGAATGTCAGCTTCGCCGTGACGGTGACAATGCTCGACGGCCAGAAGAAACAACTCGCCAAACAGACGGCACAAGTGCTCTATCACAAAGGCCGTTACCACCTCTCGATGCAGGAACAGGAACTCATCTGCGACGGCACCACCGTGTGGCAGTGGAACAAACAGGCCCGCGAGGTGACAATCACCAAATTGGGCACCGACGAAATAGACCTCCTCAATCCAGGCCGTCTGTTGGCTGGCTACGAACAGAGTTTCAAAGCCAAATATATCCGTACCGACGACGATGGTACCGCCATCATCGACCTCTCCCCCCGTTCGGCGCGCAGCTATCATAAAATCCGCCTCTTCGTCAACGAAGAATCAGGCCTCCTGCGCCGAATGGAGGTCCATAAATACGACTCCGGACGCGAAATCTACGACATCTCCGGTTTCAAACGCACTGCCACACCTTCCTCTACCTTCACCTTTGATGCAGCCAAGCATCCCGAGGTGGAAATAATCGATATGCGATGAAAATACTGCTCATTGAAACCGCCACCGCCGTCTGCTCGGTGGCTTTGGCTGTGGATGGACAGGTGGTCGCTACACGTGAAAGCGATGCCCCCAACGCCCATTCCTCCCGTCTGCCTCTCTTCGTCAAGGACCTCCTCCCACAGGATCTCGATGCGGTTTGCGTATCGGCAGGCCCCGGGAGCTATACCGGTCTGCGCATCGGTGTCAGCACTGCAAAGGGACTCTGCTACGCCCTCGGAATTCCGTTGCTCTCGGTACCGACATTGCTTGGAATGGCTACCCTTTACTATCGCCTCCATCCCGACTACCAAGGCTTGGTCTGCCCCATGATCGATGCCCGTCGCATGGAATGCTACACGATGGTTGTTGGTCCTGATGGAATCTTGCGCGATACGCAGGCCGAGGTCATAGAGCCCTCCTCCTATGACCACTGGCTCGATAGGGGAGAGGTGATGTTCATCGGCGACGGTTCCGACAAGACCCGTCCGTTGTTGGGCAACCATTCCAATGCCCGTTTTGACCCCTCTTTCCGCATCGCCGCCGAGGGCATGCTGCCCATCGCCTTGGACAAACTCGCCAATGGTACAGTCGAAGATGTGGCCTACTTCGAACCTTTCTATCTTAAGGATTTTGTGGCCAAGAAGAGTGTTGTCCACGGGCTTAGGTAACGTCTATCATTCATCGCTTTTCGGCTTATGTTACGTTTTATCGGAAAACGCTTGCTCTACGGACTCCTCGTCTTGTTCGGGGTTGTGACGCTTGTCTTCTTCCTCTTCAATATCCTCCCTGGTGACCCCGCCCGTATGATGCTTGGCCAGCGTGCCGATGCAGAAAGCATTGCCCTCATCAACCATGACCTTGGGCGCGACAAGCCAGTCGGTATCCAGTATGTGGGCTACCTCAACGACCTCCTCCCTATCTCTTTGCACAATAATGCCGACTCTTCCAGCTATTTCTACCTCGCTGACGACAAGTATGTCCCCTATACAACCCTACTCCGCCTCGGCTCCACTTCGCTTGTTCTCAAGGCTCCCTATCTTCGTCGCAGCTACCAGAGCCAGCGCCGCGTCTCCGACATCATCGCCGCCGCCTTCCCTCAGACGGCTCTTCTCGCCCTTGTCGCTATGGCCTTTGCGCTGATTGTGGGCATCTCGCTCGGCATTGTTGCGGCACTGCACAAGGACTCCTGGATTGATCGTACCACCCTCGTCCTCTCCACTCTTGGCATGTCGTTGCCCTCCTTCTTCGCCGCCATTCTCATAGCCTGGCTTTTCGCCTACGTTTTGGCCGACTGGACTCACCTCAACATGTTCGGCAACCTCTATTCTGTCGATGATTATGGCTGTGGCGAATATCTGGACCTCAAGAACCTCATCCTGCCGGCACTCACCCTCGGCATTCGCCCTTTGGCCACACTCACCCAACTCACCAAAAACTCCATGCTCGAAGCCCTCAGTCAGGACTATATCCGCACCGCTCGTGCCAAAGGTATCGCTTGGCGGCGTGTCGTTGTGCACCATGCGCTGCGCAACGCCCTCAATCCCGTAGTCACTTCGGCCTCCGGATGGCTCGCTTCGCTCCTGGCTGGTGCTGTCTTTGTCGAGTATGTCTTCGACTGGAAGGGTATGGGTATCGTCATCGTCGACGGCCTTGAGAAGTACGACTTCCCCGTCGTCATGGGCACCATACTCTTTATATGTATCCTCCTCGTCGTCATCAATATCCTTACAGATATCCTCTACGGCATCCTTGACCCGCGCGTCCGCGTACAATAACAGGCTGCCAATCGGCAACTAAATAGGGGACCGCACGTCAGTGCGGTCCCCTATTTCTATCCATTATCTCGCTTCTTAATTCTCCTTGATATTCGGCTCCTCAAGCCCAAGGCCTTTCTTCTTGTCCACCACGCGCAGGTAGAGGGCTATCAAACCCGCTGCCACACCGAGGCAGGCCAGCATCACCAGTGCCCACGTATAGTCGAGCTCCGTGGCGGCTGTGCCGGCAGGGTTCGTGTTGTCAAGCACCTTGCCAATCAGCAACGGGAACAGCCACAAGCCAATGTTCTGTATCCAGAAAATCAGTGCATAAGCCGAGCCGATAATCTTCTCATCCACCAGTTTCGGCACCGAAGGCCACAGCGCAGCAGGCACCAGCGAGAAGCTCGCGCCAAGCACCAAAATGGTGACATAGGCCACTATCGCGCCGCCGACGGCATTACCCTTGAACTGCGGCAGGACGAAGGCAAACGTCAGGTGGCACACAATCAGCAGTGCCGAACCCAGCAGCAGCATCGTGGCTGCCTTGCCCTTGTGGTCCACATAGTTACCAAGAATTGGCGTAATGGCAACGGCCAGTAGCGGGAACACCGCAAAAATCGTCTCCGCCGTGCCACGCATGTAACCCATATAGCAATACACCACCAGCGCGATACCGGCAAGGCACATCAGACCGTACTTCAGCGGCTTGTTGTTCTTGATAAAGTTGCTCGCAAAAGCGCATGCCGCCACAACCAACATGATGATATACTGCACAATAGTCACCGAGCTGCCAGCCCAGAACGTACCCTCCTGCGCCGGATTGAGCGTCAGGTTGCACTGCAGCATGTTCACCGCATATTTCTGGAACGGGAAAATAGCACTGTAATACAGCACGCACAGCAGTGCCACCAGCCAGAAGCCCAGGCTCGACAATATCTTGCCAATGTCCTTGATCTTGAACGGGTCGTCCTTCTCCTCGGCCTCTCCCGTCTGGCTGTCAAGCTTCTTGTCCATAAAGAAATACGTGATGAACATGATCAAGGCGATGCACAGCAGCACCACGCCAAACTTCACCGCGTTGTCCACATGCACCTCGCCACCCAGACGCGCAAAATACGGGCTGAAAATCATGCACGTGGCCACGCCCAAGCGCGCCAGCGCCATCTCGCTGCCCATTGCCAATGCCGTCTCGCGTCCCTTGAACCACTTCACAATACCGCGGCTCACCGTGATACCGGCCATCTCGCATCCGCATCCGAATATCATAAATCCGCACGCCGCAAGCTTCGCACTCGCCGGCATCCCGCGATAGAACGGCGCCACGCCTATCTCGTCAAACAGCGGTATATAGTTCAGGTTCTCCGTAAACCAGCGCTCCAGTCCCGTCCCGGGAAAGTAATCGCTCACCGCGTAGAACTTGATCAATCCGCCCACCAGCATCACCGCACCGCTCAGCACCGCCGTGAACCTCACACCCATCTTGTCCAGAATGATGCCTGCGAAAATCAGGAAGAACACGAAGACGTTCAGAAACACCTCCGAACCCTGCATCGTACCAAACGCCAGGCTGTCCCATCCCCGCGTCTCCTGCATCAGGTCCTTGATGGGCGACAGAATGTCCATAAATACATAGCTGCAAAACATGGCCAATGCCAGCAGCAGCAGCGCTATCCAGCGCATCGCGGCACTGTCGCGCAAGGTCTTTGTCGTTGTTTGTGTCATATTGTGTGTGTTTAAAATTATATTCCTAAAACAATTTGCAAAAGTACAAAAAAAACTTCACATGCAAAAAAAATACACTCTCCACGGCGCTATTTATCAACTCCCACCTGTCTCGCAATGCATCCTTGCATCCCATCCTAAGCTCATCCTAAGCTCATCCTAAGCATAACCTAAGCATAACCTAAGCATAACCTAAGCATAACCTAAGCATAACCTAAGCATAACCTAAGCATAACCTAAGCATAACCTAAGCATAACCTAAGCATAACCTAAGCATATCGTAGGCATATCCTCTACACCCTCCCCCCCTCACCGTATCACATCCGTGCCCTCTGCCCTAAAATATTAATACATATAGTACAATAATATCCCCCAAACAGCGTTATCAACTTCAACGATAAAACCTTTAAGAGTTGAAACAATGACAGTAAAAACCTCTACCTATGTCCGTTACGGTCTTCTCGACCTCGTCCTCATCAGCGCTGCTTGCCTCCTGCCGGCCCTCTCTCACGTCGTCGGCCTGCCGCTCTACCGCCTCAACCCCATGCTGGCACTCCTTCTGACGGGCATCCTCCTCTCGCGCAACTGGCGCAACGCCCTCTTCCTCGCCATCCTCATGCCCCTCGCCTCCTGCCTCCTCGTGGGCATGCCGACGGCCGGCAAAATGGTCTGCATGGTAGCCGAGTTGCTGACCGTGACCGCCCTCTTCGCCGCCCTCTCGCGCCGCTGGAACGTCCTGCCAGCCATCCTCACCTCTATCCTGGCCGCCAAGGGAGTCTACTATGCCCTGAAAGCCATCATCTTGGCCCCTGCCATGCTCGTCGGTACAGAATGGTGGATGCAGGCCGGTACCGTCATCGTCTGGGCCGGCGTCTTCGCGTTGCTCTATAAAAAGCTCAGATGAAGAACATCGCCGTCATACTCGCTGGCGGCGTCGGCAGCCGCATGGCAGCACCGCTGCCCAAGCAGTTCATGCCCCTGCATGGCCGTGCCGTGATCGAATACTCCATCGCGACCTTCGACAGCCATCCCTCCATCGACGAAGTCGCCGTCGTCGTGCATCCCGACTGGCGCGCAGAAATGCAGTCCATCGTCGACCGCAACCACTGGAGCAAACTGTCGAAAATCATCGACGGCGGCAGCGAACGCTACATCTCCTCGCTCAACGCTGTCATGACCTTCATCGACTATCCCGACGACACCAACCTCCTCCTCCACGACGCCGCTCGCCCTGCACTGAGTGCCGAAACCGTTAGCCGCGTCACCTCCATGCTCCTGCATCACGAAGCCGTCGGCGTCGCCGTCCCTTGCACCGATACCATCTGGGAAGTGCACCCTGACATGGGTGGCCAGTTCGCCGTCGACAGCAGCCAGTTCGTCATGCCGCGCTTCGTGGCACGCATCCCCGAACGCCGGCTCATGTGGCAGGCCCAGACTCCTCAGGCTTTCCGGCTGCCGCTGATTCGCGACGCCTACCAGCGCGCCCTCTCCGACCCGCAATTCCGCGCCACCGACGACTGCTCCGTCGTCCAGCGCTACATCCCGGGCATCAAAATCGCCGTCGTCGAAGGCGAAAACTCCAATTTCAAAATCACCTCCCCCGACGACCTCCCCCGTGCCGAAGCACTGATAAGCACTCTCCCTTAGCCAACCACCTTATTCTCAATCCGCTGCATGCCCCTCAGCACTGCATCAGCGCCTCGTAGACGCGCTCGCAGTTCTGTGCGTCGTGCATCGGAAAGAAACGTTCCACCTCCGCCAAATATTGTGTCTCCAATCTCATTCCTGACGATAAATATTTCTCCATCTCGTCTATCAGACTGTCAACGTCGTTCTTAACCGGCCCGAACGCGTCTTCGTCCACATATCCCCGTGCCATGTGCTTGCCCCAGTATTCGTCCCTGTCAAACTGGTAGAACACCACAGGCTTCCTCATATATATAAAGTCAAACAGCACGCTCGAGTAGTCTGTCACCATCAGTGCCGACTCTTTCAGCAGCTGCTGCACATCGTAGTGCGCCAGGTCCGCAATGATGATCCTCTTCGTCATCCCGTTGCGTTTGAATTCCTCTACATACGGCTGCAGCCGGTGGTGCGGATAAAACACAAGGTCAATGTCGTAGCGCTCCAGCACCTCCTCCAGGCGCTTGCTGCACAGCAGCTCCTCGAACGAACGGTAGTATTTGCTCCCCTTCAGGTTCCCTGAGTTCAGGTATTTCCTCCACGTCGGCATCACCAGTATCTGCCGTTTCACCTTGAAATCCAACAACTTGTCGAAACGGCAAAAACCCGTGTATCGTGCCACCGTCGGCGGATAGTGCAGCGCGTCGCGCATGTAGGCCTCCTCCGGCGCCGCCCCGCAGACCATGAGGTCGTAGTGCGTGTTCTCGTACACCATCCGGCCAATGTAGTTCTTCGTGATACCATGCTTGATATTGGCCACCTTCTTCCCTCGATAGATGTGCAGGTATCGGTTCAGGTATTTGACCAAGGCAAAGGGGAGCGGTGTGTGTCCCGCTCTCAGATGGGTGCCCACAAGGTAGTGCGCCTGCCAGAACATCATGCAGTGCCGGAAGGATAGGTATCTGACCAAGTGGCTCTCGTAGGCCGCCAACCGTGCCCGGTCGGGCGAGTCGTCGCTGATGATGTAGTAGGCATCTATCTCCGGATGCTTCTGCTTGACGTACAGGAAGAAGTGGTACCCGTTGTCGCGGGCGTCGTTGCCCTTCTCCGAGACAAGCATCATCCGCCGGTACTTCGCGCGTCGGCGGATGGGCAGCGTCAGGAAGAAAGCTACCAACCAGTAAATCGAGGGCAGTATGAATTGTCTCATTTCGCTGTATCTGATTTTGCTGTCAGGGTTAGTTTCTCCCCCCACAGGGTGTCGTATTCGTCTGGGTCGAAACGGTTGTATCCGCCCCCGTGGTGGAAGGTGATCTCGCCAAAGTACATCTTGCCGTCAACGTCGTAGAAGTCGCAGCGCACATGGTCGAACATCTGCGCAATGTCGTCCCCGTAGCGCCGCATCTGGGCAAACGAGGCCGGCGGCGCTATCTCTTTGCCGCGGGCGTCCTGATGCGCATTGCGGTTGTTCCACTGGAAGTAGATCGGCTTCCACTCGGCATCGTACATGTTCCGGTTGTTGGTCGTCTCGCGCCCTATGGAGCAGTATACAAACTCCAGCCTCCCGTTGAAGTAGTTGAGCTTGTAGTCGTTGGGTATGTGCCCGTCCGTTGTGCGAAGCAACCGCTCCACCACCAGCTTCCGCGGAATGTTCCTGTACTGCCACTCCTGCCCCCACTTGCCGGCATCCACCGCCAGCCACATCCGGCATTTCTGCCGCAACAGCTTGATGTCGATGTCTTTCTTGTCGTGGACTATCTGATACTGGTGGCTGCCATGATTGGATTTGATGATGAAGGGCTCGTCGGGCAGGTTGTCCAGCGTGATGTCGCGCCAGTCGGAGGTGACATAGAGCAAGGGTATGAGGTGCTCCTTGGCTTCCTCGCCAAAGTGCTGCACAAGCCACTCCCGCACAGCGTATTTGTCCGCCATCACCGTCTGTATGTCCTCGCGGTGATGCAGCTTGAGCCACTGTATTTTCTCGTTCAAGGTCTGCGGATGGTCCAGATTGGGCTCGCGCCCGAAGACCTTTTTGTATTTGCGTCTGATGGCGGCGCGCTCGCCTCCGCGGTTGAGCCACGCCTCCTGCAGCGTCCGCAGCGTCATGTAGGTGTGGTACCCAAGGTCGCCGTATTTGAGAAGGAACTTCGCGTCTTTCATTTTACCATATTATTTCTTCAAAATGATATTTCTCTATCCAATTTTGGTGCCAACCGTGCGAAACGACCACCCCTCGTTCCGCCCACTGCAGCAGTGGCAGGTCGCTCGAACTGTCGCTGTAGGCCACGGCGCCGGCTCCCTCGCCGAAGGCGGCGTTGAGCCGCCGCACTTTTTCTTGGCGCATACAGTCTTTCCCGACTACTTTGCCGGTGCACCTCCCGTTGCGGAAGGCCAATTCGCTGCATTGGCAGAAGTCAAGCCCATAGTCCTGGACAAAGTGCTTCAGGTACACATCGTATCCCCCGCTCGACAGCCCCACGCTCCAGCCTTCTCCCTGCAGCCGCTGCATCTCCTCCACGATAGGCCCTATCAGGTGCGGCTTCACCCTCTCTTTGTAGAATTGCAGGGCCATGCGCTCTGTCTCTGCCTGTGTCAGACCGCGCAGCTCCCTGAGCTTCAGGAGCTTTCCTGTGGAGTGCCGATGCCCTGTCGCCGCGTCAAACAGGCGTACGAGCTGGCTCTTGACTAAGAATACGAAAAGCACATGGCGGAGGCGGATGCTGGCATGGCGGCTGTGCTGCCGCGTGTAGTCTACGAATGCCGTGGCGGTTTGAAAGTCCGCTATCGTCTCGCAGAAGTCGAAGACTGCTATCCGGGGCTTGTCGTGGCGGTCAGGCATAGAATTCTTTGATGACATCCATCACCCGTTGCATCTGCTCCTGGGTGCCTATGGTGATGCGCAGACAGCGCTCCACAAGGGCACTCTGCGTCAGTTCGCGTACAAAGATGTTGTGGTTGGCAAGCCATTCTATCATGGCTTTCTTCTCTTCCACCGAAGGAAATTGCAGCATCGAGAAGTTGCCGTGGCCCGCAAAGGATGCCACCGTGGGCGCCACCGTCGCCAGCTCGCTCAGGAACAGCTTTTTGGCCTCACGCACTTCCTCTACATAGCGCCACATGTACCCCGTGTCGTTCAGTGCGGCTATTGCGGCTTGCTGGGCAAAGGTGCTGAGATTTTTGGGATTGCGTATCTTGTTGATGAATTGAATGTTGTCCTGCGACGCCAGTAGGTAGCCCACGCGGAAGTTGGCCAGCGCAAATGCTTTGCTCATGGTGCGCGAGACCAGCAGGTTGTCGTATTTCAACACCAGGTCTTTGACGCTCATACCTGCAAACTCGCAGTAGGCTTCGTCGATAAGGAAGAGGGTGTCAGGAAACTCCGTGAGGAGGTGCTCTACATATTCTTTCGAGTGCAGGTTGCCCGTAGGATTGTTGGGATTGCAGATGTACACCATGGCTGGCTCGATGGTGAGAATGTCGTTCTCAAAGTGTTCGCTGTCGAAACTGAAGTCTTCTTTGTAGTTCGAGTAGAACACCTCGGCTCCGTTGGCTTGGCAGGTGAGGCGGAAGTTGTCATACGAGGGCCCCATGATCATTACCGGGTCCCCCACGCTGACAAACACCTTGCAGATGTATTCGTGCAGCACATCGGATGAGCCAAAGTACTGGATGTTGCTCTTCGGCAACTCCGTGTACCGCGCCAGGGCTTCCATCAGCTCTTCGTCGAGGGTGGTGGGGTAGAGGTTGAAGAAGCCTGGCTCTTGCATGAGCTGCATGATGCGCTCGTTGACATGCGGCGATGGCGGTATGGTGGCTTCGTTCCAGTCCAGCTTCAGTATCTCGTTCCGCTTGTCGGGTGCCACAGACCATATCTTGTGCGATGCAAGACGGTAGGGCTTCAGGTTGCGGAGATATTTATTGGGAAATTTCATCGGTTTGTTGTTTTTTTCTGTAGCAATATACAAGGGCTCCAGCCATGGCCAGCAGGGTGAGGATGGAGATGATTAGGCCTATGGTGTCGGTGCGGTGCAGCGTGGGGGCCTCGTTCTTGAATTCAATGACGTGTTCGCCGGCGGGCACTGTCATGGCACGCAGCACATAGTTGGCGCGGAAGTACTCGGCGGGTTTGCCGTCGATATAGGCTTTCCAGTCGGGTTCGTAGTGCACTTCCGAGAAGACGGCTATCCTCTCGGTGGCGCAGCGGCTGACATAGCGGCGGTAGTCCATCGAGGTGTTGCCCTGCAGCTCAAGCGCAATCATGTCTGCGCTGCTGTCTCCCTTCCATGCCCTGCTTTCCACTTTCCATTTGCTGGTGTCCACCACGGCTGTCGTCGCGGTATTGATGTTGTTGAGGGCCAGGATCTCTTCGTCGGGCCCGTTCACGGCTTTCACCTCGCTGACAAACCAGCAGTTGCCTAAGGCGTCGGGGTTGCGCTGTACCTGGCCACCCTGCAACACAAAGTAGCGGGCGTTGAGCATGTTGAGCACCCCGATGTTGACGTGGCGCGAGAGGTAGAAGTCGATGAGGTTCTGGTAGCGGCTCAGTTTGGCGGCGCTGTATCCACCCACTTGGTCGTGGAAGGCGGCAGGTTTGCTGTCGTTGAAGGGGTTGACGGCCATGTTGAACACACGGTAGTCGTGGTCCCCATAGGCGGCGGCCTGTTCGTCGATGGTGTAGTCCCAAGCATCGCGCTTGATGGCTATCTGGTTGGGGTTGACATAGTTGTCGTCGTTCAGGTAGCGGCGGTCCACACCCCACAGATCAATCACCACCAGCGCGCCCACCAGCGCAATGGCTATCCATTCTTTCTTTATCTTGTCGTTGTTGTAGAGCCAGAGCACGACGGCTGTGAGTAGGATGAAGAGGATGGAGCGCCATGAGTCGGCCCTGAGCAGGGCGGCGCGGTCGTTTACCAGCACGCTCTTTATCATATCCCACTGCGGCCCGTACTGTGTGGCCATCTGTTTGTCTGACAAGCCGCTGTAGCTGAAGCTGCCAGAGGCGACAAGCACCGCCACTATCAGCAGGCATAGGGCGCCGGTGCCTATGTAGAGGCCCATGTTGATGCGTCGCCGGTCGCGCTCTTTCTCAAACACAGCCTTGAGGGTCAGCATGGCCATGATTGCCACGCACACGCTGGGCAGCACCAGCGACATGCTGGGTGTGCGGAATTTGTTGTAGAACGGCACATTGTTGAACACCCACTCGTTGAAGCCCATGAAGTTGTGTCCCCATGAGAGCAGTATGCCCACCACCGTGGCCGCCAGGATCCACCAGCGCTCGGGCCCTTTCACCACTATCATGCCCACTATGAAGAGCAACATGAGCACCGCACCGAAGTAGACGGGGCCTGAGGTGAAGGGTTGGTCGCCCCAGTAGAGCGGGGCACGGTTGGAGCGGAACGTCTTGTAGAACGAGCTCTCGGTGCTTACACGCTCGCCGCTGCCGCCACCCATGGCGCCGGGAACGAGCAGCGTGTAGGTCTCGCCAATGCCGTAGCTCCAGTTGAAGGCATAGTCGATGTCGAGGCCGTTGGTCGTCGCCTGTTGTCCGCCCGCTGTCGGCTCCCCGTAGAGGCTCTCGGGGGTCACGGTCAGCTCGTTGCCTCCGCGCATCGTGTAGCGTGCATACTCTTCGTTCACCAGCAGATGGCGTATGTTGCAGCCAATGGCCAGCGCAGCGCACAGTACCAGTATGCCCGCTTTGGCACAGAACGGCGCGAAGCGCTTCTTGCGGATGGCGTGCACCAGGTATACCACCCCCATCACCACGCAGCCGATGGCTGTGTAAAAGGTGATCTGTATGTGGTTGAACATCACCTGCAATATCAGTGCTACGGTGAAGAGAATGCTGCCCCATACCACGCGGCGGTTGCGGACGCGGCGCTCTATCCCTTCGCTGACGGCGCTCTTGAGCACGGTGAGCATACCCGCCAGGATGGGCGCCATCATGGCAATGGCCCAGGCTTTGGTGGAGTGGCCTGCCTCGATGATGATTATGTTGTAGCTGCCCAACCCGAAACCCAGCGCGCCGACTATGGCCACCCAGGGTGACAAGCCCAGCAGCACCATCGCAACATAGAAACCAAGCATGTACAGGAACAGGATGCCGATGTTGTTGGCCCACCCCAAGTGGCTCATGATGAGCACTTCGCGTAGCTGGAAGAACGGCGTTTGGGGCGGCTCCTCACGTATCTGGTATGCCGGCATGCCGCTGAACATGGCTCCTTCCCAGCTCGGGAAGTGCCCCGTAACGTCCTTTTCCTGATGCAGTTTGTAGGCCATCGCCTGCGCCTTCTGCTGGTCACCCTGCACCATCGCCTTTCCTTGCAGTATGGGCGACAAATAGATGCACGCCACCGCAAACATGGCCACAATCAATCCCACATGAATCCAAATCTTTTTCTTCATCCTGATTTCTGTTTTATGTTAGTGATCTGTTTCTCTGTTAACTACCAACTGTCAACTGTCAACTGCCAGCCTTCATCGTCGGGTATTCCACGCGCACGTGGTAGATGCTCATCATCTTTTCCTTGAGGAAG
Organism: Bacteroidales bacterium UBA3630; assembly: GCA_002373995.1. GTDB lineage: Bacteria > Bacteroidota > Bacteroidia > Bacteroidales > P3 > Colimorpha. The sequence continues at coordinate 87,211 of DFLB01000063.1, read as the reverse complement.
CGTCGTATGCGTGCTATATCGCCATAGGAGAGCGGGCAGTTCTCTAATTGCCCTGCGCTGATTTTGCTGTCTATCAGGTTGTCTATCAGACTGTCAGTAGCCTCTTTGGTGTGCTGTTTCAGGCTGCGGCAGGCAGCCTCGACAGTGTCCACAATCATCACCACGGCCGTCTCGCGGCTGTAGGGGCGCGGTCCGGGGTAGCGGAAGAGACTGGCGTCGAAGTCGCCGTCGGGGTGGCGCTCCTTCTCCTTGGCGTAGAAGTAGCCGGTATAGGTCGTCCCGTGGTGTGTGCGGATGAAGTCCTGCACCTCGGCCGGCAGGTGGTACTTGCGGGCCAGCTCCAAGCCGTCGGTGACGTGCGAGGTGATGATCTGCGCACTCTCTGCATAGTCGAGCTCGCTGTGTGGATTGAAGTCGCCCGTCTGGTTCTCGGTGAAGTAGAGCGGGTTGCGGGTCTTGCCGATGTCGTGGTAGAGAGCGCCTACCCTCGCCAGCAGGCCGTTGCCGCCAATCTCGTTCACCAGGTCCTCGGCCAGGTTGGCCACCTGCATCGAGTGCTGGAACGTCCCCGGTGCGCGGCGGCTCAGCTCGCGCAGGGCCGTGGTGTTGGTGCTGCTCAGCTCGAGCAGCGTCAGGTTGGTGGTCATGCCGAAGAGCTTCTCAAACAGGTAGATCAGCGGGTAGGCCATCAACGTCAGCAACGCGTTCAGGAAGAACATCAGGTAGCGGTCTGCCGTCAGCTCGCGCAGGTTCGTGTCCTGGCTGAGCACGCCGGCGGTGTAGATGAACGAGTAGCTCGCAAAGATGACCAGCGCCAGCACAAAGAACTGGCTCCTCCTCTCAAGGTTGCGCACCGCGATGATGCTCATCATGCCCGTCACTAACTGGTAGAAGATGAATTCGAACGAGTTGGGCACCAGGTTGGCCAGGATGATGACCGTCGTCAGGTGGATGTAGAGGGCGGCGCGCATGTCGAAAAAGACGCGCATCAGTATCGGAATGATGCACAACGGCACCAGCAGCACCCAGTCTGCATTGGTACGCACTACCAGTGCCACTATCGCCGACATCATCAGTATCAGCAGCAGCACGAAGATCACCTTGCGGTTGTCCTCCAGTATGGCGTGGCGCGTGTTCTTGAGGAACATGTACAGGGCCACAAATGCAATCATCGCCAGCAGCATCTGGCCCGCCATCTGGCCCCAGACGCTGTAGTGCGACGAGAAGCGGCGGTCGTTCTCTTTCTCCAACGAGCTGATGACCTGCGCGCGTTCGGGGGTCACCTCCTCGCCTTTGGTGATGATGCGGTCGCCGGCCATCACCATCTGGCTGCTGTGGCTCAGCTGCGACAGGCGGCTGTCGAGCTCCAGCGCTGTCCGCGCCTCGTCGAGCACCAGGCTCGGCACCAGCAGGCTGTCGCGCAGCACACCCGCCTCCAGCTCCTCGGGGGTGATGTATTCGCGGCTGCGGTGCATACTGCCCACGGCACCGTCGAGCACCACGATGGTGTGGCCCTCGGTCTCCGCCACGTCACGCGGCAGCTCCATGTAGCCTATGCGGTAGACGCTGTCTATCTGGCGGCGCAGCGTTTGGCGCTCGGCGGCACCAATGTGGCGCCCCAGCCCCTCGAGCCGCTCCAGAGCCGTATGCCGCGCCGCGGAGTCCACGTGGTAGTACAGGATGGCCTTCTGCCGTTCGGCATCCTGCTCGGCCTTCAGCTCGTCGGCCGTCAGCATCACAGCAAAATCGTACGGCGCCACAAGGTCGGCACCGCGCCAGACTGCCCCGACTTTGTAGTCGTAGTGCTCGCCGTGGTGCGTATGCGGAAACATGACAACAATCAGCGCGGCGGTGACGAGCATCGCCACTATCTTGTATATCAGCGACAAATGTTTTACTGTGGCAGTGATAATGTTGCTCATAAGCGTTAGGTAAACGATTTGCAAAAGTACACAAAAAAATTCATACGCCGTCATAAAAGTTGTATTTCTATAATTAAATCTCCCTTTTCCGCAGGCTTTTGGTCCGGTGGTGGTCCGGTGGTGGTCCGATGGTGGTCCGGGGATGGTCCGATAAAAAGCGGAGCGACGGCGGTCCGGAGGCGGGGGGCCGGCGGGGTGCGCGAGGGGGCAAAAAAGTATGCAAAGAAGACTGTGCGAAAAAAAATATGCAAGGGGGCACAATAAAAAACACTTTTTGCTGTTTTTGATTGGAAAACGGGAAACAGTAACAATATCAGAATATGAAGAAAATCATGATTTTGGCAGCCGCTGTGCTGCTGACGGTGGGTGCTTCGACAGCACAGAATGCGTTTAAAGGCATTGTGAAGTACAAGGTGGAGTCGACGGGCGCCGTGACGGTGGATTTGCCGGAGGAGGTCCGCGTCGCCGAGATCAAGGTAAGCGGCAACGACATGTTCACCAAGAGTCCCATTTTCTGCAGCGGCATGACAGAGGCTGTGCTGGTGCAGAACATGACCTCGACCTCGTGCCAGAACCTGAGCCAGATGCTGGCCTACCTGCGCAGCCAGGATTTCGAGTTCACCTACGAGGGCACCGGCAAGATATTGGTGAAGAACACGGCCCAGGAGAGCGACTTCGACAGCGTGGATATCGTCGATACCGAGGCCGGCCATTTCTACTATGAGTACCTGCCCGGCGAGACACGCGAGATTGCCGGCTTCACGGCCAAAAAGATGATACGCCACGCCTACGACGAAGAGGGCGTGGACCACCCGATGACGATGTGGTACAGCGACGAGATAGGCCCGAAGATCAACATCCTCTTTGGCGGCATCAAGGGTATGCCGCTGGAGTGCACGATGGAGGTGGGCGAGGATCGCGCCATCACCTACACGGCCATAGAGATTGTCTCTGGCAAGGTGAAAGAGACTGATTTCCTGTTGCCTGACGGCTATGAGACCCTCAGCGAAGAGGATATGGAGACGCTCGGCACGGAGCTCAACGATGCTATCGAACTGTTGCAGGAAGAGTAGGGTTTAGTATTAAGTGTAAGCGTTTAGTGGTAAGTGGGCAAGGGTAAGAAAAAGGCAGTTACGGCAAAGGGCAAGAAAGGCAAGACCCCGTCGCGCAAGAGTGGCGAGGGTTTTGTGACGTTCCTGCGCAGCAAGCGTTTCGCACACATCCGCGGAGCGGTCTACGTGCTCTTCTCGATATTCCTCGTGATTTCGATGGTGGGCTACTATGCCACCACAGGGCGCACAGGATGGCTTGGCGCTGTGGGACACGGAGTGGCCGAGTTCTTCACAACCAACCTCTTCGGATTGGGGAGCCTGGGCTTCGCGTTGCTGTTCTTCGTCTACGGCATGAGGCTGTGGGACGTGGTGGTGATGCCGTGGTGGAAGACATTGGGTAGCACGCTGTTCTGGATGCTCTGGCTGAGTCTCACCCTGGGCTACATAGGCGGCGCATGGGTGCATAGCGCAGGTTTTGAGAGCTATGCCGGCATCGGTGTGCAGCTGGCCGAACCGTTGCACAGGTGGCTCAGCTGGTGGACGCTGGTGTTGCTGCTCTTTGTGGCTGTGGTGTTCCTGGTGCTCGTGCACAAGATGGAACTGCCCGAGGTGAAGTTGCCGAAGGTGGACATGAAGCGCGTGGCAAAGGATATCGAGAAAGAGATTGAGAACGTTGCCACCGACCATGCCGAAGACTACAAGGAAGAGCCTCCAACCCCCAAGGTTCCTGAGCCGCAACCCCTCGCCACTGCAGAGCCTCAGGAGGAGGACCCGGGGGCCGACTTCGACGAGGAGGCGCTGAAACTGTTCCATCAGCCTGCGGCTGCCGACGAACCGGAGCCCGCTTTCGATATCGACGACGAGTTTGCACGCGTCAATGCCCGTGCCCAGGGCGAGCCCGACACGCCAGTGGACAATGTCAGCTTCACAATAGAAGGTATGGACGAGGGCGACGAAACTCCGGCTGCGGCCTCACAGGACGAGGCGGAGGAGCCTGTCGATGAGAACGGCGAAGTGCTGGACGAGGACGACTACCGGCGGCATTACGGGCTCGACGAACCATACGACCCTCATCTGGATCTGAGCGACTATGTGATGCCAAACACAGACCTGCTCGACGACTCGGAGGTGAGGAACGTCAAGGTTACAGTGGAGGAACTGGTAGCTAACAAAGACCGTATTGTCCAGACACTGAAGGACTATGGCATCGAGATTACCGACATCACGGCGCAGCCTGGTCCTACGGTGACGCTGTACAAGATAAGGCCTGCCCCGGGTGTGCGCATCAGCAAGATTAAAGGACTGGAGAACGACATCGCGCTGAGTCTGGCGGCGTTGGGCATCCGCATCATTGCGCCCATCCCGGGCGAGAGCAACATCGGTATCGAGGTGCCAAACGCCAAACCGCAGATTGTGAGCATGAAGACAATGCTGGAGAGCGACGCTTTCCGCAACGCAAAGATGGAACTGCCGATAGCCTTTGGCAAGACTATTTCGAACGAGTGCTTCGTGACCGACCTGGCCAAGATGCCCCACCTGCTGATGGCCGGTGCGACGGGTACAGGTAAGAGCGTTGGATTGAACGCGGTGCTGGCCAGTCTGCTGTACAAGAAACATCCCAGCGAGCTGAAGCTGGTGCTGGTGGACCCCAAGAAGGTGGAGTTCTCGCTCTACTCGGCGCTGGACCGGCACTATCTGGCTAAGATGCCTGATGAGGACGAGGCCGTTATCACCGACGTGAAGAAGGTGGTGCGTACGCTGAACTCGCTCTGCATCGAAATGGATAGCCGCTACGACTTACTGAAACAGGCCAAGGTCAGAAAGATAACAGAGTATAACGAGAAGTTCTGTAAGCGGATGCTCAACCCGGAGCACGGGCATCGCTTCCTGCCCTATATTGTGGTGGTAATTGACGAGTTCGGCGACCTGATCATGACGGCGGGAAAGGAGGTGGAACTGCCTATAGCGCGACTGGCACAGTTGGCGCGTGCGGTGGGTATACACCTGATCATCGCCACGCAGCGTCCGACGACGAACATCATCACGGGTACCATCAAGGCCAACTTCCCCGCGCGTGTGGCGTTCCGCGTCACCAGCGGCATAGACAGCAAGACCATCCTCGACACCGGTGGCGCACAGCAGCTCATTGGCCGTGGCGACATGCTTATCTCGCTGGCTGGCAAGGATATGATAAGGCTGCAGTGCGCGCTGATTGATACCCCGGAGATTGAGCGGCTGGTGAAATTCATCGGCGAGCAGCGGGGCTATCCCGAGGGGTTCGAGCTGCCGGAGTATCTGGACGAGAACGAGGAGCCGAACAAGGAGTTCGATGCGAAGCATATCGACGAGTTCTTCAAGGACGCTGCGCGTCTGGTGGTGAGCAGTCAGTTTGGCAGCACGTCGTTGTTGCAGCGCAAGTTGCAGTTGGGCTACAACCGCGCGGGCCGCATCATCGACCAGCTGGAGGCGGCAGGCATCGTGGGCCCGAGCAACGGGAGCAAGCCGCGTGATGTGCTGGTGCACGATGAGGTGACGCTGGAGGAGATGTTGAAGGAACTATGAGAAAAGGGATAAATATGAAAAAGAAGTCATTACTATTGCTTGGAATGCTGGCGGCGATGGTGCTGCTGGCAACAGGGTGCACAAAGGAGAAGACGTGCCGTTGCTCGGTGCGCGGAACGTCGAAGGTGCGCATAGTGAAGATAGAGAAGGGGTCGTGCGACGGCCTGTCGGTGCTGCAGTACCACACGAGTGTCGATTCGCTGAAGGTCGATACGCTGCTCTGCACGGATTATGTGTTTGATATTGACAGTGTTTATAACGAATAGAGGCCATGAAAAAGAGGATTTTTTGCCTGATGGCTGCTGTCGCGGCACTGGCGGTGGCGGGCTGTGCCAAGGAGCACCAGTGCAAGTGCGAGGCTACGGAAACGGCCGATACGGAGCAGCGCATACTGACCGTTGACGGTCAGATGAAGTGCGAGAGCATCACGGAGTTGGGGTTCGAGGAGAAATATGTGGCCGAGGACGGGACGCACTCGCTGCGTCGTGTGCAGATGCAGAAGGTCAGTTGCCGCAACTATGCCGAGTAGAGCACAAGGGGTGGCAGCGACGGTGCTGCGGATGTTGCTGGCCGTGGTCTTTGTGGTGTCGGCCGGTGCGAAGTTGTTTGCCATCGACAGTTTCGAGTTGTATGTCTTCTCGTATGGCTGGCTGTCGCTGAATGTTACTTATGTTGCTGTGCGGCTGTGTATTGCTGCCGAGTTGGTGCTGGGCGTGATGCTGGCGCTGGGCTGGTGGGCACGGTTAGTGAGGCTGCTGACACTGCTGGTGCTGGTGTTGTTCTCGCTCTTTCTGGGCTACGCGGCCCTGGCGGGCCGCATGGAGTCGTGCCAGTGCTTCGGCCAACTGGTGGATTTCAACCCTGTGGAGTCGCTCTTGAAGAACGCGGTGCTGATAGTGCTGACGCTGCTCTATGGGCGATGGGACACCCATGCCACCACGCCGCGGCGATGGCGTCCATGGGTGGCGGCGCTGATAGCCGTCGGGCTGACGGTGTCGGTGTTCTGCATTTCGGTGCCGGACAGTTGGATGTTTCGCCCTGACGAGAGCTATTACGACAAAGAGCTGATAGAGACCTCGGTGGCCGATGGCGGTGCCTTGGCCGACGAGCATCTGGCCGAGGGTCACAAGCTGGTGGCTTTCGTTACGCCCGGGTGCCCCTATTGCCGTATGGCGCGCGAGAAGCTGTCGTCGATAGTGTCGCGCAACGACTTGGATACAAACAGAATACGCTACTATGAGCCGTCGGATTTGCCTGACGGTCTGTTTATGCAGATCACCTATGGCCAGCGGCCCTTCATCGTGCTGCTTGAGGACGGCAGGGTGAAGACGACCTATCACTACCGAAACATCAGCGAGCGCCAGATTGTGCGCTCGTTGCATGACGGGGAATAATTTTTTTTGTACAAGATTTTGTTTGGCGGAAGCACCTGCGGCCCGCTTTTTACTACCCGCTACCTGCTACCGCCTAATGGCCGTAGCCGCACCGGTTCCGGGGCGTGGTTTGTCCGCTTTTCATCGGACCACCATCGGACCATCCCCGGACCATCCCCGGACCACCACCGGACCAACAGCGGAGGAAGAGGTGGGGATGTGGGGGGTGATAAAGCGAGAAATTGATAATTTGTTGTTCGGCATTTACTATTTTTTTTGTATCTTTGCAGCTTCAAACAGTGTGAGGAAGGCAGGCAAACAAGTATAAATCAACATATTGTATCATCATTTAAAACAAACAAAGCATTATGAGCGGATTTTTCGGCGTAGTATCGGAGCGCCCCTGTATCAGTGATTTGTTCTACGGGACGGATTATCATTCACATTTGGGCACGAAGCGTGCGGGTATGGCGACTTTTGACGGCATGCAGGCGCACCAGAACATTCACAATATCCAGAATTCGCATTTCCGGCCGAAGTTTTCGAAGGATTTGGCGGAGATGACTGGCAATGTGGGTATTGGCGTGATTAGCGACACTGAGGCGCAGCCGGTGATGGTGAATTCGCACTTGGGGCGTTTTGCTATTGCTACGGTCTCGAAGATCAACAATATAGATGAGTTGGAGCAGGATTGCTTGTCGAAGCATCAGCAGTTTACTGATTTGAGCATCGGTCGCACCAATCCCACGGAGCTGGTGGCGTTGCTGATCAGCCAGGGGAGGGATTTTGTGGAGGGGATAGAGAATGTGTACAACAGGGTGAAGGGGTCGTGCAGTATGTTGATTTTGACGCCCGATGGTGTCATCGCGGCGCGAGACCGTTATGGCCGCACGCCGATTGTGATCGGTCGGAGGGGTAATGATTATGCGTTGGCGAGCGAGAGTCATTCGTATGTGAATTTGGGTTACGAGACGTGTCGGTTTGTCGGTCCCGGCGAGGTGGTGAAGGTGACGACGGAGGGCGGTATCAAGGTGCTGCGTCAGGCTGAGTCGAGGAATCAGATATGCTCGTTTTTGTGGATTTACTATGGCTATCCGTGCACGGAGTATGAGGGCATCAATGCCGAGGAGGTGCGCTACAACCTGGGTCGTCTGATGGGTGAGCGGGATGATGTGCATGCTGATTTTGTGAGTCCTATACCTGACAGCGGCATTGGTATGGCGCTGGGGTACAGCAACGGGAGGCAGATACCGTATAAGCGTGGTTTGCTGAAGTATACGCCGACGTGGAGTCGTTCGTTTATGCCTGTGAGTCAGAGTGACCGTTCCCTGGTGGCGAAGATGAAGCTGATACCGAGCCGTGCGGTGCTGCAGGGCAAGGAGGTGGTGTTTTGCGACGATTCGATAGTGCGTGGCACGCAGTTGAGGGATAATGTGAAGATGCTTTACGATTATGGTGCGAAGGCGGTGCATGTGCGCATCAGCTGCCCGCCGCTGGTCCACGGGTGCACTTTCTTGAATTTCAGCGAGTCGAAGACGGACAGGGAGTTGATTACGCGACGGGTGATTGAGGAGCTGGAGGGTGGCGTGGTACGCAATCTGGAGGCGTATCACGACGCTTCGACGCCGGAGTATGCCCGCATGGTGGAGGTGATACGCCAGCATGTGGGTGTGGATACGCTGAAGTTTAACACGATAGATGATGTGTGCGAGGCTATAGGGTTGCCGAAGGAGAGCATTTGCACTCATTGTTTCGATGCGTCGTCGTATGGCGACTGACAAGAGTAACAACAACACACAATGAAACGGAGTTTTCTTATAATCGCGATGATGCTGCCCTTGATGGTTGCCATGGGGCAGAAGCCGAAGAAGAGCAGCCCTGTTGTTGCTACGCCGCCTACGGTGTTGAGTGTGGGTGATATAATGGGAAACTATGGCCTTGATACGGCCTGGGTGAATGATACGGCGGCGGCCATTGCGTATCTTGAAGCTCAGCCGCAGGATTATGTGGCGTTGACAAATCTTTGTGTCTCGATACGAACAAAGGCACAGAGGGCATTGACGTCGATTGAGAATGATTATGATTTTCGCGACAGTCTGATATGGATTGATTCCAATACGGTGCTGGCGGATTATCCTATTTTCGAGTATCGGTTGCGGCGGTTGGCCGACTTGATGGGGCGCATGAGTATCAGGTATAGCCGCATGGAGCAGCAGCGAGTGGAGGCTGAGAGGGAGGCTGCGAGGCAGCGTGCGATGGAGGAGGCCCGTCGCCAGCAGGAGGAGCGCAACAGGATGGCAGCCGACTTGCGTTCCAATATTGACCTGCACCACAAGGCGATTATCACGGCTTGTGACGGTGCCGGCATTACCGACAAGGCCAAACTCAAGCAGCTGAAGGATCTGTATTATTCGTACCTGATGGTGTACAATAAGTATGACCTTTCGGCCGGCAATGCGACAGACGAGAGTGTGGAGCGGCTGGATCAGTTGAATTCGTTCCAGAACGATTTGTTGGAGAATGTGCTCGGACAGAATTCGCTGCCGTATCAGATAGAGAATTTCAAGAATGTGCTCAAGGTGCGCTGCGAGAAGGATAATGCGGATATTTACCGGAGTTATTCGAAGGTTTTCAAGCAGACGACGGTCCCAATATCGTTTGCCGATGTCAAGGAGTATGAGGACTATACAATGCGCATGCGTACGATAATCAATGTGCAGCAGCGCTATCTGCAGACTATCGACTTGCGGGCTACGATAGCTGCCGGCAGCGAGAGTATTGCTTCACTTTTCGGGAAGAAGTATCGCGATGTGAATGCGGCGTATCGCGATGTGTTGAAGACGGTAGATCAGCTGCCTGCTTTCACCACCAATGCAGAGAGCCTGCTTTTTATCCAGGGGCTGGATGATTTTATTGCCGCACAGCAGCGTTACCTTGACCTTTATCCTGTCTATGAGGATTTGAGTCTGCGGAGTGATTCTATCATGAGTCGGCGCGATTTCCCCGACGTGGTGTCGACCTACCGTGAGGCTAAAGAGCATCTGCGTCCGATGCCGGCCTTCAAGGATGAAGAGGGAGCGGATCTCTATGACCAACAGCTTGAAGAGGTGCGGTCAGTGCAGCAGTGTTTCCTCGATGTTCTTGCTCTGCGGCAGACGATTGCCGTTTGTGATGACAGCCTGAATGCTGGCAAGAAGACCGATGCGGTGCTTTCGAACGGCTATCGTCTGCTGCGCAAGCAGGTGGATCTCAAGCCGTCGTTCTATACCGTGGAGCGAGGGCGTGGGTTTATCACTACGCTGCAGTCGCATCTTGATATGCAGCGTCTCTGCTTGAGCACGTTGCACAAGCAGGAGCAGATCAAGGCCAATGAGAAGACGATCAACGACCGTGAATTGCCATACGGTAACATTCGCAAAGCTTACAGCCGTATGTACAAGGCTTATCGTGGTCTTACCGAGATCACTAATACTGAGGATTTGCGGCGCTACAGTCGGCAGAGCGACTATATCCTTGAGATGCAGCAGGCGTTTATCGACCTTATCCGAAGCAGCAATGCTGCCGATGCGGAAAGCAAGCTCAAGAGGGAGAGCAACATTGAGAAGATAAAGGTTATTATAGGTCTTTAAAAACAGCGGCGGCGGCATCTGCAAGATGCCGCCGCCGCTTCTGTTCTACCTGTTTTTTTATTTCTTCACTGGAATGGCTTCCAGTGTGGCGAGGAGGTAGTCGTAGAATTTCTTGGCGCTGGGGATGTAGCAGCGCTCGTCGGGGCTGTGGGGGCTCTGCAGTGTGGGGCCGAAGGAGATCATCTCCATGTCGGGATATTTGCCGCCCAGCAGACCACACTCGAGGCCGGCATGGATGGCCATTACTGCTGGCTCCTTTTTGTAGAGTTTCTTGTAGGTCTGCTTCATGGTCTTCAGCAGTTGGCTCTCCATGTTGGGTTTCCAGCCAGGATAGGCACCGCTGAGTTGGCATTTGCCGCCGGCGAGTTCTGCGAGGCAGACAAGGCGCTCAGCGAGGGCTTCCTTGGCAGTGTCGACGCTGGAGCGCAGCAGGGCATAGACGACGAATTTCTTGCTTGCTGTTGTCTTGGCGATAGCCAGGTTGAGCGAGGTCTCCACGAGGCCTTCCATGTCTTTGCTCATGCGGATGACGCCGTTCGGGGCCACCATCATCAGGCTGATAATCTTCTGTGTACCTTCTTCCGAGATGACGGTTGGGTTCATGCGCACCTTCTCGTATTTCATAAAGAAGTCTGGCTCGACGGCAGCAAGTTCCTTCTTCACCCATCCGGCCACCTTGTCAAACTCTTTGAGGATGCAGTCTACGTGCTCCTTGGGCATGGCGATGACGGCTTCGGCATCGCGCGGGATGGCGTTGCGCATGTTGCCGCCTTCGACGGAGATGAGACGTATGCCGCATTCGGCCACCCAGCGCAGATGGCGGAAGAGGAGCTTGTTGGCATTGGCGCGGCCGGTATTGATTTCCATGCCGCTATGTCCGCCTTTCAGACCTCCGATGGTGAGCTTGTAGGCTACCATGCCCTTCGGCGCTTTCTCGGTAGTATAGGGGATGCTCATAGCGGCGTCGATGCCACCGGCGCAGCCCACGTAGAGTTCGCCCTCTGTCTCTGAGTCGAGGTTGAGCAGATAGTCGCCGTGCAGCTCGCCTTTCTTGAGGCCGAAAGCACCCGTCATACCGGTTTCCTCGTCGGTGGTGATGAGTGCCTCGAGGGGGCCGTGCTTGGCGGTCTTGCTGGTGAAGACGGACATGATGGCGGCCACACCCATGCCGTCGTCGGCACCCAACGTGGTGTCGCAGGCGTACACCCAGTCGCCCACGATTTTGGTCTCGATGGGATCCTTCAGGAAGTCGTGCTTCTTACCGGCACGTGCCTGGGGTACCATGTCCATGTGGGCCTGCAGCACCACGGGATGCACTTTCTCCATACCCTTTGTGGCGGGCTTGCTGAGGATGACGTTGCCGATGCTGTCTACGCGGCAGGCGATTTTGTTCTTTTTGGCCCAATCGACAAGAAATTGGCGCACTTTCTCCTCGTGCTTCGAGGGGCGCGGCTGACGTGTGAGGGAGTAGAAATTGCTCCACAACTCTTTGGGTTCAAGGTCTTTGATTGTCATAAGCGGTATTGTTTTTGATTATTGATTTTTCGATGGAAAGATGGGTGCAAATATACAGCGTTTTTTTCAATTTGCCAAAAAAAAGTTTTCGGAGAGGCGTCTCCGTTCGTCGGCGTTCATGTCGAGATGTCGTTTTTCGATGGCGTCGATAATCTCGCGGCAGCATTGTTCGGCAACTGTGCGACGCTTGGAGTGGGCGGGCATCTGTGCGAAATCGATGAGCGAAACGATGGTGAAGCCTGCCAGCAGGCGGTTCAGCATTTCGGCGTGCTCAGCAGCCAGCAGGTCGGCGGGGTCGTATGGTTCCGGGTCGTTAAAGTCGGCACAGAGGGCATCGGCTTCCGCCTCTGCGCTTTCGCCGGCCACGGCGAGCAGCTTGTCGCCAGTCTCCCATGCCGATCCAGAGGAGGGGCTTTCGAGAAGGAAGAATTTGAGGTGTGCCACGTAGTCCTCGAAGGTGTAGAGAGGCCATGAGGCCGACGGTGTTGTCAGGTCGTCGATGCGCGCCAGCCGGTAGTCGTAGAGCCGGTTGAGGCTGTCGGCCAGCATGTAGGCGGGCGTGGTGGTCTGGAAGAGTACGAAGGCCCATCCGTCGAAGGGGGTGTCGTCGTCTATGTCGAGGCGGTATTTCATCTATTTGAAGGCATTGGGTTGAGAGAAGTCGGGACGGTAGTTGTCCCGGGCATCCATTTCTTGTATCCATCCGTCGGTGAGGCCCAGTTGTTCGGCGTGCGTCACCACTTGGCTGTATTCCTCGCCGGTCAGTGTCCGGTCGAGCGGGGAGGGCAGACCGGTGCGGGGAGGATAGTATTGTGCCATGAGTGAGAGCCTTAGGTGGCTGAACGGGGCAAACTCGTCGGCCAGCCAGTCGAGGCAGCGTAGCGAGTTGTCTGTGGCACCGGGCAGCACCAGGTGGCGGACGATGAGTCCGCGGTAGGCGCGCCCTTCGTCGTCGGTTTTGAGGGTGGTGCCCACCTGCCGTTGCATCTCGCGCAGGGCGGCCTGCGCCATCTCCGGATAGTCAGGCGCGTGGCTGTAAGCGGCGGCGAGAGAGGAGTCCATGTATTTGAAGTCGGGCAGGTAGATGTCGACGAGCCCTTCGAGCGAGCGCAGTGTCGCCACGCTCTCGTATCCACTGCTGTTGTAGACCACCGTGGGGTACAGGCCGCGGCGGTGCAGGGTGTCGATGAGGGCCGGAATGTGGTCGGCATAGTGGGCCGCGGTGACAAGTCCCAGCATTCCGCCGCTTTGCGGCAGCAAGGCGCCGATGCGGTCGGCGAGAGTGTCAGTCGTGCATCTGTCGCCGGTGGCATCGGCGCTGCTTATCTGCCAGTTTTGGCAGTAGATGCACTGCAGGTTGCAGTGGGCGAAGAAGACGTTGACGATGGGGTTCAGCGGAGGCTCCTCGCCGCGGTGCACGCACACCGTGGCAATCTCCATGCCCTCGTCGGCGCCGCAGAAGCCCGTGGCCTCCAGGCGGCTGACTCCGCAGGCCCGTGGGCACAGGCGACAGCCCGCCTGGGAGCTAAAGCCGGTGTTCGCAGTTCCGCATTCCATCATCCCTTTACTCCCAGTTGCACACAGACAGGTAGCGTGTGTCGGCCTGATAGACCATGTTGGCGCAGTTGCCGCCGCGCAATTGTTCCACCTCCTCTTCGCTGTAGCGGTGTTCCTGTTCGTCGTAGCCGATGCAGACGCAGGTGCGTTTGCACGATGCTGTCGCCAGCAGGAGGCAAACGAGGATGGGTAGCAACTTCTTGTTCTTCATATCTTTAATCTTTTTCTCAGTTTCTGTACGATGGGTCGCAGCAGGGCGCGCTCGTTCCAGGCCACCACAGCCAGATAGACAGCCAGCAGCACAGTGTTCAGCACCAGCCGCCACCCTAAGGCGTGGGGCCTCAGTTCTACGGTGAGGGCGTAGAGCCCCAGCGCCAGCGCTGCATAGATGAGCATGGTGCCGACGGGGTAGGGGACGGGGTTCTTGCGCTGGCCGATGAAGTAGCTCAGCAGCACGCAGACTCCGTATCCCGCCAGTCCGCCCCACGCGCAGGCCATGTAGCCTATGCGCGGCACGAAGATGACGTTCACGGCCACCAGCACCGCGCATCCTGCGGCGCTCATCACGGCGCCCCACCAGGTCTGCCCGCTCAGCTTGTACCAGAACGAGAGGTTGAAGTATACGCCCATCAGTATCTCGGCCATCATCACGATGGGCACCGCCGGCAGCGCCTCGCGGTAGTCGGCGCCGACGAAGTACTGGAACAGGTCGATGTAGCACATCACCGTCAGGAACGCCAGCAGGGTGAAGATGACGAAGTATTTGGTTGCCAGGGCCTGGGTCTCCTTGCTGTTCTTGTCGCGCTGGCCGCCGAAGACGAAGGGCTCGTAGGCGTAGCGGAAGGCCTGGGTGATGATGGCCATCAGCATGGCTATCTTGACGCAGGCGCCGTAGACGCCCAGTTGCCGCAGGCCCTCGTCGCCCGGCAACAACCACGGCAGCAGTATCTTGTCGGCCACCTGGTTGAAGATGCCCACGATGCCCAGCAGCAGCAACGGCCAGGCGTAGCGGAGCATGCGCTTCAATAGTTGAAAGTTGAAAGAAGAGAGATGAAAGTCTTTCAGCTCCCTAGCGAAGCCCAGGGTGACGACGGCGGTGCAGAAGAGGTTGATATAGAAGATGTAGCCCACCTGGTCGGCTTCGTTGTACCACCCCATCCAGGGCTGGTGGCTCCAGTGTGGCGCCACGAGGAAGACGAAGAGTGTCAGCATCACGGTGAGCAGGATGAAGGCCATCTTGAGGGCGAAGAACTTCCAGGCGCGTCCCTCCTGCCGCAGGCGGGCGAAGAGGATGGCTTGGAAGGCATCCAGCGCCACCACGCAGGCCATCACCCGCAGGTATTCCGGATGGTCGACATAGCCCATCGCGCCGCTGACGGGACCTATGAAGAGCATCACCAGCGCCACGAAAATCAGCGCCACCGATGCCACGGCCCCCAGCGCCGTGCTGAACACCCGCCGCCGGTCGACGCCCTCCTTGTTGGAGTAGTAGAAGAAGGTCGTCTCCATGCCGAAGGTCAAGATTACCAGCAGCAAAGCGGTGTAGGCGTAGATGTTGGTCACCACGCCGTAGCCGCCCGAGGCGGCACTGATGTGGTAGGTGTAGACGGGGACGAGCAGGTAGTTCAGGAACCTGCCCACGATGCTGCTCAGCCCGTAGACCACCGAGTCGGAAAGCAATTTCTTGATAGAAGCCATATTGCAGATAACGTTCAAGCGCACCGCTTATTGTGTTGCAGAGCGCTTTTATTTATCAGGCTGGATGATAGTGTTTTGTGGCCTCTTGGTCCGGGGATGGTCCGAGGATGGTCCGAGGGTGGTCCGATGATGGTCCGGGAAAACGCGGACCATCGGCGGTGGGGGAGCGGGGAGGGAGCAGGTAGCCGGTAGCGGGTAGCGGGTGGCAATTGTCAACTATCTGCAGAAGGCTACCAGCTACCGGCTACCCGCTCCCTGCTCCCCGCTCTCCCACTTTTTATGCGTCGGGTTATAATAAAAGGTGCATTTCTGCGTTATGATGGTTGCTATGGAAAAGAGACTGATAATGGTGCTGCTGGCGGCGCTGCTGGCGGCGGGCTGCGGGCGCAAGGCGGTGGTGAGCCATCCGACGGTGGTCCCGGAGCCGATGTTCATGGTGGAGAAGGATGGCTCTTTCTCGTTGAAGGCCAACCCCAAGGTGAGTGTGGTGAATGTGGGCCAGAACTCGGCCACGGTGAAGTTTGTGATGAAGTCGCTGCGCCACGCAAGGATGCGTCCGAAGCTGGCTCCCTTGTCGCAGGACAACGATATCGAGCTTGTGGTGAACGACACACTGAACCCCGAGCTGGGCGACGAGGGCTACCTGCTGGAGGTGCGCTCGACGGGCATCCGCCTGTCGGCCAACACGGAGGTGGGGCTCTTCTATGCCTACCAGACCTTTGTGCAGCTGCTGCCCACGGATGTGACGACGTCGGTCTACACGACGATTGTGCTGCCGGAGTGCACCATACTGGATCGTCCGCGTTTCGGCTGGCGGGGACTGCATATCGACTTCGCGGGCGACACGCTGTCGCAGAAGACGTTGCGCCGCGTGGTCGACGTGATGGCGGCCTACAAGATGAACCGCTTGGTGGTGGACAGCGTGGATGGCGAATACGGTGAACTGGTGGCCTATGCCGCCGAACGAGGCGTGACGGTGGGGGTGGACAGCACGGTGGCGGTGGCTCCCGATGTGCGGTCGGGATTGGACAGTGTGCGCGGGGGGGCTGAGGTGGTGATGGAGCCCGTGGAGGGATGGAGCCTCGACCGCTACCAGGCCGATCCGCGCTACCAGCCCGTGGCGTCGGCTGGCGTGGCCACGTTGGGGCACGTCTATGAGTTCGATCCCGTGCCGGTGGGCACGAACGGCCACCTGGCGGTGGGGGTGCGGGGAGGCCAGTGCCGGCTGCTGACGGACTATGTGGGCACGCAGCAGGAGGTGGAGTATATGCTGCTGCCGCGCCTGCTGGCGGTGGCAGAGGCGCTGTGGTCGCCGCGCGAGAGGCGCGAGTGGTCGCGCTTCCGCCGCAAGGTGGAGGAGGAAAAGGACCGCATGGAGGAGAAGGGCTTCGCCTATTGCGAGGGATCGTTCACACCCCTCTTCACAGCGCGTCGGGTCGACGACCGCACGATGAACATCGCCATCCGCACCGAGGTGCCGAACACTTATATCTTCTACACGACGGACATGAGCCGTCCCACGAGGGAGAGCTCCATCTACCTTGGCCCGATGAACCTCGAACGGGGCACTCACATCAAGATATTGCCTGTATACAAGAATATAGAAAGAGACTCGGTGTATGAGTTTGTGATCAGATAGCCGGTAGCTGGTAGCCGGTAGCTGGTAGCACCTTAACTTATCAACATATCAACTTATCAACATATCAACGAATGATGGACATTGAGCGTCTGCTGACGACGAGCGACCCTGAGGTTGTGGAAGGGCTCTATGCGGAGGCGCGACGGTTGCGCGACGAGGTCTATGGTCGCCGTGTTTTCATGCGAGGCCTGATAGAGGTGAGCAACCATTGCAAGAACGATTGCCTCTACTGCGGCATACGCCGCAGCGCGCAGGTGCGCCGCTACCGCCTCGACGAGGGGCAGGTGCTGGATTGCTGCGACGAGGGCTACAGGCTGGGCTTCCGCTCGTTTGTGCTGCAGGGGGGCGAGGATGGCTGGTTCACCGACGAGGTGGTCTGCCGCATGGTGGCCGCCATCAAGGGGCGCTATCCCGACTGCTCCGTCACCCTGTCGCTGGGCGAGCGGGGCCGTGAGAGCTTCCGCCGCCTGCGCGAGGCCGGAGCGGACCGCTACCTGCTGCGCCACGAAACGGCGAACCGTGAGCATTACGCGCGCTTGCATCCGCAGGAGATGAGTTTCGACCACCGTATGCAGTGCCTGCACGAACTGCGCGAGTTGGGGTACCAGGTGGGTTGCGGTTTCATGGTGGGGTCGCCCTATCAGACCCTGGACACCATCAGACAGGATCTGTCCTTCATCGAGGCCTTCCGACCGGAGATGGTGGGCATAGGGCCTTTCATTCCCGCCGCCGGCACCCCCTTTGAGAACGAGAGGGCGGGCAGCGTTGAGCTGACGGTGCGCCTGCTGGCGGTCATCCGTTGCTTGCATCCCCATGTGCTGTTGCCTGCCACCAGCGCCTTGGGTACGATGCATCCCCGTGGACGGGAGCGCGCTATAGAGGCCGGCGCCAACGTGGTGATGCCCAACCTCAGTCCGCGGGACACGCGTGCGCTGTATGCCATCTACAACAACAAGCTTTCCACGGGCAGCGAAGCCGCCGAGAGTGCTGCTGACATACGTGCGCGGCTGAAGGCCCTCGGCTACGAGGTGCCCCTCGACAGGGGGGACTATAGTGTATAGTGGGGGGTGAGGATTAGAAAAAAAAAGAGAAATATCATGATAGAAGAGATCAAGAGAATGGCGCATGAACAGCGCGAGGAGGTGATTGGCTGGCGGCGGTGGATGCACCGCCACCCGGAATTGAGCCAAGAAGAATATGGCACAATGGCTTTCGTGGCCGAACGGCTGACGGAAATGGGGCTGCAGCCCCGGACGGGCATTGGCAAGACGGGCGTGATGGCTATGCTGCGCGGCGGGATAGACCCCGACAGCTACTGTGTGGCACTGCGTGCCGACTACGACGCGCTGCCCATCACCGAGTGCACAGGCTTGCCTTTCGCCAGCGAGAACCCAGGCGTCATGCATGCCTGCGGTCACGATATGCATACCTGCTCGCTGCTCGGTGCGGTGAAGATTTTGGTACAGCTGCGTGACAGGCTGCGCGGAAGCCTGATGTTCATCTTCGAACCCTCGGAGGAGAAGTATCCCGGCGGTGCTCGCATGATGATGAACGACGGGCTCTTTGACGAGGTGATGCCCAACGAGATATACTCCTTCCACTGCCTGCCCGAGATGGACTTTGGAAAGGTGGGCATGCGCAAAGGTAAGTATATGGCTTCGACCGATGAACTGTACTGGACCGTGCGGGGACGGGGTGGCCACGGTGCCACGCCACATCTCAACGTGGACCCTGTACTGATAGCCTCGCACATCGTCATCGCCCTGCAGCAGGTCGTCAGCCGCAACGCCGCGCCTATGATGCCGACGGTGCTCACCATAGGCAAGATAGAGGATGTGGGCGGGCGCACCAACATCACTCCCGAGGTGGTGAAGATGGAAGGCATCATCCGTTCGTTCGACCCGGAATGGCGCCTGCGTTCGCACGAGTTGATACGGCGCATCAGCAGTGGTGTGGCTGAGGCAATGGGGGGCGAATGCGACCTCTTTGTGGACGAGGGCTACCCACCTGTAATCAACGACGACGCCTGCACGCAGCAGGTCTACGACAATGCCTGTGCCTTCCTTGGTGCGGACAAGGTGGAGTGGCTCGACCTGCGCATGACAGCCGAAGACTTCGCTTTCTACCAACAGAAGATACCGTCGTGCTATTTCCGCGTCGGCATCCACGAACCCGATACGCCGCTGAGCAACCTGCACCGTCCGAACCTGATAGTGGACGAGCGCAGCCTGGAGCTGGCCAATGGATTAGTGGCCTACAACGCGGTGAAGGCGCTGGAGAACAGGATCAAGCTTTAGAACGAGTAGGTGTAGGTGGCTCCCAGCCAGCCGATGAAGCCGCGCTGGAGGGTGTAGCTTTTCAATTTTGTGCCTTCGCTGTTGGCATCGATTTCCTTGTCCATGACATAGTCGGCCATGAGGTACAGGGTGATGGAGCTCGCTTTGCTCACGCGGTAGTCCACGCCCAGCGACCCACGGAGGCGGTTGGTGTAGAGACCCGTGTGGCTGTCGATGAACCAGCCGGCGTCGCCGTATTGCGATCCGCTGGCGGTGTAGTAGTAGGTGCCGTCGTAGACGGCCTTGATGACGGGTGCGTTGAGCACGTTGCGCATCTCGACGTAGGCGTAGGGCTCCCAGCGGCGCCAGCCTTTGTACTGCACTTTGATGCGGCTCTTGAGGCCCACGAGGGGCTGCGAGGTTTGGTAGGCGTTGAAGCTGCCGGTGCGGAAGGTGCATTGCAGACGCTCCTTGAGCGAGAGGCGCCAGTCGCCGAAGCGCAGGCTGCCGGTGGCGTCGAGCATCAGGCGGTGGCGGCTGCTCTTGAAGGCGCCGTCGGACGAGCTGTAGGGGTTTATCATGGCGTAGCCGGCACCGAGTTTGACGTTGGGGTGCACCTTGTAGGTGACGGCCACGGTGGTGTGGAAACGGTCGAAGGTGCTGAGGTTCTGGTCCATGCGGAGCTCTTCCTCAATGCTGAGGTGGAGCCCGCGGCTGAGTTTTTTGTCGATATTGACAGCTATGCGCGCGCCGAATTCGGCGTCGAGGGTCTCGGTGGTCTGCGCCAGGAGGGTGGCGGGCAGCAGCAACACTGCTACGGTTGAGATGATGCGATGGAGATTCATGGGGGGTGTTTTTATATGGATATGTAGTTGGTAGTTGGAAATCAGTGGCTGATGTGGTGGCCGCCACCGCCGGGGCCGCCGCCCGGGTTGCCGCCGCCGCTGTTGCCGCCAGAGTAGGCGGAGAGCGATACCGAGGAGCCGCCGCTGAGGGTGGCGCCGATGGTCAGCGCGTTGTTGCAGCAGGCAGTGCCGCCGCTGAGGGTGCCGCCGCTATAGAGCGAGACTGCAGTGCCGGAGACCACCAGCGGCGAGCCAGCGCCGGCGGGGGCTGTGAAGGAGTAGGTGGTGCTGCCGTCGAGGAGCGTGTAGACGGTGCCGGAGGTGTAGGATGCCGAGTAGCAGCTCTGGTTGAGTTCGGCACCGGAGGAGAGGCCGCCAATGGCGATGATGGTGCCGCCGTCGAGCACCAGTTCCACGCCGCTGGTCTCGCCGATGTTGACGTCGATGGCCTCCTCGGGCGAGGTGGCACCGACGGCATATAGCACGCCGCCCTTGAGGTAGAGGCTGCCGTTGGCGTCGAGGCCGTCGTTGGCGGTCGATATGGCGGCGAGGTATCCGCCGCCAATGGTGATGTCGCCGCTGGCGTTGACGGCATCGTCGGCACCGGAGTAGCTGTAGGTTTGGCCACCACCAACGGTGATATTGGTTTTGGATTCGATGCCCTCGTGGTTGGCGGCGCTGACGGTGAGTGTGCCGCCGCTGATGGTGATGTCGCCGTCGAACTTGACGCCTTTGGCGGCTACGCCATTGCTGCTGCTGTTGCCCGGCCCCATGCCGCCGCTGGTGGAGGAGCCGAAGTTGGAGCCTGTGACGGTGACGGTGACGGAACCGCCGTTGAAGTGGGCCGCGCTGTCGCCGGAGATGCCTTTGGCACCCGTACCGGAGGCGCTGACGACGAGGGTGCCGCCGTCGACGACGAAGTCGTCTTTGGATTTGATGCCGGCAATCTTCAGTGTGTCGCCGTTGGAGACCGAGGTGCTGGCGGTGGAGTTGACGGTGACGGTGCCTTCGTTGAGGTGCACGTAGTCGTCTGAGGCGATGCCGCTCTTGCCCGAGGCGTTGACGGTGAGGCTGCCGCTGCCGCTGATGGCGATGACGCCTTCGGCGAAGAGGGCGGCCTTCTCGTCCTCGTCCTCGGGGGTGGCAGAGTAGGTGCTGCCGTCGGCGAGGGTGCTCGCGCCGCTGAGCACGAGGAAGAGCCGTTCGCCCGACGAGGGGTCGTCGGCGGGGCCTTGCACGTTGATGGCGGCTCCGGCGGGGTTGGCGATGCTGACGCCGTTGAGCACGATGGCCTGCGCCTGGGCGCTGTAGATCTTCAGGTAGCCGGCGGTGGTGCTGCCGCTGAGGACGTATTTCACCACCTCGCTGCCGAGGTTGGTGATGGTGACACCGGCGCCGGAGGTGCTGACGGACTGGTCTGACGAGGTGCCGTCAACGGTGGCGGTGGCCGAGGAGTAGGTGATGGTCACCGTGCGGTCGAAGGTCACGTTGTCGACGTTGTCGAAGTAGTAGGCTTCGACGGTGGTAATCTCGTCTCTGCCGCAGGCCGCCAACAGCAGAATTGCTGTAAGTGGCAGAAGTACAGTCTTTTTCATTTGTATGAGGGTGATGTTTCGCTGCTGCAAAAATAAGATTTTTTTTAGAGTCGAGAAGTCTAAAAGTCTAAGAGTCGAAGGGTCTAAGGAGGCTAAAAGTCGAAGGGTCGTGCGGGGTGGGGGCGGTGATGGTCCGGGTTTTGTCGGACCACCATCGGACCATCCTCGGACCATCCCCGGACCAAGAGCGGTGCAAAAGGCTGAAAAAAGCATCAGATGTGCCTTGGCCGGGGACGGAATTTGCAAAAAAAGAATGGCGGGGATACAATATTTGTGGTCTTAATGTGTTAATATTCTAATTTGCTAAACATGACAGTGGGATAGATGGATAGGACAAAGGAACTGGAGACCAGACCTATAGGGACGCTGCTGTGGCAGTATGCGTTGCCGGCGGTCATCACGCAGGTGGTGGCGTCGATATATAATATTGTAGACCGTGTGTTTCTGGGGCAGTATGTGGGAGCGCTGGCCATAGCAGGCCTGGCGATCACGATGCCCATCATGAATATCATCCACGCGCTGGGGTCGCTGGTGGGTGTGGGTGCGAGCAGCAGGATGAGTATCGTGCTGGGGCGCAAGGATGTGCGCTGGGCTGAGAAGATATTGGGCAACAGTATGCTGATGACGTTCTTCTTCGGGGTGCTGTTTGTCACCGGGGGCTACCTCTTCATGGACCGCATATTGGAGCTCTTCGGCGCGTCGGGCGACACGATAGGCTATGCCCGCGAATATATGCAGATTGTGCTGCCGGGCATGTTCTTCACGACGATGACCTTCAACCTGACGGGCTTGATACGTGCCAGCGGGTATCCTACGAAGAGCATGTGGATCATGGCTGGCGGCGCGATACTGAATATCTTCCTTGATGCGCTGTTTATCATGGTGATGGGGTGGGGTATAGGCGGTGCGGCCTGGGCCACGACCATCTCGATGTTCAGCACGGCGGTGGTGGCGGTGGTGCACTTCGTCAGCCCGAGGTCGTTTATCCGCTTCAAGCGCCACGCCTGGGCTCCGAAGCTCTATATCTTCCGCAATGTGTTGCTGATCGGCATGAGCCCGTTCCTGATGAACTTCGCGGCCTCGTTTGTGGTGGCGCTGCTCAACCGCCAGCTGATACGCTACGGCGGCGACCTGGCGGTGGGGGCCTACGGCATCGTGAACACTTACGGCTCGTTCCTCGTGATGTTCATCCTGGGCCTGTGCCAGGGTATGCAGCCCATAGCGGGCTACAACTACGGCGCCGGGCATAACCACCGGTTGCGCGATGTCTTTGTGCTGACCCAGAAGTGGGCCATAGCCGTGGGAGCCTTGGGTGCGCTGCTGGCTATGGTGGTGCCGCGGCTGATACTGCGCGCCTTCACCGACAGCGACGCGCTGCTCGACCTCGGGGTGCCGGCGATGCGCTACCTGAACGTGATGATGCCGCTGATAGCCTTCACCATCGCCAACTCGCAGTTCTTCCAGTCGATAGACAAGCCGTGGGTGGCTATCACGACGAGCTTGTCGCGGCAGGTGCTGTTCCTGATACCGCTGATGTATGTGATACCTGCGCTGACGGTGAATGCCGGCGGCGACGGACTGACGGGGGTGTGGATGACGTGCACGGTGTGCGACGTGCTGGGCACGGTGCTGGCGGCGGTGCTGCTGACGACACAGCTCAAAGTGTTCCGGCCGGGCTATGTGGCTCCGGTGCGCAAACCGCGCAAAGAAGCTGGTCCGCGGTAACATTTCCCCTCGGTCCGGCCCACGGCGTGACGGTCTCGGTGACGTGGCCCAAGAGGGCTCCAGTGATGGCCTCCGGCGTGTGGCCCATCCGCGCCATCACCGACGGTATGTTCCGTCCGCACCAGCTGACGGTGGTGGGTGGTACGGGCAGCGGCTTCTACCCCACCGACACCACACTCGTCATCACCGCCACTCCGATAGACACCAACTACGTCTTCCTCAGATGGAGCGACGGCGACACGGACAATCCCCGTACCGTGCAGCTCACCAGCGACAGCACCTTCACCGCAGTGTTCGAGAACCGGCTGAAGAGTGTGCACGTGTCGACCTGGGGATATTACTATGATGCGTCGGGTGAACTGCAGGTAATGTATTTGCAGGATACGGCAATGTATATGGTTGAAGGCTGGCACACCATCAAGGCCCGCACGCCGGTCATGGGCTACCATTTCACCAATTGGGTGTGGCCCGACTGCTACGACAACCCGCGGCAGGTATACATCACCAGCGATACCAGTTTCAATTCAATATTCTACCGCAGTGTGGTATATCTGGACATCAACGTGAACGATACCGCACTGGGCACCACTACCCGCCCCAGCGGTAACACCCGTCGCGACGAATATATTGAAATAGCGGCAGAGGTCAAGCACCCCAATGCCTACCTCACCTCGTGGACGGCCCCGCCCCTGTATGGCGCGACTGCCCCGATCAGTTATGTCAACATCGAAGGTCAGAACGTTATCGGCTACTATTTCAGCGAGACAGACACCTGTGCGTGGCCCGACACAGTACACTTCATGGCAAATTTCGACACGATGAGCGGCAACACAGTGGCCTACTTTCCCAATGCAGCAAACAACCCTGCGGGAAGTGCCTTTAACTCGCGGAATTTCGACTACGAGGGCTTGATGCAGTGGGGAGTGAAATACGATGCATCGGCATTCCGCACCAATCGCTTCATCCGGCAGGTGAAAGTCATGGTCCAGAACGGCACCCGGGACACCCTGCGTATCTATCAGGGTGGCAACGAGGCTCCCGAAACGTTGCTCTATATCCATGTGCTCGACTATACGGGCTATTCCAACCCCTGGTGTGAGTGGAGGACCATAAACCTTGCCACCACCGTCGAAGTCGATGGCCTCAACCCTGTCTGGGTCGTGCTCAGCAGCGACACCTACCTGCCCACCAGCGACCAGTTTGCCGGAGCATATACGCTCTATCCGTGTGTAAGGCTTGGCTACACCGGAAATCCCAACAGCGCCCTGCGGTACTCTCCCCAGCAAGGCTGGAGACCCCTCCGCAGAGACTATGACTACGAGGCCGGCCGGCACATAGTAGACCTTACGAGTTCCAACTCGATAGAAGTCTCATGGGCTGTGTGCCTGATAACTGCCGAGAGTGCTATGGACACTTATACCCTCACCGTCCAGTCGGCCAATACCTCGATGGGCTCCGCGGAAGGCGGCGGCACCTACGACGAAGGCTCCACAGCCACCCTGCGGGCCAATCCGCGCGACGGCTACCGCTTCACCCGCTGGCAGGACGGCAACACGCAGAACCCCCGCAACGTCACCGTCACGCAGAACAAGACCTACACCGCCTACTTCGAAGCCATACCGCCCACCTACACCGTCACCCTTGTCAGCAACAACGAAGACTGGGGCACTGTGGATGGCGGAGGCCCCTACGAAGCCGGCACCACCATTGCGATACACGCCTATCCCAAGACGGGCTACACCTTTGTGCAGTGGAGCAACGGAAACACCTATGCCCACGCTAACTACACCGTAACCACTGACGTGACCCTCACGGCGACCTTTGCACCGGAGAGTACAGAGGGAATAGAGGGTGTGGAAGGTGGAAACTGGAAAGTGTACGGCGAAGCGTTGACGGTTGTGATCGAAGGCGCGGGGAACGGTGTGGTGACGTTCTACGATGTGGCGGGATGGAGGATGGCCACGCAGCAGGCTGTTTCAGGCGCTGTGCGTTTCGACGTGCCGGCGGCCGGGGTCTACCTCGTGGGTGTCGGTTCGGCACCGGTGCGCCGTGTGATAGTTGGCGGATGGAGGTAAATGGTGCACGGTATCTGTATCGACACAGAGCCAATGCTGTGGTAAAATGATACGCGATGTAATCATAATCCTGTCGTAATAGAAAATAAATTTGGTCAGTCCAATATTAATTTGTACTTTTGCAGTCGGAAAGACAACCCCCAAAATATTGAACGATGAAAAAAGTATTTTCAATTCTGATGGTCGCGTTGCTCGCGACGGCGATTGTGTCTTGCCAAAAAGACGATGAAGTTAACCCCGCCGGCGGAGAGACTCAGTCCACCATCGCCGACAATACGTTGGTGTATGACGGCACTACCTACACGTTTGAGCACGTGGTGGTGGATTATTATCACAGCGAGCTCACGCTTTTATCGGCCTCTACGGAGGATACGCTTGAGAGCGGCAGCCCCAGGCTTAGTGTTGAGGGCATCCACATTATGCCCGAGTGCTGGAACAATAGTTTCGACCTTGCCAGCGCATCGCAGTATCCTGACGGCGTGATGGTTGGAATGCACATGTCCGGAGTGGTGGAGATGTCGTTTGAACAGTATAACAATGGCAGCAATACCGGCGGATATGGCACCCTCGATGGCCAAACGTATGAGAACGAGTCTATTTTCTCCAGCGGAACCTACACCGTCTCCGGCAACAACGACGGCACCCCCATCACGGTGACCTACGACGGTGTGTTGAAGAATGGCAAGACGTTGAAGATGAAGATTGTCTCAGGGAGCTATAATGTGTAACCCGTAATAATAGACTGTGATTTCTTCCCGCCAAATTATTGCAACGCCCGCTGCAATAATTTGGCGGGAAGTGCGTTATTGAGATATGGAAATCCACGAAAACTATTCACTCAAAGGGCTTAACACTTTTGGTATTGACGTGAAGGCGCGGCGTGTGGTGTGCCTTGAAGGTTCGACGAAGGAAGATCCGTTGCGCTTCCGGCACGACGTGGATGCTCTGCTCAAAGGTGAATACCTCAAACTGTCATATCTTGTCATCGGTGAGGGTAGCAATATTGTCTTCACCAAGGACTATGAAGGCACCATCGTCAAGGTGGGCGAGAGGGGTGTACGAGGCGACGACGACGGGCGCTATAGCTACCTCACCGTCGGGGCGCGTATGCTGACCGACGAGGTCGTGAGGATAAGCGTGGAAAATAGATACTACGGCATGGAGAACCTCTCGGCCATACCGGGCGAGATAGGTGCCGCCGTAGTGCAGAACGTGGGAGCCTACGGCGTGGAGCTGAAAGACCTGGTGGAGACGGTGGAGGCTGTAGACCTGCAGAGCGGCCGCTGGTGCACGCTGAAGGCCGGGGATTGCGCCTTCGGCTACCGCATGTCGCTCTTCAAGCAGCAAGCCGGCCGGTGGCTCATCTGGCAGGTGAAGCTGCGGTTCAACAAAACATACGCGCCAATCGTCACATACAAGGCGTTGGCCGACGAGTTGCAACGCCGCGGTATCGGCAGCGCGTCGCAGCAACAGGTGCGCGACGTCATCACCGAGCTGCGCTGGAGCAAGCTGCCGCGGCCCGAAGAACATGGGTCGGCAGGCAGTTTCTTCAAAAATCCCGTTGTGGAAGAAGCTGTGGCACAGAGGCTCAAGGAGGCATACCCTGACATGCCGCTCTACCCAGGCAACAAACTCTCGGCAGGGTGGCTCATAGACCGCGCCGGCTGGAAGGGCCGCACCCTCGGCGCCGCCGGCGTATGGCCGAAGCAGGCCCTGGTGCTCTACAACACCGGCTCCTGCACGGGCGCCGAGGTGGTGGCTCTGGCGCGGGCCATACAACAGGACGTGGAGCAGAAGTTCGGCGTCAGACTTGAACCCGAAGCAATTATCGTATAGTGGGTAGCCGGTAGCGGGTAGCTACCCGCTACCGGCTACCCGCTAAAAAAAAACATCAATATGGAGAAAGTAGAGAAATTCTGGCAGTGGTTCCAAGACCACAACGAGCAGTTGATAGCCCTTGGCGACCTGGCCGACAAGGAGCGCGAGGAGCTTTTGCGGGCGCTGCAGTACCAGCTGACGAAATATTGCGACGGTTTGGGGTACGAGTTGGGTGAGCCTACGGCTGACGGGCGTACATTGACCTTCACGGCTGAGGGTGACACTGATTTGTTCCGCTACGTAGTGGAGCTGGTCGATGCGGCCCCCGACCTCGACTGGTGGCAGTTCCTCGCCTTCAAGCAACCCAAAGGCACTGAGCTCAAAGTGCACTTTGACAAGATGGTCTTCGACACGCGCAAGATGTATTTTCAACAGCTTGAGTGCGAGGAAGAACCCGAAATGTTGGGACTGCGCGTGGCCCTCGAAGGCGGCGAGCGCCAGGACGAAGACTTCCAGGTGGGTGTCTACGTCACCCTCGAAGCGCTGATGGGCGAATTCGACTGCGCCACGCTCGTCGGCTATATGGAGACCGTACCCCTGCCCGACGAACCCTTCAAGGCGGGCTTCCAAGCCCTCGACGACCTCCCCAAGTTCGTCGAATGGTTCAAAAACAAACGCGACGAATAACCCCCCATCCGCCTGTCACTCACCATCTTAACACCCCTCCACGCCTACCATCCGCACGTAACGCCTTGAACGATAGCCGTCTATAACTTCTCGGTCCGGGGATGGTCCGAGGGTGGTCCGAGGATGGTCCGATGGTGGTCCGAGAAAATACGGACGAACGACGGTGCGGGGACGGGGGAGGGGTGGGGTAGCTGGTAGCGGGTAGCCGTCTGCTTATAGTTGACTATGGCTACCAGCTACCCGCTACCGGCTAAAAAAAATATGTGTGTATTGTAAAAAAGTTGTATCTTTGCATCGCGAAATTAGTGGCCGGTGGCCGGTGGCCAGTGGCTGTAAATGATTGATAATAGACAGATAATGACAAAGATAGACGTTCTTTTAGGACTGCAGTGGGGCGACGAGGGCAAGGGCAAGATTGTCGATGTGCTCACGCCCGGCTACGATGTGATAGCTCGTTTCCAGGGAGGCCCCAATGCGGGTCACACGCTGGAGTTTAACGGCATGAAGCACGTGCTCCATATCATCCCGAGCGGTATATTCCATCAGGACAAGATAAACCTCATCGGCAACGGCGTGCTCATAGAGCCCCGCATCTTCCAACAGGAAATCAAAGACCTGGAAGCCAAGGGCGTGGATGCGCGGCGCAACCTGTATATCTCGCAGAAAGCGCACCTCATCCTGCCGAGCCACCGCATGATGGATGCCGCCAACGAGCAGTCCAAGGGCAAAGCCAAGATCGGCTCGACGCTGAAAGGCATCGGCCCGGCGTATACAGACAAGATTGCCCGCACAGGCCTCAGGGTGGGCGACACGCTGGCGAGCGACTTCGCCGAGCGCTATGCACGCCTGAAGAACCAGCACCTGATGATGGCGCGCGCGATGGACTACGACGTGGCCCAGTTCCGCATCGACGGCATGACGTTGGAAGAATATGAGCAGGTGTGGATGGACAGCCTGGCCACGCTGAAAAGCTTCCGCTTCGTGGCAAGCGAGTATTTCGTGAACCGCTGCCTGCAAGAAGGCAAGCGTGTGCTGGCCGAGGGAGCGCAGGCCATGATGCTCGACATCGACTTCGGCACCTATCCCTTCGTCACCAGCAGCAACACCATCACGGCCGGCGTATGCACAGGCCTTGGTGTCGCACCGTCGGCCATCGGCAAGGTGATGGGCATCACGAAAGCATACTGCACCCGCGTCGGCGCAGGCCCCTTCCCCACGCAGTTGGACGACGAGACGGGCAAGCGCCTCTGCGAAGTGGGGCACGAATACGGCGCCACCACCGGACGGCCGCGCCGCTGCGGTTGGATAGACCTGCCCGCGCTGCGCTACGCCTGCATGATCAACGGTGTCACAGAACTTTACGTCACCAAGCCCGACGTGATGAACGACTTCGACACCGTTAGCATGTGCACTGCCTACGAGATTGACGGCCGCACGACCGACGAGATACCCTTCGAGTACAACACCCTCGCCATCAAGCCGCTGCTGGAGCCCTTTGCCGGATGGAAACAGAGCCTGGCGGGTGTGGAAAGCTACGACGCTTTGCCGCAGGCCCTGAAGGACTACCTCGCCGCCATCGAGAGGCAGACAGGCGTTCCGATAGCCGCCGTCAGCATCAGCCCCGACCGCAAGGACGTGCTGTTCAAGCAGGCAGTCGGTAGTTGACAGATGCAATATTTTGAGAGACAAAGGTACTAAACAAGAAATAAAACTCCAAACGATATGAAGAAGATAATCTTAATGGCTCTGATGGGTCTGACAAGTCTGATGGGCGTGGTGAACGCACAGACCAAGATCAAGGAGACTGCGGTGCCGCGCAGCGTGCTGCTGGCGCTGGAAAAGACTTACGACAGCTATAAGGTGCGCACCTGGTACCAGGCTCCGGGACAGTATGTGGCGGAACTGGTTATCGACGGCCAGAACGGTCGCGCCTATTTCACGGCGGGCGGCGACTGGCAGTACAGCACCTTCCCCGTGAAGGCCGAGGAGTGCCCCACGCTGATGAACACCTACTTCGTCAACAACTACCCCGGCTACCGCATCAAGAGCATTGACTATGTGGAGGAAATGAACGGTGACAACTACTACCGCATGATGATTGTGAAGAAGGGCATTGCGGAAAACGACTGCGAGCTGGTGTTTGACACGCGCGGCAAACTGATGAAGAGCAACGCGCCGGATCCAGACGCCGTGAAGCGCGACTACTATACGCGCAACAGCCCTGATATGACCGAGGAGAAGATCAGCGAGCAGAGCGGCACAGAGACGAGCCGCCAGCGGCAACGGCCCGCTCCGCGTGTGGACCAGCCTAAGGTGGAGAAGTTTGCCCCCTCGGAGGAGATAGAGAACCACTTTAAGAAGGCTATGGGCAAGCGCATCAAGGCAGGCCCCGAGTGGGTGGAGCGCAACGGGGAATATGCGGTGGCCTACTACACCAACGCACAGAATGTCAAGATGGAAGCTGTCTATCAGCTCAGCAACAATCAACCCATCATGACCGGAAAAACCCTGGTGAAAGACCGCTACAACAGCGGTATCCTGAAGTACCTGGCCCAGAAGTTCAGCGGTGAGCAGTACCGCGTGGAGAAGATGGTGGTCTATGAATTCAACTCGAAGTTCCGTGACCCCATCGACGGCAAGAAGCCGAAACCCTACACCTATGTCGTTATCAGCCAGCGCATCAAGGGCGGTCGCGACCGCAAATATACGCGCATGGAGTTTAACAGCAGCAGCCAGTTCATAGGCCTCATCGCCCAGCCCCTCGACGAAAAAGACGTGCAGTAGAGGGTAGTGTTTAGTGACTAATACAATGATAATAACCAATAATAACAGGGTAATTACCCCCCCCCATCCGTTTCTGAATAGTGGAGGGGAGGAGAGGGTAGCGCCCCTGATGTTTAGCAAGATAGCCTCGGAAGCTGAGATGATCAGCTCTCCGGGGCTTTTTTTATTGTCAAATCCATAAATACGATGTAAGATGAAAAAGTATGTATTATTTATTGTGGCGGTTTTTGCGGTGCTTAGCACAGTGGCATTGCCGGTTGACAACAAACGGGCGGTCGAAGTGGCCAATCGTTTCTGGAACGCACAGGGATGCAAAGGTATGCTGGTTGAGCGACCGACGGCCTTCGCCCACCTGCATCTGTTTGTCGGCGATGAGGGTGGATTTGTAGTGGTGAGTGCCGACGATGTGGCGCGACCCGTACTGGCATGGAGCGCCGACGCACCGGTGGGCGACCCTTGCATGCTGCCGTAGACGAGTGGCTCGCCAGCTACTATGCGGGCAACAATGTGCCTGTGACCATCTCGGCAGTGCCCTTCGACAGCACCTGCAGTTTCTTGCAATGGAACGACGGCAACACGGACAACCCCCGTGTGGTGCAGCTCACATCCGACACCTCCTTTATGGCTTTTTTCCATAGCCCCTATACATTTTATCTCAATGCAAACCCCAATGACACCTCGCTGGGAAGGACGGAAGCGGACCTGAACGGCTGGCATACACTCAACGAATGTCCTTTGTCCGGTTATACAGCATTTGCAGGAGATGCGGTCTATTGCTTTTTCACCAAGGCAGAGCCCAATATCTCAGCCCGTTTCGATCATTGGAACTGTGACACGGCGGGCCTTTATTTTAACCCCATTAACCCTGAAGCCGTGTCGGTGCGGAATGTTGTGCACGACACTGTCAACCTCGAGGCTGTCTTTGTTCCGGTTCACAACGGCGACACCTTGCGATACGACAACGGGGGTGACAATGGTTTTGGGTGGGGTTATCCAACTTTGTATGACACAAGCAGGCATTACCGTTGGGCAGTGAAATACGATCCTGCCGTTTTGCGTGGAGTTAGCCACATAGAGCAGGTGGTGGCTTACCTGCCTTATGAGAGGGATGCCAATGATCATTCGGTGCAGTGCAACTACACGGTGCAGGTCTACCAAGGGGGAGAGGATGGTCCGCAGACCCTGTTAGGGACTCGGGTTGTGGCTACTGGATATCAATCACAAATTGCCTATCTTAGCAACCATTATGATGGCGATATGTGGCGTCGTGCCGCTTTCTATCCTCCTCTCGCCATCGACAGCACCCAGCCTGTGTGGGTGGTGCTCAACTGCACTTCCAGCAGACAGTCTTATTTGCCCGGAATCAGTAGGTGGTCAGCCATGCGTGCCAGCTTCTATAGTGGCAATCCCAACAGCAACTATGTGTGGACAGCACAGACCGGATGGACGCACTATACGGCATTTTATCACAATCGATTTACCTTTGACCCAGAGTATGAGAATCATCATCATTCCTGGCGTATCCGCTCCGTCACCAGCAATGCTAAGGCGACGGTGAAGACAAGGCCGAATGACATTGGGGCTGGAGAATACCCGGTAGGCTCCACGGCTACGGTCACGATGCCGGCCTCCAATTGTCCGTCGGGCTATCTTTTCGACCACTGGGAGTGGTATTCGGCCGAAGATCCCTCCATCCATGGAATCAGTACAGACAATCCTGTGACCTTCACCGTCACAGGCGATGTTGTCTATATTTCCCATTGTGTACCGGATCAGAGTCTGGTGCATGTCAACGCCCGTCCCAATAACAATGCCTGGGGCACTGTCATGGGAAGTGGCGATTATCACGCAGGCGATATCGTTACACTGATGGCTATGCCATACTCTGGCTATCACTTCAAGTGGTGGATGTATCCTGGGTGGGGCGAGCAGTATGTTGACAATCCTTTTGTCCTCACTTTGGGACAGGATGCCGCGGGTGTAACGATAGATATTGTCGGTTATTTTGAGGCCGACGAGGAGCCTCCCGTGGGTATAGAGGAGGTGGAAACTGGCGGTATTACGCTTTACCCCAATCCGGCTAACAGTACTTTCACCGTTTTTGGTCTTCGTCCCGGTGTCGTAGTTGAGCTGCTTGCCATTGATGGCCGTCGCATAGGTGCGTGGATCGCCGAGGGTGATAATCTTGTAGTAGATGTCTCACAGATACCTGTGGGCAACTACCTGTTGCGAACCGAAGGAGTGGTAAGGAGAATAGCTATAGCGCGATAGACCTTGGTGTTTGGGGCCGCGGCAAAGCCGCGGCCCCAAACTGTTCTAACCAGTCAATTTCCGCATCTGCTCTAAGGCGGCGGTGATGGATGTGATGTTGGCAATGCTCAGGCTGAGACGCTCGGGGGTCTCTTTGAGGCTTACGCGACGAGGGTTGTCCTGCGCATAGCGTATCAGCTTGGCAAAGTCTTCACTGCGGTAGAACGGACTGTTCTGGTTGCTCACCAAGTGGCAGATCATGCGCCCCTGCTTGAGGGTTAGCTTCTCAATGCCGAACTCTTTGGCCATGCGGCGCAGACGGATGGTGTTTATCAGCTCCTCAGTGGCAGGCGGCACAGGCCCGAAGCGGTCTTCCAGGCGGCTGTGATAGGCCGTCAGTTCCTTCTCAAGGTCGGAAGCCGAGGGTTGGAGATCTGTCGGACGACTGCCGCTTTCCGACCCAAGACCAATGTCGTTTAGCTCTTTATAGAGCAGGAGGCGTTCGCTGACGGAGGTCACGTAGTCGTCCGGCAACAACACCTCGAGGTCGGTCTCGATAGTGCACTCACGCACGTAGCCCGTGGGCAGTGGGTGCTCGGTAGTCGGTAGTTGCCGTGTGTCCTGAGTTTTCTGTCCACTATCATTCTCGGTCGCCATTTCTTCCCACAGTTCTTCGATAGCTTCGTTGAGGATTTTGTGGTACATATCGTAGCCCACCTCGCTGATGAAGCCGCTTTGCTCGGCGCCCAGAATGTTGCCTGCACCACGGATGTCAAGGTCGCGCATGGCAATATTGAAACCGCTGCCGATGTTGGAGAATTCCTCGATGGCACGGAGGCGCCGCTGGGCATCGTCGGTCAGCGTGAGGTAGGAGGGAATGAGCAGGTAGCAGAATGCCTTGCGGTTCGAGCGCCCCACACGGCCGCGCATCTGGTGCAGGTCGCTCAGGCCAAACTGGTGCGCATTGTTGATAATCATCGTGTTGGCGTTCGGTATGTCTAACCCGTTCTCCACTATCGAGGTCGCCACGAGCACGTCTATATCGCCCTCCAGAAAACGCATGAGGGTCTCTTCGGCATCCTTGCCGTCCATGCGTCCGTGAGCCATCGCGACGCGGGCATCCGGCACCAGCCGTTGCACCATGCCCGCCATCTCCGGCAGGTTCTCCACGCGGTTGCTGATGAAGAACGTCTGTCCGTTGCGGCTCATCTCGAACATGATGGCGTCGCGGATCAGTTCTTCGTTGAAGTCAGACAGTTCTGTCTCAATCGGTTGGCGGTTTGGTGGCGGGGTCTGGATGATGCTCAGGTCTCGGGCCCCCATGAGCGAGAACTGCAGCGTGCGCGGAATGGGCGTGGCCGTGAGGGTCAAGCAGTCCACACCGACCTTCATTTGCTTGAGCTTTTCTTTGACGCTGACGCCGAACTTCTGCTCTTCATCGATGATAAGTAGCCCCAGGTCTTTGAACTTCAGCTCTTTGTTTGTGATGGCATGGGTGCCGATGAGTATGTCTATCTTTCCTGACTCGACGTCCTGATATATCTGTTTCTTCTCTTTGGCCGTGCGAAATCGGTTCAGGTACTCTACCCTTACCGGCATCCCTTTCAGCCTCTCGCTGAAGGTGTTGTAGTGCTGGAAGGCGAGTACCGTCGAGGGGACGAGGACGGCCACCTGCTTCGAGTCGCAGCAGGCTTTGAAGGCGGCGCGGATGGCCACCTCCGTCTTGCCAAACCCCACGTCGCCGCATACCAGCCGGTCCATCGGGGCCTGCTCCTCCATGTCGTGCTTGACGGCGAGGGTGGCCTTCAACTGGTCGGGGGTGTCTTCGTATTGGAACGAGGCTTCAAGTTGCTGCTGTAGCTCACCGTCGCTGCTGAAGGCAAAGCCGTGCGAGGCTCGCCGTTTGGCGTAGAGGGCGATAAGGTCGCGGGCGATGTCCTTCACGCGGCGTTTGGTGCGCTGTTTGAGCACCTGCCACGTGTTGCTGCCCAGCTTGTTCATCTGCGGCGCCTCTCCCTCGCGCCCAACGTACCGACTTATCTTGTGCAGCCCGTGGATGCTGATATACAGCACGTCGCCGCCTTTGTAGATGAGGCGTATCAGCTCCTGGCTCTTGCCGTTCTGGGTCACTTTCTCCAACCCCGAGAACCGCCCCACGCCGTAGTCTATGTGCGTCACATAGTCGCCGGGCTTGAGCTCGAACAACTCCTTGAGCGTCAGCGCCTCGTGCGTCGCGCGCAGGTCTCGGACGGTGTATTTGTGGTACCGCTCGAAGATCTCGTGGTCGGTGAAGCAGAGCATCTTCTCGTCGTGGTCTATAAAGCCGTGGGCGAGTTGGAAGTTGATGATTGTGAACTGGAAGCCAAGCCCCTCGGTCTCCTGACCCAATATCTTCCGCAACCGCCGCTCCTGGCTGTCGTTGCTGACGGTGATGAGCAGCCGGTAGCCCCGTTCGGCATAGTCTGCCAACGTCGATGTCAGCAGGTCAAACTGTTTGTTCAGCGTCGGCTGTGGCTCGCTGTTGGTCTTCAGGTTGACGGCTTGCGAAAAGTACCGGCTGTTCCCGTGTTCCACCACCTTGAGCTGCACCAGGTTGCGCATCATCTCGCCTGCCGAGCAGCAGAGCTCCTCGGGGGCCGGCAGGGTGCCGGCAATGGGGTGCTCTTTGTCCGCCAGGCGGCTCTCATAGGCCTTGCGGGTCTCGCCCAAGGTGGCGTCCAAGCGCTCGGCCATAGCCATCAGCCCCTGGCACCATACGATGTCGCTCGTGCTGTAGTAGCTCAGCAACGTCACCCTTTTCTCCGGCTCCCGCTCCTCGCTCCCGGCTCCCGGCTCCTTGCCGAAGTCCGGCACGATGTCCACGCGGTCAAGCTGTTTTACACTCAGCTGTGTCACAGCGTCGTAGGTGCGCAGCGAGTCCACCGTCTCGTCCGCAAACTCAATGCGGAACGGAAAGTCCGATGCGTAGGAGTAGACGTCTACCAGGCCGCCGCGAACGGCATACTGGCCCGGCTCCACCACAAAGTCCTCGCGCTCGAACCCCATCTCTTGCAACCGCTCCACCAGCTCCCACATGTCTCTGCTCTCCCCGCGGGCTATGCGCAGGGTGTTGCGCGCCAACGTCCCGCTGCCCACCACCTTCTCGGCTATGGCCTCCGGGTAGCTGACCACCAGCGTGCGCCTGCCAGAGGCAAGCTCCTTCAGCACCTCGCTGCGCATCAGCACGTTGGCATTGTCCGTCTGCTCGTCGCCGTAGCCATAGGGACGGCGATACGAGGTGGGAAACAGCATCGCCCTCAGGCCGGACCCCTCCGGCTCCTCGGCCCCATCCTCCGCTCGCAGCAAGGCCTCAAGGTCATTGCTCAGGTAGAAGGCCTCCTCTTTCGTCGGCGCTATCACGAGCTGGCTGGCGGTAGGCATTCGCATCGTCAGGGCGGCCACGACGACCGCGGGCAGCGAACCCGTCATGCCGTCAATGTGCACCCGTGCACCACCCTCCTGCAGGCTGCCCACCAACCCCTCTACAAGTCTACTGTGCTGATATTCTTCGGTTAAGAGCATAACATCTTCTGGCAAAAAGCGCTGCAAAGGTACGAAAAAAACTTAATACCGCGTCTATAAAATATCCTCACCTTATCCTAAGCATTA
The DNA here is from genome assembly GCA_002373995.1 of Bacteroidales bacterium UBA3630. Classification (GTDB taxonomy): domain Bacteria; phylum Bacteroidota; class Bacteroidia; order Bacteroidales; family P3; genus Colimorpha. The sequence continues at coordinate 50,561 of DFLB01000063.1, read as the reverse complement.
CCTAAGCATTACCTAAGCATATCCTAAGCATTACGTAGGCATACCACAGGCATCCCCTCCCTCCATCCGTACCGCCATCCCAATACACACCATTGTGTGGTTATCCTAAGCTCACCATAGGCATAACATCCCCCCCCCGTCCTCCCCACCTGCCACGCGTACCGTAGGTACGCCATCCTATTAACCCCACACTCCAGTGTGGGGTGAGACAACAGCCTCTATATGCGTGTCGTAGACACGCCACTCCCCCCGCAAATATTAACTTTTGTGAACAGCATACTAAAAAGGGTAGGGCAGACGTTACTACTAAAAAATCACCAACAACGTAAACCTTTACCACAATGAATATCACAATCTTATGGGCCGATGACGAAATCGACTTGCTCAAGCCACACATCCTCTTCCTCGAAGAAAAAGGCTACACCGTCATCCCCGTCCAAAGCGGCCGCGATGCGCTCGACGAAATGGAATCCCTCGTCCCGGACCTCGTCTTCCTCGACGAGCAGATGCCTGGCTTGAGCGGCCTCGACACCCTCAACATCATCAAGCAGCGCTGGCCGCAACTCCCCGTCGTCATGATCACCAAGAGCGAAGAGGAACACATCATGGAGGACGCCCTCGGCGGCAAAATCAGCGACTACCTGACCAAACCCGTCAACCCCAGCCAGATCCTCCTCACCGTCAAAAAACACACCGAACTCCGTCGCCTCCAGAGCGAACACAGCACCCAGAACTACCAGCGCCAGTTCCGCGAAATAGGCATGCAACTCTCTGACCGCATGTCGCCCGACGAATGGATCGAAATGTACCGCCGGCTCGTCTATTGGGACATCGAACTCGCAGGCACCGAGGACGACAACATCCACGACATCTTCCTCTCTCAAAAGCGCGACGCACAGGCCATGTACTGCCGCTTCTACGAGGACCACTACCTCGACTGGCTCAGCGGCCGGCAAGAGAAACCCCTCATGAGCCACACCGTCCTCCAGCAACGCCTCTTCCCTCTCCTGAAATCAGCTGACGCCCAGAGCCTTTTCTTCATCGTCATAGACAATTTCCGCTACGACCAGTGGAAGTTCGTCCAACCACTCGTCGAGAATTACTTCCGCGTCCAGCGCGACGACCTCTACTTCACCATCGTCCCCACCACAACACAGTTCGCCCGCAACGCCATGTTCGCCGGCCTCATGCCCAGCGAAATCGAGAAGAAGTACCCTCAATACTGGGTCAACGAGGACGAGCAGGGCTGGAAAAACCAGTTCGAGAACGAGTTGCTCGACGAAAACCTCCGCCGCCACGGACTCGCCATCAAGCACAGCTACAACAAGGTCCTCAACGCCCAGTATGGCAAAAAACTCGTCGACCGGCTCCCCGAACTGCTGCGTATGCCTCTCAACGTTGTGATCTACAACTTCATAGACATGCTGAGCCATGCCCGCACCGACAGCGACATCGTGCGCGAACTCGCCGACGACGAAAAGGCCTACCGCAGCCTCACCCTCTCCTGGCTCGAACACTCCCCGCTCATGGACCTCCTGCAGGCTCTGAGCGAACGCAACGTCCAGGTCGTCATCACCACCGACCACGGCAGCGTCCGCATCGACCGCCCCGTCCGCGTCAAAGGCGACCGCGACATCAGCGTCAACCTCCGCTACAAGCAGGGCCGCCTGCTCGACTATCGCCCCGACGATGTCTTCGAGGTCAAAGACCCCGCCCGCCTCTTCCTCCCTCGGCGCCACCTCACAAGCCCCTATATCTTCTGCCGCGGCGGCGACTTCTTCGCCTACCCCAACAACTACAACGAGTACGTCAAGTACTACATGAACACCTTCCAGCACGGCGGCATCTCTATGGAAGAAACGCTCGTGCCTTTCGTCACCCTCCGCCCTCGCGAGCTCAGAGGCTGACGGCCCACTCTCCCGCCTGATGCTCCACGCCGCATCTCTACAACTCTTGTCGTAGAAACGCGGCGTGGCGCGTTATATTTCCAAAATAGTGAGTCTACTTGATGAACTTGTAGCCCACGCCTATCATGACAATTCCGCGCTGTCCGCCCTGGTTGGCATAGTCGGTCCCCTCGCTGAGGGCGCCGCCGAACAGGTTAAGGCCGATGTTGTCGCGAGCCGAAAGGCTCACATAGAAGTTCTCGTTGAAGAAATACTTGGCCTGTATCATCGTGCTGATACCCGTGTTGAAGTTGAAATTGAACATCAACGGCACTTTCGTCTCTTTCCGGCTGTCGGCCACCTCCACGTCGCTGCTCGCCAGCGTCTCGTAGGTCTCGCCGTTGAGACCGAAAATCGGGGTGACGAAAATACCTGCAGCGGCCTGCAGCTCTATGTTGTCGCCTATCCAGTACGCAAACGAAAGACGGAAATCGACTTCCCCGTCCCACCAGTTGAACTTGTTGTGCTTCACCACAGGCACCGTCGCATTGCCTATCGTCCGCGTGGTCGCCTGGTTGTAACTGAAGTTCTCCGCCAGATAGTTCACCTCGACCTGGTAGCCCCACGACAGGCGCTCGTTGATGCTCTTGTCGCCTTCATAGCGGAACGAGGCCGCCAAGCCAGGCGTCGCGACGAGGTCCGTAGCCGTCTCGCCAAAGTTGCGCGGCGTGATGCTGAAGTCGGTTCCTACGTGGAGGCTGTAGCTCTTGTTGCCGTCCCACGGACGCGTGTTGTAGTAGTAGTACTGTGCATTGGCCACCCCTCCCATAACGAGCAGGGCAAACAGGATGATAGTTGTCTTTTTCATTTTTTTTGATTATTTAACTGATTGATTTTTATTTTTTAGCGTTGTTTCGTGCCGTCATTGCACGCTGCAAAGATACAAAATATTTTACTATTCGAAATCTTTTTTGTACTTTTGCAGTTCATATTTTTAGACTAAAACACGGTAATCCTATGAAGATAAAGACTCTTTTCTGTTACGCGGCAGCGCTGTTTGTCTGCTTCGCCGCTCAGGGCCAGGTGGCCCAAATCCAAAACTTCGGCCAGGGCAATACGCTGGCCAAGACCTACGAACCTCAGTTCATCGGCAGCGACGGCCAGCAGGCCTTCTTTGTCCAGATGGCAGGACGCTTGAAGAACAAAATGGAACTCGTCAGCTACGACATGGAGCAGAATGAGCTCGCTCGCGTGCAGCTGAGCGACGACAAGGAGGTGAAGTGCTATGGCGGCTACCTCAACAACGGCGGCATCGACTTGCTCATGGCGCAATGGGAGGGCGACAATATGAAGGTCTACCGCGACCGCCGCGACCCGCAGTCGCTCGCACCGCGCGGCGAGCAACTCGTCCTGGCCGACTATAAGGGCACCTCCGGTGACAACATGGGCTTCGGCATGGGTGTCTCGGCCAACAAGGAACTCCTGGCCTGCGTCTACGTCATCGGACGCGAAGGACAGAACACTGAGCTGCAGGTGGCGCTCTACAGCCGCGAACTCGAGGAGTACTGGAAGGTCGATGCTCGCAGCAACCGCCTCGATTTCATCTTCGTCTCCGATAGCGGCGAGGTGCTCATTGGCGGGCGCAGCGGCAGCAAGTTCGATATCGCTGTCCTCGACGGCGAGAGCGAGAACCACTACCAGTTCGAAGTCGACGAAACCCGTCTGGCCGAAGTGTCACTGGTGCGCTACGCAGGTGGCAAAATCTATTTCGCCGCTACGCATTGGGAAAAGGAAAAACTGACCATGAACGGCGTCATGGCTGACCGCATCGTGGCCATCACTTACGACACCAAGCGCCGCGAGGTGTCGCTGGACCGCCACGACATCACCAAGATAGAGTATAACCGGCTGAACAACTACAAGGACGATGCCAAAGTGAAGCATGACGACTACCGCGTCATCTACTTGAACATCATCCAGTCGATGCCCGCGAAGGATGCCGGCTACGTCATGCTCGACCAGACTTGGCGCGTCTCCGTCGACGGTGTGCCTACAACCCAGAACCGCCTCGGCATGATGGTCGCCAAAATCAACGACGACGGCAAGTTCGAATGGGTGCAGACTTTCCGCATCTCTAATGTGTACGCTTGGCCTGCCCGTATGCAGGCATCCTATCGCTGGGAGCGTACGGATAAAGGTCTGTTGCTGGTCTGGAGCGAGACCAAAGAGAAGAAGGAACTGCCAGAAGAGAAGCCCGTGAAGGATTATCGCGGCGCAAACGGCAGCGGTATGCTGACCGCCTTGCTCCTCGACAGCAAGGGCAACATGCAGCGGCAGCACTTCGAAATGCCGTCGCGGCAGTGCCTCCTCGGGCACCCCTATAAGCTCGACAACGGCGACTTCCTCATGATTATTAGGGGCGTCAGCCGTGGCTACTTCGCTAAGATGACGTTGAATTAATCGCTTAAGGTTGATATGTTTATGATGAGACGTGCAATTGCTTTTGTGGCGCTGCTGGCTGTGGCGTCTACCGCTGTGGCGCAGTTGAGGAGTGCTGGCCCCGTGCCGGCCGATCTGAAGATGAGTACCGACGAACTTTATGCGGCCGACTTGCAGCGCGCCGAACGCTATGCCGGCGGCAAGGTGAAGGATAAACAGCAGCTCCGCGAGGCGTCTTACCAGGTGGGCAAGATGATGGCTGGCGGGCGTATCCTCTACGGCGACCCCGTGAGCCGTCTGGTGAGCCGCATCGCTGACACACTGCTGACAGACTACCCGGAGCTGCGCAAAGAACTGCGCTTCTACACCGTCAAGAGCCCCGAGGTCAACGCTTACGCCACAGGACAGGGCATGGTGTTCGTCAACGCCGGCCTCGTGGCTCAGGTGGAGAACGAAGCTCAGCTGGCCTTTATCCTCAGCCACGAAATCGTCCACTACTACCGCAACCACAGCCTCGAAGAGCTGGTGGGCAAGAAGGAGAACGGCAAGACCAAACGCGACACCGACGAGGAACGCTCGGCTCTCAATGAGTTCCTGCGTCGCCATAACCGGAGCCGCGAGATGGAGAACGAGGCTGACTCGCTCGGTATCGCTATGTTCTACCTCCGCAGCCCCTACGCCAAGAATGTGACGGAAGGTGTGTTCGATGTGCTGCAGTACAGCGCTTTGCCCTTCGACGATATCCCCTTCGACACCACTTGGTTCAACACCCCCTATTTCCAACTGTCTGGTTGCTGGCTCGACACCGTGGCCGACATCACCTCTCGAGACAACTACGACGACAGCCGCAGCACGCACCCCAATATTCTCTCGCGTCGCCACAACTGCGTCTCGGCTTTCGAGGGCTATTACGGCGGCGAGGAGTATGTCGTGACATCTCGTGAGGAGTTTGATGCCGTTCGGCAGTTGGCACGCGCCGAGTGTGTTCGCCAGGAACTGATCCACGGCGAGTATTCCCGCGCGTTCTACAACGCTTGGCTGATGCTCCGTCAACAGCCTGACAACGAGGCCTTGAACCAGGCTCTCGCCCAGGCTCTCTACGGCATCGCTATGGCAAAGAACCACAACGGCACCAATTCCGTGACGGGCGACTACCAGAAGATCGAGGGCGAAAGCCAGCAGGTCTATTACGCCATGCGCCGCATGAGCAACGAGCAGGCTACCCTCGCAGCCCTGCACCGCATTTGGCTGATGCACTGCCGCTTCCCAGAGAATGAGGCCTTCGCGCGTATGTGCGAGGACCTGATGGAGGAGCTGCATGGCTCGCTCAAGTTGTCCGCCATCGACTTCCTGGCCACTCCCCCTGCCGCCGACGAGCAGGCCGATACGGTTCAACAGGAACAGAAGGCGCTGACTAAATACGAGCGCATCAAGCAGAAACGCCAGTCTCAGACCGCCAAGAGTCCCAATGGCTATGCCCTGACCGACTTGTTGATGGCTGACACCGCTTTCTCCTCTCGCTTGCACGAGCACCTCAGTGGCAGCTGGAAGAAAGCGCATCCTGACACTGATGACACCGCGTCGGTGAAGGACACCTCGGCCACCATCGTCTACAGCCCGACCTATTGGGTGGTGAACGACAAGTCTGACGAGCTCAAGGTGGGGGAGAGCAGCCGCAAGGAGGTCGACCTTATGGAACGCATCGCCAAGGTGGGTAAGAGCTTCGGACGTAGAAGCATCGATTTCTCCGATGCGGGTCTCCACGATATGACTACCGATGAGCAGTACAACGATTTTGTTGTCCTCAACGAGTGGCTCAACGAGTTCTGGCAGAATAAGGGCCAGTTCGATTTGTACCGCTTGATGCAGCCTGAAATGGACGACCTGGCTGCTCGGTATGGCGCTTCTACGCTCACCGTGACGGCTTTGCTGAACCTCGAAAATCTCGACCCGTCCATGTCGCCGGGCTATCTCGTCCTCTTGCCGCTGGCTCCGGTAGTCCTCTACAATTGTTTCTCCAATATTGAACGCACTTCGATGGTGACGCTGGTCGTGGATGTCCGTCGTGGTAAGGTGCTCTCTCGTCAGTCTTACTCCTACAAGGTGGCCGACCATAACGCCCTCGTCGATGCCATGATTTACGACACGTATGCCCGTATCGGCCGCAGCAGCAAGAAGGAGCCTGTCGGCCACATGGGGCATCGCTTCGCCCTCTTGGGAGGCGCCAACCTCGGATTTGCCGGACTGCAGACGTTCGACATCGGCAAGCCCTTCGCTTTCTCCCCCTGGGCTTCGCTCGAGTTCGCCGTCGACCGCCGTTGGTCCGTATCGGCAGGCTGGAGCTATATGAAGGGTTACGACGAGTTGAATAACTTTACCCGTACAGAGGCTGAATGGGACAACAGTCTTTATAGATATGTCGAGCACGAGGTGCTGTATACCGACCAGGATTATTCGAAGAATATGACTACGTGGAACCTCACCGTGCGCCACTATAGCCACTCCGACTTCGCTCCCCTGGGCCCGTACATTGCCTATGGTGCCCATCTGGTGCACTTTACCAATATGAGCGATGGCAGCAACGCCGGCAACAGCTTTGGACTGCATATCGGCGCAGGACGCAACTATATCCTTTTCGATCGGCTGGTCCTTAACTTCGAAGCGCGCTATTCTTACACCTCCGGTTTGCTCGACCTGTTCAAGGTGTTTGCCGATGGCCCCGATCCGTCACGCCTGTACCGCTGCGATGCCATCTTCGCCAACATGCTGCTTCTCAAGGTCGGTATTGGCGTTATCCCGTTCTGATGTATTAACCCCAACACACACACAATAAATATGAAACGCACAGTTATTCTGCTTTTTGTCGCCCTGATGGGTGCTGTTTCTGCTCAGCAGGCAGTGTTGTCTAAGGGAACAGAGTCTAAGTATGTGGACAGCGATAACCTTGCCGACGGCACTTATGCCGGCTCGTCGCAGGGGCTCGATTGCTGGGTCTTCTCGGGCAAAAAACACCTCAAGCAGTTTGTTATGACTGACCAAAACCTCGTGACCCTCAATGTTGTGGATTTGCCCCGCAGCAATAATGCCGATGTCTTGCTGGCTGCCGCACGCGATCAGCGCGCAGCTGTCCTCGTGGCCGACCACTCGGGAAAAAATCAGACGGCTGTAATCAACTATTTGCTTGATCTTGACTCACTCACCGTGGTGGCTGTCGATACCGTCGACACCTTTGCCTATGGCCGCAAGGATAAGTGTCTCGTCTGGGCTGCTTCTTCGCCTAATCACCAGTACAACGCTTTGATTACCATCGTCCAGTTGGTCGAGAAGAAACAGTACCGCACCTCGATTGTCCTTTTCGATGCCGAGATGCACCTCCTTTGGGATAAGGAGTTCGCTCTCGGGTCGATGCACTGCATCTACGTGACCGATGAGGGCACCATCGTCACCCTCGGCGAGGAACGCGAGGGGGAGGAGAGCCATTTTATCTTTAATGTCCTCAAGCAGAGCTCCGCCAATAGCTATGATGTCGTCGTCAAGTGCGACCCCGTGCGCGATACCCGTATTGTCGGCGTCGTCGGCTCTCACATGCTCGTCACAGGACTTTTCCGCCCTTCCCATGTGTCTCACCCGGAACGCTATGCTGAAGGTGTAGTCGGCTTGTCGTTCAATATCGACTCTGTCATGCTCTCCGGATTCATTATGCGTCCCTTCCAGAACGAGGATATCAACATCTTATATAACCAAAAGACTAAGAAGGTGCAGCACGAGCAAATAGCTGACCGTGTGCGCCTCTTCGATGCAGTCGCCACGCCCTACGGTTTTGTCACTGCCGTAGGACGCAGCTTCCTGACCAATATCGTTGAGAGCAACGGCCTGGTGAACAGTACCTTCTCCGCTATGGGTATCCATTGCGTGGCTATCGACACACTTGGCCATCTGCGTTGGGTGCGCAACATTCGCCGCAACGATGTACAGAAGGGTGACGACGCCCTCTTGCGTCTCTCTCTGTTGTCTCGCGGCGACGACGTTCTCTTGCTTAAGTCCGAAGCTCCCAAGTATCCAGCTATATACGACATTTCTAAGGACGCTCCTGCCCTGCAGATGGGCAGCAAGAATAATCTCGTCCTCTACAGTCTCGCCGCCGACGGTGAGGTGTCCAAACTGGCTATCGAAGCCAAGAGCAAACATTCTTTCCTGCGCGGATTTTTCCGCCCCGACGGCAAACTGGTGCTTCTCACGGCCCACGGAAACAAAACCCGTCTGGCCGAACTTAAATTTATCGAATGAGTAGTAATATCGTCATCAAAGGCGCTCGTGCCAACAATCTGAAAAATATCGACGTCGAACTGCCTCAGGGCAAACTCGTCGTCATCACCGGTCTTAGCGGAAGCGGCAAATCGTCGCTCGCTTTCGATACGCTTTTTGCCGAAGGCCAACGGCGCTACGTGGAGAGTATGAGCTCCTATGCACGCCAGTTCCTGGGCCGCATGAGCAAGCCTGATGTGGACTTTATCCACGGCCTTGCACCTGCGGTGGCTATCGAGCAGAAGGTCAACACTACCAATCCCCGCTCTACCGTCGGCACACAGACCGAGATCTACGAGTACCTTAAGTTGCTCTTCGCACGCATCGGCCGCACTTTCTCGCCCGTCAGCGGCACCGAGGTACGGCGCCATTCGGTAAGCGATGTGGTGGATTATGTCTATACGCTTGTCGATGGTCAGCGTGTGCTCATCCTCAGCCCGTTGGTTGATTCTTCCGAGCGTCCGCTCCACTCTCAGCTCGACATCCTCCATCAGGAGGGCTACCAGCGTGTGATGGTCAAGGGCACCATTGTCCGTATCGAGGATATCGGTGACATGCCCCTCGATGGCGATGTCTATCTTGTCATCGACCGCATCGAGGTCCGCCATGCTGACGACGAGCAGTCGGCACGTGTCGCCGAGAGTGTCCAAAGTGCTTTTTTCGAGGGCAGGGGCTCTTGTGTGATCTGCAGCTGGCCGCTGGCTGGTGACGATAACAGTAGTTCGCAGCAGCCTGCTTTCCAGACTTTTTCCAATCGGTTTGAGGCCGATGGCATCACTTTCGAAAAACCCAACCCTAATTTCTTTTCGTTCAACAACCCTTACGGCGCCTGCCCAACCTGCCAGGGCTACGGCAGCATTATTGGCATCGACGAGAACTTGGTCGTCCCAAACAAGTCGCGCAGCATCTACGAGAATGCCGTTGTATGCTGGAACGGCGATAAGATGCAGGATGTCAAGCGCGAGTTTATCCGCCATGCCGCCGTGGTCGGCTTCCCTATCCACACCCCTTACTATGACCTCACCCCGGAGCAGAAAGACCTCCTCTGGCATGGCGACGGCACCTGGGAGGGCATCGATGGCTTCTTCCGCTGGGTCGAGAGCCAAAGCTATAAGATCCAGTATCGTGTCATGCTGGCCCGCTATCGTGGACGCACTGTCTGCCCCGAGTGCCGTGGGCGACGGCTGCGTCGCGATGCCGAGTATGTCAAGGTCGATGGCCATAGCATCAGCGACCTGGTGGCCATGCCTGTCGAGGCACTCGCCCGCTGGTTCAACGACCTCGACAACCGTCTGACATCCACCGAACTCAAGACTTCTGAACGCCTCCGCACCGAACTCAAACACCGCCTCGGCTATCTGCTCGACGTCGGCCTGGGCTATCTCGCCCTCAACCGCGAGAGCCGCAGCCTCAGCGGTGGCGAGAGCCAACGCATCAACCTTGCTACTTCGCTCGGCAGTTCTTTGGTGGGTTCTATGTATATCCTTGATGAACCGTCTATTGGACTCCACAGCCGCGACACTGACCGCCTCATCTCGGTCCTCCGCCAGCTGCGCGACCTCGGCAACACCGTCATCGTCGTTGAACACGATGAGGACATTATCCGTGCTGCCGACTGGCTGATAGACATCGGCCCAGAGGCTGGACGTCTGGGGGGCGAAGTGGTCTTCTCTGGCCCGCCCGAGCAACTGCCCAAGGCTCGCCGCTCGCTCACCGCCGACTACCTCCTAGGCCGTCAAAACATCCCCGTCCCCGACCATCGCCGCCCCTGGCGCGACCGTATCTCTATCCATGGCGCTTATAGCAACAATCTGAAGCACATCGATGTGGATATCCCGCTCGGAGTTCTCACCGTTGTCACCGGTGTCTCCGGCTCCGGCAAGAGCAGCCTCATCCGGCGTGTGCTCTTCGATGTCCTCCAACGCCGTCTCGACGGCAACCCCGACTATGTCGGCGAGTGCGTCTCGCTCGATGGCGACGTGCGTCGCATCGCCGCCGTCGAAATGGTCGACCAGAACCCCATCGGCCGCTCCTCACGCAGCAATCCGGCTACCTATATGAAGGTCTTCGACGAGGTGCGTGCCCTCTATGCCGCCCAGCCCCTCGCCAAGGCCCGAGGATACAAGAGTGGCTTCTTCTCCTTCAATGTCGAAGGCGGTCGCTGCGAAGCCTGCGAGGGCGAGGGCTATGTCACCGTGTCGATGCAGTTCATGAGCGACGTCCACCTGCTCTGCGACGAGTGCCATGGCTCGCGCTATAAGGACGAGGCGCTCGAAGTACTCTACCGCGGCCTCAATATCAGCCAGGTACTCGACCTCACCGTCGACCAAGCCTGCGAGTTCTTCAATGACGATGCCACACGCACTATCTACACCCGCCTCAAACCCTTGCAGGATGTCGGCCTCGGCTACCTCAAGCTCGGCCAGTCTTCTTCGTCGCTCAGTGGCGGCGAGGCGCAGCGCATCAAGCTCGCCTCCTATCTCGTGCATGGCGATGCCGACGACCGACCCACGCTCTTCATCTTCGACGAGCCCTCCACAGGTCTCCATTTCCACGACATCCGCAAGCTCCTCGCAGCCTTCGACCGCCTCATCGAGCGTGGCCATTCTGTCGTCGTCATCGAGCACCACCACGACATCATCAAGTGTGCCGATTGGGTGATCGACCTTGGCCCCGAGGGAGGCGATGCCGGTGGACGCGTTGTCTTCGCCGGCACTCCCGAAAACCTCCTCCTCTGCCCCGACTCCTACACCGCCAAATACCTCAAACTCTAACCCCCATCATCCCCATAAACCCTTCGACTCTTAGACCCTTCGACTTTTAGACTCTTAGCCCCTTAGACTCTTAGACTTTTAGCCCCTTAGCCCGCCCATGAACCATATCAAACAAATCCGCCGCGCCTCACGTATAGGCCTCTGGGGATCCGTCGCTGTCACCCTCCTGACGGTCCTCTTCCTCTACCTCAGCCCTTACCGCTTCTATCCTTCGGCCCACACCGCCCGCTGGATGCTCATCGCCGGTGCTGTCCTCGCTGTGCTCTCCGTCAGCATGACGCTCCTCTCCGTCCGCCGTCAGGTGCCGCGCCTCCGACAGACCGAAGACCTCGATGCCAAGCTCAAAGGCTATGCTGCCTATGTCCGCGAGACTTACATCAACATGCTGCTCGTCGTTGTGCTGCTTTGTGTCTTCACCGTCCTCAGCGCCCGCAACGTCCTGCTCATGCTCACCCTCGTCACCGTGCTGGTCCTCTTCCTCAACTTCCCCAATATGTATCGCATCAAGGTCGATCTCGGCCTCGACGACGACCAGATGCACGCCCTCTTCGGCGACCAATACATCAGTGGCAATGCGCAATGACGACACCATCGTGGCTGTCGCCACACCCGCCGGAGTCGGCGGCATAGCAGTGTTGCGGCTCTCCGGCCACGACGCCCTCGCCATCGCCCTGCACCACCTCCGCCCCGCCAACCCTGACGCCTCACGCCCCTTCTCCCTCGCTCCCCGTCGCGCCACCTACTGCCGCTTCGACGACCTCGACGACCTCGTCGCCGTCTACTTCCCCGTTGGCTACACCGGCCAGCCCACCGTCGAGCTCTCCTGCCACGGCTCGCGCTATGTGCAGCAAGCCCTCCTGCAGGCCCTTATCGACAGCGGCGCACGCCTGGCCGAGCGGGGCGAGTTCACCATGCGGGCCTTCCTTAACGGACGCCTCGACCTCTCCCAGGCCGAAGCCGTCGCCGACCTCATCGACGCCGTCACACCAGCCCAGCATCGCCTCGCCGTCAGCCAGCTCCGGGGTGGCTATGCCGAACAACTGAAGACCCTCCGCAGCCAGCTCGTCGACCTCACCGCGTTGCTCGAACTCGAGCTCGACTTCAGCCAGGAGGATGTCCAGTTCGCCGACCGCACACAGCTGCGTCAGCTCCTCTCAACCCTCATCGCTCGGCTCTCAACGCTCATCTCCTCTTTCTCCGCCGGCAACGCCCTCAAGCAGGGCATCCCCGTGGCCATCGTCGGTCGGCCCAACGCCGGCAAGTCCTCGCTCCTCAACGCCCTCCTCGCCGACGACCGCGCCATCGTCAGCCCCCTGCCTGGCACCACGCGCGACACCGTCGAGGAACTCCTCACCATCGACGGCCTCTCCTTCCGTTTCATCGACACCGCCGGACTACGCTCCACCCTCGACCCCGTCGAAGCCCTCGGCGTACAGCGCAGCCGCAAGGCAGCAGCGCAAGCACGCATCATTCTCTACGTCCACGACGCCACCACCCCCTGGGCCGACCCCGACCTCGACCTCGACCCCGCCACCCAGCGCCTCATCGTCGTCCTCAACAAATCCGACCTCACCCCCCACTGCCCACTGCCAACTACCAACTACCAACTACCAACTGCCCACTCCCCCCTCCCCCTCTCCTCCCTCACCGGCGCCGGCCTCGACGACCTCCGTCGGGCACTCGTCGACGCCGCCGGCAACCCCGCCGACACCGACATCCTCCTCTCCAACCCACGCCATCGCGACGCACTCCTCCGCGTCCAACAGGCCCTCTCCGCTGCCCTCCAAGGCCTCGACGACGGCCTCCCGGCCGACCTCCTCGCCGTCGACCTCCGCGACGCCCTCTACCACCTCGGCACCATCACCGGCCAGGTAGCCTCGTCCGAAGTCCTCGACTCCGTCTTCTCACGCTTCTGCATCGGCAAATAACCCCTCCTCCCCCCCTCCTTTCTCCACCCAAGGATAAGCCATCCTAAGCTCATCCTAAGCACAACCTAAGCATAACCTAAGCATAACCCAAGCATAACCCAAGCATAACCTAAGCAAAAAAACACCCATTAGACCCATAAACCCCATTAACCCCATAAAAAACCAAGGGCCGCACCGATACGGTGCGGCCCTCGTCGTTCGGACGCCCTCAGGCGCCACTATTATCTCACCACGAGCTTCCGCACGGCCGTGCTCTTCTCGTTGGCGATACGCACAAAGTACGTACCCTTCGCCATGCCGTTCACGTTGATGGTCAACGTACCGCCGTTCACGCTCCACTTGCCCGTCTCGCGGCCGTTCAGGTCAACCATCGTCACCGTCGCACGGCCCTCTATGCCCTCTATCGTCACTGTCGTGCTCGCAGGGTTCGGGTACAGGCCGATGTGCTCGCCGTAAACATCCTCGATGCCCAGCGTGACAGTCGCCTTCTCGCTGGCCTGCGACAGCGTGTTCTCGCCGCAGTAGGCGTAGACATAGAAGTCGTAGCTCTCGTTGCCGGGAATGTTGTCGATCGTCACCGTCGTGGCGTTCTCAACCTCCACGTCGGTGCCTCCGGTCGTGTAGTCGGCTATGAAGTAGCTCACGCGGTAGTGCGTAGCGCCAGTGCTCTGCCAGCTGACCGTCACCGAGTTGCCCTCGGCGCTCAGCGTGATGCCCGTCGGGGCCACGCATTCCGGTGTCGTCAGGCTCTCCGCCTCGCTCCACACACTGAAGGCTGTGGCGCTGCACATCGTGCGCACGCTCACGTTATACGTGCTGCCTGAGTACAGACCCGTCACCGTGACGCTCGTCGTCTGGCTCGTGATGACCGTGTCGAAGGTCGTGTTGTACACATGCACCTGCCATGTGTCTTGGCCCTCCTCGCCCGGCGTCCAGCTGATGGTCGCTCCGTCGAAGGTCTCGTTGCTCACGCTCACTCCCGTAGGCACTATGCAATCGGGCGCAGGCTCTGCCTCAAAGACAGCTGTCAGCGACACGTTGGCGTTCACCGTGAAGGTATACGGGTTCTCCGTGCTCACCGTCTGGTCGTTCGTCACCCAGGCCACAAAGAGGTAGCCATCGTTGGGCGTCGCGGTAGCCGTGAAGCTGGCGCCGGCATCCACCGTCGTGGCTCCCATGGGGCTCACCGTACCCATCGACCCGTTGCTCGTGCTCAGCGTCACCGTGTAGGTCGTGCCGGGCTCGCTGCTCGGGCAGCTATACAGCCTTATGTCGCCCACTGCGGTAGAGGCCGTGGCGCCAGTGACAGTGTTGACAGTGTTGATGTCGTAAGCCGAGCCATCTCGATAGATATAACGCATCTTTCTCACACTCGACGAAGTGGGAGTGTTGTGGGCTCGGAAGGATGAAGTGCCGGAATAGGACCCGTGATTACGGTTCACCGCAACGAGGATGTTGCTGTGACCGTCCCACGTGAAGGCGCTGTCCAAGAGATGTACCTGCCAGGTCGTGTCGCTGTAGTTCAGGGTGGCTCCACTCATCACGTGGACAAACTCGTGGTTCGTGTCGGGCAGGATGAAGGCACTGGCAAGGTCGCTCTCCGCTACATTGGCCATATACACATCCATCTGTGTGAATTGTGTGCCGCCAGTAGTCGAGGCGGGGTGGAATGCTATGGCTGTGATGTCGCCATCGATGGAGGCAAGGTAGGCCGAGTCGATGATGGTCTGCACATAGCTGTAGTTAAAGAGACTGTAGCCGATGGGCGAGTAGCTGCTGGTGCTGGCCGTCATGTCTGCGGTGTAGTTGATGGCCGAGCTGCCGCCGTCGCACATCTCCGTCGTGAACACTCCGGTCACATTGCCCATGCGCGACGTGTCGCCAGCCGTGCACACAGCGCGGGCTCTCACCACGTAGCTCGTCACAGGGCTCAACCCGCTCAACGTACCCGTCGTGCCGTTGAAGGTCGTCGTCTCCCATGTGCTCGCCGTAGCCTCGCGGTATTCCACTATATACTCCGTGGCACCGGCATGATTAAGGGTGACGGTGGCCGTGGCATCGCTGATGTTGCTGAAGCTGATGCCCTCCACGGGGAAGCACGTCTCCATGGGTTCAACAACGACCTCGCGCAGGTAGACCGTGCTGCTCGTCATACCACCCAAAATCACGCGGTTGCCGTTGCCGCTATAGTTGTTCAGGTGAACGACATATTCCTCGCCCTGAGTCGAGTAGGTGCTCGTGTAGCCTATGGTCAGCGTGTCTATCCATGTGTAGTTGTTGCCGTCCGCCACACCAACGCGGAACAGCGTGCCGGCCGATGCATTCGTGCTGACTTTCATGCGCACCTGCGCAGTGTTCAGCGCCTCGGCTATCTCGGGCAGTATGATGATGCTCGAGGCCGAGTTGAACGAGATGTAGACATTTCCAATAGCTCCACCTAATCCAATGCTTGCGTAGCCCCAGCACGGGAACTCGCCCATATTGCCGTGGATGTAGTTGTTCACGTTGTACGTCGCCGGTATGTGGTCCATGCTGCACTCCGTGATGGCCTCAAGGGTGTTCGAGTACACAGTGTCGCCATTGCTGCACAGGCTGCCCACGCGGAACATGTAGTGTGTCGAGTGGTTCAAGCCGCTGACGGTGTACGGCGAGGCTGTGATGCCCGTGCCTGAAACCATCCAGGCGGTCGAGTCTATGTGACGGTATTCCACTATCCACGATGTCTCGTCGCCACCGGCCATCCACGACAGCGTCACCGTCGTGGTGTCCTGACCTGTCACAACGGCCAGCGGCGCCACGCACGCAGGTGCGTCGCAGTAGCCGTGGAACCGGATGTCGGGCATCACCGTCGAGGTGTCAGAGTCGGTACCGCTGATACTGCTGTTGGTCTGCACTGTGCTGAGGGTCACGAGATTGTTGTCGTTGTAGTAGCTCACCCACGTACCCGCACCACGGGTGTGCCCGCTCCAGTAGGTGTGTGCGTAGCTACCCGTCAGGTTCTCTATCGCGATGACAAGGTTCGAGTCGGGGTCATAGGTGAAGACGGTGTCTAACGCAACACTCGTCCAGCCGGCGTTGGACACATCGATCACCGCGCTGTCGGCAACAAGCGTCAGCCGGCTGGCAGGCACCAGCGTGCCCCTGCGGACCGCGGTGTCGGGCGTGTTGCCCATGTAGATGCGCACCAGGCAGCTGCCAAGGCTCGAGGCATCGCTCAGGCGGAAGCTGATGCCCGTGATGTCGTTCAGGTTCGAATCCAGCTCGCTGGCAGGGTACAGTATCTGGCTGTAGCCATAGTTATAGTAGGCATTGAACGGCGCTTTCTCGATGCGCATGTCGCCGGCAGCCTCATGGCAAATAGGCGATATGGTGGTGAACTCATACTCCACGGCCTCGGCGGTGTCGGGGTTGCACATCGGGCTGAAGTAGGCCTTGTACTTGTGGCTCTCGCTCAGGTTCGTGAAGATGTGGTAGGTGCTGCCCATCGCAGCCTCCGTGAAGGGCGCTGCATTGCTGTCGGTCAGGTCCACCAGCGTTACAAGCACGCTGTCGACCGCCAGGCCGCGGCTGTCGAGGCTCCACGAGAAGCTCGCAGCGTCTGAGGTGATGCTGGTGTTCGTCAGGCCAACGATAGGATAGCACGAAATCTGCGTCTGGAAGCTGCCAACGGTGGCCAGCTCTGACATGCTGTTGGTGCCGCACAGCGTCCGCGCCCACAGGTAGTACCGCGTGTCGGCCTGCAGGCCGCTCAGCGTGACGTGCGTGGCGTTGACGTCCGTGAAGTTGGCGTTGTCAATGTCGTTGGTGTCCGACCAGTAGATGCGATACGTTCCGGCATTGGTGCTGTCGGTCCACGAGATGCTCGCCGTGTACGGGCTCACGCTGTCAAGCACAAAGTCGATCGGGCGGCGGCAGGGGTTGTATTGCAGTATCTCAATGTCGTCAATATAATAGGTGCCGTTGCCTATCATCCGGAAGACCACATAGCCGCTGTCGGCCAGCGTGCCAAGCACCGAGGGAGTCTGATAGTTGAACTCGTACCAGATGCCCGTGTTGGTAGCGTTGGCAGCGCTGATGGTGTCTATCAGTACAAAGGTCGACGTGTCGCTCAGGTCGGTCATTACACCCACCTCCAGCTTGATGTTGCTGCTGCGGTAGGCCCACAGGTTGATCTCAAGGTTGTTGAGGCGCTCCGGTATGTATGGGGTGGTCACAATGGTGCGCGCCGTGGCAGCGCCGTTGTAGATGTAGAGCGAACGTGCTCCGCTGTGGCGGGTCGTCGACGCGTAGGGGTAGACGGTCGAGCCGCTGGTGTAGCCCATAACGCGGTGCCAGCACAGCGGGAAGGCATTCGTGGCCACATCCTCAAAGCCGTAGCGGTAGGGCAAGGTAATCTCGCCACACTCCGTGTAGGCTGTGCGCGTAGAGCTGTACGTGGTGTCGCCCTCTTCGCAGATCCCCATCACTCTGAACTCATACAGCGTCGAGTGGCTGAGGTCCGTAATGGTGGCGTGGGTCTGGGTGGTGGCGGTGTCGCTCACCCAGTTCGTCTCGCCGGCTCGGCGATACTGCGGTATCCATCTCGTGCCGTCCATCGTCCAGCTCAGGCTGGCGGTGCTCGTGGTCGTGCTGTCCACTATTAGCATCGGTGCCACGCAACTCATGTCGCACTCGCCGATGAAGCGTATGTCAGGAATGGATGTGCTGGTGCCGCTGGTGCCGCCAGGCGCCGCCGGTGTAATGGCGGTGTTGTCACGGTACCAGTACACCGCGTTGCCTATGCCGCCCTGTTCGGCCTGCGTGTGGGATCCCCATGCCAATCCGTCCGAATAATCGCTGGACGGAGCCGCCATCGCTATCACGATGTTCTGGCTGTGGTTCACTGCTATGGGGGTGGTGAAGTTGATGGTCTTCCAGCCCGTTGTGGTGATGTCAAGGGTGGCGGTGCCGGCCTGCGTCAAGGCGCTGGCGGGCAGGTAGCCGCTGGCGCTGGTGGTGAGGGTGGTCATGTCGGTATAGCCCACATAGACGGTGACAGTGCGGTTGTAGGTGGCAGAATACAAGGCCGTCGATACGCGGAAGGCCACACCGCTGATGGTGTCCATGCCCGCAAGCATCGAGGCGGGATACAGCATCTGGCTGTAGCCATTCTCGTAATAGCTGTAGTAGGGTGCATAGGTGTTGCTGGTGGTGCCGGTCACTTCGCCGCAGCTCGCGGTGCTCACTGTGGTGCTCACAGCGGTGGCGGTGTCGGGGTCGCAAACGGTGCGCACGCTGACTGCATAGCTCGATGCTGGCTGCAGCGGGCTCAGCAGCAGCTGCGTGCCCTCGCTGGCATAGCTCGTCGTGTCGCCGTTGGGTCCGATAACGGTCACTATCACGCCGCTCGGCTCGATGCCTACCTGCGTGTTGTAGTTCCACGTGATCAGGGCCGCTGTGCCGCTGACGTCGCTGACCGTCAGGCCGGTCACAGGATAGCACGAGCGTGTCGTCGTGAAGCTGCCCACGTTGCGCCAGTCGGTGACGATGCCGTTGCAGGTGGTCGCTACCCAGGCATAGTAGGTCGTGTACGGGCTCAGGCCCGTGAGGGTGTGCACAGTGTCGTTGACGGCCACGTCAACGGCGTTGGCGTCTTCGGCATTGTTGGTGCGCGCATAGCGCAGCAGGTAGCTGCCCGTGTTCGCTGTGTCGGTCCACGAAATGATGGCCGAGTAGTAGCTCACGCTGTCTACACGGGCAGCAATCGGGCGACGGCACGGATCGGCCACCGCTATGCTGATGTCGTCCAGATAGCAGGTATAGCTGCTGCTGTTGTTGGAACGCCACTGGAACGCCACATAGACATTGCCCGTAGCGTCGATGGGAGCGTAGAACTCACGCTCGCGCCATGTGCTGCCGCCATTGGTGACGGTGTCGTAGGCAACAAAGGTTTCCGTGTCGCTGGTGTCGCTCATGATACCGGCCAGCAGGGTGCCATAGCTCGAGGCATAGGCCCAGTATTTCACTCGCAGCGGGTCGCTGGTGTTAACCAATATCTTGGGGGTCGCCACCAGGTTGGGCACCGTGTCGGGACCATACATATACAGCGATGCGGCTCCCGAGTGACGCGTCGAGGCGTAGATGTACGGGTAGTTGTTGTTGCTCTGCACGGTCGTCCAGCACGCCGGACGGTTGCCCGTGCCCGTCGTCATGCCTTCAAAGCCCTCGAACCACGGCAGCGTGATGTCGCCGCAGCCCGTGCGTCCGGCACGGTTGCGGCTGTACGTGGTGTCAGTGCCGCAGATGGTCATCACGCGGAACTCATAGTAGGTCGATGGCACAAGGCCCATGATGGTGGCCGTGGGCTCCGTCACCGCGCTGCCATCGGTCCACTGCGTGGTGTTGGCTATGCGGTATTGCGGCACCCAGCTGTCGCCCTCTTCTGTCCAGCTCAGCATGGCACTCGTGGCATCAATGCTGTCAAGCATCACCAACGGTGCAGGGCAGCTCATGTCGCACTCGCCGATGAAACGTATGTCAGGAATGTTGGTGTTCGAAGTGTTCGAAGGTGTGCCGGGATTGGTGATGTCGTAAGCTGAACCGTCGCGGTACCAGAACACCGTGTTGCCTATGCCGCCCTGCTGGGCTTGCGTGTGGGCACCCCAGTTGAAGCTGCTGTAGTGGCCGGTATGGTTCTGCACGGCTATGACAATGTTCTGGCTGTGGTTGACAGCCACGGGGGTCGTGAAGGTGATGGTCTTCCAGCCCGTGCTGCTGACGTCGAGGGTGTCGGCGGCCACCGGCGTCAAGGCGGTGGAGGGCAGGTAGCTGCTGGTGCTGAATTCCGTGGCGTTGGTGTAGCCTATGAAGACTGTCACCGGACGTGTGGGATAGCTGCCGGGCGTGGAGGTGGTGCGGAAAGCTATGCCGCTGATGGTGTCCATGCCCGCAAGCATCGAGGCAGGATAGATGGTCTGGCTGTAGCCGTAGTTGAAGTTGCCGTGGAAAGGCGAGGAACTGCTGGTGGCGCTCCCGGTCACTTCGCCGCAACTCGCGGTGCTCACCGTGGTGCTCACCGCAGTGGCGGTGTCGGGGTCGCAAACGGTGCGCACGCTGACGCGGTATTCCGAAGCGGGCTGCAGGCCCGTCAGCAGCATCTGCAACTCTTCGGTCTCATACTCGAGGGTGTCCTGCGGACCGGCAACGGTCACTATCACCCCCGTGGGCTCAAGGGCCGTCTGGGTGTTGTAGCGCCAACTCAGCAAAGCGGCGGTGCCGGTGGCTTCGTTGACGGTGAGGCCCGTCACGGGATAGCACGAACGCTTCGTGGTGAAGCTGCCCACACTGCGCCATTCGGTCTGTGTGCCGCCGCAGGTGGTGGCTACCCACGCATAGTAGGTCGTGTAGGGGCTCAGGCCCGTCAGGGTATAGGCGGTGTCGCTGACGGGCACGTCGATGGCGTTCTCGTCGTCAACGTTGTTGGTCAAAGCATAGCGCAGCAGGTAGCTGCCGTTCTCCGTGGGGTCGCTCCACGAGAGGTCGGCGGTGTAGTAGCTCGTGCTGTCGGCACGGGCCGCCGTCGGACGGCGGCAGGCCTCCGCCTCCGTCACCACGATGTCGTCGAGATAGCAGGCGTAGGAGTTGGCCCGCCACAGGAAGGCCACGTGGAAGTCGCCGCTGAGGATGACGCCGTCAGTGTAGAACTCATATTCGCGCCACGTGCCGCCGCCGGCGGTCACGCTGTCTATGGCCATAAACGTGCTGGCATCGCTCGTGTCGCTCATCAAGCCCATATACAGGGTGCCATAACTCGAAACGTTGCCCCAGAAGCTGACGTGCAGCTGGTCGGCAGTGGTGCTGGTGATGGCAGGTGTGGCCACCAGGATGGGAGCCGTGCTGCCGGCATACATATACAGGGATGCGGCACCTGAGTGACGTGTCGTGGAGACGTAAGGGTAGCTGCTGTTGCTCTGCACGGTCGTCCAGCAAATGGGGCGCTGGTTCGAGCCCGTGGGCATGTTCTCGAAGCCCTCCGTCCACGGCAGCACCATGTCGCCGCACAGCGTGCGGGTGCTGAGCGTGGTGGCAAAACTACTGTCGCTGCAGATGGCTATCACGTCGAAGGTGTAGGAGGTCGAGGGTTGAAGGTTGTCGACGGTGTAGGGGTGCGTGCTGACGCTCGTCCACTCGCCGCCGTTGACGCGGATGGCCCACGAGGTCTCTTCTCCAACCGGCGTCCAATCCAGCGTGATGCTCGTCTCGGTGGGAGCAGTGTTGGTGTCAACCACAAGGTTGCGCACAGCAGGGCAGGTGATCTTGTAGATGTTGATGTTGTCGACGGCGGCAGGAGGCTGGTCGCCGCTACTGCCGTCGTTGTACCAGCGCAGCACTAAGTAGTACGTGCCGGCGCCGTTGGCCGAGAGTACGCAGCTCTTGCTCTGCCAGGCCGTCGAACCGGCGAGGCGGCCACTGATGTCTGTCCAGCCGTTGGTGCTGACAGAGGTGCCGCTGAAGTCCGCTGTGGCAGGGGCTATGTAGGCGGTCAGGTAGTCGAATATGGTTCCGGTTGAACCAATCTCGCCGGCGCATTTCCAATCGAAGTTCACGGCATAGTCGCCGGCCTCGCTGACCGTGAAGGCGCGGTAGGCATAGACAGTGGAGGATGTCCCGATGTCGTATGCGTTGGCGGTGCCGTTGTTGTTGCTGATGTATATCGAGCGGCTGCCGCCGTTCTGCGTGACACTGCCAAGGTACCACTTGTTTGTGGCTGTGCCGTTGAAGAAGGCCCAACTGCTGTCTTCCCCGTCCTCAAAACCGCACACATAGGGCAGCTCGCTGACAGGGTCTGCCAGCAACGTGCGGGCACTGATGATGGAGCGTTTGCTGAGGCCGTCGCCACCGCAATTTGTCTCTACGCAAAATTTGTAGCTTGTGTTGCGGGTGAGGTCCTCAATGGTGTAGCTCGTCGTGTTGACATTGTCTATAGGGGTGGTGTCGTTGCCGACAATCTGATAGATCGTGTAGGTGGCACCGCTATTGTTGGTGTCAACCCAGTTGAGTGTTATCGAGGTCGAGGTGACATCTGCGGATAGGTCCGTCACTTTCCAGCAGGAAGGTAGGGCTCCCAGGTCTACCGTCACGTTGTCGACAAAGAAAGCATCGCCCGTGGGGTTGACGCTTCCGTCTTTGGTGTACTTCCATGTGAAGGTGTGGGTGCCGGCAGTCACCTGGAAGGTGTAGGTGTTCCAGGCGGCGAGTGCTCCATATGCCCACTGTTGTACTCCGTCAATCTCGAAGATGCACTTGTCATAGCTTGTGCCTTCTCCGTAGATACCGCCTAAGAAGCTGATGGAGCCGTCATCCAAGAAATCAAATGTGGCTGAGATGGCGGATGTCGAACTCGCAACTCCGCTGTTGCTGCTCTTGATGCAGTAGGTACCGGCATGCCCGCTACCCTGGGAGGTGTTTGTTACTACCCAAGGGTAGGTGGCATCGTTGACCCAGTCGGAGGGAATAGTCCCGCTCTCGAAGTCAAAGACTTGCTGAGCGCTTTGCGCTCGCGCTGCCCATGGCAGCATCAGGGCCGCCAACAGAACAATTGATAAATACTTTTTCATAATATTATGTGTTGATTGTTGAATTTTTCGTTTCACTTAGTGTAGGTTTTTTCTAAATGTCTGTTTCTCACCATTCCTACGCAAATATGCGTATGGTTATGAATAGTGCAAATGTAGTCAATTATTCAGATAGTTGCAAATTTTTTAACATTAAATTGTTAACAATTTATCCCCAAGGGTACAAAAAAAGCACCCTGTCAAGGGTGCTTTCATTGTGCTGGAGGGCAGCCGCGGGGCTGCTATTCGACGTTTAGCAGGTAGTAGTTCTTCTTGCCTTTCTGCACCAGAATGCAGCCGCTGGCCAGTATGTCGCCCGCACCAAGCGTGCAGCCCTCGGCCACTTTCTGCTTGTTGACGCTGATGCTGTTCTGCTTCAGCTCGCGACGTATCTCGCCTTTGCTGGCAAACATGCCCGTCTCGGCGGCAAGGTCTACCAGCAGCGCGCCGGCCTCTATCTGGGCGCGGCTCACCGTGTACTGCGGCACGCCTTCGAAGACGCTCAGCAGCGTCTGCCGGTCGAGGGCGTTCAACTGCTCTGTGGTGGCTCGGCCAAAGAGCAGCTCGCTGGCGGCAATGGCAGTGTCGTAGGCTTCCTGTCCGTGCACGCGGATGGTGATGTCGCGGGCCAAGGCTTTCTGCAGGATGCGCTGCTCGGGGGCTTCGGCATGCTGCTTCTCTAAGGCCTCGATCTCCTCGCGGCTGTAGAGGGTGAAGATGCGTATGTAGCGCGCCGTGTCTACATCGGAGCAGTTGAGCCAGAATTGGTAGAATTTGTAGGGACTGGTCTTCTCGGCGTCAAGCCACACATTGCCCCCCTCTGTCTTGCCAAACTTCGTGCCGTCGGCTTTGGTGATGAGAGGGCAGGTGAGGGCGTAGGCTTCGCCGCCTTCCATGCGGCGTATCAGCTCGGTGCCCGTGGTGATGTTGCCCCACTGGTCGCTGCCGCCCATCTGCAGCTTGCAGCCCTTGGTGCGGTACAGCGTCAGAAAGTCGTAGCCCTGCATCAGCTGGTAGCTGAACTCGGTGAAGCTCAAACCTGTCTCTAAGCGTTTCTTTACGCTGTCTTTGGTCATCATGTAGTTGACAGTGATGTGCTTGCCAACGTCGCGGATGAAGTCTAAGAACAGGTAGTCTTTCATCCAGTCGTAGTTGTTCAGTATCTCGGCCCCGTTCACCGGATTGTCGAAGTCGAGGAAACGCTCTAACTGGTGCTTGATGCACTGCACGTTGTGCTGCACCTCCTCGACGGTGAGCAGCTTGCGCTCGGCGGCCTTGAACGAGGGGTCGCCGATCATGCCCGTGGCGCCACCCACAACGGCCAGCGGCTTGTGGCCGGCCATCTGCAGATGCTTCAGCAGCATGATCGAGACTAAGTGCCCTATGTGCAGCGAGTCGGCCGTGGGGTCTATGCCTACGTAGGCCGTCGTAACTTCTTTCTTCAGTTGCTCCTCCGTGCCGGGCATGATGTCGTGTATCATCCCCCTCCATTTCAGTTCTTCTACAAGGTTCGTATCCATCCGTTATATATATTATTATATGTATTCCTTTTATTTATTGTTTTTTTTGATGGTATGTCGCAGATTGTTTGGTTGACCTCCTGCTTCATACCTAAAAAAGAGGTACTGCCTTTGGGCGGTACCTCTTTTTTCTTTTGGGGTCTACCCACCGTTTAGCGGACAATCATCTTCGCGGCTGCGGTATGACCGCCGATGATGACGTTGACAAGGTACATGCCCTTGCTCATACCCTCCGTGCCGACGGTGTAGAGCTGCTCGCCCTCGTTGGCATAGCCTAAGCTGCGGTTGACCACGCAACGGCCGTTGAGGTCATAGATGCGCAACTGCACATTGCCGGCTTCCGTGGCATTCAGGCTCAGGTGTGCCTCGCCGCTGACGGGGTTGGGATAGATGTTGACACTGTTGTTGCCCACCGTCGTGACGGTCGGGATACCAACGTAGTCGGCCGAATCGCTCACCTCGTTGACAGCGTCGGTAACATAGGTGGTATCCATGAAGATGCCGCGGCCGTAGGTGCCAAAGTAGATGGCGCCAGGCCATTTGGTCTTGGCATAGACGTGATAGTTGGCCTCGATACCAGTGTGGCTCAGGTGGTGGCGCACAGGCAGCTCATTGGTCTGCTGCACAATGGCGGTCACAGGGATGTCTTTCAGGTGACGGTATTTCACCCAGCCGGCACCATTGTGGATATACACACCCTCAGGCGTTCCGGCATAGATGTGTCCCGTCGTCTTCTCAATCATGACGCTGTACACGGGCAGCGAGCCGTCGCCAATGTTGAGGCTCGTGGCTGACCAGGCGGAGGTTGTGGCGTTCTCGATGATAATCACGTTGTCGCCGCTGCCGCCATAGTCCTCAAAGGCTATCACGACACGATCCCAGCCCTTTCGCGGGTCAACAGCTATCGAGCTGATAGGACGGCTGTAGGGAGTGGAGTTGAAGAGCTCCGTGGCCATCTTGGTCTGCGTGCTGCGCGGTTTCAACTCATTGATGACATTGGTCGAGTGCTGGTTGTAGTTGACATTCTCAAAGCCCTTCACGCGGCGCAGGCTCGACGTGTGGTTGGCAACATTGTAGGTGGTGATGAACGCAAAGCGGCCGTCGTTGCTCACCGCTATGTTGCGCGGATAGTCGTTCTCAACAGTGGCTGTGAAGATAGGTGCCCACTTGATCATCTTCTCTTTCTCGATGCGGGCCACCTCGGTGTTGCCCATGTTGTGCACCGTGTGATCCCACACGCGGGTGAAGTCGTTGGGCATCCAGGTATAGATGACGTGGCGATCCGTACCGGTGGTGACGATGGCAAAAGCGTGGGCCACCACACGGTTCTTCACTAAGAACGAGTCGGCTACCGTTGCCACCAGCGTATCGCCGTGGGCGGCCTTGAAAGCGTTCAACTCGGCCTGGGTGAACACATGCTCAAAGGGATAGTCGGCATTGCCCTTGCTCATGAATATGCCTTTCTGGTTGGCCTTCAGCTCGATGGTGCCGTCGCGGTCTATCCACGTGGTGTCTACCTTGCCGGCACTGTAGCGCAGCTTGTAGCTGCCCAGGTTGCCGTTGCGCTGCGTCGTCAGGAAGAGGGTGTCGCCGTTGGCATCAAAGTAGTACCCGCGCAGGTCGAAGCCCACGAGTATGCTGTCCTTGAAAATGGAGTCGTTGGCACTCTCCCACAGCGTCACGCCGCCGGTGCTGCCGGTATAGTCATTCGTCAGGAAGTTGCTGTCCACCGTCCACGTCGTCGGGTTGTTGTAGTTCAGGTAGTCGGTATACGAACGTCCAATGTGTCCGGCCGAACTGACAAAGATGTTGCGACGGCTCTGCGGCGTCACCTGGTAGAACGACGAGGCGGCCACGCGACCACCACTGGTGTTCCACAGTATGTTGGCGTCGTGGTTGAAGTTGCCCATATTGCCATAGTCATACCACGTAATCAGCGGGCTGCCGCCATTGTGGTTCAAACGCGAAGTGATGAAGGGGCACCCGTTGTCAACAGCACCGCTGACAATCGAACCGTCCGGGCAGATGGCCAGGCTGGTAATCTGGAGGTTGTTCAACCCACGGTTGAGGTTGCTGTATGAATTGAAGTTGGTCTGCGTGCAGAACACACCGCCGTTGGTGGCAATGTAGTAAACATTGGTCTGCAGGTCGGCATCCCACGATGACACGATCTGGTGTATGCCCGAATGCACAAAGACGGCAGAATTGTAGACGTTGCCCATATAGTCACCGCCGTTCAACTCATACTCGCTGTACGACGACTTGGTCCACATGTATTTCGCACCATCCACAAAACCCTCGCCAATCCACACACTGCTGCCGCCCACAATGATGCGCTTCGGATTGTACGGGTCAACGGTAATCGTGCCGCACGTCATGCCCGAGTTGTACGTCATCGGCACCACGGTCGGCGTCGTCGTCACATCCCACTGCTGCCCGTTCACCGTCACATAGATGTTCTCCACATAACCCAGCGAATCAATCACCATGGCATACACATAGCGGTTGTCCGACGGCGACATGGCCAGTTTCACGGCCGAGTTCGGTGCACTGAACGCAGTGTTGGTGGTCGAAATATTCAGCGCGCTGCTACCCTTGATGGCATTGCTCATGCGGTACATCGAACTGCCTATCGAGAAATAAGCCACATTCAGCGCACGCGAAACAACAATATTGTCCACGCTGCCCGTCTGGATGCAGACCGGCATCGCATCCCAACCCGCTGCGTCGCCCTCAATCACCGTCCAGCGATACAGGCCGGTGTTGGTGGCAGCAAAAAGATACAGCGTGTCGGCCTTGCGGTAGTAGTCTAATGCATGAACAGCCTCAAACATACTGCCAAGCTCGGGATCAGTCTTCGCCAGCAGATGGCACGTGCCCTCGGAAGGCGTGTAACGGTAAATACCGCGACCCTTCGACGACATGCGGCCGTAGCTGTTGCCATAAGGATACACATCGTCACCCGTGCCGATAATAATGTCGCCACCAGGTACCTGCAGCATCGCGCTGATGGGCAGCGCCGTCAAATCCTCGCCGGCGGCATCCTTCAGCGGCACATAGTGCCACATCCCCAATCCATTCACCAAATCCTCCACAGGCGCCTCTGCGTTAAGCCCTGAGTAGATGTCCAGTAGCACGCTGCGCTGCATCGTGCGAACAAAGAGTCCGCCGGATATCGCTCCGGCATAGAGTGTCGATTGGCTTGCGTCTTCCTGGTCAACGATAAGACTCGAGATTTTGCCGCCGACATTCGCCGGACCCACCTCATAGAATTGAGCCCTCGCAGACCCTCCTACCAACGTCAGAACGCCTGCAAACAAGCCGAGAAGTACTTTGTTGATTTTCATAAATTATTTTTATTTAATTAGTTATTTCAAATCAGTCCATTCACTTTAGACAGCAAAGATACAAAAAAATCTTTATATATAGGTATTTTCTTCATTTTTTTTCACTTTTCTTCCACACCATATCCCCATCCAAGGCACAACCAAGGCATATCCAAAGCATATCCAAAGCACAACCAAAGCACAACCCCTGCATCGCTCCTCCGCTCCCAACACAGAAACCTCACCAACCTCAGTTGCAAAAAATAGTTAAACATACAATAAAGCCGCCAAAAGAGAGTTATCAAATGTACTTCTACTGATACGAAACAACCGAAAAACATAAAACAAGAGATAATGGAAACCGTAAGCATTCAGGAACTTAACGAACGCGTGCACCGCGAAAGCGCTTTTGTCGACTTGCTGACTATGGAAATCGGCAAACAAATCGTCGGCCAAAAACACATGATCGAAGGCCTTATGATTGGCCTCCTGTCCAACGGCCACGTCCTGCTCGAAGGTGTCCCCGGCCTCGCCAAAACCCTTACTATCACCACCCTGGCCAAAGCCATCAACGCTCGCTTTAGCCGCATCCAGTTCACACCGGACCTCCTGCCGGCCGACCTCCTCGGCACCATGATCTACAGCCAGAAGACCGAAACCTTCCAAGTGAAGAAAGGCCCCATCTTCAGCCACTTCATCCTCGCCGACGAAATCAACCGCGCCCCGGCCAAAGTCCAGAGCGCCCTCCTCGAAGCCATGCAGGAACGCCAAGTGACCATCGGCGAGCAGACTTTCCCCCTCCAGGAACCTTTCCTCGTCATGGCCACCCAGAACCCTATCGAACAAGAGGGTACCTACCCGCTGCCCGAAGCTCAGGTCGACCGCTTCCTCCTGAAAGTGGTCATCGGATACCCCAAGCGTGACGAGGAACGCCAAATCCTCCACCAGCAGGTCAACGGCGGCAGCCAGCCCTCTCCCGACACGTCGGCTTCAAGCCTCAAGGTCGAAACAAAGGACATCCTGCACGCCCGCGAGGTCGTCCGCGAGGTCTATATGGACGAAAAGATCGAAAACTATATCACCGACATCATCTTCGCCACTCGCTTCCCAGAGCAGTACGGCCTCGAAAAAATCAAACCCCTCATCAGCTACGGCGCCTCGCCGCGCGGCAGCCTCGGCCTCGCCATCGCTTCTAAGGCCTACGCTTTTATGCACCGTCGCGGCTACGTCATCCCCGAAGATGTCCGCGCCGTGGCTATGGACGTCCTGCGCCACCGCATCGGGCTCACCTACGAGGCCGAGGCCGAAAACGTGGGCAGCGAGGAGCTCGTAAGCGAGGTGCTGAACCGCGTCGACGTGCCCTGATGTCGGATAATCCTTTGTTCAGTGTTTAGCGTTTAGTGGGTATGGATGAATCTATATTGAAGAAAGTCCGCAAGATCGAAATCAAGGCCCGCGGCTTGAGCCAGCAGATGTTCAGCGGCGAATACCACTCGGCCTTCAAAGGGCGCGGCATGGCCTTCAGCGAGGTGCGCGAGTACCAATACGGCGACGATGTGCGCAGCATCGACTGGAACGTGACAGCGCGCCTGGCTCACCCCTATGTTAAGGTCTTCGAGGAGGAACGCGAGCTGACAGTGATGCTGCTGGTCGATGTCAGCGGCAGCGGCCGCTTCGGTACGCACAACCAGTTCAAGGAGGAACTGGCCGCCGAGGTCGCGGCAACGCTGGCCTTCAGCGCCATCGCCAACAACGACAAGGTGGGCGTCCTGCTCTTCAGCGACAGGGTGGAGAAGTTCATCCCCCCAAAGAAGGGCCGGCAGCACATCCTGCGCATCATCCGCGAATTGATCACCTTCCGCCCCGAAAGCAACGGCACAGACATCAGCCAGGCGCTCGTCTATTTCTCGAATATGATCAAGCGCCGCTGCACGGCGTTCCTCCTGAGCGACTTCTACGACTCGGGCTACAGCGACGCGCTGAAGCTCGTGGCAGGCAAGCACGACATGGTGGCCCTGCGGCTGGTGGACAGGCGCGAGGAGCAGATGTCTAACCTCGGTCTGGTGAAGTTCTACGACCCCGAGAGCGGCGAAACGCTGTGGGTCGATACTGGCGACGCGGCCGTGCGCCGCGCGGTCGATGCTCGTATGGCCCATCATGCCCGCCAGACCGAGGCAACGATGCAACGCTACGGCATCGACATGGCTACGATGCACACCGGCGAGGATTTCGTGAAACCCCTGCGGGCCTTGCTTGACAGAAGAAGTAGTTAAGTGTATAGCGATGAAAAGATTAATGAATATAGTCAATATAAGTGCAATGGTGGCGCTGCTTGGATGTCTCCTCGCACCGACTTCGGCAACGGCACAGGGCGTGCTGGCGCTGGCCGACGACACAATCGCTCTGGGCGACCAAACGACCGTGTCCCTGCCTTCAGGCTCGGCTCTGTCAGCGACTGATGGCATCGAGGTATTGCGCCAGGCAATGGATTCCGCCACCGGCACAATGCAGGCCGTGGTGACAAGCTTCGAACCCGGCGAACACTGGCTCCATGCCGACAGTGATTCTGTGCTGTTGGTTGTGACCGATGTCGAGGTCGACACTACCTCCGCCGACATTCGCGACATAGCCGCCATCGAGCGCGTGCCCTACACCTTCTGGGAAATCTTCCGGTGGGTCCTGCTGGCACTGGCAGTCGCGGCAGTGGCTTTCGTGGTGTGGTGGCTGCTGAAGCACAGACAGAAGATTGAACGTGTGCTCGGGGTGGCTCCGCAGGTCGACACCCGCAACCCCGAGGAACGCGCACTCCAGTCTCTCGAAGACCTCCGGCAGCGCCAGCTGTGGCAGTCCGGACGCGTCAAGGAGTATCATACGGAACTTACCGATGCCGTGCGTCGCTTCATCGAGGAGTGCACCAATATTCATGCCACTGACATGACAAGCGACGAGACGGTCGCCGCCGTCGAGGACGGCCAGTGGAAGGTGGACAGCAACGCTCTGCGTAGCATCTTCACGACGGCCGACTTGGTGAAGTTCGCCAAAAGCGAGCCGCTGCCGGCCGAACACGAGGCCAGCATGAATGCAGCGGTAGACTTTGTGCACTGCCTCTGGGAACAGGTGAAACCTAAAGAGGAGGTGAAAGATGAGTAACGTTTCTTTTGCCTATCCTTGGGTCTTGCTGGGTCTGCTGCTGGTGCCCCTGATGGTGGTGTGGTATGTGCTGCGCTACCGCAAGCAGGAGGCTGCCTTGCAGCATTCTGACCTGGCGGTTTTCGACGGTGTCGCCCGTGGCATGAGGGCTCGCCTGCGTTGGGTGCCTTATGCACTGCTGGTCGTGGCGGTGGGTGCTATGGTCGTGGCCTTGGCACGCCCGCAGAGCCGCCTCAGCCGCCAGGAGATGAAGGTCGAAGGCATCGACATCGTGC
Organism: Bacteroidales bacterium UBA3630; assembly: GCA_002373995.1. GTDB lineage: Bacteria > Bacteroidota > Bacteroidia > Bacteroidales > P3 > Colimorpha. Next base: position 19,365 of record DFLB01000063.1, on the reverse strand, counting down.
TGGCTATGGATGTCTCGGGCAGTATGCTGGCCGAGGATTTCAAACCCAATCGCCTTGAGGCCGCCAAGAGGGTGGCTGCCGAATTTATCGATGGCCGCAAGAGCGACCGCATGGGGCTGGTGGTCTTCGCCGGCCAAGCTTTTACGCAGGTGCCCCTCACGGTGGATCACCGCGTGCTCCTGCAGCAGCTGGGCGCTCTGAAGAGCGGCGTGGTGCGCGACGGCACGGCCCTCGGCGACGGACTGGCTACTGCCGTCAACCGTATCAAGGACAGCGACACCAAGAGCAAGGTCATTATCCTGCTCACCGATGGCGTGAACAACCAGGGAAGTGTAGACCCCTTGACCGCCGCAGAGATCGCCACGCAGTACGGCATCAGGCTCTACACCATCGGCGTGGGCTCGTTGGGAAAGGCCCCTTATCCGTTTAAGGATCAGTTCGGTAGGGTACACTACCAGAATATCGATGTGGAAATTGACGAGGAGCTGATGCAGGAGATGGCATCGTTGACGGGCGACGGACGCTATTTCCGCGCCACCAACAAGAAAGCCTTGCAAGAGATCTTCGCCCAGATTGACGAGATGGAGAAAAGCCGGATCGATGTTACGCAGTATGCGCAGACGAAGGACGAGCAGGAACGGTGGCTGTGGATAGCGTTGGTGGCGTGCCTCTTGGCCGTGGCAGGCAAATTGTGGTTTAAATGGTAACGGAAAACGGAAATGATTCATTTTGAACATATCAACTATTTGTGGTTACTGGCACTGGTGGCTGTGCTTGGAATGCTGTGGGTGTATGTCGAGTGGCGTCGGAGAAAGCGTCTCCGCGCTTGGGCCGACGAGGAGATGTTCGGCCGGCTGATACCAGACCGTTCGCGCTGGCGCCCGCTGACGAAAATGACGCTCGTGCTGCTGGGCATGGCGCTGCTGGTGGTGGCGTTGGCCAATCCGCAGTTCGGCACCAGAATTGAGAAAAGCAAGAGCGCTGGCAGCGACGTGGCTGTTTGTCTCGATTTGAGCAACAGCATGATGGCTGAAGATGTGCAACCTAACCGCCTGGAACGCAGCAAGCGTGTGGTGTCCAATCTGCTGAACGAACTGGCAGGCGACAGGGTAAGCCTGGTGGCCTTCGCCGGCAGCAGTTTCATACAGATGCCTCTGACGGGCGACTATGGCGCTACAAAACTCTTCCTCGACGAGATGGACTGCAGCATGATGTCTGAGCAGGGCACGGCTATTGGCGACGCCATTGACAAAGCCATGCTGACCCTTGGCTATGGCGATGAAGAGCGTGAGTGGCAGCGCAACAAAAAGCGCGCCATTGTGATTATCAGTGACGGTGAAAACCATGAAGACGATGCCGTCGGCGCGGCTCGCAATGCTGCCCGCGAGGGAGTGAGGGTGTGCACGATAGGCATGGGCCTGCCTGAGGGCACTCCGATACCCGAGTTCGACGCACGGGGGCGCAGGACAGGCTACCGCCGCGACCGTGGTGGCAGCATTGTCATGACTCGCCTCAACGAGCAGATGCTCAGAGAGGTGGCATCGGCTGGCAATGGCGTATACGTCAGGGCTGGCAATGTGAACAGCGGGTTGAGTGACATCACCAATTTGATAGCACGTTTGGATAAGGAAGAATACGGCGAGTCGCAGTTTGCGGCTTTCGAGAGCCGCTATATGTATCCGCTGGCGGCAGCATTGCTTTGCTTCTTGGCTGAGGTGCTGCTGTTCGAACGCCGTAACCGTAAGTGGGATTTAGACAGAATATTATGAAAAGAATTCTCTTGACAGTATTGCTCTTGGCAGTAAGCTGCACTCTGTTGGCTCAGGCCAACAGGCATCAGCTGCGCGAGGGCAACAGACAGTATAAGAAACAGCACCACGACCAGGCGGAAGTGGCCTATCGGCGTGCGCTGGAACGCGATACGACGGACTACCGCGGGCAGTACAACCTGGGTAATGCCCTCTATCGGCAGCAGAAATACGACGAGGCGGCACGCCACTATCGGCAATCGCTCGAAGCCAAAGATATCGACAGCCGCCGTCGGGCCCAGGCGCTGCACAACCAAGGCAACAGCTACCTTAAAATGGCAATGCAGTCAGAGCAGATGCAGGGCTTGCAGCAGGCCGTGGAGAGCTATCAAGAGGCTTTGAAACTGGACCCCAAGAACGACGACACTCGCTACAATCTGGCCTACGCCCGCCGTCTGTTGCAGCAGCAACAGCAGCAGAATCAGAACCAGCAAAACCAGCAACAGGACAATCAGAATCAGAATAAGCAACAACAGCAACAGCAACAGCAACAACAACAGCAGCAACAACAGCAGCAACAGCAACAACAGCAACAACAACAGCAACAGCAGCAACAACAGCAAGATCAACGTCAGCAGCAGCAACAGCAGCAGCGCAAGCAAGATGCTGAGCGAATGCTGGAGGCTGTCAAAAACAATGAGCGACAGGCTCTGCGCGACAAAGCCCGCGCTGAGCAACCGGCTCGCATGAAGAAAACAGACAAGGACTGGTAGATAATGAAAAGGATCATCATATCTCTGATAGCGCTGTGCGCGGTATGCATGGTGTACGCGCAGGAAATCACCGTGCAGGCGCCGTCGTCCGTGTATGTGGGCGACAATTTTACCGTGCGTTTTGTGGTCAATGAGCAGGCTAAGGACTTCCGTGGCCCTTCTTTCAAGGGCTTTTCTTTGCGCTCAGGACCCAATACATCGAGCTCTACAAGCATGAGTTTCTCCAACGGCCAGATGTCCCGTTCGGTCTCAACAACTTTCTCCTACACGCTGATGGCCGACATGGAGGGCTCGTTTACGGTGGATGCAGCCAGCTGCACAGCCGATGGAAAAAAGATCAGCTCGAAGCCGTTTACCATCAAGGTGGAGAAGCTCAGCGCCTCGCAGCGGCAACAACGACAGCAGCAACAGCAGCAACAGCGCCAGGCTTACGACCCCTGGGGACAGCAGCAGTCCCAGCAACCGACGCAGATTGACGAAAAGACCCTCTTCGCCCGTGCCTCGGTGAGCAAGTCTAACCCCTATCAAGGCGAGCAGGTGATTATCACTTATAAGATTTATACCCAGGTGCCTATCAGCCAGTTTGCTATCGACAAACTCCCTGGCAACCGCGGCTTCTGGGCCGAAGATCTCAGCGAGGGAAGCAAAATCAAGCAATATGAGGAGACCATTGGCGACCGACGCTATCAGGTGGCAGAGATCCGCAAGGGGGCCCTGTTCGCCCAGGAGAGTGGTAAGCTTACCATCGAGCCGTTGAACCTGAATGTGTTGGCTATGGTGCGGCAGCAACGTAAGCGCAGCGGCAGTATTTGGGACCTCTTCGATGATCCTTTCTTCAGCGCTCAACAGGCTGTCGAACGCCCCCTGAGCACCGCCCCTGTGACGGTCAACGTGCGCCCCTTGCCGGCGGCCCCTGAGGGCTTCACGGGTGGGGTAGGGCGCTTCGACATCTCTGGTGGGCTTAACCTCGCCACGGTGAAGGCCAATGAAGCGGTCAGCTATCGTGTCAACATCAGCGGCACGGGCAATCTGATGCTTATCGCTGCTCCCGAGCCGCAGTTCCCGAATGTCTTCGAGGCTTATGACCCTCAGATTGATGATAAAATCAAGCGTGGCGAGAACGGCATCAGTGGTAGCCGCAGCTACGAGTGGATACTCATCCCTCGCTCGCAGGGCAAATACACTATCCCCCGGCTAAAGTTTGTTTTCTTCGACCCCTCGACGGGCCAGTATGTCACCAAGTACGTCGAACAGCAGGTGCTCGAGGTCGAGAAAGGCGACGCGCGGGCCATGACGCATGTGGCCGGCAAGGATGACGTAAGGCTGCTTAACAAGGACATTAACTATATCCATCCCGTCGGTCGACTTCTGCCTGTGCGAAACGAGCAGCATGCCGGCTGGCTATTCTGGGCTGCGGCGGCAGCCGTGGTGTTGCTCACCGTTGCCGCCCTGGTCTTCGGACGCCGCCATCGCATTGCCGAACAGGATGTTGCCGGTATGCGCCGCAAGCGTGCCACGCGTATGGCCCGCAAGCGCCTCAAACGTGCTTCCTCTTTCCTCGGCAGCAACGACACCCAGCATTTCTATGAGGAAATCTACCGAGCCATCTGGGGATGTCTGTCAGACAAGTACAGCATCGAACTTTCACGTCTCAACCGTGAGACCGTGACCGAATGCCTCAACAGCAAGCAGGTGGCCGCCGAGCAACAGGAGCGTATCATGAAGGTGCTTCAGGATGTCGATATAGCACGTTTCGCCCCCGGCGACGCTCATGCTCAGATGCAGTCCGTCTATGACGAAGCGTTCGATATGATTGCCGAACTTTAACATCACCAACAGAATGAAAAGAATACTCCTTATATTAACATCCTTGCTCCTCCCCGTGGCGTTGCATGCCGGTGTCGGGGATGTGGCGGCTCAGGCTGATGCGCTCTACCGTAGTGGAGACTATGAGGCCGCCATCGTACAGTACGAGAGTGTTCTGGCTGGAGGCTATGCTTCTGCCGACCTCTACTACAATCTTGGCAATGCCTATTACCGCACCGACCAGACGGCACAGGCCATTCTCAACTACAAGCGTGCCCTGCGTCTGGCGCCCGGTATGCGCGATGCACGCGAAAACCTCGAACTGGCCGATGCCCGTACCGTTGACCGTATTGCCGTAATGCCCAAGTTGTTTATTGTCCGCTGGATCGATGCTCTGTGTACCCACATCATGCCGTCAGTGTGGCGTGTGATATGGGTCGTCATACTGGCGCTCCTCGGCGTATCGGTGGTGCTGTTCTGTCTGGGACGCACCCGTGGTATGCGTAAAACGGGTCTTGTGGCCGGTGTGCTGATGCTTTTGCTGTTGCTCCTCGCTACCTGGCTCTTGCTGCGTTCTACATCGCAGTACAACGCTCACCGCGAGGCCGTCGTTATGCCCCAGGCCGTCACCGTTAAAAGTTCTCCCGAATCGGGCAGTGTCGATAAACTTATCCTCCACGAGGGCACCGTTGTCACTGTTAGCGACAGCCTCTCCGGATGGTACAAGATAACGCTCAGCGACGGTACCACAGGCTGGTGCCTTAGTTCCGACATCGAACGAATATGAAACCTTTTTTCAGCATCCTGCCCCTGTTCCTTCTTGCCGCTGTGCCCATAATGGCACAGCAGGAGGACGACGATGTGAAAATCATCACCGACGAGAAATGTGGTTGTGACCTTGTCTTTATTAACGGCATCGAAACTACCAAGTCAGACGGACGCTACGGGTTCCGTCTCGAGGATGGTACGCAGATTGTCCCCAACAAGTATATGCACGTAGACCGCTTCAAAGGAGGCTACTGCCGTGTGTTGATGGATCTCAACCAGTGGGGCCTCATCGACAGTACGGGCCGCGAGGTGGTGCCCTGTATCTATCACAGCCTCGAACAGCCCTCTGAGGGCCGTGTGCTGGTCTACAAAGACGAACGATATGGCTATACCGACATGGAAGGCAATGAGGTCATACCGCTCCAGTACATCGCCGCCGGCAGCTTCTCTGAAGGCTGTGCTCCGGTCGGTGTCATCGTCGATTCGCTCTTCGTCTACTACACCTATATCGACACCCTCGGGCGGCAGCTCTTTCCCCCCGTCTACGAATATGCACAGCCCTTCCACGACGGCTTTGCTCCTGTGCAGCGCTACCAGCGTTGGGGGCTGATAGACCACTCTGGCCGCGAGGTGCTCCCCACAGTCTACGAGCAGATGACCTCCAGTTTCGACACCCTCTTCTTTGCTGGCGACCAGAGCGGTATGGCGCTATTCGACAAGCGCATGAAACCCCTCACCGACTTTGTCTACACTTGGAGCGGCGGCATCAGCGAAGGCCGCTTGCCGGTGCAGCGTGCCGACCTCTACGGCTTCCTCGACCGTAGCGGCCGTGAAGTCATTCCCTGTGAGTATGATCGAGTGGGCTACTTCGATCTTGGCCGCGCTATGGTCTCGTACAATGAACGCTACGGTATCATCGACACCGCCGGACGTTTCGTCCTTCCTATGGAATATGAATACTCGTCGCCCAAACGCGACGCCTATATCTACCGCGACAGTCTCGCCCTCGTCGAGCGCAATGGTCGTTTTGCCTACGTGAACCTTGACGGCAACCTTGTCATCGACTACTACTTCGACGACGCCTTCGAATTTGCCGACGGCCTCGCCGCCGTGCGCCTCAATGGGCGATGGGGCTACATCGATACCCACGGTGACATCTTCCTGCCCTTCATCTTCGACCTCACCACGCCGTTCAAGCACGGTCGTGCCGAAGTTATCTACAACGGCGAGGTGCGTAAGGTGGACCGTCGCGGACGTTGTGTGAAAAACTGTAAAGGAATTGTAGCATGGAGAGATTGGACCGAATAGCATCGCACGACGGCGTGGTGACCGCCGTTGCACCGCACCGTGTGACCGTGCAGATCGAAGCCGTCAGTGCTTGTGCCGCCTGTGCCGCGCACGGCAAATGCGGCTTTGCCGAATCTAAGGACAAAACCATACAGGTGCCCTCCGACGACTGGCAGCGCTTCGCCGTAGGACAGCGTGTCGTCGTCAACATCGACGAAAGCCGCGGTATGCTCGCCGTCTGGATAGCCTATGTGCTCCCCGCCATCCTCATGCTCGCCGCCATTGTCGGGCTCTCGCTGGCGGGCGCTCCGGAGTGGCTCGTTGTGCTCTCCGCCTTCGCCGTGCTGGGGCTCTACGTGGCCCTCCTCTACCTGCGCCGCCGCAAAATAGAGAGCCGCTTCACCCTCAGTCTGAGTGCACCAGAACACTAAACACAGAAAATGCTCATTCTCGGAATAGACCCCGGTACACGCATCCTCGGCTACAGTCTGCTTGAAACCGACGACCCCACGTCACTCAAGATAGTGGCGATGGACGTGCTCTATCTCCGCAACATACCCGACTTCGGCCAGAGGATACGCCGCATCTTCGACTCCACCTTGCGCATCATCGACGCCTTTCACCCAGACCACCTCGCCATCGAAGCCCCCTTCTTCGGCAAAAACGTGCAGTCTATGCTCAAGCTGGGGCGCGCCCAAGGGGTAGCCATCGCTGCCGCCATGAGTCGCGACCTCAGCTACACCGAATATGAGCCCTCCGTCATCAAGCAAACCGTCACCGGCAACGGCAATGCCACCAAGGAGCAGGTGGCCGCGCTCCTGCGCTCCATCCTTGGTTTCGACGACTCGCCGCGCTACCTCGATGCCACCGACGCCCTCGCTGTGGCCTACACGTGCCACATGCAGTTCTCCAACCCCTTGGCCGACCTGCGCGAACAACTGAAACCTGCCAAGAAAAGACACAAATCGACAAAACAGCAATGGTCCGAATTCGTCACCCAAAATCCGGACAGGCTCTATTGAGCATTGTCCTCTCTGCCGCCGTACTGCTCCTGTTGGCGGCCTGCCGTCAGCCTAAGACCAACAAGATGTTCGACCCTCGTCAGGTGGCTTTTGGCGTGCAGTACGATCCCCTCTTCGACAACCAGCTCTATCCCTCGCTCATCCTTGCCACCAACCAGACAAGCATTGAACGGAGAACGGAGAACGGCAAATCTGCCACCGGCTCCCCGCTCCCTGCCACCGGCTCCTCATTTGCTGTCTCCCTCACTGCTCCCGCCGACAACAGCGTCCTTCGCATTGTCGTCGACTCCTCCATGCTCAACTACGTCACCATCATCCAGGAAATCCTTCCCCGCCGCGGCGAGACCTACACCTTCACCCCCTCCTTGAAGTGGAAGTACGACATCCTGCGCCGTCTGCGACAGCCTGGCACCGTCGACCTCACCTTCACCTGCTACATCAACGACGAGGAAGTAGACATCAAGAACCTGCGCCTCGCCTATCGTTCCGTCAACGAATGCCCCCTCTCGCTCCTCTATGAGGGCCATGCGTCTGACTTCCGCTGGCTCTTCGCCGCCTATGTCAACGAGGACCACCCCTATATTGCGCAGATACTGAGCGACATACTTGCCCAGGGCAATGTCTCGCGGCTCTCTGGCTACCAGAATGGAGCGCAGGCTGTTCGCGACCAAGTCTTCGCCGTCTGGTACTATGTCCTCGACCGCGGCATAGCCTACAGCTCCATCACCTGCACCTCCAATCCCTCGCCGCGTGCCAACGTACAGCACATCCGCTTCTTTGACGAAGTCTACGACACGCGCCAGGCCAACTGTGTCGACGCCTGCGTCTTCTTTGCCTCCATCCTCCGCAAGATAGGCCTCAAGCCTGTCATCTTCGTCGAACCCTGCCACGCCTACCTTGGCTACTATACCGACAAGAACCGCAAGAACATCGCCCTCCTTGAAACCACCATCACCTCGTGGGTCAACTTTCCCGAACTTGAGCGGAGCCTCGACGAGCAGGGGCGCCTGCCGGAAGCCCAGTTCGAGAAAGTGCGCAAATATCTGTCCGATAATGATGTGCAACGCTACGAAGAAGGCCGCCTCGACTTTGCTCAACTCAAGCGTGCCGTCGCGCGGAGCCTCTTCGACAAAGCCACCGAATACGACCGCGAGACCTACACCGCCAACCGTGCCCACTTTGCCGACACAGCCAGCATCACCTATCAGCAGCTTGACATCGAGCTGCTGCGCAAGCAGGTCCAGCCTGTCAACTGACCCCACACCTGCCTCCCCACCGCCCGTGCGCCGCCCTTGGTCCGCATTTTATCGGACCGCCATCGGACCACCATCGGACCATCCCCGGACCGAGAGCTGTAGTTGCCTAATGGTCAGGTTGTTGTGAGACTATTTGTGTTAAGGTGCTGAAAGTCTGTTACATGTAGCATATTTGCGCTGGTTGGCAAACAAACGGTGCAAGTTTTTTTTGCGGAAGGGATTTTTTTTGTATTTTTGCATTTTCTTATTGCAAACTTAAAAAGATAAAATACAATGGAAAAGCTGATTATTACCGCTGCTATATGCGGCGCTGAAGTGACAAAGGAACAGAATCCCAATGTGCCTTATACGGTCGAGGAGATTGTGCGCGAGGCGAAGAGTGCTGTGGATGCGGGTGCCGCCATCGTGCATCTGCATGTGCGCGAGGACGACGGTACGCCGACGCAGAGCCATGTGCGTTTCCAGGAGTGCACGGAGGCTATCCTGAAGGAGTGCCCGAATGTGATCCTGATACCGAGCACGGGTGGTGCCGTGGGTATGACGCCTGACGAGCGACTGGACTCGACGAACACGACGCCGGTGCCTGAGATGGCCACGCTGGATTGCGGTACCTGCAATTTCGGCGACGACATCTTCGACAACACGATGCCGACGATGCGTGCCTTTGGGCGTCGCATGATTGAGAAGGGCATCAAGCCTGAGTATGAGTGTTTTGAGATGGGTCACCTGGAGACGATCGTGCATATGGCGAAGAAGGGTCAGGTGCCGAGTGCGTTCGGCGTGGCTGGTCCCGACGGTGCGCCGCTGCCGTTGGTGCCGATGCAGTTTAACTTTGTGCTGGGTGTGCTGGGTTGCGCGAGCGCCACGGTGGACAACCTGGTGTGGATGGTGAAGAACATCCCCGCGGGCAGCACGTGGACTGCCACGGGTATAGGGCGCAACGCTTTCACGCTGGCGGCTCCCGCCATTGTGATGGGCGGCAATGTGCGCGTGGGTTTCGAGGATAACCTGTATCTGGAGCGCGGCGTGCTGGCGAAGAGCAACGGCGAGCTGGTGGACAAGGTGGTGAGGATGGCCAAGCTGTTGGGTCGCCCGGTGGCTACGAGCGACGAGGCTCGCGAGATTTTGTCGTTGAAGAAGAGATAGAGGGGGAGGGTGATGAAAAAGACTGTTATGGTGCTGGCGGCCATGCTGGTTGCATTGGGAGCGACAGCACAGGATACGGAATTGATCAAGGCCAGGAGCGAGTTTCACCGTGAGCACAGCAAGCGTGTGCCGATGGTGCGCGAGGGTATGAAAGAGGCTCCGCAGACGAAGATGACGGGTGCCAACAGCACGGCATCGACGCTGCCTGCGGACCGCTGGTTCCCGGGCGAGTGGGAAGAGGTGCAGGCCATCGTTGTGACGTGGCCGTACCTGAGTATGCCGGCCGATTGGGAGAGCATGTCGGATTATTACTATTGGCAGGCGATGCCTGTCTTCTCGGGTTATGGCGACCTGTACAAGTATGTGAACGGCCGCGGATGGACGAACCAGGGCTTCGGCCCCATCGACCAAATCCCCTACTGCATCGGCGAGACGATGGACGAGAGCGACGACTATGCTGAAGACCGTGCCTACACGAGCGTCTTCGCTTACCTGATCGATGCCATACGCCAGGGTGGTGCGGAGCCGTGGGTGCGTGTGACGCATCTGAGCGATTCGGTCTACATTCATCGTCACATGAACTATCTGGGCCTGGATACTACGGGCATCAAGTGGATAGAAGGCTTCGGCGACGCATTCTGGTTCCGCGACTGCGGGCCTATCTGTTTCTACTACGGCGAAGGCGACACGGTGGGTATGCTGGACTTCCAGTACTATGGTGGTCGCGCGATAGACGACTCGTTGCCGCAGATTATCCAGGCACAAAAGAATATTCCCCTGTGGACGACAAGCATCGAGTGGGAAGGCGGCAACTGCATCGTGGACGGCGACGGTATGGTGATGAGCAGCGAAGAGATATACAACTCGAACGGCGACACACGTGGTCAGATTCTCTGGGCTGGCCCCAACACGGCCCCTACGCGCTATGAGAGCAAAGCCGCGCTGTCGCAGCAGCGGGTACGCGACTCGCTGGCCTACCTGATGGGCCCCCGTGGAGTGAAGATACTGCCACGCTTCCAATACGATGGTGGTACAGGACATGTAGACCTGTATGCCGACATGCTGGACGAGAACCAGTTCGTCTTCTCGAAGTTCCCGGAGAACTATAGCCGCTGGACCGACTACAGCACTGCAGCGCGCAACATCGACTCGATATGTTCGTGGACAAGCACCTTCGGCAACCTGTTCAGGAGCGACTACATCCCCTTTCCGAGCATGGACGACGGGTCGAACTTCGCTTCGCAGAGCGTTTACACGAACTATACGCGAACCTATTCGAACCACACGTTTGTGAACAACGTGATTGTGCAGCCTTGCTTCTCGGAGGTGGTGGACGGGATGCCGACGGCATCGTGGGACAGTGCCAATATTGAGGTTATCAAGGCTGCGTATCCCGGATATGAGATCTATCCCATCGACGTGCGTTCGTTTGACGGCAGCGGCGGTGCCATCCACTGCATCACGAAGCAGATACCTGCCGAGAACCCGATACGTATACTCCATGCGTCGATCAGGGGCCGCCACGAGGAGTTGAGGAGCGAGAACGCTGTGGTGAGCGCCCGGATCAGCAACCGCAGCGGAGTGGCTGAGGCGAAGGTGCGCTACCGCGTGGCGGAGGGAGAGTGGCAGGAGGTGGCTATGCAGCAGGGTGGCGACGGCGATTGGACGGCCGAGATACCCACGACGGGCATTGGCGGCGACGATGTGGTGGTAAGCTACTACATCACAGCTACGAGCAATAACGGCAAGAGCATCGACAAGCCGTATACCGCCAAGACAGGCGGTGCCTACCGTTTCGGGTGGGGGGAGAGTGCCGGCGTCGAGGTTGCCGATGCCGAGGAAGGTTTCGGGCAGTTCTATCCGAATCCAGCCACGGCACGTGCCAACATGGAGATTGACCTGGGCGACAGAGGAACCTATAAGGTGTATATCATAGACGCTGCGGGACGTTGCGTGCACAACTCGACGTTGCAGGCCGCGGGGCGGATATGCTATACTGTCGACACGAGCCGGCTGCCGTCGGGACTGTACATGGTGGTGTTTGACAACGGCAGTGAACGTGTGAGCCGCAAGTTGGTCAAGAATTAACCGATAAGGCTATTGTAGACAGCCATCAGGTCAGAGAACAGACGGCTGTCGGAGAAGCGCTCCGCATGGGAAAGTCCCATGACGGAGCGTTCCTTTCTGAGGTCAGCGTTGTTCCACAGCGAGAGGATGCATTGTGCCATAGCGGGAGCGTCGTCGGGGTCGACATAGAAGGCACCTGCGCCACCGGCCTCTTCGAGGCTTGATCCGGTGCAGCCGATGGCCGGCAGGCCTGCTGCTGCCGCTTCGAGCATAGGGATGCCGAACCCTTCGATGCGAGAGGGGTAGACGAAGAAGTCGGCGAGGCGGTAGAAGGCTGGCAGGTCGGCGAAAGGCACCCCTTCGCAGATGAGCAGCCTATCCGTCAGTCCTGCGGCTTGAAGGGTGGAGAGGACGGTGGAGAGATAAGGCGTGCGGCGGCCGACGGCGACGAGGCGCAAGTCGGGAGGCAGGCTGTTTTTGGCGGCAAGCAAGACGAAGGCGCGTGCGACGAGGAGCAGGTTTTTGCGTTCCTCGAGGGTGCCGACAAAGAGGATGAACCGGTCAGGCAAACGGTAGAGTGACTGCACGCGGCGAAGGTCGGTGTCGGTGACGGAGGAAAAGTCGATGGTAATGCCCTGATAGACGACACGGATTTTGCTTGGAGGCAGGTGGAGGTGCTGGACGAGTTCGCGTTTGGAATACTCGCTGACGGTCAGCACACAATCGGCTTTGCGGCCGGCATAGGCGAACTTGAGGCGGTAGAGCCAGCGGTCGAGGGGGCGGTAGTATTCTGGGTGATGGAGGAAGATGACATCATGGATGGTTACGATGCTGCGGCAACCGGCGTGGCGAATGCCGAAGGGGAGCTCATTGCTCAAGCCGTGGTAGAGGTCGATGTGCTGGCGGCGCAGTTCGTGGCTGATGGCGAACGACCGCCATAGTGCTTTCATGGCGCGACCGAGGACGGTGCGAGGAGAGACGATGGTGTAGGCAGATGGTTTAGGCAGTTCGTCGAGGAAGCGGGTTTTGCGCAAGTCGGGGACAAAGAGCAGGTAGTCGTTGCCGGGGGCATAGAGTGAGAGTAGGCGCAGTATGTAGCGGCTGTAATTGCCTAAACCAGTGCGGTTCTGAGCGGCCCGTTTAGCGTCGAAAGCTATGATTTTCTTGTCCATTTCCGGGTGCAAAAATACAATTTTTCACCGATATGTCAAAAATAATATGTAAATTTGCACGCCGAAATCGAATGCTATGGAACAGATAACTGCGGTAATCATCACATGTAACGAAGAGCGCAACATCGGGCGCTGCATAGAATCGCTGGGGGGAGTAGTGGATGAGATAGTGGTGGTGGACTCGGGGTCGAAAGACCGGACGGAAGAGATATGCCGAGGGGCAGGGGTGCGCTTTGAGTACCATGAATGGGCAGGCTATGCCGAGCAGAAAAACTATGCCGACAGTCTGGCCACGAATGCCTGGATACTCAGTATAGACGCCGACGAAGCATTGTCGGAGGGCCTCAAGAACAGTTTGTTGCAATTCAAAGACAGTTCACCTGACGATAATACCATCTACTATTTCAACCGGATGACAAACTACTGTGGACGGTGGATAAGGCATTGCGGGTGGTATCCGGATCCCTGTTTGAGGCTGTGGCATGCTGGTGTGGCACGATGGGACGGGTTGGTGCACGAAGAGCTGCTCTATGCTCCGACGGTGAAGTTGCAGCGATTAGAAGGCGATTTGCTACACTATTCATATTACTCCATCGAGGACCATGCCAACCGGCAGTTGCACTATGCCACGCTTGCGGCAGAGAAAGCCTTCCGCCAGGGGAAACGGTGTTCGATGGCGACGGTGGCCTTGAAGCAGTGGTGGACGTTCATCAGAAATTATGTCTTCAAGGGTGGCTTTTTGGACGGTCCGGAGGGATACATGGTGTGCCGCATGAGTGCGTGCTACACGTTCATGAAGTACGCATTCTTGCGCGAGATGCACAACAACGCGTCCGAGAAACAGGAGAAAGGTCAGTAGCCCAGCAGCGAACGGTAGAGTTCGAAGTATTGGTCTGCCAGCTCGTTGGAAACCTCGTAGGGGTGACCTTTGATTCCGATGACGCGAATTTTGTCCTCGGGGACGCCGTGGGCTAAGAGTTGGTCCTTTACGGTGTCGCTCACCGCCACCACTATGTTGGCGGCAGAGAAAGCGTAGTTCATGCGGACCCTCCAAGCGAGCATATCGGGCAAAGAAGTGTGGTGATGTTCGTTGACGCCGTAGCAGGTGATAATAGTCTTAATGCCGCGGTCGATATGGAACGGTAGTTCTTCGTTAAGGCCGTGGAAGAGGTTCACCTTCTCTGTTTTAAGCCAGGGGTTGAGGCGGTAGCGAAGCCATATTTCGGGCAGCAATTTGGCCCCACCGGTGGGGACATAGGTGCTGACGTTGCTGTCGCCAGAGAAGAAAGATCGGTAGTCGGATTTGATATGTGATGAGAACAAAAGGGCGCGGAAATCTTTCACATGAGCCGCAGCGATGTGGGCAATAAGATTGCGGGAGAAGTCACCCAGAGGGCCTGTGTTGCGCATGGCATTGGTGGCGTCGTAACCTATCAACATGGTCTTTACTATTTTAGCTTTCAGTTAGTATCAGTAAAAGGCGCTTTGTTTTTTAAAGTGCAAAGATATGATTTTTTTTCGTATTTTTGCAAAAAAAATTGAAAGATGCCAGAACATTACCCCAATATAGCCAGTCCATTTGCGAAGCTAAGTCTTCAGCAAAAGCAGGAATTGTACCGCCGTGCTGCGGAGTTGTTCAGTGAAAACAAGCGAAACCTCTTTGACCGCCTGGCGCCGTTGCGCACGCGTCATATCAGTGTGGTGTTGGAGGATATCTATCAGAGCCACAATGCGTCGGCGGTGTTGCGCTCGTGCGACTGCTTTGGGGTACAGGATGTGCATGTCATCGAGAAAAACAACCCCTTCAATCCCGCGGGCGACGTGGCGGTAGGCAGTTCGAAATGGGTGGACTACTACCGCTATCGAGATACGGCGGAGGCATACGCCGAGTTGCGTCGTCGCGGATATCGCATTGTGGCAACCTTGCCGCACGAGAACGACCAGATGATAGGCGACCTCGACATCAGCCGCCCCACGGCATTGGTTTTCGGCACCGAACTTACGGGGCTGTCGCAGGAGGCTATCGACGGTGCCGATGCCTATGTGAAGATACCGATGTACGGTTTCACGGAGAGCTTCAACATCTCGGTCTGCGCGGCGCTGTCGCTCTTCAGCCTCACCGAGCGGATGCGCGCCTCGACGGACATCGACTGGCGTTTGACAGACGATGCGATGCTTGACCTCAAGCTGCATTGGACGACACAGGTAATACGTGATGGAGAAAAAGTGTTGGAAAAACTGATGTTGGACATGTAGAATAAATAAATTTCGTATATTTGCACCTCAGAGACAATAAGAGTAAAAACTTAATAACAGACACAATATGAGAAAGATATTTGCTTTAATGGCAAGTGCGGTGCTCCTTCAGGGAGCATTGATGGCACAGAACATCAAGTCGGTGCCAGAAAAAGACGTCAAGGTAAACTATGTAAAAGACTTTCAGCGGCAGGTGAAAGATGCCACGGATGTAGCATGGTGGCAGGTGGATTCGCTGACGTATAAAGTCACTTACTTTGACGCAGAGAAGAGCCGTCAGGCGATGGTGTTCTCGAACAAGGGCAGCGAGACACACTACTACATTGACAAGCAGTATTATCCGGCTGCCATCAGAGATACCGTGAGCCACCAGTATTCTGATTATAAGCTCAATGAAGTATGGGTGCGCAAGATGCGTGGCAAGATGACCTATCAGGCTACCATTGTGAAGATGGGCGGTTTCCTGTGGTGGAGGAAAATCAAAGATGCCAAGACACTCAACTGGGAGGTTGACGGCAAGTATATCGGAGAGTAGAGACAGAGAAAAACAGGAGAGGGGCCCGTGCTGAAGCGCGGGCCCCTCAATCGTATAAAAAAGGAATCAATTAGAACCGTCTGGTGAAAGTACCGACAAGTTCATCGCCGGTCTCTTCCCATCCGGAAATACGATAAACGCTGTCCTTGTAATCTCCATTGACATACAGTATAGCTTGGGTTGCCGAAGTGGTGATGCTGTCCACTGTAAATTGCATCTTGAAGCGCGGGTAGTTGCCCGTGCCGCGTGCATTGAAGGTGGTAGCATCGGTGTTCCAGTTGCATGTGTAATTATAATTCCAGATGCAGGTGTGGTCGTCTGACACCTGAAGCGGCCATCCACTGCCGAGAGTTCCGGAGAAAGTCCAGTCGCCCGTAATGATGTCGTCGGGCAGGGTGGTGAGGACTTCGGTGACAGTTTTGACAAGGGTGCCGCTCAGGTCAGTCTGTGCCCGCCACTCGTCGTCGTTCTGATAGTAACGCCATGTACTGCCGCTGATGGTCATTTCCTTGGAGGAGATGGCAGTGATATCGAATTCCATTTTATAGTATCTGCCGTTTGTCGCCGTGAAATGATTGCCGGAGATGGACCAAGTGTAGGTCATGTTATCGAAAGTGACGATGCTGTCATTTACGATTACAAAATCTTTTCCCGTCAACGCATGACTGCTGGGATAGCCGTAGGTGCCTATCAAGGCAGTTGTGCTGATGCTCTCTTCGGATTGAGATGAGCCAGCATTGTTATCGCTGTTCTCGTTTTCCTTCGTGCAGGCGATGGTGGCGAGCAATGCTGCTGACAGAAGCAGCATGGATGTTGTTTTGATTTTTCTATTCATGATGTGTTTTTTTTGTTGATTTGTCTGCAAAAGTACATTTATTTCTCAAACCGACAATGAAATTTTTGAGGGGATTGGATTGGGGGGGGGTATTGTGCTGATAATCATAGAGTTGCGTGAAATAAAATTTTAAGAGAAACCCTCTTGCAAGCGGGGCAAAGCCACCTGCAAGAGGGGTGAAAAAATGCAAAATAATGCGTACAGAGACTACTCGGAGTCGCGGCCGTGGCAGTTCTTGTACTTCTTGCCGCTGCCACAGGGGCAGGGGTCATTGCGGCCTACCTTCTTTTCGACGTGCACCGGCATGACTTTTTGCGGCTGTTGGCGGCTGTTGTCGATAGCTTGACGTTGCTGTGCGGCGGCGCGGTCGAAGTCGTTCTGGCGGCCTGCGCGGAGTCCTTTCTGGGGCGCCTGGGGCTGTCTGGCCTCACGCACCTGGTTCTCGTCGGGCAGCGGCAGGGTGGCGCGGGAGAGGAAGCTGGTAATCTCGCGGTTGATGTTGAGCAACATTTGCTCAAAGAGCTTGAATGATTCGAACTTATAGATCAGCAGCGGGTCTTTCTGCTCGTAGGCGGCGTTTTGCACGCTTTGGCGCAGGTCGTCGAGCTGGCGCAGATGCTCTTTCCATTGGTCGTCGATGATGGCCAGCGTGATGCCTTTCTCGATGGAGAGTTGCAGTTCGCGGCCGTGGGTGTCGTAAGCCTTCTTGACCGGCACCACCACGTTGAGCGTCTTCTTGCCGTCGGTGATGGGGAAGGCGACGTTGATGTAGCGAGTGTTCTCCGCAATGTTTTTGATGAAAGGCCATGCTGCTTCGCAGAGGCGCTGCATGCGTTCCTTGTAGGCGTTGAAGCACTGGTCGTAGAGCAGTTGGATGGCCTCCTTGCGGTGCAGCGAGAGGAAGTCGCGCTCGCTCATAGGCACCTCGTGGGCAAAGACCTTGATGACCTCCAGTTTGAAGTCCTCCCAATCGCTGCCTTCGGTGTAGAGGAGCTCGCAGGTGTCGTAGAACATGTTGCTGATGTCGATAGACAGGCGGTCGCCATAGAGAGCATTGCGGCGCTTGTTGTAGATGACTGTGCGCTGGTTGTTCATCACGTCGTCGTACTCGAGCAGCCGTTTGCGCATACCGAAGTTGTTCTCTTCGACCTTTTTCTGTGCGCGTTCGACGGCTTTGGTGATCATTGAGTGCTGGATGACTTCGCCTTCCTGAAGGCCCATGCGGTCCATAACTTGGGCCATGCGTTCGGATCCGAAGAGACGCATCAGGTCGTCCTCAAGGCTGACGAAGAAGAGGCTGCTGCCCGGGTCGCCCTGACGGCCGGCACGTCCACGCAGCTGTCGGTCCACGCGGCGGCTCTCGTGGCGTTCGGTGCCGATGATGGCCAAACCGCCGCGCTCGCGCACATCGCCCTTGAGCTTGATGTCGGTACCACGGCCGGCCATGTT